>JBEKNI010000057.1:0-47145 GCA_049522975.1 Occallatibacter sp. | reverse complement strand
CACTGTCCACTGTCCACTGAAAGGACACCATGACCGCAGAATCCGCCTCGGGACTCGCCTTGGTCCCGGCTATTCCTCTCCCGGCGCTCGACCCCGGCCACAAGCAAACCCGCGCCGCCATCCGGCGTTGCTGCACCGCCTGGCAGCGCTCCTACGACGCATACCTGGAAGGCACCAAAGGCAGCCGCATGGACAGGGCCTTCGCCGCCCATCACGCCGGCCCCGCTTACTGCAAAGCCATGCCCCCTCTGGCCGGTCAAGAAAACATTCGCGACTTCATCGCCTGCGCGGCCCACGGCATACTCATTGGGGCGATTCCCCAAAAGATGGGCAACCAGCTTTTGTACGCGGCTCGGGTCGCGCTCGCCTCCCTCAGGCATGAGACGAGCGGGTGAAAACCGCCTGAAAAAGTGAAATAATCCTGCGCGGCGCAGTTTTTAGCCCATCCGAAACTCGTAACCTACACGCAATCAATAGCTTGCATTGGCATAAATATAGTTGACACACCATGCGCTATTTGATAGAATGGTTTTGCTATGAAGAAAAGCGCAGAAAAACTCCCGAAGAGTCTCCTACAGGCAACCCGCTATTTCGCGGACCCCGATGTGTGTGTTGATTTCGTTGCCGCTATGCGCTGGCCGCATGGGGTTATTTGCCCGCACTGTGAGAGCAATCGCGTTTCCTACCTGTCCAGCCGGAGAATATGGAAGTGCATGGCGAAGGATTGTCACCAGCAATTCAGCGTCAAGACACAGAGCGTATTCGAGGATTCTCCTATTCCGCTCGATAAATGGCTGACCGCCGTTTGGCTGATAGTGAACTGTAAAAACGGGATTAGCTCTTACGAGATCATGCGGCATATCGGCGTAACGCAAAAAACGGCATGGTTCATGTTGCACAGAATCCGGCTGGCTCTCAAGGATTGCAACTGGAGCAAACTGGGCGGTCCTGGCGGCGGGCCGGTGGAAGTGGACGAAACCTATATTGGTCCTGACCCGCGCAAGATGCACAAGGACCGTAAGGCTAGAGTCCAAGCACGAGATGGGCTGAGGGGCGGCTATGTCGGCAAGACTGCTGTATTCGGCGCTCTTGACCGTGACTTGCGAAAGGTCCGGGCCACGGTAGTCCCGAACGTCAAGCGGCAAACCCTACAGCAGCAAATCCTCAGCACTATCGAGAGCGGTTCCACCATCTATTCAGATCAGGCAACCCCATACGACCGCTTAGGCTCTGGGTTTTTCGTCCATGAGACGGTCAATCACATGAGGGAATATGTACGCGGGCAGGTTCATACTCAAGGACTCGATAATTTCTGGAGCCTCTTGAAACGGGGATTGACCGGCACGTATGTCGCAGTAGAACCTTTTCATCTTGACCGTTATGTGGATGAGCAGGCTTTCAGATACAACAATCGGGCAACCAAAGATAATCCTTTGGACGATAGAGACCGTTTCGTCCTGGCCGTCTCACAGATCGCGGGCAAACGGCTAACGTATGCCGAATTGACCGGCAAGACAGACGCGGCGAGTAGTGCCTAAATCTGAGAAGTGGAAACGGAACTTGAAACGGCAGAATCGGGGGAAGCGGGCGAAACCTTAGCCTGTTTCCCTTTTTTCTCGTCTTCCATGCGCCGCTGTAATTCGGCTTTCGACACTCCCGCAATGTGCCGCATGGCGAACGTCAAACGGGCGAATTCGGGATTGTTGGGAGGTGTCCTCATAGTCTAATCATAGCGCAGTTTGGTAGAATTCTCCCGCAGGTTCAAAGGGGAGGAATTGAATCAATGACAGACGAAGAAATTCTGCTTGTAATGACAATCGTTAAGTTGATAACCGGCGATACACCAAACGTAAGCAAGGTCGATTCGGCTTACGAATCCGCAATCAAGAGCCTAAACCTTCGTGGTCGGGCACCAAAAGAAGTGAAAGTGACTTCTGCGAATCGCCCCGATTGAACACGGTTGGGGTTTTATCCTCTAATTCCAGCCATTGTTGAGCACAACTGAGGACTTCCAGCTTGTGAACATAATTGTCGCCTAGCGCATCCTCAAGATAGCGCAGCAGGTTTTCAGTGTGAGGATCAGAGACTTCAATGGAAAAACGAATAGACATTTTGGTACACTCCTGTTTTGTCGAGGAAAATGAACATGACGACCAACCAACTCGCCATTGCTGTGATTGTCGCCGGTACTTGCTGGACGTGGATTCTGAAAATTACTATCGACCACGCGGCAAACCGAATCATTAAACGAATTGACGAAATGGAGAATAAGACAAAATGAAAGAATCAGAGATGTTGCTATTTACCCAACTGCTGTTTAGTCACAGACGGCTTTGGATGACGTTTCAAACGTATCGGTATTTACAGGAGCATCCTGAGACGGACTGGGAGACTGCCAATCAAATTTTTTGGGAACATTCCCATGAAGTCTATAGTGATCTAGCAGAAGCCTTGAACGCCGAGCAGCCGATTCAAGACAGGCTTCAAACAGTTCTATTACAGTCTCAGTTGACTGAAGCTGAGGTTCGGGACTGGCTGAAGAAAAAACGCGGTTGATTGATTGCTGAAATCCGGCTTTAGCGGGGACACTCATTCCCTATCTTTCACACATCCCGATTTTCTTGTCAAGCAGAATCTTGCCTATAAACCTATTATTTGGGGAAGCGGGCGGAACCTTAGCCTGTTTCCCTTTTTTCTCGTCTTCCATGCGCCGCTGTAATTCGGCTTTCGACACTCCCGCAATGTGTCGCATGGCGAACGTCAAACGGGCGAATTCGGGATTGTTGGGAGGTGTCCTCATAGTCTAATCATAGCGCAGATTATTTCTCCGTGAGCCGTCTCAATATCTCTAAATCTAGCGCCTGAGATTGTTCAATGTACGGCTTTATCTCGTTTTCGTCTAGGCATCTAAATGTGTCCAGAGAAAACACTCCAACCTGTAACCCATCGACATAATCGCTCTTCGCCATCAATACGGCATGAACGGCGAGAGGAAGTAAGGCTCTTAATGTGTTCGGAACATTGCGAAAGTACCTAGAGGGGAAGAATACTGCGGGATTGCCCCCATCTCCGCCTACAATACAAGAGCCTGGAATAATCGGCTCTGCGCTCGGATATGGCCTTAGCGTATTGACTCGCCATAAAGCTACCCGTTCTTTTCCTCGGAAGACTAGCATCGTACTTCCGCCCATACACTCCGCCATTGGCCTTCTTCCGGGAAATGCATTGTACTGTTTGGCAAAGCCCGTCTCTTCCTCATGTGCTCGATCTACGCATTCAGCCAAAGATGTACTCACTTCCATTGGTTCTCCATCTGCGAAGTCGATGGTTTTTTTAACTATTTCTTGACGGATTTTCTCGGCAAATGTTTCGCAAAACGCATCTCCAGATGAGCAATAAGCAAAACCATACTCCTTGTAAACGGTGATTTTCGGCGATTGATACGAAAGCCTCGCACCAGACATATTCATCAATAAACAGTCGCTGGCCAGTATCACGCCTTTATCTGTCACAATGCCAAGCTGGAATGTCATCGGAACTTCCTCGCCTCCATTGTAGAGTGCAGACGGCGAAGAGGTAAAAGAGAGGTCGTTTGTAGGCCAGAAAAGAGACTCCATATCTAATCAATGCAGCAACTTAGATCGTTTGTCAATGGCGAGCAGAGTGCCGCAGGTGTAATATGCGGTGGAAAAGGCGGTTCCTTACTCTCTATGTGACTGTGTAGTACACACACCTTTGGGCAGAAAACCGCCTTCTTGAGCCCAAAAGAGCCGTTTCTCGCGCTTTTTTGAATGCCCCGTCAAGCGCCGTCCAACTGCCCCATCAACTCTTCCCATTCGGAGGTCAACTCGGCCAACTGCTCCCGCAACCCTTCGGCTAGCGTCGTAAGCCGCTGCGTCTCGCCGGCCGAGACATAGAAGCCCAACTGCTCCTCGGTGTGGGCAATCGCGGCCTCGATGCGCGGGACCTCT
This sequence comes from Occallatibacter sp., assembly GCA_049522975.1. GTDB lineage: Bacteria > Acidobacteriota > Terriglobia > Terriglobales > Acidobacteriaceae > Telmatobacter. Next base: position 43,174 of record JBEKNI010000057.1, on the reverse strand, counting down.
TCTTCCAGATACGCGCAGCGCTCCTCCATCTGTTTTTGCCGGATGGGATTCAGCCGGCGCGGCCGGTCCTTGGTTGCATCTTTGGCAGCGCCATCGGCCTTGCCGTCCAATCCGCCGCTGCCCGCACTCCCGTTAGAAGGCGCGGCCGACTCGCTCCGCTGAGCCTTGGCCGCTGCTTCCGCCACTGTTGTTCCAGTAGCCTGCGCCTCCTTCCAGCGCAGATAGTCTTCGTAATTGCCTTCGTGGCTGGTCACGTTGCCGCCTTCCACTTCCAGCACGCGCGTTGCCAGCCGGTCGATGAAGTAGCGATCGTGAGAGACGAAAACCACCGTGCCGCTGAAGGCCGCGAGAGCGTCGAGCAGCACGTCCTTGGCGCGCATGTCTAGATGGTTGGTCGGCTCGTCGAGCAGCAGGAAGTTCGACGGCGAAACCAGAATCCGCGCCAGCGCAAACCGGTTTCGCTCGCCGCCGCTCAGCACGCCCAGCGGCTTGAACACATCCTCGCCGCTGAAGAGGAAGCAGCCCAGCAGCGACCGTAGCTCGCCTTCCGGCACCTTTACCGATGCGCGGCTGATGTCGTCCAGCATCCGCGCATCGGGGTCGAGCACCTTGTACTGGTCCTGAGCGAAGTACTCGCAGACCACATTGTGCCCCAGCTTCACCTGGCCGCTGGTCGGTGCTTCGTCGCCCGTCAGCAGCTTGATCAGCGTGGACTTGCCCGCGCCGTTGACGCCGACCAGCGCCACTCGGTCCCCGCGGTCGATCCGGAAGCGCACATTGTCAAGCACCTGCTTGGAGCCATAACTCTTCGAGAGTCCTTCCGCCTCCGCCACCATGCGTCCCGAGGGCGGCGGCTGAGGAAACCGGAAGTGAATCGTCGATTCCTCTTCGGGGATTTCGATGCGCTCGATCTTTTCCAGTTCCTTGACGCGCGACTGTACCTGCTTGGCCTTGGTGGCCTGATAGCGGAAACGATTGATGAAGGCTTCCAAATGCTCGATCTGTTCGCGCTGGTTGCGGTAGGCCGCCTGCAACTGCGTCCGGCGCTCGTCTTTCTGACTGAGGTACTTGGTGTAATTTCCCTGGTAGATATTCAGCCGCTTGTTCCAAATCTCCACGGTCCGGTCGATAGTTACATCGAGAAAATACCTGTCGTGGGAGATAAGAATGTAACCGAAAGGATAAGTCCTCAGATAGTCTTCGAGCCAATTGCGGGTTTCCAGATCCAGGTGGTTCGTAGGCTCGTCGAGCAGCAGAAGATTCGGCTTGGCCAGCAGCAGCCGCGCCAGGGCGATGCGCATCTGCCAGCCGCCGGAGAACTCATCGGTCTGCCGCGACCAGTCTTCCTTGCCGAAGCCGAGTCCGGTCAGCACGACGCCCACTTGAGAGTCCAGCGCGTAGCCATCCAGCGCGTGAAAGCGCTCCTGGAGCATGGAGTAGCGCTCCGCCGCGGCCTCATACTCCGTGCTTGCATGATCCAGTTCCGCCAGTTGCCCGCCCAGCCGCTCGACCTCGCGTGCCATCTCGCGCAGCTCGTCGAAGACCGTCAGGCACTCCTCGAAGACCGTCCTGCCGGCCAGCCGCAAGCCCTCTTGCGGCAGGTAGCCGATGCTGATGCCGCGCGTCTGCTGCATGCCGCCGTAATCCAGCGTTTCCAGACCGGCCAGCACCTTCATGATGGTGGATTTTCCGGTGCCGTTGGCCCCCACCAGCGCGGTTTTCTCCTTGTTCCGGATCAGCCAATTCGCTTCCAGAAACAAAACTCGCGGACCAAACCGCTTGCCGGCATTTTGCAGGGAGAGCATCTGACTCTATTTTCGCAGAGCCGTGAGCCCATTCCGGTGCGCGGCAAGTCTACGGCCGAATCTCCACCGGCGTGCCCAGCGGGACAAGGTTCCAGATATCGTCGATCTCCTCGTCGGTGACGGCGATGCAGCCCAGCGTCCAGTCGTAGAGCCGATGCGCCGCGCCAATGTATCCTTTGCCGTTGGGCAGGCCATGAATCAGAATCGAGCCTCCCGGAGAAACGCCCAGCTTCGCCGCACGCTTGCGATCCTCGGCATTGGGATAGGAGATGCGCAGAGCCTTGTGGTATTGGCCTAGGTACTTGGCTTCAATTATGTAATGGCCCTCCGGCGTGCGCCCGTCGCCCTCCCGCTCCTTGGGCTCAAGGCCGCCTTGGCCCAGCGCCACCTGATAGGTGCGAATCACCTTGCCGCCAGCGAATAACTCCATCCGGTGGTCCTTCTTCAGAATCAAGATGGAATCGGCTTTCTGCGGCGTGGCCGGCTGCTGGGCCGGCAATCGTCCGGAGAAGAGCCAGAATCCAATGCCAGCGCACGCCATTCCGGCGGTAAAGTGAATACCAAGCCTGTGCAATTTCATTCTCCCACTTTAATACACCGCGCAATGGTCGGACGCCGATCATTGCGCGGAAGTAAACGAATGGAATAATCCTGCCAGAGTTGAGCAAGGTGAGGTATATTGTCATGCAGTCTGGAAATCGCTCTGAAAATTCCGGCTAATTCTTCAACGACTAGGAGATTCACATGGCAAGCTTCTGCTCGAAATGCGGCGCTGCATTAGCCTCCGACCAGCAATTCTGTTCTTCCTGTGGAGCAGCGGCCGATCCTGGAGGCGCGGCTGCGGTCTTTGTCCCGCCAGTCGGGGCTCCGGCAAAATCCGGCAGCAGCACGCTCAAGATCATCCTGATTGTCGTCGCCGTCATCTTCGGGCTGGGCATTCTCGGCATCGGCGCCCTGGTGTTGGCCGTCTATGGCATCGCCAAGCATACGCATGTGGATTCCAGCGGCCGGATGACGATGAGCACGCCCGCGGGCACCATCACGACCACTCCGGCTGAAAACCTCAGCGCATCCGATCTGGGGGTGGATATCTATCCCGGCGCGCAGAGCACTCGCGGGGGCATAAAGATGGAAATGCCCAGCGGCTCTTCGGTGACGGGCGTATTCCTGACCTCGGACCCGCCCGCTCAGGTGGCTGCTTTTTACAAGGACAAGCTGGGCTCCAGCGCTTCCGTTACCAGTATTTTCGGCAATACGATCATCCACCTCAAAACAGGGGAGCAGGAGTTCGTTCAGGTAACTATTACCGCAAATCCGTCACTGGACAACGGAAAGACGAAGATCACCATTCAACATATGAAGAACACAAAAACCTCTTAGTTCCAAGCGCTTCCATCGTCGAGTGCCGGGACGCGCCGCCGGCGCGTCCCGGCCCATATCCTCTCCCTTCTGGTCCTTTCTGGCGAGAATTCATCTCCCTTTCATCTGGCTCCTATATTGATGGTTCTGTCCGGGTTCATTTGCTTCCCAGCCGCCTGGACTCGAATTCCATCCCATTCTCCGGAGCCTTTCGATGGCTGATCTGGCAACAACAGTGGATGCCCTGCCCACTGGGGCGTCCCTTCTCGACCGCAAGATGAAGAAATCCTCCGCGTGGATCAGCGGCGCGGTGGTCTTGGTGGCGCTGATTGGAGGCCTTGGGTTCATCGGCTACCACATCGCGCAAGACATCGGCGAAATCGCCATCACCAGCGTCTGGCCCTATGCGCTGCTGGGCGTGGCCTTGCTGATCGCCCTAGGCTTCGAGTTCGTCAACGGCTTCCACGACACGGCCAACGCCGTGGCCACGGTCATTTATACGCACTCGCTGGACCCCAACATTGCCGTGGTCTGGTCGGGGCTGTGCAACTTGGCCGGCGTTCTGGTCTCCTCCGGCGCGGTGGCCTTCTCGATCATCACCCTGCTGCCGGTCGAGCTGATTCTTCAGGTAAGCACGGGCGCCGGCTTCGCCATGGTCTTCGCGCTACTGCTGGCTGCCATTATTTGGAACCTCAGCACCTGGTGGCTCGGCCTGCCCGCCTCCAGTTCGCACACCATGGTCGGCTCCATCATAGGCGTGGGCGTGGCCAACCAACTGATGAGTGTCCGCGACGGCACCTCAGGCGTCGATTGGGAGCAGGCCATCAAGGTCTTCAAGGTGCTGCTCATCTCCCCGATCATCGGCTTCGGCGCAGCCGCCCTGTTGCTCCTGCTCTCCAAGGCGCTCATCAAGTACCCGGCGCTCTATGAGGCTCCCAAGGACAATGCGCCTCCACCGTGGCCCATCCGCGCTTTGCTGGTGCTGACCTGCTCCGGCGTTAGCTTCTCCCACGGCTCCAACGACGGCCAGAAGGGCATGGGCCTCATCATGCTGATCCTCATCGGCACCGTCCCCACCGCTTACGCGCTCAACCACGCCGTCACCGGCAACCAGATTCAGGACTTTATTGCAGCCAGCGAGCAGGCCGCGCATGTTCTCAACCGGCACATCGACAAGGCCGGCTATCTGGGCCAGGATCCACGCGGCGATGTCACCGCTTACATCCGCACTAAGCAAGTTCAGCCGGCCACGGTGCTGGCGCTGCACGAGCTGGTTCAGGATCTGACCGGCGAAGTCGCCGTCTACAAGGAGTTCAAAGCGGTCCCGGCCAAGGATCAGGCCAACGTCCGCAACGATATGTACGTGGCCAGCGAAGCCATCCGCCTGATGCAAAAAAACGACGCCTCGCTCATCGCCGCTCACAAGCCGCCCGTCTTCACCGCCGACGAAAACAAGGCCCTCGGCAACTACAAGAGCAAGGTGGACAAGGCCACCAAGTTCATTCCGCCGTGGGTCAAGGTCGCCGTGGCTCTGGCCCTGGGATTGGGCACGATGGTGGGATGGAAGCGGATCGTCGTCACCGTCGGCGAAAAGATCGGCAAGGAGCATCTGACCTACGCCCAGGGCGCCTGCGCCGAGCTGGTCGCCATGGCCACCATCTCTGCCGCGGACACCTTCGGCCTGCCGGTAAGCACGACTCATGTGCTCAGCTCAGGAGTGGCCGGAACCATGGCCGCCAACAAGAGCGGGTTGCAGTGGTCCACCATAAAGAGCATTGCCATGGCCTGGGTCTTCACGCTGCCCGCCGCCGCGTTGCTCTCGGGCACGCTCTTCTGGGCCTTCCGGCAGTTAGCTCACTAAGTCGGCTTCCCCGGCTTCTTCAAAGGCGTCTGGCATTGCTGGACGCCTTTCTTTCGTCCTGGCGCTGACGATAGAAGACAAGCGGCGCGCAAGGTTCCTCGACTTCCGATACGATACTGGAAACGCCTCTCTCGGAATGATCCGGAAGGCAAGGAGAACGCAATCCGAAAGGCAAAGCAGAACGCAGTCTCAGAGCATTGTGCCTGTTGGAATAGCGAGGTAGCGCCGGCCTCCTGGCCGAGAGCGAGCGTGGACCTCCCGGTCCACGCTCGCTCTCGGCCAACAGAAGAATGCCCGAAAGAACCTCTGATTCAGTCGAGGTTTTGAAAGGGCACGACTTCAGTCGTGCCGCAATAGGCCCAATAAAATCGCGGGCTTTAGCCCTTGAGGGAAACTTCAATGAGTTATTGAATTTAATCGGAGGTCCCCGCACGGCGCGGAAAAGCCCAGGCGTCCAGAAAGTCGGCCTTGGCCGGCAGGAAAGCAGGTTGATGTGACTCGAAACGGTTTTACAATTTCGCCGCGTACGCGCTTTCGAGCAGCCCTGGCGCTGGCGATCGTTGCCGATGCGCTCCAGGTCGCCGTCTTCCCCTTGTTCATCGAGGGCGCGGAATCGCCTGCGGATGACATTCTCGATGCGGTCGTTGGAGCCGCGCTGGTTTACCTGCTTGGCTGGCACTGGGAGTTTCTGCCGTCGTTTCTTGGCAAGCTGGTGCCAGGAGTCGATCTGGTTCCTTTCTGGACGATGGCCGTTGCCAACGTCTATCGGAAGTCGAAGCGGATCGAGGTCGCCACGCAAGAGGGACGTGAGGAGCGTCCGCCGCTCGGTCCTGGCGGTGATTCAAGAGGATGAGAATCCGGCCAAAAGACGGCCCTTTTTGCCAGCAATCGCCTATTCTTGGGCTGAAAAGGCTCAAAATCCGGGGTTTGGTGTTACCGATTCGCTAACATTCCAGCTTAGGGAACCTCTGAACGAGGTTGCAAGATCAAGAACATTCAAGACACCGGAAGAGCGGTGGTCAGCCGCTAAGATTAAGTTTTAGAAGTGAACTTTTAGCCGAAGAGCAACCGCAGGTCCTTCGACTCCGTTTGGCGCAAAGAACACCTCAAACTCCGTTCAGGATGACAGGTTCGTTATGATTCGAACTCTGATTCAGGATCCGCATCCGCATGTTCTGACACCAGATCGGGCCGATGCGGCACCATCGGCTCGCATCTGACGCAAGCCACGCTCAGCGGACACCTCACAGGGTATCCTAAGAGAGAAGTTCGATCTACTCAGAGGTGTTTCCTACGTGCCCACGACCAAGCGTCCTCTCGTTCTGACCATCCTCGACGGATGGGGCTATCGCGCCGAAACCGCCAACAACGCCATTGCCCTGGCCCGCAAGCCCACCTACGACAAACTACTGCGCGAGTACCCCAACACGCTGATTCAGGCTTCGGACCATTTTGTCGGTCTGCCCGACGGCCAGATGGGCAACAGCGAGGTCGGCCACCTGAATATCGGCGCGGGCCGCATCGTGCAGATGGACATCACGCGCATCGACGCCATGATCGCCTCCGGCGCATTTCAAAAAGACCCGGCCATTGCGCGGGCGATGAAGCGGGCGCAGGAAGGCGGACGGCAGCTTCATCTCTTCGGGCTGGTCTCCGACGGCGGCGTCCACTCGCACCAGGAACACCTCTACGCTCTGCTGCGCACGGCGCGGGAGTATGGCCTGGAGCGGGTCTTCGTTCACGCCTTCATGGACGGCCGCGACACGCCGCCCGACTCCGGCGCGGGATACATCGCGCAGCTCGAACAGAAGATGCGCGAGTACGGCGTGGGCAAAGTCGCGACAATCAACGGCCGCTACTATGCCATGGACCGCGACAAGCGCTGGGAGCGCGAGCGCAAGGCCTTCGACGCCATGGTCAACGGCAAAGCCGAGGGCGGTGCGTATCCCAACGCCGTCGCGCGCATCAAGGAGAGTTACAACAACGGAGTTACCGACGAGTTCCTGATTCCCTTTGTCGTGGTCGATGCAGCGGGCAAACCGGTGAGCCAGATTCGCGACGAGGATGTCTGCATCAATTTCAACTTCCGCGCCGACCGCGCTCGCGAAATCACCCGCGTGCTGACGCGCGAGAGCGGATTGAATAAGCAGGGAGGACGCGATCTGGACGGATGGGAGGCGCTCGACGCCACCATTCCCCGCAGCGAAATTCCCAAGAATCTCTACTACCTCTGCATGACGCAGTACGACAAGCTCTACGAGCTGCCCGTCATCATTCCGCCGGAGTCGCTGGATAACATTCTGGCCAACGTGCTCTCCGCGCACCATCTGCGCAATCTGAGAGTCGCCGAGACGGAGAAGTTCGCCCACGTGACCTACTTCTTTAATGGCGGCATCGAAACGCCCTTTCCCGGCGAGGAGCGCATTTTGATTCCGTCGCTGAAGGTGGCCACTTATGATCTTGCTCCAGAGATGAAAGCCGAGGCCATCGGCGACGCTATTGTGAAAGCTATTAACGACGGCTCCTTCGATCTCATTGTCGCCAACTTCGCCAATGCGGATATGGTGGGCCACTCAGGCAAGCTGGAGCCGACCATCCGTGCCATCGAAGCCATCGACGCGCAGTTGGGCCGCATCTACAAAGCCATCCGGGAGAAGAACGGCAGTTGGCTGATCACCGCCGACCACGGCAACGCCGAGCAGATGGTGGACCTGGTCACCGGCAGCCCGCACACCGCGCACACCACCAACCCGGTGCCGCTGATCTACGTGGCCGAAGAGGCCAAGCACTACCGGCTACGTCCGGACGGCTCACTGCGCGACATCTCGCCCACTCTGCTGAACATTCTTTCGCTGGGCCTCCCCAAGGAGATGACCGGCGGCGATCTGCGCGTGCCGCTGGCGAGGTAGTCGGCTAGTTTCAATGATTTTGGAAGGGCCGAATCGGGCGCTTACCGAACCGTAGGCTGACTCCAGCTTGGATCGCGCGTTGCGTCCAGTACGCTCCAATTGCAATAGCCTTAGTCTTTGGATTGCTTCTCCGATGCAATCTGCGAGCTCGGCACTAGGAAACAAGATGAAAAGTATCAGCGCCGGCGAGGCGGGGTAGAACCACAAAGACTTGTGATCGTGTCGCAAGCGACCCTTGATAGCGATTCTAATGAATTTCTGACCGCACTTCGTGGCAAGGGACTGCCTATTTACTATCGTCAGGTATCGCTGAGTTGAACTCAAGGATCGAAGGCCGGAGCGATGCTCCGGCCTTCACCGTTCCATACGGTTTGTTGGCCCTCACCCCTGGATGTCGAATTGCTCGGGATGCAGCGTGGCGTCGCTCTTGACGAGGATGTTCTTGCCGATCAGCTCTTCGAATTCGGTGAGCCAACTGCCGTTGTTGGCCTTGAGAACCTTGACGGTCTCCGGGTTGACGCGCAGCAGAACGTCGGCGCTCTCGAAGTGCTTCCTCATCTTGCGCAGCTCGGTATAGATCTCGTTGCAGACCGTCGTCGGGCTCTTGACCATGCCGGTGGCCTGACATGTCGGGCAAGGAACCGAGAGGGTCCGCTCCAGGGATTGCTTGACGCGCTTGCGGGTGATGGCGACGAGGCCGAAGTCGTTGAACTGGAGGACCTTGGTGGGAGCACGGTCGGATTTGAGAGCCTCTTCAAGGGCGGCCATGACCTTGAAGCGGTTCTTGCGATCATCCATGTCGATGAAGTCGATGACGATAATGCCGCCCAGGTCACGGAGGCGAATCTGGCGGACGATCTCCGGCACCGCGTCGAGGTTGGTCTTGACGATGGTGTCCTCCAGACGGGCCGACTTGCCTACGTACTTACCGGTGTTGATGTCGATGGCCACCAGCGCCTCGGTCTGGTTGATGACGATCGATCCGCCGCTCTTGAGCCAGACCTTGGAGCGCAGAGCCTTGGAGATCTCATCCTGAATGCCGAAGTGCTCAAACAGTGGGGTTTCCTTGGTGTAGAGCTTGACGCGGCGGACCAGGGCGGGCGAGAAGCGGTTGAGGAACTTCACAACGCGCTCGTAATCGGCCTCGGAATCGACCCAAATTGCGGAGAAGTTGCTGTTGACCTGGTCGCGCAGGATGCGGTCGATGAGCCCGGAATCGTGGAAGATCAGCGCGGGAGACTTCGAGGCGTCGGAGCGCTGCTTGATATCGGCCCAGGAATTCAGCAGGTAGCGCAGGTCAGTGCGCAACTCCTCTTCAGATGCGCCCTCGGCGGCAGTCCGAACGATAAACCCGCCGCTGGCTTCGCCGCGCTCGTGGACCAGGATTCTCTTCAGGCGCTGGCGCTCCTCGTCCGAGGCGATCTTGCGGCTGACGCCGATGTGCGAGACGGTGGGCATGAAGACCAGGAAGCGGCCGGGGAGCGCAATGTGCGAGGTGATGCGCGCGCCCTTCTTGGCGATGGGCTCCTTGGCGATCTGGACCAGAATCTCCTGGCCCGGCTTGAGCAGGTCGCTGATAATAGGCAGATCGGACATCTGCATGGAGCGGCGCGAAGGGCCGCGGCCTCTGTCGGCCTGCCCACCCGGAACTGCCGAGCCCGCGCGTCCGCGGCGTCCGCGGGAACTGCGATCCCTGCGCTGCTGGGCCAAGTCACGGCCAGGGCTCCCGGCGGTGGGTTGGCCTTCGGCTGAAGGCTCTTCGTCCTCGTCGTCGAGCTCCTCCTCGTCGCGATTCTTGTCGTCAAAATTCATCTGGATGCGATGGTCGAGGTGGGCCTCCTGAAGCATCTCGCCCAGGTCGCCGGTACGAAGTTGGCTGGGCAGCGTCTCCTCTTCGAAATCGTCCGTCTCGTGGTCGCCGCCTTGTCCGTGGTGATGATGGCGGGGAGCGTCGAATTCCTCCTCTTCGATCACCTCTTCCTCAATAAGGCCGCTGCCGGGAGCGTACGTCGAGGCTGGTGCGACCGAAGCGGGCTTGGGTTGCGGCTTCGCGGCCTCTGCTTCAGCCTTCTTCTTGCCGCCAAAGCCAAAGAGCCGGAAACCGGCGGGAGGCAGCGGGTCTACATTATGAGAAGCGGTCGCATCGGAGTCTGGCTCGAGGGGTTCGGTTCCGTCGGCTTCCTGAGTGGCAGGCTGATCATGCGCATCTTTCGCGAGGACCTCGTCCTGTCTTGTCACCGGGGATGCCAACGGCTCTCCGTCCGAGGGCTGGTCGATTGCCGTCCCGATGGCGTAATTTTCTGTCGTGGCGGGAGCCGCAACTGCGGGCTCTGGTTTACCCAGGGGCGACTGGGGCGCGACTTGGGCCGTTTCCGCAGTCATCTCTTCTTCGATCAGTTCTTCCTCAGCCAGATCTTCCTTGGCGAAGTGGTCTTCCGCCGGCTCGGGGAGAGGCATTACCTCCGTAAAGTCCTCGCTGGGCTCAAGAGCTGCATCGGGAGCAATCGCTTCAGGCGCGGCCAAGGTCGTTTCCTCGAAGAACTCCTGCTCCTCGACCGCATCCGGGGCGCCAGCGTCGATTTCCAGCGCATCGGATGAGAGTTCCCGGGGCGCAATTCGCGCCTCCGAGGCAGGCCCGCCGCCCTCGTTGTGGCGGCTGGCATGCCGTGAGAGCGACTCGCCCGGCAACAAACCGCTCCCGTCCCACTCGATAGGCGACTCAATCAGCGTTGCGGGCTTGAAGGCGCTTCCCGGCCTGGCCGGCTCGGTTGCATCGTCCGCCGAGGCGCCCTCCACCGGTGCGCCGCCGTACTTCGACAGCGACTCGCCCGGCAACACAAATGGGGTTGGGGAGATGGCTGTAGCGCGCTCGAAGCGGTGCACGGGCTCGACAAACCCGGTCGACGAAGGCGTGTCCGCGGGGACCCCAGCGGCATGAATCTCCGGCGCAACCTGCAATTCTGTTTCCGCAATTCCTTCGACGGAGGATCTGGAGGTGTCGCCAGCCTCGGCCTGTCCCTCGGGAGAGCCTGCGGGACCCCGGCCACCGCGACGGCGGCGGCGTCCGCGCCAGCGCTTGGCGCCGGGTTCCCCGGAATCTCCCTCCCCAGCGCCGGTCTGCTCGGAGGCGAATGTCGGTTCGGGAGCGATTGCCTCATCCGCCTCAGGCGCGCTCTCAATCAGGAGACGGCGTTCCTTGACGTTCTTCTCCGGGGAAGGCCTTTCAAAGGCAGCGCGTTCCTGCGCCGGGCGCGGTTCCTGCTTCTGCTCCGGCCTTTGGTCGGGCTTCTGAGCGGAGCGCCCGCCACGAACCTCGCCGCGGCTGTCGGGAGCCCCGCTGTGCCGGACTTCGCGGGGAGGCTGGCTGCCGCCGCTGGCTGCGGCCTTCTCCAGCTCGTCGGTCTCTTCCTGGTCTTCGAGTTCGAGGAAGTCGGTTACATAGAGGAAGGCGTCGCGCTCCAGGCCAATATCCACAAAGGCCGACTGCATGCCGGGCAGCACGCGGGTGACGCGGCCGTTGTAAATCGACCCGGCCAGCGTGTACTCGTTTTCGCGTTCGTAGTAAATCTCCGCGAGTTGATCGTCTTCCAGGATTGCCAGCCGCGTCTCATGCGGCGTCGAAGAGATGCAGATTTCCTTTGCCATCGTACCTTTCCGCCCAGCGGCGTCTGCCTGCTGGGACCCGCGGCGAAGTCGGATGGAGAGGCGCGAGGCCGGATGGGGGAGAGATGTGCCGAAGGGATGACCCGTGATTCGCTGGTATGCCGGTTTCCGCGCCACGCACGGCCCTGAAGGGCGGTGAGCCGAGGCGAAGGTCTTGCCCAACAATCTGAACAAACCGAACAAGCTGTACGATACGGTAGCCCGATTGCAGAGAGTTTGTGGCCAACCGTGCCGGGGCCCCCGGCGACAGGTTTTTGTCGCTGGGGTGGAACCGTGCCGGAAATCCCGGCGGGGCCGTTCCACCGCTGGCGATTGCACAGCCGTGCCGCGCTTCAGGGGCGAGGAATGTCGCCCCCAATCTTCTCGCGCGTCCCGTGCAACTTATACGCTGCCAACGGTTTTCCCGTCTCTGCGTGCTCATGAACCCTTTTCCTGCCTGGCGCGGCCCATTCGGACCCGGCCGGCGAAATGCTTGAAAAATAAACTCTTGTGGTCCGGACTCTCCCGGGGCGCGCAAGAGGTAAACCTGCCAGAAAAGCTTAGTTGACGAACCGGCGCATGCGGACATTCATCGCCACGCCCAGCGCCAGGAACGTAAACAGCACCGAAGATCCGCCGTAACTCATTAACGGCAAAGGAATTCCGGTGACGGGCATCAGCCCGATGACCATGCCTACGTTGACCGCGATCTGAAAGGTCAACACAGCCACTACCCCCATGATAACCAAGGAGCCGGGCATGTCTGCGGCTGTTTGCGCGTTCTGAATCAAACGCATCAATATGGAAAAGTATAGCAGCAGCACGAAAAGCGCGCCGACGAATCCGTGTTCCTCGCCGAAAGCGGCAAAGATGAAGTCGGCATGGGGGATAGGCAGGAAGTCGCCCTGGGTCTGCGTTCCCTTGGCCGCTCCCTTGCCCCAGACGCCGCCCGAACCGACGGCGATCAGCGCCTGCTTTGTCTGATAGCCCTTGCCCAGCGGATCGCTGTCGGGGTTCATGAAGCTGGTCAGCCGCGCCTTTTGAAAGCCCTTGAGGACCTTGATGCGGCCGGCTCCGAAGCCATCGGTCCACACCCCAGCCACCAACACAACGGCGCAAGCGGTCAGCACCAGCGCCTGGCGGAGATTGACGCCGCCAAGGAACAATCCGGCCACCAAAATCGGAGCGTAGGTGAGCGCGGTTCCCAGATCCGGCTGGATCAGCACCAGCACCATGGGAACTCCGACCAGTGCGATAGCTTTGAAGATATCCTTCCAGGTGAGGTTGCGCCCGCCCAGATTGGCAAAGTAGTGGGCCACGGCCAGAATCAGGATGAGCTTGACCCATTCGGAGGGCTGAAAGTGCATGGGGCCGATCTTGATCCAGCGGCGCGCGCCCAGCACCTTTGTTCCCAATAGCTTGACAGCCGCCAGCGCCACCAGACTGAACCCGTAGGCCCAGGGAGCCCAGTCGAGCAGTCGGTGGTAATCGATTCTGGAAAAGAGGAACATCGCCGCCAGCCCGCCGCCGATCCACAGCATCTGCTTGGTGTGGAAGCCCATGTGCCCTGGAACCCAGATCTTCTGGTCATTGAAGAAGCCGGGGACCGCAGCGTACTTGGTATGCAGCGTGGCCGAATAAATCTCCAGCACTGAGATCGCACAGAGCAGCAGCACCATGCCCAGCAGCGCCCAGTCGAAGTCGCGGAAGCTCAAAAATCGGCGCATCAGGGCTGGCCTTCCTTGAAGCGCAGAGGCAAGGCCAGCAGCCACTTCGGCAGCGCAAACTGACCGCCTGCCACCGCCTTTGGTCCGGGCAAGGGGCCCGGGTTGACCATGAAATCTCCGGCATGGAGTTGAGAATCCTGCCTAGGCAGACTGACAGCGCCGTGGCGCCGTCGGCCAGCGGGCGCGGAGTCAAACCAGACGGCCCCCATCTCAACCGGCTTGCCGAGGTTCGCCTGATTGTTGACGTTGTGGTCCGCCATGCGCTCTTTGTTGACGTACTCGACGACCATCGCCTGAGCGATATGGGCGGAGTTCGCGCCCCAGTCCCCATGCTCCTGGAGGACGCAAATTACAATCTCAGGGTTGCGGCGAGGCACCATGCCCACAAACCAGGAATTCGGCGTCTTCTCGCCGCCTTTGACGTGGGTATCTCCGCCGCCCACAACCTGTGCAGTGCCAGTCTTGCCGGCAAAGTCGATGCCCTCAATATGCGCCGCGGCGGCCGTTCCGGTGGTGGTGGCCGCGGCCATTCCGTCGGTGATGATCGCCCAGGTGTCGGGGTTGAGCGGCACCGTCTTGTCTCCCGAGCCGGGGAAGCTGTCCAGAACAGCCTGCCGGAAGTCGGCCGGAATATTCTGGTCTGGCATCACCACATGGGGCCGCACAAAATGACCGTCCGAAGCGATGCCGCCCAGGGCCCTGGCCAGTTGCAGGGGCGTAACCTGCGTCTCGCCCTGGCCTATGCCTACCGAAATCGTGTTTCCGGGGTAATACCGCTGGTGGAAGTTCTTCATCTCCCACTGCGTGGAAGGCATCACACCGGACATTTCGTTGGGCAGGTCGATGCCGGTTTTCTGACCGAGTCCGAAGTCGGTAGCGTATTTCGCAATGGTGTCGATGCCCAGCTTCTGGGCCAGCGTGTAGAAGAATGTGTCGCAGGAGAGCGGGATGGCCTGGCTGATATTCAGCACCCCATGGTGACGATCGCAATGGAAGAAGCGCCCGTAGAATGTGCCGCCGCCCACGCAATTCACGTGCATATCCTGCGCCACGCCTTCCTGAAGCCCCGCAGCGGACATGATGATCTTGAAGGTCGACCCCGGAGCAAGCTGGTCCTGAATGGCCTTGTTCATCAGCGGATGGTTGGGATTGTTCACCAGGTCGCTCCAGTCCTTGCGGTTGATGCGGACCGCGAAGGCATTGGGGTCGTAGCTGGGGTGGGAGACCAGAGCCAGAATCTCGCCGTTGCGCGGGTCCATCGCTACCACAGCGCCGTTCGCGTCGCCCAGCGCCAGTTCCGCGGTACGCTGCAGGTCGATGTCAATGGTCAGCTTCAGGTCCTGCCCGGGGATCGCATGTTGGGTTCTGAGGTAGCCCACTTCGCGGCCATGACTGTCCACCACCACATCCCGGGAGCCGTCCTGTCCCCTCAGCAACTGGTCGTAGGTCTCCTCGACCCCGGCCTTGCCCACCATGTCGCCGGGATTGTTGTAGACATAGCGCGGGTTGTTGAGATCCTCCTCGCTCACCTCGCCCACGTAACCGATCAGGTGCGCGGCAAAGCCGTCGCGCGGATAGAGCCGGCGCTCCATGTCGACCGTTTCCAGCTCCGGCAGCTCGTTGCGGTGCGCCTCGATGAAGGCCTGCTCGTCGGCGGTGATGTCCTGCTTGATGGGGATGGGCTGGTAGCCCGGCGCGGCCCGATAGCGGCGCAGCGTCGAGCGCAACTGCTCCAGGTCCAGGTTCATTCCGCGCGCAATCAGCGGCAGGTCGGCGTCCACGTTGCGGTTCGCCTCGCGGACCAGATAGCAGGAGACCGAGGGGTAGTTGTCCACAATCAGCCGGTTTTCGCGGTCGAAGAGCTTGCCCCGGCCGGCCATCACCGGCTCCTTGCGGATGCGGTTCTGCTCGGCCAGCAGACGGAAGTTCTCCGCCCCCAGCACCTGCAGCCGCCACAGCCCTGAGACCAGGACCAGCATCATGGCCAGGATGCCGTATTGCACCACCGCCAGCTTGAAGGTGGAGAGCTTTTCGCCGCGATTGCCGCCGCCGGGATACATTCTGTCTGCGCCTCAGACGCCGTTAAGTGTCCGACTTGGGTTTGCCCTTGCCTGCCGGTCTGTTTCTCCTGCTCAAGACCCGGTCTTTCAGCTTCAAAGATAAACCCTTTCATCATTCCCTGATTTGCAACCGATCCAGCAAATGGAAAACCACCAGGGCGATCAACGAATTTCCTACCGCCGTCATCAGTACCGCCAGCCAACTCCACTGGAGGTCCAGTCCCAGCAGGATGCGGACAATGAAGACGTTGATCGCGCTCGACAGCAGCGAAAGCACAAAGGTCAGCATCAGGCGGATGGAGCTGTTCTCGACATCGATGCGAATGCCCACCGACCCGGCCAGAAAGCCTACCACCGTCTTGGCGACGCCGTTGATGCCGATAGGGTGGTGGGTCAGCGCATCCTCAAAGAGGCCCAGCGCCGCGCCCATCAGCGTTCCCTGAATTGGGTCGCGACGGACCAGGGCAAAGTAGACTGTTGCCACCAGCGGCAGGTCGAACCAGGCATAGCCTCCCAACAGGCGCGGCAGCCAGGCCTGCAAGACCAACGCCATCAGCGGCGTCAGAACATACACCAGCAGCGGATAACTGCGAATCCCCAGTTCCCGGCGGTGCATTGGGCCCAATACGTCCATAGCTATGGATTCCTCCCTGAAGGAACCGCCTGGGAGTTGGCTGGCGGGCCGGACCTGGCGTCCGGCGCGGCTCCGGGCTCGGGAACCGGCTTGTTCTCCTGGTCAGCGGGCACGGGGCCTTCCTCGCCCCCAGGCGGCGGCGCAGCCGTTTCCCCCGGCGTAAAGCGGTCCGGATGCAGCGGTTGGAGCAGCTTGGGCGCCGGTGGTGCGGATGGGGTTGCGGGTGTGGCAGGATTCTCTCCGGGCCCCGGCGTTGCCCCAGGATTCGGCGCCGGCGCATTGGGATCGATCAGTCCCGGCAGCCTTTCCGCCATGATCTGGGAGGCCTTTTGCTGCTCCCTATTGGCTGCCGCAATGGCCGCTGCCTCCCCGCCCTTCAGCGCCTCGCTGGCTGCCATGTCCTGCTGCTGGTCGGCCGGTAAGCGCGGCTCGGTCGAAGTAATCACCAGCACCTCGTCCAGCCGGTCGAGGTGAGCCGCGGGTTTGACAATCACATTGATGAACGAGTCGCGCTCGGGGTCGCGGACGACCCTTTCGACTACGCCCACCGGCAGCCCCCGAGGAAAGATCTGGTCGCCCCCGGCGGTGAGCACCTTCTCGCCCGGTTGAATGCGCTGGTCGGCCAGGATGCCCACGATCTGCAGACGGCCGGCGGCGTTGCCGCGCAGAATGCCGCGAATCCGCGTCGTCTCCAGAATCACCCCCGCGCCGCTGGTCTGGTCGTTGATGGCCAGCACCTGCGCCGAGCCGGAAAAGACCTCGCGCACCTTGCCCACAATTCCATCCGCGGTTATGACGGCCATATCCGGCTGAAGGCCGTAGTCCTTTCCCTTGTCGATGTAGAAAACGCGCGACTGGTCGGTTCCGCTGGAACCGACGGCCTGCGCCGCCAGCGTCTTATAGATGTATTTCTGCTGAAAATTAACCAGCGCCTGCAAGCGCTCGCCCTGGCGGGCGTCTTCCAGCAGAGCCGCCTGCTCCAGGCGGAGGCGGTCGATGGTCTTCTGCAAATCCAGGTTCTGCTCGCGGGTGTGGCGCAGGTCGAGGTAGTTTTGCCACAGGCCCATCGCGGCTAGCTTGGCGCCGTGAGCCAGTTCCTCCGGTGGCGTGATGACCGCATTCCCCCACAGCCGGATCAGCCGCACGCCCGCTGGGTCCGGCGCGTCCAGCGAGTCGCGCCCGCTGTCGGTGCGGCGCACCTGCACGGCCAGGCCGATGATCTGTGCTAGCAGGATGGCTAGCAGCACCAGCAGATTCCGATAGCGGACAAAGAACGATTCCATGGCGAGAACTCAAGCTGCGGGGCAGATCGACACAGGGAGCAAGAGTGATACCAGTATACTGACGGCTATCGCGGCTTGCAGCTTGCCGCGTTCTCGGCCATCGTACTTTGGTATAGGGCGCGATGGCGGGCGGCGGCGGTGAAGTAGTGCTTGGAATCGGCCCCACACCGAAGTGATATATTTCGTTCTGTGAAAAATTACCTCTCGCGCCGCTCTTTCATTCAGAAATCCGCATGGTTCGCCGGCGCCGCAACAGCCCTTCCTTTGCTTCACTCCCTGGGGTCTGAAACCAGCTCTTCTGCCCCGGCCGCGGCGTTGTCGCTGGACGCATCGGAGCGCCCGCCGGCAGCGGAGACGGCGGGCTTTCACATGGGCACGGCAACCGCTCCCGGCGGCCACACGCTCACGGTGAACAGCCGCAATCTGCTGCGCGACGGCCAGCCCTGGCTGCCCATCTCCGGCGAGTTCCACTTTGCGCGCTGCCCGGAGACAGAGTGGCAGGACGAGCTGCTCAAGATGAAGGCCGGCGGAGTCAGCATCGTGGCCACTTATATTTTCTGGATTCACCATGAAGAGGTCGAGGGCCAGTGGGATTGGAGCGGCCGGCGCAACCTGCGCGCGTTCCTCGAAAGCTGCCGGAAGGCCGATCTGAATGTGCTGCTGCGCATCGGTCCCTGGTGCCACGGCGAGGTGCGCAATGGCGGCTTTCCCGATTGGCTGCAAAAGAAGGGCGATGCGCATGAGTTCGAGTTGCGCCGCGACAATCCCGGCTATCTCGGCTACGTCAAGAAGCTCTACGAGCAGATCTCTCAGCAGATGAATGGGCTGCAATGGAAGGATGGCGGGCCGGTGATCGCCATTCAGTTGGAGAATGAATACAGCGGCCCCAACCAGCACCTGATGACTCTGAAGCAGATGGCTCGCGAGGCAGGCATGGACCTCCCGCTCTATACCTGCACCGGATGGGGCGGGGGCGACGCGGCGCCCTACGGCGAGATCCTGCCCTTCTCCGGCGCCTATGCCGATGGCTTTTGGGACCGGTCAACCAAGGCCATGCTGGGCGGTTATCCGGGAGTCTTCCGGTTTTTCAGTCCACGGAACAGGAATGCGGCTGCAATGGGCGCAGTGGGAGCCGCTGCCGCCGGCGCCGCGCCAAAGAGCGCCAGCGCATATCCTGTCTTTACTTGCGAGCTCGGCGGAGGCATGACGCCCAGTTATCATCGCCGCGTCTTCATGTTTCCGCAAGATACCGAGTCCCTGGCGCTCTGCCGGCTCGGATCGGGCGCAAATCTCCTCGGTTTCTATATGTATCACGGCGGCGAGAATCCCGACGGCAAGTTGACCTACCTGAACGAGACGCAGGCCACCAATTACTGGAACGATCTGCCGGTCAAGAATTACGATTTCCAGGCGCCTATCGGTGAATTCGGCCAAGAGCGCCAGCATTATCACTGGCTGCGCCTGCTCGGCCTGTTCTTGCAGGAATTCGGTCCCGGACTTGCCGGCATGACGCCGCGGATGCCCGCCGTGAGCGGCCCGCTCAACTGGGCGATGCGCTCCGATGGACAGAGCGGCTATCTCTTTGTCAGCAATTATCAACGCTTGCTGCCACAGCCCAAGCTGGAAAACGTCCAATTTCAGATCGAACTCGCTGGCGGGGAGCTGATCGTGCCCTCGACGCCGGTCACGGTTCCCGATGATTGCCGCTTCTTCTGGCCGCTCAATCTGGATCTCGGCGGGTTAAAGCTGATCTATGCGACAGCTCAGCCCATATGCCACGTTGACGATCGGAATACGCGCACCACCGTCTTCAAGCAGACAGCGAGAATCCTCGCGGAGTTCGTCTTCGACGGAAAGACCGCCAAGCTCGATTCATCTACCGGCGAATCGGTGCTGGAGAACGAGCGGATTCATCTGCGCAACCTGCGCCCCGGACTGGGCGCGGCCATCCGCCTGGAGGGCAAGGATGGCAAGCAGCACGTCATTCTCCTGCTCGATGAGGACACTTCGCTTACGCTTTGGAAGGGCCAATGGCTGGGCCAGGAGCGCCTCTTCCTGACTCGCGCGGCGCTGCTGCTCGACGGTCCTGCATTGCGGCTCCGCACGGAGGACCCTGCCGATTGTTCCATCGGGATCTTGCCCGCGCCGCGAAACCTGACCGATGGTCACGGCAAGCTGGAGGCCAAAGAGGACGGCCTCTTCCGCCGATTTACGCCGCGCCTCAAGCCTGTTGCGACGCTGCGCGCCACTGTTGAACCACTCCAGCCCGCCGGCCCGGCCCGCACCGTTCCGATTGCCCCTTCGATTCCCGGCCGCCAGCAGGGCATGGCAATGCAGCCCACGGATGCAGACTTCGAGCAGGCAGCCGTCTGGCGTGTGCGTTTGCCTGCGGGAGTTGATCCTAGCCGCGATCTGCGCCTGCGCGTTCGCTATACCGGCGACGTGGCGCGCGCTTATCTCGGCGGCAAATTGATTGCGGATGATTTTTATCATGCCCGCCCCTTTGAAATCGGCCTCCGCCGCTTTGGAGCTGCTGCTTACCAGCAGGAGTTGCTGCTGAAGATTCTTCCCCTGCGTGAAGATGCGCCGGTTTACGTCCAAGACCGTTCCGGGCTGCAATTCAACGCCGCGCACACTGCACTTACGCTGGACGGGATCGATGGAATTGAGACGCACGAGGCCCGGCTCGAAGGGGAGAACCAGGAAGTCCTTGATAGGTCCGAGATTCTTGGAAAATCATCCTTCATGGGCTAAGGAATCTCTGACTAAGTCGGTTTTGTATCAGGGCGCGACTTTAGTCGTGCCGGAAGTGCGGCAAAATGAACGCGGGCTTTAGCCCCTGTCGGAGCGCCCAACGTGTAGCCGAACTTAATCGGAGGTTCCTTATGGCACCCTTCGACAAGCTCAAGGCAGGCGAAGAGTCTGCCCTTTCAGAACCTGCTCCCGCGTCGGAGTGGGAAATGATCTCTGACCACTGCTAGTCGATCTTGATTTTGCGCAGCAGCTTGAAGTCGGAGAGCATCTTGCCCGTTCCCAGCACCACCGAGGCCAGCGGATCGTCGGCCACAGAGACAGGCAGCCCGGTCTCCTCGCGGATGCGCTTGTCGAGATTTTTAATGAGCGCGCCTCCGCCAGTTCGCTGATATCAGCAGACAGCTCCGGCGGCGTGCGCTCCAGCGCCACGCGAATGGCGTTCATGATCACCGCGATGCACTCGCCCAGAGCCTCGCGAATCTCGCTGTCGTCGATGGTGATGCTCTTGGGAACGCCCTCGATCAGGTTGCGCCCCTTGATCTCCATCGTCAGCGGCTTGTCCAGTGGGAAGGCCGAGCCGATCTCGATTTTAATCGCCTCGGCGGTCCGCTCGCCGATCAGCAGATTGTACTTGCGCTTCAGATAGTTGGTAATCGCTTCGTCCATCTGGTTGCCGGCCATGCGCACCGAGCGCGAGTAAACAATTCCAGACAGCGAGATGACTGCGATGTCCGTCGTCCCCCCGCCGATGTCCACCACCATGTTGCCGCCCGGCTCGGTGATCGGCAGACCGGCGCCGATAGCCGCCACCATCGCCTGCTCGACGAGATAGACCTCGCTGGCCTTGGCGCGGTAGGCCGAGTCCTCGACCGCGCGCTTTTCCACCTGCGTGATCTCCGATGGCACGCCGATGACGATCCGCGGATGCACCAGCATCTTGCGGTTGTGCGCCTTATGGATAAAGTAATTGAGCATCTTCTCGGTGACTTTGAAGTCGGCGATCACGCCGTCCTTCATGGGCTTGATGGCCACGATGTTGCCGGGGGTGCGGCCTAGCATCTCCTTGGCCTCCTTGCCCACGGCTTCCACCTCGCCGGTGTTCTTGTTGATGGCCACGATGGAGGGCTCGTTCACGACGATGCCCTTGCCGGCCGCGAAGACCAGCGTGTTGGCGGTGCCCAGATCGATGGCCAGGTCGCTGGAAAACATGCTGAACAGCGAACGAATGCCGTGCGACCGCGTGGAGCGCGATGGATAACCATTCAATGACATTGGGAAACCGATATTACCTCAAGGCTTATTGTACGGCCAGCAGGCCGGCGACGTATTTGCAGCCAAGGTTCCTGTCCATATGATAGGCCGGGCGGCACGCCCGCGCGAAGCGATTGAGCCAACCGGCCCCGCCGCGTCCCCGGTCACTTTTTCAGCATTTCCCGGTCACAGGCCCGAAGCGCAGAGATTTCCCCGCCGAGGATGGTGCTTATAGCTTGGGGGACGGCCCGGCGCCCGCCATTCCTTGGACCGCCCCGCCGCAGGCCTCATTGTTGGTGACGTTGTCGGCAACGACTGTGCTGGTGCCGAGGATAGCCGTGGAGTTGGTATAGATGCAGACGCCATCGGTATTGCTGGTGATCATGGTGCTCTGCACATTGAGTGTGGCATAGGTATCTGCTTCGATCCCCGTCGCGCCCGCCCCGGCGCTTCCCGAGATGGTCGAGTTGCTGATGTCCACGTTGCCGTTGCGGGTGAAAACGCCTGAGACAGTGGTGCCCTGAATGGTGACATGATCTAGCGTTACGTGATCGTTGTTGGTAATCGGCGCAGTGGTGCCGTTCTGAAAGGTGCGCACGCCCAGTTGCCCGCCCTGGATGGTGGTGTTTTTGACGGTCACATACATCGGGGATTCGCTGCCCAGGCCAATGCCGATCTGTGTAAAGCCTTCCAGGTGGCAGCCGTCGATGACCACATTGATGATGTTGGTGGTCCCGGCGCTGGCAATGAAGATGGCGTCCGAGCCCGTGCCGCCGCCGTCAATGGTCAAGTTGCGCAGGACGATGTTGGCCGCCGCGCCGGCATCGATGTAGATGGCTTCGCCGTCGCCGGCAAAGCCGATGCTGCCTCCGCCGGTGCCATCGATGGTGACCGATTGGGTGATGGTAACGGGTCCGTAGTCGCCGGGGCCCATCACCGAGACAATGCCACCGGGGGCGGTGTTGGCCACAGCCGTGGCAAAGTCGGCGTATGGGCTGACGGCAGTCCCGGTGTTGGCATCGCTGCCATTGGCCGAAACCCAGGTATGTGCAGGAAGCGCGTGAAGGGAAGCCGCGCAGAGAAAGAGGCTCGCTCCTGCGATGGCAATGCGGTAAAGCTTCATGGGGACTCTCCTTTTGATGTGCGGGGACCAGATTCAGGTGCGGGAACCAGAAGGGGATTTTCTGGGTTGCGCGATGCAACATCTTGATTGTATACACCAATCCATGGAAGTTCCCACGGGAAATTTTGTGAGATTGTCTTCGTCGGTTTGCGGTAAACTCAGTTGTCTCCCGGTTTGCCACGGCTCCGTCCGTCGGCTCCGGTCTTCATCATCTTTTGAGGTCTCTCCATGACTTATCCCACGTTTCACAATCTGATTGGCGGCAAATGGCTACCCGCCGTGAGTGGCAAGACAATCCTCAACCTGAACCCCGCCGACCACACTGATGTCGTCGGCGCGTTTCCGTCGTCCCACGCCGAGGATGTGGCGCTGGGGGTAGCCGCAGCTAAGAAGGCCTTTGCCTGGTGGCGACTGGTTCCCGCGCCCAAGCGGGCCGAAATTCTGGTTCGCGCCGGCCTGCTGCTCAAGGAGCGCAAAGAGCAGTACGCACGCGAGATGACTCGCGAGATGGGCAAAGTCCTGGCCGAGACGCGCGGGGATGTTCAGGAGGCCATCGACGAGGCCTTCTATGTGGCCGGCGAAGGACGGCGTCTCTTCGGCCAGACCACGCCCTCCGAGCTGCCCGACAAGTTTGCCATGAGCGTCCGCATGCCGGTGGGCGTGGTGGGGCTGATTACGCCGTGGAATTTTCCCATGGCGATCCCGAGTTGGAAGCTCTTCCCGGCGCTGGTTTGCGGCAACACCTGCGTCATCAAGCCAGCCACCGACACGCCACTCTCGACCTACAATCTGGTGCAGGCGCTGGTCGATGCCGGCCTGCCGCCGGGGGTGATCAACATCGTTGCCGGAACCGGACCGGCCGTGGGCAAGGCGCTGGTCGAGCACCCCGACGTGCGCGCCATCAGCTTTACCGGATCGAGCGCGGTGGGTTCGCTAGTTGCGCAGCGCGCCGCGATTGCGTGCAAACCGGTCTCGCTCGAGATGGGCGGCAAGAATGCGCAGATCGTCCTCGACGACGCCAATCTGGAACTGGCCTTGGACGGCGCGCTCTGGGGCGCATTCGGCACCACCGGCCAGCGCTGTACGGCCACCAGCCGCATCCTCCTCCAAAAAGGCATCGCTGACAAATTTACCACCGAGTTCGTCGCGCGGGCCGCCAAGCTCAAAGTTGGCAACGGGCTGGACGAGTCGGTCGAGGTCGGTCCGCAGGTCAATCCCAGCCAGATTGAAACCTCGGCAAAGTATGTGGAGACAGCTCTGGCCGAGGGGGCGAAGTTGCTGACCGGCGGCCACGCACTCACCGAGGGCGCCTATGCTCATGGCACCTTCTTTGCGCCGACGGTCTTCGGCGGCGTGACGCCGGCCATGCGCATCGCCCGCGAGGAGGTCTTCGGCCCGGTGGTCAGCCTCATCGAATTCGAGACTTTCGAGCAAGCCATCGAGATCGCCAACTCCATCGACTACGGCCTCTCGACCGCGCTCTACACCAAGGATGTGAACCGCGCCTTCGCCGCCATCCGCGACCTGGAGTCCGGCATCACATACATCAACGCCCCTACGATCGGCGCGGAGGTTCATCTGCCCTTTGGCGGCGTAAAGCAGACCGGCAACGGTCACCGCGAAGGCTTGGGATCGATCGACTTCTTCTCGACATGGAAGGCGGTGTACGTCGATTACTCCGACAAGTTGCAACGCGCGCAGATCGATAACGCGGAGTAACCTTCCCGCATCACCACTAAGCTGTCATCCTGAGCGGAGCGCAGCGAAGCCGAAGGACCTGCGGTTGCCTCTTGCCGTTGCTTTCCTAATCCCGAATTGACCGGTCCAAGCTTCTCTTTGGTAAATCTGCCACTCTGCTATTATCTTTTCGACAGTGGAATGCTCCAAGCAAGGCGTGGATCGCGGCTTCGGCTCGATCCCGGCCTCTCTGGGGTTACCCCAGGGAACTGTGAAAACCTGGGCTTCCATCGCGTGAGCCTCGCTGCGCGGTTGCGCAGACCAGCTCACGCAAGGTCAGACCGTTGGAGCATTCCGCTGTTCCGCAGAGCTCCCAATCCGTCGCTTGTGACCGTGCTGGCCCGGTCGTTTCTCGCAGGCGAACAGTCCGTCGAAGGGATCCTGAGCCGCTCAGGCCGGACCCTTGGCAGGCAGTGGCGTTGGCTCGGCCCGGTTGCGCAGCGATACCGGCAGGCCTTCGGAGACGGTGTACGCCCCAAGCATCGGGATGTAGTTCGTTTCCTTCTAGACGATTCAGGCTTCAAACGCGCATGGAGCAGGCATTTCGACAGGCTTTCAGTCGAGGAATGGCTGACCGAGCCGCAGCGGATGCAGCCCATAGCGGCGGCCAGGAGCTGGAATCTTCCCGTGATCGAATCCGTGGGAGCATTGGCCGCCTGGCTGCGCCTCAACGTGGGAGAACTGGAATGGTTCGCCGACCTCAAGGGCCTTCAATCCAAGAGATGCGATGCTCGTCTCACTCACTATCATTACCGTCTGCTGACCAAGAAATCCGGCAAGATACGACTGATCGAAGCCCCAAAGCCTCGCCTCAAGGAAATACAAAGACAGGTTCTATCCGGAATTCTCGATCTCATTCCGGCTCATCCGGCGGCGCATGGATTTGTCAAAGAGCGTTCGATCAAGACCTTCGCCGCTCCGCATGTGGCCCGGCGCGTCGTCCTGCGAATGGACTTGCAGGACTTCTTTCCATCCCTGGCCGCTCGGAGGATTCAGACATTCTTTCGCACTGCGGGCTATCCGGAATCAGTTGCCGATCTGCTCGGCGGATTGTGTACGAACGCCGTCCGGCTCGACCTAGATAAAGAGCCGGATATTGACAGCACTTTGCTGCGGGAAGCTCGCGCCTTGTATTCCCGGCCGCACCTGCCGCAGGGAGCGCCGACTTCGCCCGCACTTGCCAATCTCTGCGCGTATCGCGTCGATTGCCGGCTGACCGGATTGGCGCAATCGGCGGGCGCCCAATACACGCGCTATGCCCACGACCTTGCGTTTTCCGGCGATGAAGTCTTTGACAGGAGTGTGGAGCGGTTCAAGACGCACGCGGCGGCAATCCTTCTCGAAGAGGGATTCAACGTCAATCACCACAAGACCCGCGTTATGCGCCAAGGCGTTCGGCAACACCTCGCGGGCATTGTCACCAATCAGCGCATGAACGTGGCGCGCGCGGAGGTCGATAACCTGAAGGCGATTCTCACCAATTGCATCCGCCACGGACCTGACAGCCAGAACCGCGCCGCACATCCTGCCTTCCAGTCGCATCTCAAGGGACGCGTTGGATTTATAAAGTCGATCAATCCTGCAAAGGGAATGCGGCTTAGCAAAATGCTTGAACAAATCCGGTGGTAGCAGGATCATCGGGTCTCGTCTTTCAGACATAGGAATCAACCTGGCATAGCTCAGGTACTCCTGGTCGCATGAACAAGCCGCAAAATGCCGACAGCACGGACTTCAGCGCGGCTCTTTACCGCAGGCGCGCGCAACGATACAATCTGAAAGGCAGGCCGAAGTAGCTCAGTTGGTAGAGCAGCTGATTCGTAATCAGCAGGTCATCGGTTCAAGTCCGATCTTCGGCTCCACTTCAGGCGTGCATTTATCTGCTATAGAATCAAGGCTTTGTATGATCTATGCTTGAATGGCCTCTCGCGATGGAGAGGCCATTTGCCGTTCTCGGCGTCTCTCACCACACCCGGCAAGGCTTGGGCGCCACCATCGCCGCCGTCTTCTTGCAACTGAAGCTCTTGGCAAACTCCGGCAGATTGGTCAGCACGGTGTTGGCGCGGTCTTCGTCCGGCGCATGCGGATCGGTCTGTGCCTGGGTGCGCAACTGCTCGGGCCGCGTCTGCGTGCACCAGCCCTGCGCGTATGCGATCCAGAAGCGCTGGTCGGGCGTATAGCCGTCCTTGGTCGCGGTCATATCCACGCGCGCGGCCTGCGCCTTCTCCAGCCAGGCCAGCCACGCCAGCCACAAGCCGCCAAGGTCGGCCAGGTTCTCGCCCTCCGTCAGCTTGCCGTTCAGGTGAACTCCCGGCACTGCTTCGATGGTGTCATACTGCTTCACCGTGCAATCGGCGCGAGCATTGAATTTGTCTTCGTCGTCCTTGGTCCACCAGTTCAGCAGGTTTCCATCCTTGTCGAACTGCCTTCCCTGATCGTCGAAGCCGTGGGTCAGCTCGTGGCCGATCGTCGCGCCCGTGTCGCCGTAGTTGGCCGCGTCGTCCTCCTTCTCGCTATAGAACGGCGGCTGCAGAATGCCGGCGGGAAAGTTCACGTTATTCATCTGCGGATCGTAGTAGGCGTTCACCGTGGGCGGTGTCATCTCCCACTCGTGCTTGTCTACCGGCTTGCCGATCTTGGCCAGGTCGCGCGCCACCTCGAACTCCCGCGCCCGCATCTGGTTGCCCAGCGCATCGCCGCGCACGATCTCCAGCTTCGAGTAGTCCCGCCACTTCTCCGGATAGCCGATCTTGTTCATCACCGCATGGAGCTTTTCCTTGGCCTTCACTTTGGTTGCGGCGCTCATCCAGTCCAGCCCGTCGATCTCCTTACCCATCGTCCGCTCGATAGCCAGCGTCATCTCCAGGGTCCGCTGCTTCGCCTCCGGCGGAAAGTAGCGCGCCACGTAGACCTGGCCCAGCGCCTCGCCTAACTCTTCATCCACGCGCCTCGTGCACCGTTTCCATCGCTCCTGTTGCTGCTCCGCGCCATTCAGCGTGTGCGAGTAGAAATTCCAGTTCTCCCGGTCGAAGCTCTCCGGCAGGCTGGTCCCGGCGTAGGCATGAAGCAGTTGCCAGCGCAGGTAAGTCTTGATCTCGTCGATCGGCGTATCGGCCGCCAACGCGTTGAACTCGGCAAAGAACTTCGGCTCCATGTCGTTCGCCTTCCCGGCCGCGGGCGCATGAACAGCGGTTACGTAATCGTTCAGCGAAAAGTGCGTCAACTCCTTGGAAAACCCGGCCACATCGGTCGGGTGATTCAGATTTTGCGGGTCGCGCTGCTCGGTAATGGTGAGCGTGGCCTTGGCAAGCCGGGTCTCGATGGCCAGCACCGTGGCGGCATCCTTGGCGGCCTGTGCCTCCGGCTTGCCGGCCAGCACGAAGATATTGTGTACATGGGCCACGTACTGCTGCCGCTGCTCCACGGATTTCGCATCGGTCCGCGTGTAGTAATCGCGCTCCGGCAAGCCCAGCCCGCCCGATCCATAGAAGCTGATCACCGAATTGGCATTGGCAAAATCCGGGCTCGATCCCAAACTGAAGAACGCGTTCACCCCAATGCCATGAAGATGCGCCACGAGCGCGGGCAAATCCGCCGCTCTCTTGAGAGCGGCAATCCTGTCCAGCTCCGGCTGGAGCGGCGTCAGCCCCAGTTTGTTCACCTCGGCCGTGTCCATGCAACTCGCGTACTCGTCGCCAATCTTCTGCTCGTTGGCCGAACGCGTGGCCTTGGGCGCGGCGGCTTCTTCCAGAATCTGCCTCAGGTGCAGCCGGTTCAGCTCAGCAAGCTCCGTAAAGCGGCCATAGGAAGTCTGATCGGCGGGCAACGGGTTGCGCTTGAACCAGCCATTGCAACTGTAGCGGTAAAAATTCTCGCAGGGGTCCACGGTCTTGTCGATCAGCGAGGGATCGAAGACACGCAACTCCGGCGTCGCGGCGGGCGGCGCGGGAGCGTGCGCAGCAGGCGCGGGAGTTTGGCCGGACAGGCTCAGTGCGGTAACAGCCATGAACCCGGCGGCACAGGCTGCTACAAAGAGAGAGCAATAGCGTGCAACGGCGAAGCGGAACATGCCGAAACTTTACCAGATTCGGCCCTGGCACGGCAGCCTTCCTCATCTGTTCGGCAATTACAATGGAAAGGCAGAGAGAATTCCCCTTCAGGAGCAGAACCCCGTGGCGCAGCGCACCTTCAGCATCATCAAGCCGGACGCGGTCCGCAAATGCTTTACCGGCGCCATCCTGGCCGAGATCGAGCGAGCCGGCTTCCAGATCGCGGCCATCAAAAAGCAATCGATTTCCAAGGAACAGGCCAAGGGCTTTTATGCCGTCCACGCCGGCAAGCCCTTCTTCGACGGGCTTTGCGAGTTCATGTCCTCCGGTCCGCTGGTCCTGATGGTTCTTGAAAAGGAGAACGCCATCGCCGATCTGCGCAAGCTGATGGGCGCAACCAACCCTGCCAACGCCGATCCAGGGACCATTCGCAAGAAGTATGCCGGCTCGATTCAGGAGAACGCCATCCACGGCTCCGACGCCGAAGAGACCGCGGCCTTCGAGATTGGCTACTGGTTCGCGGGCTACGAGTTGATTTAGAACCGGATTTAGCGCCGTCTTGTTCCGGCTACTTCGCAGCGGCCACAGTCTGGGCGGTCAGCGCCTTCAGATCGTCGACGAGTTTGTTGATTGTGTCGTCGAAATTCTTGTCCCGAGTCTTTTGCGAAACGGTTATCATAAGCGGCTCGTATCGCGTCCATAGCACAATTCGCGTCTTCGGATCCAGTACCTGAAGTCGGAACTGCCAAACGACCGAATTAGGAATTACATTAACGTCGAGAACCAGATCGGCATCGGCGGGAGCAGGCACAAGCTCATATGGCCCCCCACTCTTCATGGCCGCATAAAACTCGTTGTAAATTCGATCAGGCCCCCCGCTCCAAACTTTGGAATCGAACCCGCCGCCAGTATTGGAGATGAAAACCTTCTTTGCGGTGAGGATTTGCGATGGCAGCGGTGCTGCGGGAGCTATTGTCTGCGCTAGCAAGGCTACGGTTGTGGGCAGCATCATTTGAAATCCAAGGCACGCTGCAGCTAAACTAACTTTCAGCATGGTTTTGCCCCCTTTCTATCTCCCTTGAACACGGAATGAGTGGATTCCACTCGGCGAAAACGCGCCTCGACCCAATTAATTTCCAAATAGATTGTCGATCTTCTGCCGCAGCGCGGCCACTTCCTGGCGCAACTCCGCGACCGTCGCCTCCAACTGCGCGATTCGCTCCTCGTGGCCAGCATCGTCCCCGGCCTCGCGGCGCGCAGATGCAGGCTCAGCGGCAAAGCCAGCCGCAACCGACTCCACCGGCCCGGAGAGCAGATGCGCAAAGCGCGACTCCTTGGTCCCCGGCTGGCGCGGCAGAACTGCCGCCAGCGGCGGCTCGCGCTCCATCAGCTTTTGCAGCGCGGCCAGCACCTCGGAGATCTCGTCGAAGCGATGTAATCTCTCAGTCCGCCCACGCAACTCGCCGGGCGTCTGCGGCCCGCGCAGCAGAAGCACGCAGACCAGCGCCGTCTCCGCGCGCGTGAAGTTGAAGACCTCGCCCAGCCAGTGCTCGTACTTGGTGACGCGGCCCTCGGCCCCGCGCGCCCGCCCCGCCAGCCGCTTCTCTTCCAGTAGACGCAGCGCCAGGCGAACGTCCTCCTCGTCCAGGTCCATCACCGGCTCGCGGTTCGACCGCTGATTGCAGGCATTGATGAGCGCGTTCAGCGAGAGCGGATAGTACTCCGGCGTGGTGACTTCTTTTTCAACCAGCGCGCCCAGGACGCGAGCCTGGGCAGCGCTCAGCACAATCGGGGCAGCCGGGGTTGGGTCAGTCGGAGGCATACGTCTATTCTGCCATTGCTTCAGGCTCTTGTGCCGGACAAAGAGAAACCCCGCTCAAGCCGGCCTTGCCCGGGGTTCCTCCCCAGAGCAATCGCATGAACGCATATTGTTGGCAAAACAGGTTCACTCCCTGGTTCACCGCCGTTCAACCACCGCCCCTCCTCCCGTAGGGAGGCGCGAAAATAGCCCAGGGTGAAACCCTGGGAAGGCGTCCCAATTGCAAGCTCCAGCCCCGTAGGGGCGGCTCGATCTCCGATTAGGCCTTCACCGCTGTTCATGCAATTGCCCGGGCTTCCTTCCGCGCGGCGATCTTTCTACCGCTTTTTCTGAATGGGTCCGGGGGCGCCAGGTTTCCTGGCGGCCTTTTTGGCGGCGATGGCGTGCATATCCTTGCCCATGCTGGTTTGGTTGATCCCGATCTGGATAGACAGATTGATAATGTTGCCGGTAGCCCAGTAAAGCGCCAGGCCGGAGGGCAAGCGGAGCAGAATGAATCCCATCATGATCGGCATCATGAAGGCCATCATGATCCGCTGGCTGCGCTCCATGCCCGGCGATGGTGTGATGAGCTGGGTAATGGGCATAAGAACGATGATTATGATGAACAAAATATACAAAGGATCCGGCGCGGAGAGGTCGGTGAGCCAGAACCAATGGGCCTGGCGCAATTCGACGGCGTTGATCAGCACGCGATAGTAGGCAAAGAACAAAGGCATCTGGATGAGCATGGGCAGGCAACTGCCGTACATATTCACGCCCTCGGCCTTGTAGAGGGCCATCATCTCGGTCTGCATCTCGGCCCGCTTGGGATCGGTCGCCTTGAGATTCTTGTAGCGATTCTTGATGGCCTCGACCTTGGGTTGGATGCGCATCATCTTCCACGAGGATTTCAACATCATGAAGCGCGTGGGCAGCATGATGAGGTTGAAGATCACCGTGACGATGATGATAGCCCAGCCCCAGTTGTAGGCGCCCGGGCCAAGCCAGCCGCGCAGAAAGCGCAAAGCCAGGTAAAGCGGCTTGGCAATGACGGTGAGCCAGCCGAACTGGATCAGCGGCTCGAGCGAGGGCCCGTCAGGCTTGCCATTCACGCCGGTCGCGTGGATGGTCTTCAGCAGGTCAGTCTCCTTCGGTCCGGCGAAGAGCCGCAAGTGGGTGATCCCGCTGGTGTCGCCCATGGCTAGGCCAATCACGTCGGCGGGCCTCTTCTGGCTGTTGGGGTCGCTCGGATCGCTGGGAAGTTCGATGGCGTTGTGCAGCGTGACCACTGTCGTGCTGGCGGGCGAGTCGGGCAGAAAGGCCGCGCCAAAATAGAGATCGATGACCGCCGCGTAGTCGTAAGGCAGATCGAAGGTGGCGTTACCGCTGAGCTTCTTGGCGTCGAACGAGTCGTCCTTGCCGCTCAGCGACCAGGCAAACTTGCCCGTTGCGAATTGAATGGCGTCGTTCTGGTCGCCGAGACCGCCGGGCCAGGCCAGAAGAGCGCGCACCGGAATGCCATTGCGCCGCACTTCAACCTCGGACGTAACCACGTAGCTCGCGTCGAAGCGGAAGGTCTTCACCACATCCAGGCCGTTCCCGGCGTAGTGAAAGCTCACCGAACAGGGAGCCTTGAGAACGCCGTCGGACGCGGCAGCGCCGGAAACCGAAACCTGATACAGAGCTGAATTCAACTGCTTGGTCAGATCCGGCTCGTACGTGAACAGCGAGAGCGGCAGCCCGAAAGCGGCGGTTTTTGCGTTGACCAGATCAAGCTGGCGGCCGCCGGGGTCCGGGTGGTCCTTGTATTGTTTCCCCAGCAGAACCCAGTGCTTCGCCTGCGCGCCCTGGTTGGTGAGAACGATCCTCAAATTGCCGTTCTCGACCGTCGTCTCCGTCACCTCAGTGGCGGCGATGGACGGGGTAGCAGCGGGCGCCTGGACAGAGGCGGTGGCCGACTGCGGCTGGGCCGGCTCACCTGGGGTTGCAGTCTGGCCGGCGGCCTGCTGCGCTGTCTGCTGTTGCGGCTGGCTCTGGGTTTGGGCGGTGGGAGCCGTCGTCGCCGGCTGCTTGGGCTTGAAGTAATCGAAACCGAAGACTACCAGCACCACCAGCAGCATGACCGCTATCATGCCGCGCATATCGCCGCCGCTGCCGCCGCCGTCGCCGCCGGGCGACTGAAGATTGGGATTACGAAATTCTGCCAATTTTTGCTTCCTGTTCGTTAAGCGGCCGCGCCGTCGGCGCCGCTCTTCCTATGGTAATGGTTTGGGATGGAAATGGCTTGTAGCCGGAGGCGGAGGCACGGGATCGAGGCCGCCACGAGTGAACGGATGGCAGCGAAGGAGCCTCCACGACGCGAGCCAGACGCCGCGCAGCGGTCCGTGATTGGCGATGGCGATCGAGGCGTACTCCGAGCAGGTGGGCAGGTACTTGCACCCGCCGCCGGGGCTCAGCGCATGAAGCGCCGGAGAGATCCAGCGGCGATAGAAATCGAGCATGGCGAGTAGAATGTAGGTCATAGCGCCTGCGGTGCGGCTGCCTGCGGTTGCGCGGACGCCTTCGGCTGGTCAACACCGGTTTGAAGGCGCGGGACGAGGATTTCTGATGGATGGGCCTTGGTCATGCGTGCGGCCTCGGCCTTTGCCTGATTCAGGATACGCACAATCTCCCCCTCAAGTTTCGCAAATTCCATGGTCAGCACCGCGCGGCGGGGATGGAGGATCAGATCGCAGCCTGCCGGAAGCAGTTCCACATGGCGGCGTAGCGCCTCTCTCATCCGCCGTTTGATGCGGTTGCGCTCATGGGCCTTACCGAGCACCTTGCCCGCAGTCAGGCCGACGCGCGGGCCAATCGGGGTCCCCGGCGACTCGGGGTCCCCAACGAGCGATCTTTGCTTGTTGGGGTGGGGCGACAGGTCTTCGCCGACGGGGTGATCGTTTGGAGCCTCGAATGTGGCGCTCGAGGGCGCCTGCGGGGCAAGAAACCAACTCATCGACGCCGACTGGCGCTTGCGGCTGGCCGCATAGGCGCGTTGATAATCCGCGTGCTTGCTGAGGCGCGCCCCGATCAGCGATTGCCTGGGAGATTCGCGCTGGTCCGGCTGAAATGCGGTGGTCATGGCAACACCGTGGGGGTGTTGGCCGGAATGGCATCGGTATGCAACCCATTCCGGCTCCAACAAAGAACGGGGGCGGAACCGCTGGCCAGGATTAGTCGCGGAAGCCGGCGCTCACGGCCACGCGCTTGCGGCCGACTGCGCGGCGGCGGCTCAGCACCGCTGCGCCGGCCTTGGTCTTCATCCGCGCGCGGAAGCCGTGAGTCTTCACGCGTTTGCGGCGATTGGGTTGAAACGTGCGCTTGGGCATGAATATGCGCTCCTGTATCCTGAAGAGAATCTGCGCCTTGACGGCAAGTTTTAAGTGTATCTTAGATTGAGCCAGGAATCCAGCCCGAAACCCGCCGGGCTCGAATCTGCGTCCGCAAACCGGCGAGCGCTGTGGAGTTCCAGGTCCTAAATGGCCACGTTTGGCGCTATTACGCCGGAGTGTCGGCAGACATTCTGGTAACCTTACCAGCCACTTTCACCACCAATTGTGCAACTCAGCCAGCCTGAAAAAAAGTTATGAGAATGGGAGATTAATTGCCGCCAAAATGTGCTAATCTTGGGACCGTCCAAGAAAGTAACCCAGCGTCTCATGGAATCGGTTTTATTCCCGGCCCCGAGATCAATTTCAGGGGTCGACCAGCGGCAACCAGGCAGTCGGTAAGCAGCATGCAGGCGGAGGGACCATCGCCTTCCGCCGCCGATGTTTTATTGCCAAAATTCAGGGGATGAACCTTACCGGGAGGCAACGGACGGCATAGGCAAGGATCAGCAAAATGGCATTTGCAGTTTCGCCGGCGACGGCTCTCAATCCCTGGATCCAGATTCTCGCGGCCCTTGAAAAGAAGGTGAATCGCCCTTCCTTCGATACGTGGTTCAAGCCCACCCGCTACAGCCATGTTGCCAGCCGAACGCTCTTCGTGCGCGTGCCTTCGCCTGAGTTTCAGCACCTGGGGGACAAATACAGCGACCTCATCCAGGAGGCGATCGAGCAGCAGGGGCTGGAGTTGGACGACGTCTGCTTCGTCACCGCCGAGGAAGACCCCTCGATCCCCAAGCCGCGCGAGGACGGCGGTTTTCCGCCGCAGTCCGCCCATGCGCCCACCGCTCCGCCGCCTTCGCCGGCGCGCACGCCGGAGCAGGCGCGCTTCGATTGGTCCACCGCCGCGCAGCTCAATCCCCGCTACACCTTCGACGCCTTCGTCATCGGCAACGCCAACCAGTTTGCGCGGGCCGCCTCCCTGGCCGTGGCCGAGCGCCCCTCCCGGGCCTATAACCCGCTTTTCCTCTATGGCGGCGTCGGCATGGGCAAGACCCACCTGATGCACGCCATCGGCCACGAGGTGAAGCGCCGCCAGCCTTCGGCCAGCATCTGCTACGCCTCGGCGGAAAAATTCACCAACGAGATGATCACCTCGCTGCGCAACGACCGCATGACCAGCTTCCGCGACCGCTTCCGCACCGTCGATGTCCTGCTCATCGACGACATTCAGTTCATCGCCCAGAAGGAGCGCACCCAGGAGGAGTTCTTCCACACCTTCAACGCGCTGCACGAAAGCATGAAGCAGATCGTCATCGCCAGCGACCGTCCGCCCAAGGAGCTGGCGGAGATCGAGGACCGGCTGCGCTCGCGCTTCGAGTGGGGCCTGATCGCCGACATTCAGCCGCCCGATCTGGAGACCAAGGTCGCCATCCTGCAGAAGAAGGCCGAAAGCGAGCAGGTGCAGTTGCCCACCGACGTGGCGCTCTTCGTCGCCTCCAACGTCCGCACCAACGTCCGCGAGCTGGAAGGCGCGCTGGTGCGTCTCATCGCATGGTGCCAGCTCAACCGCCTCGAAATCACCATGGCCTCCACCCAGCAGTGCCTCAAGCAGTTCATCGACATGCAGGTGCGCAAGATCACCATCGAGGCCATTCAGCGCGCCGTCAGCGAGAACTTCGGCATGAGGGTCAGCGACCTGAAGCAGAAGAACAACTCCCGCAACGTAGTGGTGCCGCGCCAGATCGCCATGTACCTGGCCAAGCAGATGACCGAGGCCAGTCTGCCCGAGATCGGCCGCCAGTTCGGCAACAAGCACCACACCACGGTCATGCACTCGATCGCCAAGATCGACGAGCAGCGCCGCGCCGACAAGGACCTGCATCGCACCCTCAACAAGCTCCAGGAGCAGTTGAACGCATAGCGGACTGGCGAGTCAGCAATAGCGAAGGCCGCACAATGGCGGCCTTCGTTGCTTCTTGGCCTCGGATCGGACACTATTACAGCTACTGACCTACGATCACATGGCCACTCTTCCTCTTCAATACCTCGATGGGCCGAATTCTTCCATCAACCCGGATTGATCCAGCGTCTTCTCTTGCCTTCAGCCATTCACGTAAATCAGATTCATAGACCGTTGGAAATTGCAAAGCCTCAGCCCAGCAGTCCTCGTAGGGAACACTGCCGCGTTCAGATATAAGCAAATCAAGCGCCTTCTTAGCATTGCTCTTACTCCTAGCAGACAGCTTTCGGTATCGTTCCTCGCGTTTGTAAAGAACATCCGATGAGAAAAGATCGAGGATAGGACGTTTATCTTGTTGCAGTTTAGCCCGTACAACCTCTGTCTCTCGCTCCGTCTGTCGTTCAACCTGCTTGAAGACTTCTACACCCTTTGCATTTCGCGTCCCATAGATAAGAAAAAAGTTGATAGCGTCCTGATCCGGCTTCATCACCGGAAGTGAACATACATATCGAAAGCCTCCCTGCCTTCGAATCGAGTCGCAATACCGCTTAACTACCTCGTCCTCGATTTCTTCGTGGCTGAGAGATCGAATTTCTCGATAGTCCGAACCAAGAATCTTCTCCATATTGGTCGCATCGTCGTGAAGAAAGCGCAAAATGTGGTAGGACATGAGGTTGATCAGAACCTCTCCGGGATTGATCCGCAATAACGGTTCAAGTGCATCAATCTCGGCTTGTGTCCAGCCTTTGGGATCGACGAAGATGAAAGCGAATGATGGCTGGCTTGTGACGAAGCTGATAATCTCAGAAGTCCGCTCCCTGAAATCCCAGTTGCGAGCTCCGACCTGGACATTTCCATCGCTAGCGCTCTCAGCGAATGCGGCTAGCCGCTTGTACGGCCCCGCGCTTCTTTCAATCAGGAGCGCTTTGAATTTGGGACTCTTATTCTGGCCATGTAGCCATTCCTTCGACTCTTTCAAAACCTTAACAGCTATGCCGAATGAGGTATCGCTGAAATCCAAGGACCGCGACTCCCACGGTCCCGCGCAGCAATCAACGTATGAGAATCCCTTCCAAGAAGAGCCAATAATTCTAGTCGCAGCCTCCAGGTATTTTCGAAGGGCAAAATGCTTAATCCTGGTCTGCTCGCGATCTGAATACTCGTCGTTCATTTTGCTCTGGATTCAATTAGGCAGTGGCAAGGATTGGCAGTTCATCATACGTGAAACCGTCAAGTTCCCTTCCAGTTTCGTGTTTTCGCACCCCTCCCCACTGCTTAAAGAAGAAAGGCACGTCGGCGTCTTGACATTGCTCACGGATTGACCGGACCCAAGCACCCTTCATTTCACGCGCGCCCGGGCCACTTTCGCCGCCGACAATAACCCAGGAAATCCCGGTGAGGTCTATCGGCCCCAGGTCCTCAAGCAAAGGTTCAATCGAGAGGAAGCGCACACTTGCGGGAGCCTCCCGTAGTTCGTCTATTCGAGGAAGTCCGTGTTTCCTGTTCTCAACGCTGACGCCCCACCAAATATGCGACAAGTGCGAGAATTCGAAGAGTTCACTATTCAGCAGGCCTTTCAGACGTTTGGCCCTCTTTGTGAGCACCTGATAGGTGTGCCAATCGGCTGCTTTCATGACCTGCGCGACCTGGCGGATATAGGCTACTGGGACCTTCTCATGAAACAGATCGCTCATTGAATTCACAAAGATCCTGCGAGGCTGCTTCCATTCAAGGGGTGTCTCAAGTTTTGATGACACTATGCGCAGGTCGAACCCCTGCTCATATGGGTGGCCTGGAACTCCCCTGAAGCGTTCCGCGAAAGTTTCGGCATAGCAATGCTTGCAGCCAGGGCTAACCTTCGTACAGCCCCGAACTGGATTCCATGTGGCGTCCGTCCACTCGATTTTTGATTGATCGCTCATTCGCGTTCTCAGAATTATCTCTGATTTCGCGAATCTTTGCAATTTCTTCGCCTGAAAGGTGCTCTCTTGGTAACGGCGCGACTCCGCCCGGTACCACAGCCCTTGGATCCCCTGGTGGCCCAGTTGTCGATTTTTGAGACTTGGGAGACGATCAACCCCAATCCGCCGCTCCGGATTTTCGCACCTGGGAATCCACGAACCCCTCGCGAGTCGCGAGCAAAGAGCGGACCGCCGGCCCCGCCGCAGAGCCAGCCTTGAGCGCAGTCGAATGAGGTCCGCAAGGGCTTGCAGATTATTTCCCTAAAGCGCGCACAATAAAAGCAGTGACAAATCCGAGGCCCTTTATGACCACCCTCCAAACTCCAACGCGTGCAATCCTAGTCCCTAGTCCCTCAGTCCCTAGTCCCTTCTTCCCATCCATCTTCTCCGTTTCTTCTCCCCAAAATCCGGAGAAAAGTGAAAAAACGCTGCGGTTTTCAGTTTATTTGCCTATCCATTGCTCGTAACCTGCACTGTATCAACAGTTTGAATTTTGGTAATGTTAACGAATCAGTAACTGCAAACCCCGTTTTTTGGCCTCTTTTCAGTCAAAAAGGGCCTCGTCTTAGCCAGAAAAGCCCTCTTTCTCGCCGGATTCCGCTTCTGTGCGTTTTCTTTTAGAACTGCGTCAGGCTCAGCACATTCTTGTCGGGATCGTGGAACCATCTGAGCTCTCGGCTCTTCAAGAACCATCGGACTTAACGCCGCGGCCGTCCGCGATCTCCCGAGCCTCGTCCGCGATCCCCAAAGCTCCTGGGCTTGACCGGCGCGACGACAGGCAGATTCGTCTTGCCCGCCGGATAGACGGCGAGGAAGCGGTCCTGGCCCTCGCCGTTGCTGGCCGTCTCCACGCCTTCGATTCCCCGGAAGGCCATGTGCATCTGGCGGCGCTCGCGGCTGTTCATCGGCGGGAAGGCGAAGGGGATTCCGCTCCGGCGCACCTTCTCCGCCGTGGTCTCGGCGGTCAGGCGCAACTCCGCCGCGCGCAGAGCCTTGAAGTTGGCCGCATCGAAGCTCACCAGGTCGCCCTCGCGCGGATCGAGACGCAGAATCTGCGCCGCGATGGTCTCCAGGGCCAGCAACAACTCGCCGTTGTGCTGGGTGACAAGCGGTACGTCAGGCCCGGCCAGTTCGACGAACAGGGCGGGCGCGCGCCCCTCTGCGTCCTGCGCGCCGTCGCCGGCCTCGCTTTCAGCACTGATGCGGTACTTCAGGCGCAGACCGCCCAACTTGTTCAGGGCGGCGAGAAATCCGGCAATTTTTTGGGCGGCTTGCTGCAGGTCGGCTATGGGCATAACAATCCAGTATCGCAGAGCCGGCCGGCGGATGGCAGCGGAATTGGAGAACACATTCCCAATCGTTGCGATTCACATAGCCACAATCAGCCCTCCCGCACTTTCGGCGTCAGGTACTCAGGACCAACCGGGTCGGTTACGGATTCCTCCACGATGCGGTCGATCTCGGCCATGGCAGCGGCATCGAGCTTCCAGCCCATCACGCCGGAGACGGCGTCAAGCTGCTCAGGCCTCCGCGCGCCCCACAGCGCGACCGAGACGCCGGGCCGGTCCAGAACCCAGCGGGCAGCCAGCTCCAGCAGGCTCTTCCCGTAGCGCTCGCGGGCATAGGCCGCCAGCCGCTCAACGGCTGTCATGTACTGCGAGAAGCGCGGCTCCTGAAATTTCGGATCGAAGCTGCGAATGTCTTTGCGGTCGAAGTTCATCCCGCGCGTGATCCGTCCGGCCAGCAGGCTGCGGCAGAGCGGGCTGTAGCAGAGAATGGCCACGCCGTGGTCCGCGCACCAACTCCGGATCGCCGGCCCATCCAGGCTCGCCTCGTCGATCTCGCGGTCGAAGATGTTATAGGGCGGCTGATTCGAGGCCAGCGGCGCCACCGAGCGAAACTCCTCCATCTGCGCCACGCTGAAGTTGCTCACTCCCAGCGCCCGCACCTTGCCCTCGCGCTGAAATTTGGCCAGCAGCGCGGCGGTTTCGGCGATGGGCGTGCGCGGGTCCGGCCAGTGAACCTGGTAGAGGTCGATGAACTCCGTCCCCAGGCGGCGCAGGCTCGCTTCAAGCTCTTCTCGCAGCCGCGGCGCGGTCGAATTCGAGAAGACTCCGAATGGGTTCCTTTCCAGCCCGCCCTTCGTGGCGATGAAGAA
This sequence comes from Occallatibacter sp., assembly GCA_049522975.1. Lineage (GTDB taxonomy): Bacteria > Acidobacteriota > Terriglobia > Terriglobales > Acidobacteriaceae > Telmatobacter. The sequence continues at coordinate 3,735 of JBEKNI010000057.1, read as the reverse complement.
GTCCTCGCGGCGTCCGTGGGCGCGCATGGCCTTGCCGACGATCTCCTCCGAGCGGCCGTCCCCATAGATGGGCGCGGTGTCGATCAGGTTGATGCCGCGCTCAAGGGCGCCAAGGCAAGTGGCGACGGCCACATCGTCAGGAACGGCGCCCCAGTCCAGCCCGCCGATCTCCCATGTCCCCAGCCCGATCCGCGAAACCTCTACGCCCGCAATAGTTGTTCTCTCCATGCAGACCATCTTACTGGCCCAGCCCGTAACAGAACTCTGACCCATCGTAAAAATCCGAAACAGACGGCCGAGGTTCGTGGTTTCTCACCCTCTTCGCAAAAGAAAGTGAAAAGGATGGAGCACAAGGCTTGATCGGCAGGCTTTGATCTCTGTTCTCTGTTCTCTGTTCTCTGTTCTCTGTTCTCTGTTCCCTGTTCCCTGTTCCTTGTTCCTTATTCCCTGCTCCCTGATCTCTGCCCCCTGATCCCCGTTCTGCCATTCGCCGCGCCCCGGCCTGGTGTTGTATCTTCCAATTCGTATGGATCACACGCTGAACAGCGCCCCGCATCCCGCGCCCGAGGCCGAAGAGGTTTACCGCCGCTGGATACAGTTTCTCGATGAAGAGTTCACCCGCCACCAAGCGCCGGAGCTGCGCGCCGAGATTGTGCGCGACCAGTTGACTCAGCTCTATCTGGGCCGGCCCCACGGCGGCAAGCTCAACCTGACGCTCACTTCCGAGCTGCCGGGCAACGTGCTCTCGCTCTCGCTGGACCCGGAGAACGTGACCCTCGAGGCCGAGCATTTTGCCGACGCCGATCCCGGGCAGTTCGCCGAACGCAAGCCGCTGCTCTGGTTCTGGCAGATGTTCGACCGCTCGCCCATCGGCATTAACCACTGGCTAGGCCTGCGTTTCCGCGCCATGCTGGGCCGCCACATCTTCGCCCGTATCGGCGCCGGTGTCAAGATCTACCACGGCGTGGAGCTGACCTTCGGCTACAACTTGGCCATCGAAGAGGGCGCCACCATCCGCCACCACGCGCTGCTGAACGACCGCGGCGGAATCACCATCGGCAAGGGCGCCGTCATCGGCTCCTTCGCCCGCATTTACTCCCACAGCCACTCCGCTCATGATCTCGGCGAGGTCACGCTGTCGCCTACTGTCATCGGCCCGGCGGCCCGCGTCGCCAGCCATGCTATCGTGCTGGCCGGCCAGCACGTTGCCGCCGGAGAACTCGTTGGCAGCTTTCCGGCCGATCGCATTTGAGAAGATCCCAAGCGTCGCATTAGCTGGATTCGGTATCGGCTCCATAAACCCAATCAAGAACAGAAGCGGAAATCCATCTCCCGCCGATGCCTCAGGAGAAAGTCAATGCCGGCCATCCTAAGATATCTGCTTCCAGGCACGGCTGTTTGGTCGCGCCGCCGTGAAAGACACGGGGATGGAAGCAGTCCGGCAAAGCGATGTCTGGCAATCGCGGCATGGACGGTGATCCTCGCGCTGAGCATTCTGAGATTCTGCGTTCTGAAAGCCGACTTTCCAAACTTCTCGCCATGGTGGATCGATCAGGCCAAGTACACCGATGAAGGCTGGTGGGCAAGCGGCGCGGTCACGCACTATCTCCTCGGTCACTGGTATGTTGCCGGGGATTACAATCCCGCAGCGGCGGCGCCGGTTTGGCCCGTGCTGCTCGGCCTCGTCTTTCATTTCACGGGCGTAAGCCTTGTCGCGGCGCGAGCGCTGAATGTGGCCGTTTCGATTGCCACTCTGGGCGCGGTTTTCCTTCTGGTGCGCCGGTACACAGCCATGAACGCCGCAACGCCGGCGACTCTCGCCGTGCTGCTCATAGCGGCCAGCCCATTCGCATTCGTATTCAGCCGGCTGGCTATACTGGATTCCCTGGTCGTCTCCGAGTTTTGCTCGGCTCTGCTGGCTGCTTCCTTCGCATCCACGCGCAAAATCTGGCCGCTGGTTGCTCTGCCCATTCTCGTCACCATCATGATCTTGACAAAGACGACAGCGCTCGTGCTCGTGCCCGCTGTCTTTTGGCTGGCATGGAATGGGATGGGCCGGAGGTTGAGCGCATTGCCGCGCGCAATCCTGGCAATTGGAGTGCTCCCCGCCGCGTTGTTCGCGGGGTACGTCGCGCTTGTATCGAGGCTGGGCTATGGCAATGACTATCAGTATTTCTTCGACGCGAATGGAATGCCCGATATTGCGTGGGATCGCTCATTTGCGGTAATCCTCAGCATGCTCCAGAGCTGCTTTTGGGTGGACCGTTTTTTGTATCCCATCGGCCTTCTCGTTCTGGCGCTCTCCCTCGTCTGGAAGCGGAAGTTATGGAGCAATCCGCTCTTTGCCTCGTCCTGGATCGCGCTTGCGGCTCAGGCCTGCTTTATCTTCCACCGACAAGACGATTTCGCGCCCCGGTACTTCCTGGTCATGCTGGCGCCGCTGGTCCTGATCGTTGTCCTGGCCTTCGGCGAACTGGCGATTCGCAACAGCAGAATCGCGGTCGTTTTCCTGCTTGCGCTTGTGATCTCGGCTGCGGTGAATGTAGCGACGATCCTCCAGTTTGTGGCCCATCGGCAGTATCAATTCCGTGATGCGGCAGCTTCCATTCGGGGGATTGTGATGAGCGACCCTCGGCAGAATCCGCTGATCCTTGGCGTCAGCGGCAGCCAGATCTCCCTCATGACCGGAATTCCGTCCATCAACGATTCTTTCGGCACGCAGGATCTGGCTCAGAAGGTAACGCGCTATCAGCCGGGCTGGTATCTGGTGTGGAATGGCATCGCCGAGGAGAATCGTGCTGCGCTCTCTCCATTCCAACTGGAAGAAGTTGCCAGCTATCCCGTCTTCGACGATGACGAAAGGAACAAGCTGATCCTCTATAGGATGGTGCGCCGCCCGGATGCCTCCGATCCCTCGCGGTGAGCCGGTATCCGGGGGCCCGGCTTGGCGATGCACTCGACCTCGGGCTCATGGACGCTGTAGACCTTGTTCTTGTCATGCCTTTGCCGGGCATGAACGCGGCGCGCCGTCTCCAGCGGCGTGACTAACTTCTCCGTCGGCTCTGTAACTTGCCGTTCTATCTCGCGCATAACTCGTCCTAACTGTGTGCGCAGCTTGCGCGCCGCCCCGCGCGCCGGCGGGAAAGCGGATTGCCTTAGTCCCGACCGTCGTGTCCACGCTGATGCGCTTCAGTTGCGCCGGACCAATGGCGCCCATCTCGATCCCCGTCTCAATGGTGGCGCGCAGCATCTGTTCGCCCCGGCTTCGCCCAGACGCAGCCGCCAGCGCGTCCTGCTCGACGGCGAGACCGGCATTTGATGCTGAAAGAAGCGCTCGCCGCCGAACTGCTGCCAATCAGGATTCTCCACCCAATGCGCCACCACGTTCTCGTCGCTCAGATCGTGTTGATATTTCAGATAATGCAGGGCCGCCATCCGTCGCGCGGGGATGCCCGGCGCGCCCTGCGTGGGATGATAGGTCGCTCCCAGCGCCTGTTCAAACGACGCCCAATCGATACGCATCCCCAGACGAACCGGCGGGTGACGAGGATCGATCAATTGTTCCAACTCCACTTGGAACAACTCACGCTGTGGCTGCTCCGGCTCGCTGTTCGGACGCATATTTTTCCCCAAGTTCTGTGGCGAATTGAGGTCCAATCCGGGATAATTCTAGCACTATGTAGTGATACGTAGCGTTGATTCTACGTATAGTTACTGGTTATTTCAGGATCGACT
>JBEKNI010000056.1:0-24708 GCA_049522975.1 Occallatibacter sp. | reverse complement strand
CGGTCCGATTGACGGGATCAAGTGCCTTGCAGTTTCATCACTCGGCGGTAACTTCCCATTGGCCTATTGTTCGCCCAAAAAGGAACGATGCCTTCACGGGAGTCAAGTATGTAATTCCCCAAGATTGGCCTTCCACTAGCTGAATGTAGTTGGGCGCGAACCAGCCCCTATTTCACCCCTGCGAGCACTCCCGGAACATCCCCAACCTTCCGGACCATCGCAAAGCGCCATTGGCCGTGCCCGCGCTCAGGATTCAACTTGCCCTCAGCATTAACGGCAGCTACCCATCTTTCCGCCGCACTCTTCTTCTTGTCGGCCAGCGGGTCGTATCCTTTGGTTTCGAGAATCAGCGTCACTCCCGGCAGATCGTGGAACTGAATCAGAAAATCCGGCACATACTCGTGCATCTGGCCGTTATGCAGGTATGGAATACCCAAACCCAGCCCTGCATTCTTCACGAACGTCCGCACTCGGGGATGGGTGTCTATCAGGTACGCGGCGGCTTGCTCCCACTGCTGAGTATCGGCCACAACAAAGTTCACATGGCTCCGCAAGACGGGCCGCACATCCCGGCTTGTCCAGGTGTCAACATCTGCCGTGGACCCATCCTCCCGGTGCGTTTCGTATACCGGAACCTCCGGGGCCTCACCCTGGCTCGTATCCGGGCGAATGTGCTCCTTTAGTGTCTCCACCAGCCAGCCGTAATAAGGCGAGCAGATCAGCGCGTCCTTCACTTCCGATGGCGGCGGCGCGGTAATGAACTGGCTCACATATCGCTCAATAATCCGCAGCAGTTGCGGAAAGAGCGCCTGCCGGGGCACAGTACATCCCGGTTGCCCCGCATAGAGCCGGGTCAAATGGCTGGCCGTATCGAAGATCAACTCCTGCATCCGGTGTCGGCTCCGCCGCGCCTTCAAGTCCGCCAACCACGTTTTGCCGGGAGCGGACAGGCTCATCTTGCCCTCGGCGTTTACGTTCATACCCTTCATCTCGACTTGGGACGGGATATTCTGCGGATCGACAACCAGCGGCGGAACATTCTCCCAATTGAAATCAATCCGGTTGCGGATCGCCTGCGTATAGCCCTCCACGCGCGGGAAGCGAATCTCCAAGTGTTGCCGGTCGGGCAGCGCGTGGATGTGGTGCCGCTTCTCTCTTGGCTGGGCCGCGCCCGCCGGGTTCGCCTTGTATGGAATCACCTCAAAGGGCACTCCAAACACAGTGGCAACCTCTTCGGGAAACTTGCCATCTACCAGCGCATAGCTTGAGCGGCGCAGTCCGCGTCCCACCACCTGCTCACAAAGCAATTGCGACATGAACGGACGCAGCCCGATGATGTGCGTTACCGTGTTGCAGTCCCATCCTTCGGTCAACATGCCCACGCTCACAATGCAGCGCACATCCCGGCCCGGCGGATGCAGCCCGCGCTTCATCTTGCGCGCCAACTCTTCAAAGTTCTCTGGATAAATCGGCCTACCCTGCGTATCGCGCGGCCAGTCCGTCTTGCCTACCGTGTCCAGCGTGAAGCGCATCCACCGCACATCATCGCTCTTTGCGCCTTCCGAGTCGGACTCGTCCACCACCTTGGAATCCACGCGAATCGTGTACTCCGCATCTTCGGTATTGCGAAGTCCAGCGATGCGCGCGCCCGGAATCTCCGATGATTGCTCGCCCTTTGCCAGCCATGCGTAAATCACCTGTGCCAGCTTCGTGTTCTTGCAGACAAGGATGAACACCGGAGGGCGCTCTTTCCTGTCCTTGCTCCAATCATCGAGCGTGGTCTGCCACAATCCGCCCAGCATCGAAATCGGCATATGCGCCCATTTCAGCACCGCGTCCGGCTTCGGATTCGCGCGGCTGCCTCCACGCTCCGCAGCCGTCAGCCTGCCCGGCTCCATGATCCATTGCCAAATGTTCCGGTAACCCGGAATCTCCGCACCCGTGGTGTCGCGCACCGCCAACTGCGGAATCTTCACCAGCCCCGACTCAATCGCATCCACCAGCCCAAAGTCGCTCACCACCCACGGGAACGGCTTGTTCGTCTCCTGCCCCACGCGGCCCAGAAAGTAAGGCGTGGCTGAAAGGTCCACGCACAGGTTGATGCCCCGATGCTTGTGCACCTTGTCCAGCCCATCCACCCAGACCGTCGCCTCTTTGAAAAACTCATCCGCGCCTTCCTCGTCTTCCTCGTCCGGGTCCGGCTCATCCTTGCGGATGCGGTAGGCGTGGTGCGCCTCGTCATTTAGCACCAGAATGTTTTGTTTTCCGCCCACGTCCCGGCCCAGCACTCTCTGCAACAGCGCCGTATCGCTCTCAATGTATTTCTGCTCGACAATCTCCACCTCTGCCAGTTCGCCATTCGCGCCAAATTTCTCCGTTCCGGGATTCACGCGCATGGCGCCGCTTGCCGTGGCCGCCCTAAAGGAGGCCAGCGACACATACCGCTTGCCGCGCGCCGTGGTTGTCTTCTTGCCAATGATGATCTTGGATCGCACATCCACGGCCTTGCCGCGCTTCTCCACCTTGGCGCTCACCCCGCCCGTCTGCATGGCTTGCGGCTCAAAGACGTGCCAATTCGTTACCAGCACCTTGCCCTGCATCAATTGCGGCATCAGGTGGGCCGGAACCAGATCGCGGGTCCGATACACGCTCGCGTCCCCGCGCTCCGGCTTCAACTCTTCCAGCCGCGCCCGGATGGTCACGTTCGGGCACACCACCAGCGCCACATCGCTGAATCGCGCATCCCCGCGATTGTTCACCTTATTTAGCACACTCCAGGCAATTACCATCCCCATCACGGTTGTCTTGCCCGCGCCGGTTGCCATCTTTGCCGCATACCGTTCAAAGCCGGTGAACCCCTCCGCCTTGCGGTCCTCGCTCGGATCGTCCGCCGGAATCCGAATCCCTTGCAGGAAATCCTGCCGCGCCTCGCGCAAGAAGATGATTGTCTTTGCCGCCTCCAGTTGCGCATAGAAAAGTGGCTTCTCCCGCCCCTCGCGTTGCCACCATGCAATCAAATCGAAGGTCGTGCGCGATACACCCGGAAACCCCGCCGCCTCCCAGGCATCCCGCCGCTCCCGTATCAGATTCACCAGCGCCAACTCATATCCTGCCGGATACAACTTCGATGGCCGCAGCACATAGCCATCGTGCGTCCAGCCCACCGTCTGGTCGCGCGGCGGAAAGACAAACGCGGGCCTGCGCCCTTCGCGCTTCTCCGGCGTCTCGCCCTCGCGGATGTACCAGTAGCAACGCGGCTCCTCGAACGGCGAATTCAGAATCGGTTCCGCAACTTCAAACTCGCTCATGCCGTCTTCTTCGCCTCTCGAATCTTCCGCGTCACCATCAGTTCATTGCCCCGGTCGTCGATTACCTTCACGGCAATCTCGCCTTGGCCGTTCGGCTCAAAGGGCGCGCTTACCGTCCCGGCCAGATGGTCCCAAACCGTCTCTTCGTAATCGGCCTTGAGTGCCTTCTTTAGCCCCTCCCATGCGCTGGTGCGGGGGAAGAATGCCTGCGAGACGTGGAAGCACAGTCCGTTGTAATCGGTGTCCAGGAACCAGGCCGGCACGTCGTCGCCCTTCTCGTGACTGGACTCCATCGTTGCCGGGTCGAATACATCCAGCCCTAGCAACTCCACTTCATACTTGCCATCGGCGCGCAGCCGCAGCTCCACCTCCGGCAACCCGCAGACGCTGAAAATCTGGCTCGACCGCATGTTCTTGAGCAGATCGCCCATCAGCACATCCGGCGTCATCTGCACATAGGTTGCGCGAATCCCGGCCATGGCTTCGCAGTTCTCCACAAACTGCCGCGCGTTCGGGTGGATGGCAAAGCCTATGACATACAGGTGCGTGTAGCTCTTGAGCCGGGCCTCCATCGCAGCTTCCATTACCGCCTTCTGGTTGATCGCGCCGTTTTCCGGGCCGAAGAGGAAGGCCACGGGCCGCTTGGTCAGCCCGCCCAGCAGCCCGCCGCTCGCTTCCAACGCCTCATCCGCTGCATCGGCAATCGTGGCCTCCTGGCCCTCGGCAGTCGCGGCCACCAGCGCCTCGGCTTGCAGGCTCAGGCTCTTGGCGGGTTTGCGAATGTTGGTCAATTCCACATTGCGATTGCCGGGAAGACGCAAGAGCGGGGAGCGCCGCAGAATCTCCAGCATCCGGTCAATGAAGCTCTCCGCCGTCTCCTCATGCGCGGCTTGCACATTCTCGGCCTCTGGATTGGCGTTCATTCCCTCCAGATCGGCGGCCGTTGGGATGGTAGCCTCTACGCAGAATGCTCCGCTCACGCGCGTAATCTTTGCGTTTTCCTCCGGACGGTCCACCAGAATCTCTTCGTCCGGCGGTTCATTGTTGGCGATGGATTTGAGCGTGACGTGGGGCACGATGCCGCCCACCTCTTCGCCCTTCTTGTTCTGCCACCGTTTGTAGACGAACCCGCCCGCCGGGCCTCGGCCCTCGTCCACCAGTTCGTACCATGGGAACGTGGCCGTAAGCAGCCGTTGCCGCGCCAAAGCCAGTGGAACCCGGCTGGCGTCAATAGTGATCCACCGCCGCCCCGACTGCTCGGCAACATAGGCCGATGTGCCGGAGCCGCAAGTAGGGTCAAGCACAAGATCGCCTGGATCAGTGGTCATCAAGACGCAGCGCCGAACCACGTTTGATGGAGTCTGAACAACGTAAAAGTTCTCGACATCTCGGGCGGTATCCTCCCATATGGTTGTGGTCTCTGTTAGTGGGAAGTCATCGAGAAGCTGTTTGTACCTGAGCGTACTGCCTGTCGCAGTGATGCGTCTCAGGGAGGTCAGGCGGTCCAGTCCATCTTTTGTTGTTCTCCAACACTTATTCGGTCCAGGATTATAAATTCTCCCCTCGAACACGTAATCAATAGTAGTGTTGGGACGGTACCCTCCTGTAGTCAGACTAATGAGTTGGAAAGGCTTCCAACCGCGCGGAACCAGCTCGGGGTTCGCGCGCTCCTCGATTGTCATTGGTCGCGTGTGCCCGGTCCCTGCTTCTTCAATTTGGGTATAGTGGTCACCTGTACCTATCCCCGCGATCTGCCGCTCAAAGAGCTTCCGCGCTTTCAATCGTTCCTTGTCTTTTGCGTACCAAAGCAAGTAGTGGGCGCTCGACTGCAATGTCTCTCCCACCATCATGCCCAGCCGTCGATAACAAATGATCACAACAAAGTTACCGGAACCGAAAACCTCGTCCATCAACTCCCGCACATGATGCAGATTCTCGTCGCTAATCTGCACAAAGACGCTTCCGCTCGGCGTAAGCAGCTCCCGCGCCAGCAGCAGACGGTCGCGCAGATAGGTCAGGTACGAGTGCAAGCCCAACTCCCACGTATCCCGGTAGGCTTGCACCATCTCCGGCTCGCGGGTCATGTCCTCATCGTCGTTGTGGGATACATCGCGCTTGCGCACAAAGGGCTGGAAGTTGGAGCCGAACTTCACTCCATACGGCGGGTCCATGTAGATCATCTGCACCTGGCCGCGCATCCCCTCGTACTCCACCAGCGAGTTCATCACCGCCAGCGAATCGCCCAGGATCATGCGGTTGACCCAGCGGTCCCGGTGCTCATAGGCGCGCAGCGTTTGGTCCACGACGGAGTGGTGCGGATCGCCGAAGAGGTCCATCTGCGCATCCACGCCCTCGCGCTTGTGTCCCTTTAGGGTTTCGAGAATCGCCTTGGTGGAGAGCCGCTCATGGATGAAGAGCGGCAGGGTGGGCACATCGAAGTTGAGGCGCTCCGCCTTGCCCGCCCAGTTGAGGAATGGCCGCTCGATGGCCTTGAGTTGCTCCACGGCGTCTTCCAGGCCCCGGACGGTAGCCAAGGTCTTGCCGTCCGCGCCAGTGAGCCTCTGAGGCTCCGGGAAGAGGTGCGGCGCGGGCAGCCGAGCCGCATCCGAGATGCGCGCCAGCAGCCACTCGCCCAGCCCCCGGCTCCCGTTGCCCTCATCCCAACTCAGCGCCGGGTCCAGCGAAGTATCATAGCGGTAAGTCTTGGGCGGCTTGCGCTTCTTGAATTGCGCCTGCGTCCCGACATCGGGCCGCATGGGGCTGTCGGCTGTCTTGTGCTGGTAGCTTTCCGCCGCCTGCGCCTGCGCCGGGCGGGGTGTCCTTCGAGTAGCCATTGCGTCCTGTGCCTCGTTTGGAACCGGCTGGGTTGAGTTTTCCTATGCACAAACAGCCTAGCACCGGCGGGCCGGGCGGGCTGATGGATTTTGGGCAAGGTAGCTGCGATTGCAACATCAGCCGGAACCGGACTTCACTTCCGCGCCGCGTCCCGGCGGCGGCTCGGAGCGGCCTTCGGCGGCTTTCCGGCATTGAGCCATTCAAGCGCCTTTCCCGGATTCTCCTTCAGCCAGAGGTACGTCGGGTCATGGGTCCGTGACTTCTTGAGCACCGCCTTTACCTGCTCTTCGGTTTTAGCCTTCTGCAACTCCCGCCATCTGTCGGGAAAGCTCGGCATCCCAGGGCTGCGCTGCGCTTGCCCTGGCTATTTTCGCTGCCTCCCTCCGGGAGGCGATGGGCCCCGTTCCTCTCTGGACGCGGCTGGCGGCGCGGGCCGGGCTGCTTAGATGAACGGCAGAGCGGGGCCTGCGCGGCGGGGGCCGTCCCGGATGCGGCAGGGCAAACCACCCAAACCAGGCAATTCCCGCCGGAAAAGAGGGAGGCGGCGCCGCCCTTGACACCGGCAGGGGTATCATGGGTAGTCGGAAGGATTTCGAGAAAAGACGGAGGAAGTCATGGGCATATTCCTGGCCATCATGTTTGCCGGAATCATTCTCTCGATTGGCGGTTCGCTTTTTGGGCACGATCATGACGGTGGAATGGATCATGACCATGACCACGGTCACGACGGGGGCTCCGGCAATGAGCCGGCGGTCAGCATTTTTTCGATCAAGGTCATCGGCACCTTCATCACGGGATTTGGCGCCGGGGGAGCGATCGCCCAGTATTTGTGGGGCAGTATCTTCCGCTCTTCGTTTGCCGGCCTTCTGGTGGGCGCAATCATGGGGGCCCTCATGTACCTGGTGATGGAGCTGTTGTATTCCCAGCAGTCCACATCGCTGGTGCAGACCGCATCGCTGGTCGGGAGTCCGGCCACGGTCACATCTGAAATTGACGCGAACTCGCTCGGGCAGGTAACGGTCCGGACGGGAATAGAGGCCCCAACCTACCTGGCGCGCGCCGCCCATGGCAAGCATTTTGCCAAGGGAGCGGCGGTGGTGGTGGTTGCAACCAGCGGCGCTGAAGTCGTCGTTGACGATGTACAAAACTGAAGGGGGAAAGCGAATCATGGAAGATCTTGGGCACTACTTCAGCATCTACTTCATTCCGATCATCATTCTGATTGCGGCGATCTGCTTTCTGCTGGCGTTCAAGTTCATCGCCAGCCGGTACAAGAAGTTTCCACCCAACGTGGCCGGGATTTTCTACGGCCGGAAGTACAAGGTCAGGTTCGGCGACAAGGTGGAGGAGCGCGGCTTCATGGTTGTCACGGGCGGCGGGCGCGTGCTGATGCCACTGGTCGAATCCTGCCAGGAGCTGTCGACGGCGGCATTCCAGGTGGGCATCGATGAGAACAACATTCCGAACTTCGACAACGTGAAGTTCGTCATCCGGGGCGTGGCCACCTGCAAGGTCAGCCAGATTCCCGAGAATCTCTACCGGGCCGCGGGGGCATTCCTGGAGAAGACCGACGCTCAGATCCAGGAGTTCATCCGGAATATTCTGAAGGGACACCTGCGTTCGATCGTGGGCAAGCTGGACATCAACTCCCTGCTGCGCGAGCGGGACAATTTCAATAAACGGGTGGTGGAGGAATCGGCGCCCGAGCTGGCGGCGCTGGGCATGGAGTTGGTGAACCTGGTGATCCAGGACATCACCGACGCCGAGGGATACATCGACGCTCTGGGCAAGCAGGCGGTGGCCGAGACCAAGTCGAAGGCCGCGATCAAGGTTGCCGAAGCGGAGCGGGACCAGAACATCGCGGTTTCCAATGCGGCGCAGGCGGCGGCATCGGTGAAGGCGGCCAATGAGGCAACAATCGCCGAGGCGAATCGGGATCGCGACATCAAGGTCGCCAACGCAAAGGCGGCTTCATCGACGCAGCAGGCAATCGCGGACAAGGCTTTCGATATCGCAACCACGGCTCAGGAACAGACCTTGCGCGTCGCTCAGGCCAGGCGCGATGCCGCTGTGGTCGAAGCTCAGATCGAAGTGCAAACCAGGGAAGCGTTGCGCAGAGAGAAGGAGCTGGGCGCAACGGTTGTGAAACAGGCCGAGGCGGACCGTCAGACGACGATCATCAATGCCGAGGCCGCAAGGCAGGCGAAGGTCATCGCCGCGGAGGCCGAAGCAGCGGCGCTCACCGCGACCGCGCAGGCCAAGAAGAATGCAGCCACCCTGGAAGGCGAAGGCGCGGCCGCGGCGCAGAGGGCTATCCTGGTGGCTCAAGCGGAAGGCACAGCCGCCGCGAAGCGGGAAGCGCTGCTGGCCGAAGCGCAAGGCACGGAGAAGCTCGCGGCGGCCTTGCGGGCCATGGACGAGTCGGCGCGATTCATGCTCATTATGGACAAGCTGCCTGGGCTATTCGACAGGGGAGGCGATGCCGCGGCGAAAGTCATGGCAGCGATCTTCGGCAGCGTCGCCGCTCCGCTGGGGCAGATCGACCATCTGAATATCGTGGATATGGGCGGCAACGGCCGCGGCCTCGATCAGTTGGCCACCGTCGTGCCCAGCACGGTCTTCAAGGTCTTCGCCTCGGCCAAGGCCGCGGGTCTCGACCTGACTCCGCTCTTCGCCCTGCTGAAGATCGACACCGCAAAGATGACTAGCCTGCTGGGCGGGATTGTGGACCAGGCTCCTGCCACGGAAGCCGCGCCGCCCGCCGCGAAGCCGGAGGTTTGATTCGATGACGTCCAAGACCTACCCCGCATCTCCTCATCCGGAGCCCAAGGCCGTCGTCATCTTCTGCGCAGATCCGCGCTTCCTGGCGGCGACGACTTCGTTCATCACCGAAGAGCTCGGCTACAAAGAGGGTGAGTACTTGCCGCTTTCGGTTCCGGGAGGAATCGCTTCGCTCTCCGAACCATTTGCGCTCCCCAAGGATTTCAAGGTTCTCAAGGAAGGCTTGCAGTTCTACCTCGAACACATGGGCTCCATCTCCGAAGTGATTCTCATTAACCACGAGGATTGCAGGAAGTATCACGCCCTGGTTGAGAAGCTGGGAATCCTTAACAAGCTACGGGGGACGATGGCGGAACGCCAATTGGACGACCTCAAGAAAGTTGGCGAATTGGCGTCGGGCCTGGTAGCTCGCAGGATCAAGGTTCGGCAGTACTACGCGAAATTCGCGAACGAAGAACATACGCAGGTTGTTTTCGAAGCTGTTTGACGGCTTCATTGATACCATGCCGGCCGATGTTGGGAGTCGCGGCATCCCATCCTAGCGGGCAATTGCTGGAAGGCAAGGCAGTTCTTCACAGTTTCACAGTCTCACGGTAAATAGGGGGTGGGGGGTACCCCAAAAAGGGATGACAAAACAATCTAACTCCTTTGTTTTGTGCGTATCTGTTCATAATCCCTCCTGGAAAAGCGGTTGAAAATTGGCAGAAAAGCGGCCCAAAAGGCCGTAATTCAGCGTTAAAAGCCTTGGTTTGGCACCTGTTTGGGGTGTCTCTGGAGGACGAACCGGTCTGATCCCCCGGTCGGAGAATCCGAATTTCAGCGAGTCCGGGGGTTGGCGCTCCCATGATTCGGGGAATCCCGGAGTTCGGCAATGCCGGTTCGGCGAATGCGAGAGGACCGACCAAAGTTCAGCGTAGCAGGATGGCTGAAATGATCTGCAAAAGCCGTTCATGCGCTTGCCCTTCCCACCCTAGCGGCAAAAACAAGAACGCCGCGAGGGTGGGGCACCCGAGGCCATTCGGATGGGTTGACCGCGCACGCTGTCCGTATGGAGTAAGCTACACACATGCCAAGCCTACGAAGTGGTTCCATCCATCTCTTTCGCATTGCGGGAGTCGATATATTCCTGCATTGGAGCTGGTTCCTCATTGCACTCATCGAAATCCAGAACTGGCAAGGCAGGTACTCCTCCGTCCTGTGGAGCGTATTGGAGTACCTGGCGCTCTTCGCGATTGTGCTCACGCATGAGTTCGGGCACGCGCTGGCTTGCCGGCAGGTGGGCGGGACGGCCAACCGGATCATGCTCTGGCCTCTGGGCGGTGTGGCGTATGTCGATCCGCCGCAACGGCCGGGCGCTATGCTTTGGAGCATCGCGGCAGGTCCGCTGGTGAACGTGGCGCTTTTTCCGGTCCTGTACGCGGCGCTTCAGATGGGCCAGTCATTGGGATGGGAGCAATCGATGCCCGATGCCTACCATTTGCTGGTGTGGGTCTCGTGGATAAACAAGCGGCTCCTGCTATTCAATATTCTGCCCATCTACCCGCTGGATGGCGGGCAGATTCTGCGATCTCTGCTGTGGTATCCGCTGGGACGGGCTCGCAGTCTGATGGTAGCTACTGTTGTAGGAATTGTAGGGATCGTCGGGTTTTTCGGCATCGCCCTTTGGTGGGGATCCATGTGGCTGGTGGCCCTGGGCGTCTTCATGCTGATGAATTGCTGGGCCGGGCTGCGCCACGCGCAGGTGCTGTTGCGCTTGGCGAGATTACCGCGCCGGCAAGGCTTTCGCTGCCCGAGTTGCCGGACAGCGCCGCTGCTGGGAGAGAAATGGAAGTGCGGGAAATGCGGGCAGACCTTCGACACGTTCCTGAGCGGAGGCGTCTGTCCGCATTGCGGGGCGCAGTATGCCACGACGATGTGCGGAGACTGCGGCAAATCGTTTCCCATGAACGAATGGATTGACCGCTCGACCGTGGGACTTGGGGTGGTAAACGGCGGCTTTGGGGGAAGGTAGCGTCAGCCGGCTTGGTCGATCCCAGGTCTCAGAATCGAGACCTGGGGTACCCGATTAGAGATTGAACCCCAGGCGGCGCAGGAAGGCTGGCTTGTCGAGTTCCCGTTGCGCCTCTTCGCTGCTTTCGCGGAAGAGCGTGGCCGAGGGAAAGGCGCGGAACTCGTCCTGCGCCGCGCCGCCCCCGCCGGCGGTGAACTGCGCGGCATAGTCCCTGGGCAGGGGGGTGTAGACCGGCTCTTCCCACAGCTCGGCAAACTTGGGCCGCGCGGGGGCGGCTACCAGCTCCATTTCCTCCGGCTCGAAGGCCGCAGCCGCCGGGACAAGCTGAGCCGCGTCGCCCTCCTGATCCGCAAGGCGCGCCGAGCCGGAGAAGAGCACGGGCTCATCCATCTCATCCGACTCGGCCAGCCCTTCCGTCTCCTCCGGTTCGCTCTCCGGCTCTTCGTTCTCTTCATCCTGGGAGAGGAAGCGCGGGGGAGCGGGCGGCGCCGGGGGAGCGGAGGCCAGTTCGCGAAACCAGTCGCCGGTTGTCTCCGCAGGGGCGGGGCTTACGGGAACCGAGGCGGCCGGCGAAGACTCCGGTGGGAGCGAGACGACCGGTTCGCCTTCCACGGTCAACATGCGGTCGCGGCGGGCCGGCATCTGGTCGCGGAAGCCGGTGGCGATGACGGTGATCTTGACGTCTTCTCCCATTTTTTCGTCCAGCACCGCGCCGAAGATGATGTTGGCGTCCTCGTGGGCGGCGGCATGGATGAGCGAGGAGGCCAGATTGACCTCAGAGAGCTTGAGCGAACTGGAGCCGGTGATGTTGATGAGGATGCCGCGCGCGCCGTCAATGGCGCCGGCTTCGAGCAGCGGCGAGGCCATGGCCGCCTGTGCCGCCTCAATGGCGCGATTCTCGCCCGAGCGCACCGCGGTACCCATCACGGCGTGGCCCATGCCGGCCATGGTGGTCTTCACGTCGGCAAAGTCGCGGTTGATGATGCCGGGGATGGTGATGATGTCGGAGATGCCCTGGACGCCCTGGCGGAGGACGTCGTCGGCGATGCGGAAGCTCTCAAAGAAGCCGGCGTCCTTGGCAACGGCAAGGAGCTTCTCGTTGGGAATGACGATCATGGTGTCCACGGATTCGAGCAGCTCCTTGAGGCCGCGCTCGGCCTGCTGCTGGCGGCGCTTGCCCTCGAAACCGAAGGGGCAGGTGACGACGGCGACAGTGAGGATGCCCATCTCGCTGGCCAGCGAGGCGATGACCGGCGCGGCTCCGGTGCCCGTGCCGCCGCCCAGGCCGGCGGTGACAAAGACCATGTCGGCGCCTTCCAGGGCCTCGATGATCTTTTCGGAATCCTCGAGGGCTGCGCGGCGGCCGATATCGGGGTTGGCGCCGGCGCCGAGGCCGGCAGTGAGCCGGACGCCTAGCTGCAGCTTGACCGGGGCATGGGAGATCTTGAGCGCCTGCACGTCGGTGTTGGCGGTAATGAATTCGACGCCCTCCATGCTGGCCTGGATCATGCGGTTGACGGCGTTTCCGCCGCCGCCGCCCACTCCGATGACCTTGATGCGCGCTCCGCGCGGGCTCTCTTCGTGATACTGGATGCGCATTGCTCCGGCTTCATTCTTCGACTGTTCCATACGGGCTCGAGCCTCCTGATTCAAAGTGAACGGTTAAAAGCTGGCTGCAAAGATGGCGCGCAGCTTGGAGCGCAGCGAACTGCTCTCTTCGGCGCGGTTGACCCTGGTTCGGTGAGCGTACAAAATCATGCCGATGGCCGCGGAAAAGCTGGGATGAACCAGTTCAGCGGGCATGAGGGAGAGGCGAACGGGAACTCCGGGGCGGGCCGGGACACGCAACTGGCTCTCGGCGATGTCCAACATGCCGGGCAGCAATGCGCCGCCGCCCGTGAGCACGCAACCGGCGCCCAGGGCGTCCAGCACGCCGCCCTCGCGCAAGGAGTCTCTTACGAATTGGAAGAGCTCGCAAGCCCGCGGCTCGAGGAACTCGGCGATCCTGCGCAGGCGGAGGATTTGCGGCTGGGGGTTGGCAATCTCAATCTCCGCGTCCTGCGGCACGGCGGTGACCACGACGTGGCCGAACTGGCGCTTCAGCTCCTCGGCATGGGCGATGGACATTCCCCGCAGGCCCGCCGCCAGGTCGTTGGTAAAGTGCTGGCCGCCGATGGGAACGGAGGCCGTATGCACGACCGCTCCCTCGAAGAAGACCACCAGGTCGCTGGAGTGGCAGCCGATGTCGAGCAGGCAGACGCCCAGCTCGCGCTCGTCGGCGTTGAGCACAGCCTCGGCCGAGGCAATCGACTCCAGCACCGCCTCGGTGACCTCCAGGCCGGCCCGGTTGGCGCAGGTCACCGTGCTTTGCAGGGCGCTGCCCGAGCAGGTGGCGATGTGCAGGTCCACCTCCAGCTTCTTGCCCACCATGCCCACCGGATCGAAGATGCCCGGCGAATCATCGAGGATGAACTGACGGGGCAGCAGGTGGAGGATCTCGCGGTCGGGAGGCATTTCGACGGCCCGGGCACGCTCAACGGCGGCGCGCACGGCTTCCTTGTCGATCTCCCTCATGCGGCCGCCCAGCTCGATTCCGCCGTTGGTGTTGAGGCCGCGAATGTGCGGCCCGCCCACGCCCGTCACACACTCGCCGATCTCGAAGCCGGCCGCATACTCGGCCTGCTCGCTGGCGGCCTTGACCGCCCTGGCCGCCGGGGCAAGGTCGGAGATGAGGCCCTTGCGCATCCCCGCCGACTCCACGCAGCCGTGGCCGCAATAGCGCAGTGCGCCGTCATTCACATCCGCCGCCAATACGCGGGTCCAGGCGCTGCCGATGTCCAGCACCACGATCAGGTTGTCCGTTCTCTGGCTCATCGCGCGGCTCACTGACCCATTCCGGCTGACGCGGCCGGACGGTTGGTTGGGGCAGCCTTCTGCTTGCTTGTGTTCAGCGCGGCGCGTTTGGCCTCCGCGCGCTTCTTGTTCTCCTGCGCCGCATGGGCTTTCGCGGCGGCGGGGTTGGAGGTTTTTGGCTTCTTGTGGGCCGAGGCGGTCTTGGGGCCAGCTGGAGCTTTCGCGCCGGCCTTGCCTGGCTTCTCCTTGGCGGGGGATTCGCCCGCAGGTTGCGCGCTTGCGGCAGCCGGTGAGGCCGATTGATTCGCGCCGCCCGCATCCGAGCCGGCCTGCTCTTCCGCGGCGGCCTGCGCTACGCTGGTCCCCGGAGGCATCGACAGCACGACCTGCTGGTCGTAGCGCAGATCCACCGCCACCAACTTGGGATACTTCTGACGCCACTCGGCGATGTGCGCCTGGTAACGCTGGTAGCGCTCCAGGAAGCGGTCCTCTCCGAAGTGAGCCAGGATGTCGCCGCCCTGTTCGGGCATCAGCACCTGCGCGTCGGCGGGATCGGTGAGGTCAATCTCGGAGATCTGCCCGGAGATGCGCTGGCCGTTCGAGTCCAGCTCGGAGAGCAGGCGCTGGTAGACCGCCATGCGGGCCTTGCGCGCGGCGGGCGTGTTCTGGGCGTCGATCCCCGTCACCACCGGGAAGGAGTAATGATGCTGGGCCATCATGGCCGCGGGCATGGCGAGCAGAACCCCGTCGGCATCCACCAGGCCGATCTGTTGCCCTTGGCGGGTGAAAGCCACCGGCTGCCGCTCGACGACCGAGATGCGAATCTGGTCCGGGAGCAGGCGCATCACCGTGGCTTTTTCGATCCAGGGAATCTCTTCCAGTTGCCTGCGCCGCTGGCTCAAGGGGACGAAGAAGATGTTGCGGCCGATGTCTTCGGCGAAGACCGGCAGCATCTGGGCGCGGCTGACCTCGGTGAGTCCGGTGGCCTCGATGTTGCCTGGCGCGGCGATGCGGAAGCGGCCGTCACGGCTGAGAAAGTCCTTGAGAAGCCAAGCTGTGGCGCCCAGCCCGCCCAGCAGAACCAGCGCTGCCAAAAGCAGAAAGATGCGCCCCACCGAGCTCACCCTGCTCCGCCGGGAGGCTCGTTGACGGCCCAGACTCGGCGAGAAGGGTTGCGGAAGGCCCGGGCGCGCTTCGCCGGAGGACGGCAAGTCGCCGCCGGGGTCTTCCGATTCCAGGGGAATCTCGCGCATCGCGCGGCCCGGCGAGGAGACACGCGCCTGAACACGCCGGACACGGGGCGCGGCGGGCGGTTCATTCTCCAGGAGATCATTCTCCAGGATTAGGGGTCGGGTTGTGGTGTTGCCTTGATTCGTCACGCCTGAGCAAGGTCGTGAGAGTCGCCAGCCTCTACTATAGTCCCAGCCCGGCCGGCTTTTTTCCTCAGCGGGGCGCGAGGTGAACCAGTAATGTTACGGGTGTCTCGTTTTGAGACAGGGACGGAGGGACTAGGGGCTAAGGACTAAGGGACTGGGGAGCAGGGAACAGGGCTTCAGTGTGCGAGGATGGTTTCGTTGGCGAGGATGCGGTAGAGGGTGGAGCGGCTGATGCCGAGTTGGCGGGCGGCGCGCAGTTTGTTACCCCGATTCAGGTCCAGGACATACTGCACGTGCTGCTGAATGACGGCATCCAGATTGAGGCTGTCGGTTCGCGCCTCGGGGCGCGGTTCGGCTGGAGTCTCCAAGGCGGAGGGCAGGGCCAGGTCGTCAGGGCGGATGATGCCGTTGACGGCTTCGAGCAATGCGGTCTCAAGCACGGCGGCCAGCTCGCGCACATTTCCGGGCCAGTTGTGCTGCAGCAGGCGGGCCAGCGTGCCGGGGGCGAGGACGACGGGGCGCTGCTGATAGAGGGTGCAGATGCGGTCGAGCAGGGACTGGGCGAGGACGGCGATGTCTTCCCGGCGCTGGCGCAGCGGGGGAATGGCAAAGCGGACGGCGGTGAGGCGAAAGGCCAAGTCAGGCAGCAAGAGGTTCTGGGCGGCCATCTGACGCAACGAAGTCTGCGAAGAGGCCAGCAGGGCGAAGCGGCCCGGCGGACGGTCCTGGAGGTTTTTGAGCACGCCCAGCAGCAGGCCCTGGCCGGGAGGCGCCAGCAGGTCCACGCGATCCAGATAAGTGAAGCCGGCCAGCGTGGCCGGATCAGCGTCGGTGACCAGCCATTCGCGGGCGTCGCGCCGTTGGAAGGTGCCGCCAGCCAGCGGGGAGCGGCTGAAAAGATAACGGGCCAGGGTATGCTTGCCTACGCCATGTTCCCCCTCGATGGCGGCCACCTGCACATGGGGCGCGGCCATCTCCGCCTGCATGAGCAGCTTGCGCCAGGCCGCGCTCATCCCCACGGGCTGGGCCTCAGAAGGCGATTCTACTTCCACCAAGGTCAGATGAGAGGCCGGGGGCGAGGAATGGGGCTGGAACTGAGCGGCGCTGTACATGGCTCTCAACGTGCCTCGCCTCCATGGCCCAAACAACGCTTTCGGGGCCGACACAGGTTTCATCGGCGCTGGGCGAAAAAACATGAACCGGAAAGAGACAATGTCCTTCCGGTTCGGAGGCGAGGGATTTTCTGGTATCCCACCCATCGCAAAGGACGCGATGGATGGGGCACGGAGCTCTAAGGGGTTTGAAGACTCTAGCGGTAGCGCTTGGAGGGTTCGTCGGAGTAGATCTGGCCATCGCGAATGTGCACCACGCGATGCGCGTACTCGGCGATGTCCGGCTCGTGGGTGACCAGCACGATGGTGTTGCCGCCGGCGTGCAGGGTATCGAAGAGGGCCATGATCTCCAGGCCGGTCTTGGAGTCCAGGTTTCCTGTGGGCTCGTCGGCCAGGATGATGGAGGGATGGTTGACCAGCGCGCGGGCGACGGCCACGCGCTGGCGCTGGCCGCCGGAGAGCTCGTTGGGCTTGTGGTACATGCGCGATTCCAGGCCGACGTCGGTGAGCGACTCCTTGGCCCGGGCGATGCGCTGCGCGGCCGGCGTGCCGTTATAGATCAGCGGCAGCTCGACGTTGTGCAAGGCGGTGGCCCGCGCCAGCAGGTTGAAGGTCTGGAAGACGAAGCCGATCTCCTTGTTTCGAATGCGCGCCAATTGATCGTCGTCCAGCTCGCTGACTAGCTGGCCGTTGAGCCAGTAGCGGCCCTTGGAGGGCGTATCCAGGCAGCCGATCAGGTTCATCAGCGTGGATTTGCCGGAGCCGGACGGGCCCATGATGGCTACATATTCATTGTGCTTGATGCGTAGCGAGATGCCGCGCAGCGCCTGCACCTGCTGCTCGGAGCCCATGTCGTAGGTGCGCCAGAGATCCTCGACGACGATCATGTCGCCGTTGGGCGGAGCCGCCGGCTGTTGAGCCGCTTCGGTAATGGTGTCCATCAGAGCCATTCGCATCTTCCTTTGCCTGCATCGAGTTTATTTGAAGGCAGGAGCAATTTCGTAAGCCCCGTTGAGGTTCGTGGATTCCCACCCTTTCGCCAGAATGCCAAGAAGCAGGTCCTTCGACTTCGCTCAGGATGACAGAAAGGATGGGGCACGGGCAAAAACCAGTTCATCCGGCGATCTTGAAAGGAACCTCCATTCAGTTCCGCGATACGTTGGACATTGCCTCAGGGGCTAAAGCCCAATATCTCTTTTGCGATCTAGCGGCACGACTAGAGTCGTGCCCTGACGCTTCATGCGGCCCCCGATCAAGTTCTTCCGCAGTCTAAAACGCGGTACCCTTCGAGGCCGCGAGCTTCCCAGCTTCTTACGAGCTTCCTCCGGCCGGCGGCGTTGCCGGCTTGGCGGTGTCCTGCTTGACCAACGCGTTGTTCTTGAGAGCACGCAGCGTTTTGTAGGGGCCGGTCACGATCTCGTCGCCTTCTTTCAAGCCGCTAAGCACCTCGATGTCGGTGGCCCCGGTGATGCCGGTGGTGACTGGCACGAATTTGGCCCGCAGCTTGCCGCTCTTGTCTTTGTTCACCACAAAGACGCCCTGCACGGGCGGGGTCTTCTGGACGGCGCCGGAGGAACTGGATGCGGCCTGCACGCCGCCCGCGCCCTGTGGCTTGTCGTCGTCGGGGTTGTGCGTGGTCAGCGCCTGGATGGGCAGCGAGAGCACGCTGGTCTTGTGCGCGGTGGTGATTTTGGCGGTTGCGCTGAGTCCGGGACGCAACTCGGCGGTGGGCGCGTCCAGCGTGACCACCACCTTGAAGTCCTTGGCCTCTTCGGTCCCGGTAGTGGACTGCGAGGTGGCCACGCCGGTGGAGCGCAGCAGGGCCTGGTCCCCGGCCAGCGTCACGTGGCCTTTGAAGACCTTGCCGGGCAGCGCGTCCACGGTGACTTCGGCGGTCTGGCCGATCTGGATGTTGACGATGTCGGTTTCGTCCACCTTCACCTCGGCGGTGATGACGCTCATGTCAGCCAGGGTCATCAGCGTGGAGCCCTCGGCGTTCTGGATGCCGACCACCACCGTTTCGCCCTCGCGCACCGGCAGGTTGGTCACGATACCGTCAAAGGGCGCGGTGGAAACCGTCTTGTTCAGCGCGTCCTGGTTGAAGCGCAGCGTGGCGACCTGAGTTTGCAGGTGACCGCGCGCCGAATCGGTCTGCGCCTTGGCCTGGTTGAGGCCGGCCACCGCCTGATCCAGCGAGGCCACGTCGGTGTCGTAAGCCGCTTTCTTAGCGTCGAAATCCTGCTTGGCCAGGATGCCGGCCGAGTAGAGGCCCTGAGCGCGCTCCCAGTCCAGCCGCTTCTGTTCCAGATCGGCTTTGGCGTGCTCGACGTTGGCTTCGCCGGTCTTTTCCGCGGCAATGTAGGAGGCAATGTCGGTCTTGGCCGCGGCAATCGTAGCCTGCTGGGCCTCGACGTTGGCCTCCGGCTGCACGCTCTCCACGGTTGCGATGACCTGGCCTTTGGTGACGTGATCGCCCTCCTTCACCAGAAGGTGGGTGATGCGGCCAAAGGAGGTGGCGCCCACGTTTACATAGGTCTTGGGCTTGATCTGACCTGTGCCGCTGACGATCGTGGCCAAGTCCTGCCGCGCGATCTTGGCGGTAAAAACCTTGGTGTAGCCGGCCTGCTGCCGCCAGATAAAGACGGCCACCAGCACGGCAACAACCACGGCGGCGAGAATCGTCAGGAGTATCTTCTTCATCTTCATATGCTGTGTGTGCTCCGGATCTTCCCCTTTTCTAGTGTACGCAATGAAGGCCGGTCCGGTTCCCGAGGGCTGGGAAATCGGCTGGCGCTGCGGCCCAGCCAGCTACCTATGTATTGGACTTCGCAGCGGCACGGGGCGTTTCAAAATCCTCGCGCCAGGCAGTTTGGCCGGCTTCCCGCTCACCTTCCCGCTCACCTTGGCCTGGTTGCAGCGTCCAACCGTACAGTCAGCTCCGAACAGAATCTTGCCCAGCCCCATCGGGACCGTTAGAATGAGAGATCGCAGGAGTTTTCAAGGCAAATGACGCTCAACCGTTCTCAACTTTTCTTCGTCGCACTGGGTTGCTGCCTGGCATTTACCCCCGCCGCCCCTCTTAGAGCCCAGCAGAGTGCCAATCCCCCCGCCCAGGCCCAACCGGCCGACAGCCAGGAAAAGGAATCGGGCCAGGAATTCGACCCGCTCAAGAGGGAACGCTCCGACCAGGAGAAGTTTACCTCCCAGAAGGCTCTGAAAAACGAGTTGAAGGGCGGCTACAAAACCTGGCTGGAGCAGGACGTTTCCTACATCATCTCCGACGAGGAGCGCAAGGCCTTCAAGAACCTCTCGAACGACGAGGAGCGCGATTCCTTCATCGAGAACTTCTGGCTGCGGCGCAACCCCAATCCGGATTCTCCGGAGAACGAATTCCGCGAAGAGCACTACCGGCGCATCGCCTACGCCAACGAGCATTATGGCGCAGGCAAACCCGGCTGGAGGACGGACCGCGGCCACATCTATATTTCCTTCGGCCCGCCCGACAACATCGATTCCCACCCCGCCGGCGGCCTCTACTATCGCCCCCAGGATGAGGGCGGCGGCGAAACCGCCACCTTCCCCTGGGAGGTTTGGCACTATCGCAACATCGAGGGTGTGGGGGACAACATCGACATTGAGTTTGTGGATACCTGCCAGTGCGGCGAATACCACTTCACCATCGACCGCAGCGAGAAGGATGCTCTATTGCATGTCCCAGGTGCCGGCCTGACCGATGATGAAGAGCACGGCCATGCAAAGCAGTCGGAACGCTTCAGTGGCCAGGAAAGCCTGGGCCCGCGAGCCAGGGTGACCGGCGGGCAGACCAAGCAATTCGAGCGCATCGAACTGGCCGCCAAGCTCTTCGCTCCGCCGCCGATCAAATTCGCGGACCTGGACGCCTTCATGTCGGAACACAAACTGCTCTCCGGCCCGATCTTCCCCTTCGATGTCCGCACCGACTTCATCCGGGTTACCGAAAACACAGTGCTGGTTCCGGTGACCCTGCAGATCAAGAACCGCGACATCACATTTATCACCAAGGAAGGCGTGGCCAAGGGGGTGGTGAACATTCGGGGCAAGGTCACCACCATCACCGGCAGGATGGTGCAGAGCTTCGAGGATACCGTCGAGGTCGAGCAGCCGGCTGAGTTGCTGGAAAAGACCCTCGACCGCCCGTCGGTCTACTGGAAGGCCCTGCCCATGCTGCCCGGACTTTACCGCCTGGATATCGGCATCGAGGACGAAAACAACAAGGACCACAAGGGTTACTACGGCCGCGGTTTCGAGGTTCCCACCTACCACGACGAGAAACTGGGCGCCTCGTCGCTGATCCTGGCCGACCGGATGAACAAGGTCTCCTCCCGCGAGATCGGCAACGGCAACTTCATCATCGGCAACACCTTCATCCGGCCTCGCGTGAGCACATCGACTCCGTCCAATCCCAACCCCCCGGCAAAATTCAAGAGAGCCGAGAATCTCAGCTTCTGGATGCAGGTTTATAATCTGCAAATCGACGAGGCCACCAAGAGCAACCAGGCCACGGTGACCTACCAGATCATCGACACAACTACGAACACGGTGGATCTTGAAAAACAGCTCGAATCCAAGGACCTGGGCGCTCACAGCGATCAGTTAACTGTGGAGAAAACTCTTCCTTTAGCAGGTCTTCAACCAGGAAAATACAAGGTGACGATCAAAATAAATGACGCAATCTCGAAACAAGAGATTGCGCAATCGGCGCCTTTTGTCGTGGAATAGAAATGCATCCCGCGCAACGGAGCTATGGAACAAAAGATTCGCAGGCTCGCGCGGGTCTGATTCGCAGCCAATTGCCAGGGACGCCGACAGGTCACCAAGGACATTGATGATCCGCGGGCTCCATCTCGCTTCGTTCGCCGTGCTGATTGCCTTGGGCGCAGTTCCGCTCCATGGGGTTACGCTGGGGTCTGTCTCCGGCTTGGTGCGCGACTCGGCCGGAGTTCCGCAGATTGGCGCCCAGGTTCAGTTGCTAGCTCCCGATCTCAGGGTCATTGCCAGCGTCTATACCGACGAGAGCGGCCGATTTGCCATTTCTTCCGTCATGCCCGGACGGTATGCGGTGAAGGCCATGAGCGCCTGGCTACTGCCTTCGCTACGGGAAAACGTCCGCGTCCGCGCCAATACCGTTGTGAACCTCACACTGAACAGCCTGTATGAGGTGGTGCAATGGCTGCCGGCTGAGCCGCGCGCGGGCAATGCCCAGAAGGACGACTGGGCCTGGACCTTGCGTTCGGCCGCCAACCGCCCCCTGCTGCGCTGGCTGGAGGACGGTCCGCTGGTGGTCGTCTCCGACGGCTCCAGCGCCCATCCCCGGCTGAAGGCCCGCCTGGTGGCCACCGGCCAGGAGGGCGCTTTCGGCGAGAGCGGCGAGCGCATCTCCGCGGCGGTCGAAGAGACGCCTTCCGGCAGCCGCGAGCTGCTGGCCTGCGTTGACTTCGATCCCGGCAGCGATGCCGGCATGGAGTCGATGCTTGGTTTCCGCCAGGATCTTGGCTTTGCCGGCTCGGTGCAATCGGTGGCCGCTGTCATCCTGCATCCGGAGATGGCCGCCGGTGGCGGCGAAGGGTTGGACGAGGTTGCAGTCCGCGGTTGGCAGACGATCCATCTCGGGGACGAAATCGAGGCCGAGGCAGGCTCCGAGCAGGTGCTGGCCCGGTTGGCTGGATCCTCCCCCGAGACCCTGGCGTTCATGCTGCCCTTTGCTTCGGTGGGCTGGCGGGATGGGGACTCCGCGATTCGCTACCGCATGACCACTCTCCTGCCCGGCGCTCAGAATTCGGAGCAGACCGAGGCCACGTCCTGGCTGCCCGCTCTCTCCGCCCGCAACGGCGCTTTGGCCATGGAACACGGGTTGCACCAGGAGATCTCCTGGGAACGGCGCACCGATCGCTCCGGCGCAGCCGTCCAGGTCTTCGCCGACAGAATCGACAACCCGGTCGTCGAAGCCATGAGCCGGTTTGCCGGCGGCGGCACCGCGGTTTCAAGCGTGCTGCTGGACTCAAGCAGCGGCCTGCTCCGCGCGGCCGGCCCGGAGTTCTCCACCGCCGGAGTGGCGGCGAACTTTGAGCGCGGCCTGCCCGGTGGCAATCATCTCCGCCTCAGTTACGCCAATGGCGACGCGCTGTTCCTCTCCGCCTCTCAGCCGCACACCGCGTCCCTTGCCCAGGCGCTGGCCAGTCTCCACCTCCGCCGCGCACAGGAGTTTGCGCTCTCGCTCTCCGGCACGCTCGACGGCACCCAAACCCATTGGCGAGCCAGCTACCGCTGGCAGCCGGAAGAGTCCGTCACCGAGGTTGCCCCCTTTGCGCCGAACGCCGCGGAGCCCTATCTGAACCTGCACCTCAGGCAACCCATCCAACTGCGCCACGACGGGATGGGCGGCTTCGATGCGGTCGTCGATCTGGGCAACCTGCTGGCCCAGGGCTATCGGCCGTACGTGCTGAGCGACGGCTCGCTGGTGATCTTCGCCCAGCAGCAGCGCAGCATCCGCGCCGGCCTGGCCTTCAGCTTCTAGCCCGGCAACCGCATCTCTTCCGCGTTTTGAAACGATCCTGCGGCTGTGCTATATTCTTCAAGTAGCAGCAAGGAATTCCTCTCTGCTCAGGCCGTGTGCAAGCCCTGCCGCCGCACGGTTTTTCTCAGAGTCGCCCGGACGCGTAGCTCAACTGGCAGAGCATTCGGCTCTTAACCGACAGGTTGTAGGTTCGATTCCTACCGCGTCCACCATAGAATCAATAACTTAGCTAGATTCGCGCTCTGCTTGCGCTCCGTTTATCTGGAATGCCAGCTCGGCTACTCTCAATCCCGCCGTGCTCATCTCATCCGTGTGTGCCGGAAAGCGTGCGAACTGATGTGCCCGATTCCGGCGGCCTTCGATGCTCGCTCCAGCTCTTGCCGTGTGCCGGTGTAGGAGTAAGGAAGTCTGCCGAGTTTGAACGGACTGGCAAATATCCAATCCTCAGTCCCCGAAAATTGGGAAGACTGTTTCCAGGACTTCAGACGCTCCAGCAATTCACCCGCAAGATGGAACGTCTTTGCGGACCCTTGCGTCTTCACATCGCCCACAATCTGATTCACGATGCCACGCCGGATGCTCAGGCTTGAGCCTAGCCAATCCACGTCACCCCATCGAAGCGCAAGCGTCTCACTGAAGCGAAGGCCCAAGCATACAGAGAGCAAGGCCATCGTCCCGAATGGTTCTTGCAGCTCTCGCAACAGAGCGTGGAACTGCTCCGCTGTGAGGCTCCGGGCTTTCCGCACTTTCCGCGTTGCCCCGATATTGCGGACGAGGGAGACGGGATTGCGGGTGATGTCCAACAGGCCGGACCACATCGCAAACTCCACAAGCCCGTGCATCAGCGACCGTACGTGCGTCTTGGACTTGGGCGACAAGGGCAGTTCACGGAGCCACAATTCAACCGGGCGCGGCTGTACGTCCTGAATACGCGTTTCTCCCCACTTCGGCAGAACGTGGTTATTCAGGAAAGAGCGATACACCCGCACCGTCGATTGACGTGAGGGCATCCGCTCCGCTTCGTACCGTGCAACCACACTCCGCACCGTGTCTCCTTTGTCTCCGTCCGGTGGTTTTGCCTGGATTTCAAGGCTCTCGACTTCCTTCCATGCGGCGGCCTTGGTTGGGAATTCCTGCTTCGTCCCAATTCGCTTTGACCGGCGAGTTGGGCCGTCGTACCAGAGGTAATTCCAGGTCTTGCGCCGTTTGTCATAGCGCACAGACCCGCTTGCGTGTCGCTGGACCCTCATTGCTGCCTCCCTTCAGCAGGCTCAGCGGATGACGAACACAGGATAGCATCCAGCTCATGCTTGCGGAATCTCCAGACACAGCGCCGCAAGCCGGATAGCCGGTGCGCGGGAATCTTCTTTTCGCGTACCCACTGGAGCAACGTGCGCGGCTTCACCTTCAGGTATTGGGCAGCTTCGTTTGCGGTGATCCATTCGGTTTCCATGTCAGCCCCATTCCTGGATGCCCTTCCCGCATCCTAACTCTTTTGGTTTCAGTTATATTCACAAGAAGAAATCCCTTATTGTCCGTGTAAGAATGGACTGCGCGCTTTAAGTGCTCACGGCGACCGGGAGTACGCAATACCCGTGTATGTTCTGGTTTTCTCGTTCCGGCAACGCAGGAAGCCGGAGGTTGCGTGGACGGTTATGTCGTGTCTTGAGCCGGAAACGAATGAGGTTCCTCAATATGGTTGCCGCGATCATCTCCACAGACCTGGTCGAAGATGTGTCGAGAACATTGCCGGAACAACCAATCGATTTCCGCAGGGTGCTCCGATGTTGCAGATAGCCAACCAGCCCAGCACTGTCCGTTACAAAGAAAATTTTCGCCATTTACCCCTGTCCTTTCTTACAGCGTTACGTCCGGTTTC
>JBEKNI010000055.1:0-23538 GCA_049522975.1 Occallatibacter sp. | reverse complement strand
GCTCACAATCAAAACCCCAAGCCCTTCATCTGGACCGCAAAGGCAAACGACATCCTGGAAAAAGTGACCCGCGCCAAAGCCGTCCTGAATAATAGACGATCTGCTTGAGACACTACACTAGTGAGGCTATGAAACGATACGCAGAATTTTCCGAAGATCGGAAGAGGCGGTTCGAGCTTATTCGCGATTGGGGGGATGAGATCCCAAACACGAATCAGAAGACCGTAAACTTCATCATGCTTAATCCCTCTGTGGCAGGAGAGACTAAAGATGATAGGACGGTAATCAAATGTGTTGGGTTTGCGCGCGGTTGGGGATTCACGAGAGCCGTCATTACGAATCTGATTCCAATTGTTTCCACTGACCCAACGAAATTGCCACAGTGGGACGGAATTGACCTCGATAACAAGGCATTCTTATTCCGTTGGATCAAACGAGCGGATTTAGTTGTCGCCGCATGGGGGAGTCAGCCACCACTTGTCGCCAAGGCAATTGGGTTGTCGGAACACATTCGGTTTGTTCAATCACTCGCCTCGACTAAGTTCCGGTGCATTGGAGTCACAAAAGGCGGATCGCCACTCCATCCATCGCGAGCCAAATACACGGAAAGCCCAGTGCAGTGGAAATGAATTGAATGAGAGATCAAAACTATGAAAATCATCGTTGCCATCAAACAAGTCCCCGAGCGCGATGCGCAAATCCGCATCGACGCCCAGGCCAAATGGATTGAAGAGGCCGGCCTCCAGTGGGCGTTGAACGAGTCCGACGCCTACGCCCTGGAAGAAGCCTTGCAGCTCAAGGAGAAGCACGGCGGCGAGGTAATCGTACTGAGCGCAGGGCCGGAGCGGGTGGGCTCGACGATTCGCGAGGCGCTGGCCAAGGGCGCGGATCGCGCCATCCACATCGACTGCGCCGATCTTGGCGCGCGGGATGCGCTGGGCGTGGCGCGTCTGTTAGCTGCGGCTGTGAAGCCTGAAGATCCCGATCTCATCCTTACCGGCCTCCAATCCGACGATCTCGGCCAGGGGCAGACCGGCGTGATTCTCGCCGAGTTGCTCGGCCTGCCCCACGCCTCGCTGATCCTGCACGTGGAGAAGACCGCCGACGGCCTTGCCGTGAAGCGGGAACTCGAAGAGGGCTGGTTCCAGACCATCGAGCTGCCCACGCCGGCCGTGCTGACGATTCAGTCCGGCGGCAACAAGCTGCGCTACACCACGCTAATGGGCATCAAGCGCGCCAAGACCAAGGAGGTGCGCACGGTGACGGCGGCTGAGCTGGCCGTAGACGCCGCGCCGGTGGTGGTGCTGGAGCGGGTGGCGCTGCCAGCGAAACAAAAGTCGACCCGGATGCTGGGCGGAACGGCGAAGGAAGCCGCGGCGGCGCTGGTGGAAAAACTGAAGTTCGAAGCGAGGGTGCTATGAGCGGCGTATGGGTAGTGGTGGAAGAGCGGGATGGGCGCGTAAGCCGCGGCAGTTGGGAGGCCATTTCCGCAGGACAGAAACTGGCCGCGCAAACTGGGCTAGCGGTAAATGCGGTCGTTGTCGGCGCGCAGACAGAGGCCCTGGCAAGCGAAGTTGCAACCAAGGCGCTCGGCAAGGTGGTGCGTGTGGAGCATGCACTGCTGGCGGCGTATACGGCGGACGGATTTACGCTGGCGTTGCAGCAGTTTTGTGCGACGGAGAAACCGGATTACGTGGTCTTTCCGCACACCTACCAGGTGCGCGATTACGCTCCGGCGCTGGCGGCGCGGCTGGGCCAAACGCTGATCGGCGACCTGACCGGCATCGGCGACGGACCTGTTTTCATGCGGCAACTTATGCAAGGCCGGTTGAATGGCTCATACCGGCACACGGGCGATGGACCCTGCTTTCTATCGGTGCAGGCCGGAGCCTTTCGGGCCGAGGCTGCCGAGGCAGGCGCTGCGGAGGTCAGCATCTTTTCGCCCACAATCGAGCCGGCGCAGATTCGCACTCGGGCTGGCGAGCGTTTCCGTAGCTCGGCGCAGACCGTGGACCTGGGAGCAGCGCAGAGGATTGTGGGCGTGGGCCGCGGCATCAAGGACGCCGCTAACCTGCCACTAGTGCAAGAACTGGCCACTGCTCTGGGCGCGGAACTGGGCGCCTCCCGGCCCATCTGCGACAATGGCTGGCTACCCATGGAGCGGCAGATTGGCAGCTCGGGCCAGACCGTCGCGCCCCGGCTCTATCTGGCCGTGGGCATCTCCGGGGCCATACAGCACCTTGTCGGGATGAAGGGTTCGCAGTGCGTGGTTGCCATCAACAAGGACCCCGGCGCGCCCATCTTCGAAGCTGCCGATTACGGCATTGCCGGCGACCTCTTCGAGGTGGTTCCGGCGCTGACCGAGGCGGTGAAGGCGGCCATGAAGTAGAGAGCCGTCCGAGCTTGTTTACCCCACCAGTTCCAGCGCGCGAATCGTTTCCTTGCGCACGGTGAGCCGTTCCACCAGATCAGTGCGCACCTCGTAGCCGCGGCCCGGCGTGTCGGGCACGGCAATCTCGCCCGCCGGGGAAACCGTCACTGCCGGCTCGATAATCTCCTCGGCCCAGTAGCGCGCCGACGCCGAAATGTCGCCCGGCAGCGTGAAATCCTCCAGAGTCGAGAGCGCGATGTTGTGCGAGCGCCCCACGCCCGATTCCAACATTCCCCCGCACCAGACCGGAATGCCACGCTCCAGTGCTGCGTTATGCACGGCGATGGCCTCGGAAAATCCGCCCACGCGCCCCAGCTTGATGTTGATGATCCGGCACGACTCCATCTCGATCGCCGCCAGCGCATCGCGCCGGTTGCGAATAGACTCGTCCAGGCAGATAGGCGTGTGCAGGCGCTTTTGCAGCATCGAATGGTAGTAGAAATCGTCCTGCCACAGGGGCTGCTCGATCATCAGCAGGTCGAAGGCGTCGAAGGCCGTCAGGTGGTCCGCGTCCCGCAACCTGTAGGCCGAGTTGGCATCGCAACTCAGCATGATTCCCGGCCAGCGGCTGCGCACCTTCTCGAAGACCTCGACATCCCAGCCGGGCTTGCACTTGAGCTTGATGCGCTGATAGCCGGCTGCCAGCTCCTTCTCGATAATGGCCATCAGCTCCGGAATCGAGGACTGAATCCCCAGCGAGACGCCGCAGGGAATCACGTCGCGCACACCGCCGATCAGCCGGGAAAGCGAAACCCCCTCGCGCTGCGCCTCCAGATCCCAGATGGCGTTTTCAAGCGTTGCCTTGGCCATGCGGTTGCCGCGCACCTGGCGGAAGATGCGCGGGCACTCGCCGCCATGCGCGGGGGCCTCGGCCGCCAGCATCGGACCCAGTTCGTTGACGATCACAGCCCAGGCGCTGTCGGTCCACTCGGCTGAGAAGAACGGGTGCTCGCCGGCCGTGCACTCGCCCCAGCCGGTCAACCCCTCGGACTTGATCTCCGCCAGCAGGATTCTGCGGTTTTGCGTGACGCCGAAGCTGGTTTCAAACGGACGCACCAGGGGCAGGTGCAATTCACGCAGAATGATTTCATCAATTCTCATAGATTCCTATCTTCCTTGGGAGTTAAAGCCGGTTTCTGCCTGGGTAAGTGGACCCAACTCGAAGACTCCATTTCCTTCCGCATCCCTGGTGAAACCAATTACAGCCAGTCCCTGGGCAAAGGCTTCCTGAAACCTTCTGCGGTTTTCTAACTGAACTTTCAGCGCCTGCTCCCGGCCGGCTTCCGATGCCTTCCATTGGTAGATTGCGGCCGGAACCGGAATGTGCCCCGTGATGACCTGCGGAGCTTGCGTACGGCCTTGCAGAGCCGCCTCTACCCTTGGCGAATCGAGCTGCCACTGAGCGACAAGTCGGTCCGTCGGAAGGCCACCTTGCAGTCGAGATGAGGATACACCATAGAAATCCACTTCGTACCGGGATGCCATCGCCCCCAGCTTATGAATGTTCAGATAGGCATTCTTGATCTCCAGCGGATCGAAGGTCCACTCCATCCGGCGGATGCCGCGTTGGAGCGCCTCGCGGCGCTGTTCCAGCTTCAGCTTGGTTCCCAGGCCGCGATTCCTATACTCTTCGCGCACCGCCAGCATGTGTGAGTGCAAATAGGGCAGCGGTTCGCTGTCGCCTGTCTTCACCCCTGGCCAGGAGAGCACGAAGCCCACCAGCGACTCCGGCCCAGCCTCCGCGGAAGCGCCGGCAAGCTCTGTGTCGAAGGCACCGATCACCTGTCCGCCGATCTTCTGCGCCAGCAGAAAGGCCTTGCGTGGGAAGACCTCGCTGGCGTCCATCCCCCAGGTCTCAATCTCAAGCTGGACGCAGGCATCCAGTTCCTCAAATCCCGAGCAGGCGCGAGTCGCGATCATGGCTGCGCCTCCGGACCGGAAGCGGCAGCCAGCGTCCGCTTCGCCCCCGCCCACAACTCCTCAAGCTGTGCGGGGGCCAGCTCTTCCAAAGGCCGCTCGGAGGCCAGCTCCATCGCGCGAAACCTCTGCCGGAAGCGGAGATTGCAGCCGCGCAGCGCCATCTCCGCGTCCACCCCCAGGTGACGGCCCAGGTTGACGACCGTAAAAAGCAGGTCGCCCAGCTCCGCCTCGACCGCCAGCTTGCGGGCCGGATCGCCGGAAGCGGCCTCCGCCTCCAACTCCGCAGTCTCCTCGGCCAGCTTGGGTAGCAGATCGCGCCAATCCGGCCAGTCGAAGCCCGATTTTCGCGCTCTGGCGCCCAGCTTGGCCGCTTCGGCAAGGGCCGGCATCGCCCGCTGGACGGAGTCCAACCGCGACGCTGGAGGCTTTTGCGCCGTTGGCGCGTCTGCTGCATGCAATGCCTCCGCCGCCTTGATCTCGTCCCAATTGCGCAGCACCGCCGCCGAGGAACCCTCCACCGCCGCATCCACATCAGCCCGGTTGCCGGCCGCGCGCGAAGCCTCCTCGCCAAAGACGTGCGGATGGCGGCGAACCAGCTTGTTGTTCAAGCCCTCCAGCACATCAGCGATGGTGAAGTGGCCCCCATTGGCCGCCATTTCTGCATAAAACAGCACCTGGAGCAGTAGATCGCCCAGTTCCTCGGCCAGATGCGGGAAGTCGCGCCGCTCGATTGTGTCGAAGACCTCGTAAGTCTCTTCCAGCGTGTACTTGCGAATGGAATCGAAGGATTGCTCACGGTCCCAGGGACAGCCGCCGGGAGCGCGCAGCCGCGCCATGATCGCGACCGATTGCTCGAACAAGGCCGCCGCCCGGGCCGGATCAGATGCGGTGTGAGGCGCGGATGCCTCTGCGTTGGATCTTTCTGCCGGAAGGTCCATGCACCTCCAGTCTACCTTGTACCCCGTCCGTGCCGCCGTCCTGAACCGCCCAAATCCCCCGCCAGGGAGCTACGGCCAGAGAGGAACGACCAGCGAAACCCGGCCAGGCATGGAAGTTGCTAACTCGCTCTCTCTGCGTACCCGGTTTCCAGGGGATATTCGGGGCAAAAAGGCAGTAATCGGCCAGGCTTGATGTTTTTTCAGGCTGGGGCGGCTCACTGATGTGTTCCCCAAGCCGCATAACGAGCCGTTCCATGCGAGGGGAATCCCCGAGCTGCGCGCTCAGGCCGGCGCGGATAACAGGAGGTGCACTGGCTAGGCTTTATCGCGCGCCGTTCGTGGCGACAGCCTTCTGCCTGGCAAGGCGGCTGATCCCGTCGCTCTCCTTGACCATCTCCATCACCGAGAGGCCCTTTTCGGCCAGCGCGCCGGTCGGGCAGGCCTGCACGCACTTGCCGCAGCCGGTGCAGTTACGGGCGTGGCCCCAGTCGTCCTTGAGGTCGCTGACGAGGCGCGAGTAGATGCCGCGCGAGGCGACCTCCCATACATGCGCTCCTTCCACCTCTGCGCAGACCCGCACGCAGCGCGTGCACAGGATGCAGCGGTTCTGATCGAGGACGAAACGCGGGTGGCTCATATCCACGGCAAGCCGAGGATTGTTGTAGGAGTAGCGTACGTGGGTGATGCCCAGCTCCCGCGCCATCGCCTGGAGTTCGCAGTGGCCGTTGGAGACGCAGGCCGAGCAGATGTGGTTGCGCTCGACCAGCAGCAGCTCGACGGCCATCTTGCGGTAGAGCGTCAGCTTGGCCGAGGAGGTCTGGATCGACATCCCCTCCTGGATAGGCGTGGTGCAGGCCGGCAGCAGCCGGTCTGTGCCGGCCAGCTCGACCATACAGACACGGCAGGCGCCCACCGCGCTCAGCCCCTTCAGGTAGCAGAGCGTCGGAATTCGCTTCCCGTTGGCATGGGCCGCTTCCAGGATGGTCTGGCCTTCTTTGGCGTTCACCAGCTCGCCATCAATTCGGACGGAAATCGTTTTCGCCGGCATCGGGCGCTCCTTTTCTCAATTAGTTGGCGGGAACCGTGGCTCGCAGATCGCAGCGCAGGCAGCGGCGGCACTCTTCCAGCGTCTCCTGAGGGCTAAGCCCGGCCACCACCTCCTGCTGCGACTTGACCCGCAGGGCAGCCGGTATTGCGTGAGCCGCGTGGCGGCGGCTGAGGCTGGGCTCTCCCGGCGCCGTGCGGCTGTACTCGAAGTCGGGAAAGAGCTTTTCCCAACGGCCCTCGCCCATCAGGCGCTCGTCCATCTTCTGCGCCGCCTGTTTGCCGCAACTCATGGCATTCGACACGTTGGATGCGCCGGTAATCACGTCCCCCCCGGCATAGAAGTTGGGACGGCTGGTCTCGTAGGAGAAGCGATCCACGATGATCGTTCCCTCCTCCTTGAGCGCCAGGCCGGAGGCGCGGCAGAAGTCCAGATCGAAGGTCTCGCCCACGGCCATGATGACGCTGTCGCACTCGAAGCGCTGCACCTCGTCGGTGGGAATCGGCCTTTTGCGCCCGGACTTGTCGTACTCGCCGAGGCGCGTCTTGACAATCTCGATGGCCTTCACGTGGCCTTCGGCATCGCCCAAAATCCGATGCGGCGCGGCCAGGAAGACAAAGCGCACGCCCTCTTCCTCGGCAGCTTGGATCTCCTCGTCGATGGCCGGCATGTCCTTGCGCTCGCGGCGGTAGAGGATGGTGGCCTGCGCGCCCATGCGCATCACCGTGCGGGCTGAATCGATGGCAGCGTTGCCGCCGCCGATGATCGTGACCCTGGCGCCCATCGAAACTCTCTCCTGCCTTGCGACGGCTTCCAGGAAGGGCAGCGCGGGATGAACATTTTTCAACTCCGTGCCGGGCAGATAGAGCCAGGATTCCTTCCAGGTTCCGATGGAAAGGAAGACCGCATCGAATTGGCTGGCCAACTCATTCAGTGGCACGTCGAAGCCGATGCGCGTGTTGAAGACAAACTTCACGCCGACGCCTTCGATCAGGTCTAGCTCCCGGCGCAGAACGGACTTGGGAAGCCGGTACTCGGGAATGGCGAAGCGCAACATTCCGCCCGCCTCGCCGCGCTCCTCGAAGATCGTCACATCATGGCCCAGCATAGCCAGGTAGAAGGCGGCCGTCAGGCCCGTGGGACCGGAGCCGGCCACGGCGACCTTGTGGCCGGAATAAGGGAGCTGGCGTGAGCGAATCCGTTCCAGCACCGGCTCAAAGAGATCGGACTGATAGATGGCGTCGGCGATGAAGCGGTGCACCTCGCGCATATTCACCACCTCGTCGAAGGACTGGCGGCGGCACCGGTTATCACAAGGATGCTGGCAGACTCTTCCGGTCGAGGCGGGCAATGGATTGTCAAGAACCACGGACTCGAAGGCGTCTTCCAGCCGGCCCTCCTGATATAACTCCAAAAAGCGCGGAATGTTCATCCTCAGCGGGCAGGAGTTTTCGCAGGGCGAAAGAGCCAGCTCCTGGCAGACGCCGGCGCGGCAGCGATGAGCCACGATATGGTCCTCGTACTCTTCGCGGAAGTGGCGGATGGTGGTGAGCACGGGATTGGGCGCCGACTGGCCCAACGCGCAGAGCGAAGACTCGCGGATCATCCTGCCCAGTTCGTCCAGCAGCGTCATCTGCGAGGGGGTTCCGCTGCCGTGGGTGATCGCGGTGAGGATGCGCAGCGCCTTGTTCAGCCCCACCCTGCACGGAACGCACTTGCCGCAGGACTCGGAGTGTGTGAATTCGATGAAGTAACGCGCCACATCGACCATGCAGTTGTCTTCGTCCATCACCACCATGCCGCCCGATCCCATGATGGATCCGATCTGCGCCAGGCTCTCGTAATCGACCGGCGTATCGAGCATCTCGACAGGAATGCAGCCGCCCGAGGGTCCACCCGTCTGCACGGATTTGACCCGGCGGCCGGCCACGGCCCCCTCGCCAATGTCGTAGATGAAGCTCTTCAGCGGAGTGCCCAGCGGCATCTCCACCAACCCGGTGTTGCGGATCTTTCCCACCAGCGAAAAGACCTTGGTTCCAGGGCTCTTCACGCTCCCGGTTTCGGCAAACCACGCCGGGCCGCGGGTGACGATGGGCGCGATGTTGTACCAGGTTTCTACGTTGTTGATGTTGGTCGGCTTGCCATACAAGCCCTTCTGGGCCGGATACGGCGGGCGGGGACGCGGGCGGCCCGCCTGGCCTTCGAGAGATGCGATCAAGGCCGTCTCCTCGCCGCAGACAAAGGCTCCCGCGCCCTGCACCATCTCGATATCGAAGTTGAAGCCGCGGCCGAGGATATTCGCGCCCAGCAGGCCGTATTCGCGGGCCTGTTCGATTGCCCGGTTCAGTCGGCTGACTGCCAACGGATACTCCGCGCGCACGTAGATGATGCCCTCGGTGGCCCCCGTCGCGTAGGCGCCGATGATCATCCCCTCTAGCAGCGAATGAGGGTCGCCCTCGATCTCGTTGCGGTTCATGTAGGCGCCGGGGTCGCCCTCATCCGCGTTGCAGATGATGTACTTCGCGTCCGCCTTGGCCTTGGCCAGGAAGTCCCACTTGTTGCCGGTGAGGAAGCCGGCGCCGCCACGGCCGCGCAGCCGGGAAGTCTTGATCTGCTCGATCACGCTCTCTGTCCGGCCGTCGATCAGGACCTTATAGAGCGCCTGATAGCCGCCCACCGCGATGTATTCTTCGATGTCGGAGGGATTGATGAGACCGCAGTTGCGCAGAACAATCTTCCTTTGTCCCTTGAAGAAGGGAATCGCGTTCCAGGAGGGAATATCCGGATAACCTTGGCCATATCTCAGGTGAGCGGTGATGTGGTCCCATTCCTCGATCTTGCAGTAAACCAGATCGGCCGGCATGCTCCGAGTGGAGACGGCCTCCAGGATGCGCGCGGCATCGTTGGCCCGCACATGGTGCAGCATAACCAGCGGATTTCCCGACAGCCGGACGCCCACCAGCGGCTCCTGGAAGCAGGAGCCGAAACAGCCCACGCCGGCCAGCATCCCATCGACGCCGCTGCGATGAATGGCCTCATTCAGGGCGTGAAAGACCTCTTCGGCGCCATTGCCCCGGCCGCAGGTTCCCATCCCCACCGTCAGGCGTGGAATTGCCGGCATCAGTTTGGCAAGCCCTGATTCACGAACCGCGTTGAAAGCGCCAATATCAAGAATTCGCGGCATCACTTTCCCCCTTATTTGGTCTTTCCGCTCTGGCCCAAGGCCTTTACTTCCCGCTGCAGCGTGCGCTCATTCACGTGGCTGAGAATGTGGTGGTTCACTTCGACCACCGGGGCCAGTGCGCACTGGCCAAAGCAGGCCACGGTGCGAACCGTGAAGCGGCGGTCGGCCGTAGTGAGAGCCATCTTGTCGGCCTCGCTGCTGTCGCTCTCTTCGTGTTCGCTCAGCCCGAGATCGAGGCACAACTTCTCCAGCAGATCCCGCGAACCTCGCGTGTGGCAGGCTGTCCCCCGGCAGACGCAGACCACGTTATCGCCCTGCGGGTCGAGATTGAAGAGCGCGTAAAAGGTCGCGGCGCTGTAGATGGTGGCCGGAGGGATGCCGGTCTCGTCGGCGATGTAGCGCAACGATTCCATGGATAGAAACTTGTGCGCGTTGGCAGCCTGAACCGTTTCCAGGATTCCTAGAAGCGCCCCAGGCCGGCCGCCGTGCTCGGCAATCGCCTGGTCGATCAGCAACTTTTCGTGCGCATTCAGCGCGTCAATCGCCGCACTTTGCATGGCTCCTCCGCATGAAACTGGCTCTTGCTGTCCTGGTGAGGCACAACTCCTCCCGCGCCGTCTGAGAAACGGCGCAAACCTGCCGTGCGCATAGGGTGAGGAGACGGGATGGAGAGGGCGACATAGGCCGAACCCTGCTCGCTTCTGGACCACATCCCTGGGAATTCGAAGACAACAGAAAGTGCGTTTGCCTGAAAGCTCAGCATGCCCGGCAAAAGCAGACGCAAGGCAAGGTGTTCCTTTTCCGCAGCGGCTTCATCCCAAAGACTGTCCGCAAGGGACTTTGACATCGCAGGGGTAGGTTGGGATGTGCCTTGCATCACATCGGATTGTGATTGCTCCGCGGCGGGTTTGAAAGTTCCCACAACGGCTAGCAGTTCACAGCGGCCTGGTTCCTGGCAGGCGGCTCAGCCGCGCCCTTCAGGCCCTTGTGTCCGAGGTGGCCAGGCCGAATCAGGCGGATCGCCCGCGGATTCTTTCGGCTGCTCGATTTGGGGCGCTGCCGGTTCCCACCGTTGGGCTGGCGAAGGAGACGCTTCAGGAGATGCTTCGAGTTCAGCCTTGGGTTCAGAAGCGGGCTTAGCCTTGAATTCGACCTTCGGCGCCACCGGTTCCCACGGCCGTGTGATCCAAGGCAGCACTTTCGCCGCCTCCGGTGGTTCTGTGACAACCTTGGCTGTAAATTCAATTTTTGGCGCTGCCGGCTCCCATGGCTCTGCGGGCGAAGGCATGGTTTCGCTCACCACTCTGGGTTCGGCAGGGAGATCGACTTCGATTTCGATTCTTGGCGCTTCCGGCTCCCACAATCGAACGAGCGAAGGCCGCGGTTCTGCTAGGGCCTTGGATTCAGCTGCGGGATTGGCCGCAGGTTCGCTCTCCGGCTCGACCGGCTTGTGCGGCTCTGCGGACAAAGGCATCGCTTCCGCAGCCACCTCAGGCTCAACAGCGAGTCCAGCCAGGGCCTCGCTCTCCGGATTCGCGAACTCCCAATCTGCGGCCGGCAGAGGTTGCTCTTGGCCTGACGGCGCGGGTCCAACCGGGAGTTCTGAAGTAGATTTGCTCTCCAACTCTGCTGCTTCCCTGTCCTCAGTCCGCAAAGACTGCGCCTCAGCCGGCTCTTCGTGTTCGGCCGCGGACTCGGCAGCCGGCTCAGTCTCCAATTCAACCGGCTCCGGCGCCTCGGGTTCGGCAGCAGATTCGCTCTCCGGTTCGGCTGGTTCCCGGTCCTCAGTCTGCAAAGGCTGCGCCTCTGCCGGCTCTTCGGGTTCGGTTGGGGACTCAGCAGACGGCCCAGCCTCCAGCTCGACCGGTTCCGGCTGCTCGGTCGCAACCACTTCCTCTTCTGCCGGCGTATCGGGTTTGGTCGGAGGTTCGGCAATCGGCTCAATCTCTAACTCAACCGGCTCCGCCTGCTCGGGCTCGCCAGCGGGTTCGCTTTCTGGCTCGGCTGGTCCCTGGTCCTGAACCGGCAAAAGCTGAGCCTCTTCCGGCGCCTCGGCTTTAACAGCAGGCTCAGGATCAGCTTCAGTCTCCGGCTCAACCGGCTCCAGCTCCTCGGCAGGGAGAGGTTGCGCTTCTGACGGCATCTCGATCTCGGCAGCGTGTTGGGCAGCGGGTTCGACGGCGGAATTAGCCTCAGCGGAAGGCTCTTCGACCTCGACTTCAGCGACTGCCGGAGCAAGCAGCAGATCTACGCGATAGCTAGCGGCTTCGGCGGTCGCCAGAGCCTCCTCGACGGTCCTGCTCATGGCCTGGACTGCGGAGCGGCTGGGGGCAGCCTCGCCGGCCAGGCGCAGCAGCGATGGCATCAGCAGCCACCAGAGCAGTTCCTCGTACCTCTCGCGTACCAGGTAGGCATGGCCCTCCGCCTCGTGCACGCCGCTGAGCCAGCGGACATCCGGGTCAGACCACAAGGCGGGAGGCAGCGCCACCTGCTCGTCCATGGCCGCGAGTTCCGGCTGCGCGGCTGTGGCTGCCGTGCCTTTCTTCGGTTCTTCGTGCGGCTTGCCGACGCCGGCGCGGGTGAGGAGTACAACCTTGATCCGAGCTGCGGCGCGCCACCCCTCCTCGCCCTCGAATCCCAGCGCGGTAAATGCCTGGGCGAACGGCTCCCGCAGCCGGAGACGGTCAAAGATGTCCAGCGCAATGTGCTCCGGGTTCTCCGCGCCGACCGATTCGGCCAGCAGTTCCAGCGCGCACCAGCCCAGCAACGGTCCCCACATGGCCGTTGCCGTCAACTGCGGGCTGGGGCTGGGCAATATTCGCCGGGCTGCAGCGGTCCATGGGGCAGGGAAGAGCGCTTCGACTGCGGGGATGCGCATAGCGGCGCGCAACCGCTCGCGAAATGCCGTGCCCAGCAATCCGGGATTCGCTGGCCGGACGTCGCCAGCTCCGCCCCCTGCGCGTGCCAGATACTCCCTCTGCACCACTCGCAGAAAGCTCTCGCACCGCCCCCAAGCCTCTCCGAAGAACTTCGCGCGCTCCGCCTCCATCTCCTGATTTACCCCAACGGCCAGGGTGCGCGCCAAGCGAGGATGCTCGGCCAGATCCGCGAACTGGCGCACTATGCCAGAGTCCAGCAACGCCCGCAATGCGTCATGCACCGGCTGCAACCCCAGATTCGCAAGCGCGTCTTCAAGATTCGTCACGCCACGGCCGTTGAGCCGGTCGCAAAGCCGGTCCCAGGGCTGCTCCGCCGTAGCGTGAAGTTCGTGCCAATCGAGAAAGACGTGGCACTGGTAGGCGTGCAGCTCGAGGGTGAGACCGCGCTGGGACAAATCATTCGAACGGCGCAGATACCCCAGACCGGTGAAGAAATCCCGCCAGGCCAGGATGGCATCCGAGCCCTCGCTGAGGCCCAACCCCTCCCGGAGCCTCTGTTGGCGCAGTTGGCTGGAGCCCTTGTCGGCGTAAGCGGCGGAATAATCGATCGTCCCGCGAGTCTGGCCGTAGCGGTTGTTGTAGACCACCAGGGCGCGCTCGTCGCCGATGCGGTTCGAGTAGGCAAAGACGTTTTCGTCCACCTTGCCGGCGTCCAGGAAGAAGTCGTAGAGCAGGAAGTTGCCGCTTTCGGCAAAGAGCCGGCGGCGCTTTAGCAGCGGCGCGATCTCGCGCTCGTGGCGCTCCACCATCCAGGGATCGGGACTCTCGTCGTAACGCGGGCGCTGGTACTCCATTCCGTACTTCTCGGTGAATCCCTCGATCTGTCCGTGGCCGAACATCGGCAGGCCGGGCAAGGTCGCCATCATGGCGGCCACGCCGAAGCACTTATCGCCCTTTCCGAATTGGTCGATCGCCGTCCGCTCATCCGGATTGCTCATGAAGTTCACGTAACGCTTCAGGATGTCCGGGTCGAATTCCAGCGTGTTCTTGATGACAGAACGGTATTTGGCGTTCTCCTCGTCGCGCAGCATCACCATGAAGGCGCTGTTGTAGACGCGGTGCATGCCCAGCGTGCGAACGAAGTAGCCCTCCATCAGCCAGAAAGCCTCGGCCAGCAGCAGCGTGCCGGGAACCTCGGCGGCCACGCGATCCACCACCTCGCGCCAGAACTCATGCGGCATCTGCCGGTTGAATTCAGCCTGGCTCATTCCGTATTCGGCGCGCGATGGGATGGCGCCGCTTGATCCAGGGCCGGGAAACCACAGCCGGTGGAAGTGGCGCTTGGCCAGCGTCATGGCCGCATCGAAGCGAATCACCGGAAACTGCCGCGCAACGCGCAGAATAGTCTGGATCACCTGTTCGCGCACCGCCGGATTCAGGTAGTCGAGCTGTGCCGTATCGTTCCAGGGGAAGCTGGTGCCGTCGTTGCCGTGGTAAATGTAGCGGGTCTCGCCGCTCGACCGGTCGCGCCGCCGGAAGACAACTGCGGCATCGGTCTGCTCAAAATAGTGGTCTTCGATCTTGATCTCCACGCGCCCGTCGTGGGAGAGATCGGGACCGTTGAAGCTATAGGCGGGGTAAGGCGCATCCGGACGGGAGATAAACCAGCCGGGGTGCTCGATGACCCAGGGCGAATCGATGCCCATGTGGTTGGGCACCATGTCGCTGGCCAGACGAATCCCATGCCGGTAGGCACGGTCGCGCAGATTCGTATAAGCTGCCTCGCCGCCCAGGTCCTCGGCAATTCGGTAATCGAAGAGCGAATAGGCCGAGGCCACGGCGTCGGAGTTGCCGCAAAGTTGCTTGATGGTCTTCGATGCGCGGCTGCGCTCCCATACGCCGATCAGCCAGAGCGAATTGATTCCGCGCCGCGCCAGCGTGGCCAGCTCCCCGTCGGGAATCTCATCCAGTCTCGTGATCGCGCGCCCATATTGCTTGCTCATTTGCGCCAGCCACACATAGGTGCTCTTGGCGATCAGCACCGCGGTCGGCATCCAGGCCGTGTCCGGAGAGAACTTTTCATACTCGTGAGCCAACTCGCCAAAGGCGGGAACCTCGGCTGTGCTGACAATCGAGGGCCACTCCGGCTGGCCTGTCTCGCGCCGGTGGCGGGCAGCGGCCTCGGCTGCCGCATCGCGAGGATTGAACTGCATCCAGATGGCTAATTCCTCTTCCTGCAGGATCTCGCTGGCGACCGCCAGGTAGTGATCCAGGCTCTCTCCGATAAGCGGCTTCCAGAGCTTGCGGATCAGAGCCAGTTGATCGCTCAGGGAGCGTGGCGCTCCCACTGACGGCGCACGCAGTAGCTCCAGCAGATTCATCGGCTTGGCATCCGGAACCGGAATCAGAGGACGCGTCGCGAAGTATTCAGGAAAATGCCCGGTGACCTGCCGGTAGACAGTCTTCTCGGCCAGCGGCTTCTCCTCGAAAAGCTCCTCGAAGGGCTGAAAAGCCTGGTTGCGGTT
This sequence comes from Occallatibacter sp., assembly GCA_049522975.1. GTDB lineage: Bacteria > Acidobacteriota > Terriglobia > Terriglobales > Acidobacteriaceae > Telmatobacter. The sequence continues at coordinate 8,616 of JBEKNI010000055.1, read as the reverse complement.
GGCGGTCCACAACAGAAGAAGTTCTTCCAGCGCGACTGCCCAGTGGGACGTTCCCTCGGTCTGCCTCGTCAGCCACTCCCGCGGAGTCATCTGGCCGCGCATCACCGCAAGGCCGGGAAACTGCTCGACGAAGGTCACCAGCATCTTGCCCAGCGCCTCGGCGCCAACGATGCCGGAGAACCACTCCAGGGCCCGCGTCATCACCGTGGGGTCAAATTGCTCCCGGTAGCGCGCCATCAGCACATGGCTGGCCTCATCGATTAGCCCCATGGCGTAGAGTTGACCGGCGTGAACCGCCAGCTCGGGGTGTTTTTCAACATCGCGAACCTTGTTCATCCGGTAGGCAAACTCGCGGCAGGCGGCGAAATTGGCAAAAACCACGTTCCCCGAGTAGGAGAACAGCGACTCCGCGAACTGGTACCGTTCCCGCGCCTTCCGGGAAATATGGAACTCCATCATAAGAAACGAACCCCAAAAGATAAAGGTACATCAAAGAGGTCAAGGTAGCGTTTCATTTGTGCTGGAGACTCCATACCAACTCCCGGAGGGAACGACCGCCGATCTCGCTTGCAGGTCAGTCCAGCGCCTTGTGGAACCGAAGAATTGCTGCCGTGAGCAGGACAACTCCCAGCCCGGCCATCGCCGCCATCTGCGGCCAAAGAATATCCATCCCCACGCCCTTGAGATACGTTCCGCGAATCACGATCAGAAAGTAGCGCAGCGGAATCGCATAGCTGAAAAGCTGCATCCACCTCGGCATGGTGCTGATGGGAAATCCAAATCCTGAAAAGGTGATCGTCGGCATGATAAAGAAGAAGGCGGTCACCATCGCCTGTTGCTGCGTCGCGGAGACAGTAGAGATGAGCAGCCCCACGCCTAACATGCACAAGAGGAAGAGAAACGCGCCCGTCGCCAGCACCCAGACATGGCCGCGAAACGGCACTTGAAACCACAGCGAGCCGACCACGGCAATCAGGGTGACATCGAAGACGCCAATCAGGAAAAACGGCAGCGTCTTGCCGAGGATGAACTCGGCCGGGCGGATGGGCGTCACCATGATCTGTTCGAGCGTGCCGATCTCGCGCTCGCGCACCACGGCGAAGGCGGTCAGCGTAATCACCAGTACAACCGTCAGGCTGCCGATTATCCCCGGCACAAAGAACCAGCGGCTGCTCAGGCCGGGGTTGTACCAGGGCCGCGGCGCGAGTTCGACCGATGGCATCGCCTCCATTAGCTGCGGGGCGATCCGGTAGATGCGATCCCGTTGGTAACTCTGCGCAAAACCCAGAGCGATCTGCGAGATGTAACCCGAGGCGATCAGCGCGGTATTCGAGTTAGTCGCATCGACGATTACTTGCAGCGGAGCCGTCTGGCCGCTCCGCAGCTTCTGGGCAAAGCCGGCATCGATCTCCAGCCCGACGGTTGCCTTGCCCTGCTCGATGAGATCGCCGAGCTGGCGCGAGTCCGTAAGCTGTCGCTGCACGTCAAAGTACGGGCTCGAGGTAAACCGCGAAATCAGGTCTCGGCTCTCCTGGCTGTGATCGAGATCAAGCACGACAGTCGGCACATGACGTATTTCGTAGGTTGCCGCATACCCAAAAACCATCATCTGAATGATGGGAGGACCGATCAGAATGAATCGCGTCCGCTTGTCTCGGAAGACCTGGATGAACTCCTTGACGATCATTTGCTTCAATCGCGCCAGCATGCTTCTCTCCTTTACTCCAGCCTCTTGTGGAAGCTGCGCGTAGCAAGCAGCGCCAGTACGAAGGCAAATACAGCCAGAGGAATCAAGTCCGCATAAAGCATGGCAGCGGGCGTTCCCTTGAGAAAGATGTTCTTCAGCACCGAAACGTAGTAGCGCGCCGGCAGAATGCGCGTGAGCCATTGCAGCACAACGGGCATCTGCTCGATGGAAAACAGAAATCCCGAGAGCAGAAACGCTGGAAGAAAGGTAATCAGCAGCGCAATCTGGCTGGCCGCGAACTGGCTCTTGGCCAGAACGGAGATAAAAAATCCCAGCGAAAGAACCACGACCATGAACATGGCCGATGCGATCGCGAGAGTTACATAGGAACCGCGAAACGGCACGTGGAACCAGTAGATTGCGATTGCTGCGCTGATCGCTGTGTCGAACATGCCGAGGACAAAATAGGGCGCCAGCTTGCCAAGCATGATCTCTATCGCGGTCACCGGCGTCGAGATCAGCTGCTCCATCGTGCCTCGCTCCCACTCGCGCGCAATGGTCAACGATGTGAGAAACGCTCCGATGACCGACATCACCAGCGCCAGCACGCCGGGAATAATGAAGGCGCTGCTCTCCAGGTCTTCGTTGTACCAGGTGCGGGTTTCAACGCTCATGGCCGCCGGCTGAATCGCAAGGCCGCGCTGACGCAGCCAGTCGATCTGGATCTGAGCCGAGTAACTCTGGACAACAGCCTCGGAATAGCCGATCAACACGTTGGCCGTATTATCATCTGAGCCATCCACCAGAGACTGCACCTGCGCCGGACGGCCATCGTGCAGCCGCTCGGAGAAATCCCATGGGATTACGATGCCCATCTTGGCGCTGCCGTCGTCAATAGCACGAGTCAGCTCCTGATAACTTCCCACGACGCGCACTATATCAAAATACTCGCTATTCTGAAAGTGCTTGAGTAGGTCCTGGCTTTGCTGGCTGCCATCCTGATCGTACACATAGATTGGCAGTCCCTTGAGATCGAGATTTACGCCGTAGCCGAAGAGAAGCACAAGCACCGCGGGCATGAGGACGACAATAATGAGACTGCGCGCATCGCGAACAATCTGCAAGACCTCTTTCATGGCGATCGCCAGCAATCGTCTTAGGCTCATGGCTTGCGCTCCTCTGCCGCTTCCCTGCCAGCCGTGAGCGAGACGAAGACATCTTCCAGGCTAGGGCGGATCTTCTCCATCCGGTTCATAGCGACACCATGCCCCGCGAGATAACTCTCAAGCAGCGGAACGGCAGCCGCAGCATCCCGTACCACCAGGTGCAGGGCGTTGCCGAAGACCGCCGCATCCATCACCCCCGGCGCCGATTGCAGAGCCTCGACGGCATTGCCCAGCGGCTCGCACTCCATTAGAAGAAGCTCGCCCTTCATGGAATCGCACTTTAATTCCGAAGGCGTCCCCAGTGCGACAATCCTTCCGCGGAAAATCAGCGCAAGGCGATTGCAGTATTCGGCCTCTTCCATGTAATGAGTAGTTACAAAGACCGTAACTCCCTCTTCCGCCATCTGATGAATCAGCTCCCAGAACTGGCGCCGCGTAATGGGATCGACGCCGGAGGTCGGCTCATCGAGAAATATTACTGGCGGCTTGTGCAGGACGGCGCAACCCAACGCCAGGCGCTGCTTCCACCCGCCCGGCAGCGTGCCGGTGATGAGATTCTCCTGGCCTTTGAGGCTGGCCATCGAGAGCGCCCACTCAGTCCTTTCCTTGAGCTGGCTGGAGGGAACGCTGTAAAGTCCGGCGAATAATCGGATGTTTTCAATCACAGTAAGATCATTGTAGAGAGAAAACTTTTGCGACATGTAACCTATATTCTGGCGTACTCTTTCAGGCTCGCGGCCCACATCAAATCCCGCAACTGCGGCGCGGCCTGATGTTGGCTTGAGCAGGCCGCACAACATGCGAATCGTGGTAGATTTGCCGGCGCCGTTCGGCCCGAGGAAGCCAAAGACCTTCCCTTTGCGAATCTCCAAATTGATGTGATCCACGGCGACAAAGCTGCCGAACCGCTTGAAGAGGCTCTCGACGACGACCGAGTTTGCAGTTTCAGGCATGGCTGGCTCCCGCGCTGACTGCGTCGACAAACAAATCCTCGATCGATGGCGCGACTTCGAGAATCGCATCGAAGAGAATATTGGCGCGCTCGAGCCTGGCCTCGAATTCAGGAATGCGGCGAGCTGCATTGTCCACCACTACATGCAGCCCGTCGCCGGTCAGCAAAAGACTCGATATTCCCTCCGCGTGTGCTAACTCATTGCGTAACCGTCGCGGCTCCGGCGCAGTTATTGCCAATACTCCTTTGCCAAACTTCGTTTTGAGGATCGCCGGCTCGTCGCAGAAGAGCAGTTTGCCCTGGTGCAGCAGGGCGACTCGATGGCAGCGCTCAGCCTCATCAAGATACGCCGTTGAGGTGAGAATCGCCACTCCCTCCGCCACCAATTCATAGAGAATGCGCCAAAAATCACGCCGCGAAACCGGATCGACACCGGTAGTTGGCTCATCGAGCAGAATCACCTTTGGCCGGTGAATCAGAGCGCAGACCAGGCCGAGTTTCTGCTTCATGCCGCCGGAAAGTTTGCCCGCCAGGCGCTTGCGGAATTCACTCATGCCCGCGGCCTGGAGCAATTGCATTGAGCGAGCAGCGCGCTCAGCCTTTTTCACGCCGAACAAGTCCGCATAGAAGCGAATGTTCTCATCCACGGTCAGGTCTTCGTAAAGCCCGAAACGCTGCGGCATGTAACTGAGAGCGTGCTTGGCGCCCTCCGCATCGCGCGCCACGTCGAAGCCGGCTACCGTCGCCTTGCCCGCATCCGGCGCCATGATGCCCGCTAACATGCGAAGGGTGGTTGTCTTTCCCGCACCGTCGGGACCGACCAGTCCGAAGATCTCTCCGGCGCGCACGTCAAAGCTAAGCTCATCGACTGCGCGCACGCCGGGAAAGCTCTTTGTCAGCCCCTCAACCACAATCGCGGATTGGAGCGGGTCCGTCATTGCCTGGCCGGCTCCGTTCCCGATGGTTGTGCGGCCGGCTTGGCAGCGCCAAGTTCAATGTGAGCGTCGGCGGGCATTCCCGGCTTGAGTTCGCGATTTGGATTGTCAATATCGATCTTGATCCGGTAGACGAGTGTGACCCGCTCCTTGTAAGTCTGCACGCTCTTGGGCGTGAACTCGGCGTCCGAAGAGATAAAGGAAATCCTTCCGTGATATTGCTTGCCAGGATAAGTGTCGGTAGTGACGATCGCATCCTGACCCCAGCGAATGCGGCCCAGATCGGTTTCAGCGACGTAGGCGCGCAGCCAGATGTGGTCCAGGTCCGCCAGAGTCACCACCGGGGAGCCGGGCGAAACCACTTCTCCCAACTCTGCCTGGCGCACAGTTACAACGCCGGCTGAAGGAGCGCGCAAAACTGTGTAACTCAAATTCACCTGTGAGAGGCCTAGGTTGGCGCTTGCTTCGTTGAGATTGGCTTGCGCGATGGCGATGTCTTCCTTGCGGCTGCCTTCGACGGCCTCATTGTAGCGTTGCTGGTCGACGCTGAAGATCGCTTGCGCTCGCTTCAACGCTGTCGCCGTCTGGTCGCGCTCCTGCGCCGAAACCTCGTCCTTGGCGAAGAGCCGTTGCGCGCGTTCGTTATCGAGTTTCTTCTGCTCAAGATCGGCTTCGGCATCGATCATGGTCTGCTGCGCCGCCTTTACTTCCTGATGACGGGTTCCAGCCAGCGTGAGCGCCAGGTTCGATTCGCGCACTCGCACGGTGGCCTCGTCCACGCGCACTCGCTGCTGGTAGTCGGCGCTGTCGAGCCGCGCCAACAGCGCGCCCTGCGTCACCTGCTGACCCTCCTCGACGGGCAAATCGACGATGCGCCCTGACACCTTGAAGCCGATCAGACTCTCATGCGCTTCAATATTGCCGGAGAGCGTGAGCTGATTTGCGGGCGCGGCCTTCTTTGTAAGGCGCGGATAATAGTACAGGCCCGCAGCAACAATCGCGGCCAGCAGAATTACAATTGGAATGGCTCTCTTCATAACTCAAAAACCTCGCTTGAATTGCCATCGATTGCGCCGGTGTTGTCAACGCTCGCTATGGATTCCCCATGAATTCGACGATGTTCTTTTCCGTCTCCCCCATGGCGCGGGCCAGGGCAAACTTCGCGTCCACATGGCTCGAGACGGCAAGAATGTAATTTTCCTCGGCGCGCGCCAACTCGTCCTGCGCGGTAATTACCTCGACATTGTTGGCCGTTCCCGATTGAAAGCGATCCTGCGCGAGTTGCAATTCACGCCGCGCCAGCTCCTGGCCGTCTTGCGCCACCGTAACCTCCTCAGCGGCGGAATTGAGATTCAGCAGCGCCTCGCGAAGATCCTCGTCAATGCCGCGGCGCAGGTCGGCAATCTGATCGTCGAGGCGCTTCACGCGGCTGGCTAATTCCTGCGCTTCTCCATTCCGGTCGCGATCGAAGAGCGTGAAATCGATCTGGCCTTGCACCAGGCCCGTACCCTGGACGCCGCCAAGGCTGCGCCCAATCTCGCCGAAGTTTCCGTTCACGCTGAGCCGGGGAAGAGCGCGCGCACGGTTGGCGCGTTGCTGCTCGACCAGTCCCTGACGCTGGGCCAGGAGAGAGAGATAGTCGGCGCGCGCGGCCAGCGCGGCGGGCACAAGGGTCTCGATTTCCGGCTGCTTCAATGGATAATAGTTGAGCGGCTCGGCAAGCTCCAACGGCTTGGCGGGACTTAACCCCAAGTTGCGCGCCAGCTCAAGCTGCGACTGCTGGTATTGGTTCTGTGCGATCAGCAGCGCTTGGCGGTCGTTAGCCAACTGGACTTCGGCGCGCAGCACGTCAACGCCGGTCGCGGTTCCGGTATCGTGCTTGTCTTTGGCGAGCCTCAACAAAGTGCTCGAATCGGTAACTCGCGATTGAGCCGCATCGGCGCGAGCCAACGCGGACTGCGCGTTGAGATAGAGCGCGGCAATGGCGCGCACAATCAGATCGCGCGCATCCCGCTCATTCATCTTGCCAGCATCCACGGCGCGTTCGCTGGCCTTCAATCCGCGATAGCTTTCGAGATCGACTAAGTTCTGCTGCGCATAGACGCGAAGATCGTAGTTGGAAAACGGTCCAACCACCTCCGGCGTTCCAGGCAGGGAGATCCCGAATGCGCGCAAGTCGCGGTTCTGCACATTGGCATACGTCTGGGCGCTTACGCGCGGCAGCAGCGCGGCCGATAAGCGCCGCATCCGCGTCCCTTCAGCCTCTTCCACCCGAGTGCCGGCAGTCAGCACAGTCAAATTGGCTTCGAGCGCCTTTTGAATCGCATCCTGCAAGGTAAGCCGATACGGCGCCGGCTGCTGCGCCATCCCCGGCATAGCTAAGAGAAACCCCGAATTCGGGCTTGCCAGTAACAGCAGAACGACAATGCGCAAGAAGGAGTTCATATCCTCTGCTCTTCACCGGAGACGGCGATTGCTCTCCAGAAGTGTTGAAAGCTGTCCTCTATTCGCGCTTTGAGCGCGGGCGTCCCGTCCAGCGACCAAAGCAGTACTGTTCCCATGCAGGTTTGCAAGAGTTGCCTCGCCAGCTCTTTCTTTCTTAGGCGTGGGTGGATCTCCCGGCGCTCCTGCCCCGCCGCCACAAGCTGCGCGATCATCCTTCGGCCCTCACGCATATTGCGCGCGATAGCAGTGCGAACACCCTCGCTGGCCAAAAACGAGGAGATGAAGGCGCGCGCCAGGCTGGGGCTGCGTCCCGGCTCCTCGGCAAGGCGCAGCATTAGCCGATGCAGCACGGAATGAATCGTCCGCCTGCCCTGCTCGGCGGCGGTCAGCGCCTCCCTCACCTTGCCCAGCTGCACTTCGGCCATCACGCCCAGCACATGATCCTTGCTCTCGAAGTAGTTGAAAAAGGTGCCCTTGCCGACGTCAGCGGCTTCCGTAATGTCCTCCACAGTCACGCAGGAAAAACCGCGCTCGGCAAAGAGCTGCAATGCGCACCGAAAGAGCCGCAGGCGCGTTTCGGCAGCGCGGCGCTGACGGCGGCCCGCGCCTGGCGGGTGGGCCAGGCCGTCAGTAACCGGAGCCTTGACGGGCGTAGAGACGGGATTACTATGACCTCTGCTCATGTGCGACTACTGGACGGCTATGACCAATGGTCATTTATAGCGCCGGCGGTGCGTTCTGTCAAGAGGTGCAACTTGGGGCAACGGGCGCCTTTGGAACCAGCCCTTCCTGGAGGCGCCAGAGATGATTGCGGGCGTAGATCGGCCGGAACCAGACGGGGCGTCGGCGGCAAACTCTTCCAGTTCGTGCAGCGCTATAATATTGCCGCTTTTCCCGAAGCCGGCTCCTCGCCCAATCTGGCCAGCCCGGCTCTGTTGGCCTGCGTGGCATTGCAACTGCCACACATTTGCCGGTAAACTAATGGAGGGCCAGTGAAATCCTGCCGCTTGCCGTCGGAAGTTCGCTCCGGGACTCCGGGCCTGCAATCGACCAAGGAACGGAAACAAGCTTGCAGCGGCTAGCCTTAATTAGCACAAAATGCACGAGTTGTGAGCACTCTTGATCCTGAACAATACAGGCGGAGTGAAGACGCGGAGAGGTGGCAGAGCCCGGTTGAATGCACCTGACTCGAAATCAGACATAGTCGCAAGGCTATCGGGGGTTCGAATCCCTCCCTCTCCGCCAAGACACCTTCCAAGAACATCCCAAGACATCCAATAGAAAGACGTAAGCCTAGCAAATGCTAGGCTTACGTCTTTCTGCGTCCAAGTGAAGCCGCGTTTGACAGGGGGTACTTATGGGGGTATTTTTATTTTGATGTGGGGGTATTTTCCTAAAACGGAGGTTCTGGACGAAATGGCGCTGACCGAC
>JBEKNI010000054.1:0-25274 GCA_049522975.1 Occallatibacter sp. | reverse complement strand
GTGACGACTGCCGGATAAAGATGCCGGGCTGCTGGCTACAATCAAGCTAGCGATGATCCAGTACCTCTATCTCGGCCGGGTGGGCTACGACGAGGCATTGCGCTTGCAGGCCGAGATAGCCGGCCTCGTCGCTGAGGGCCGCCTGCGGAATGTCCTGCTGCTTTTGGAGCATCCGCCGGTGCTTACGCTGGGGCGCAACGCCCACCGCGCGAATATCCTGGCCTCCGACGAGTTGCTCAAGCGGCGCGGCGTCGCGGTCCACGAGATCAACCGCGGCGGCGACGTGACTTATCACGGGCCGGGGCAGTTGGTCGGCTATCCCATCTTCGACCTGCGCACCCTGCGGACCCCGAGCGGCGGGCGGATGGGGCCGGTGGACTTTGTGCGCGGAATGGAAGAAGCGCTGATCCGCCTCTGCGGCGGCTTTGGCATACGCGCCGGGCGCATCTGCGGCCTGACCGGCGTCTGGTGCCCGGCGCAGCACGGCCCGCAGCGCAAGATCGCCGCCATCGGCATCCACGTGGCGCGCGGCATAACCTCGCATGGCTTCGCTTTCAACCTCACCACCGACCTGCGCGGCTTTGACCTGATCGTTCCCTGCGGCATTCCCGGTCACGCCGTCACCAGCCTGGAAAACGAAATCAGGGCGCTGGAGCTACCGAATCTGGCCGCGCTATCCAGCCTCGAAGCCATCGCCCAGCAGGCGGCGCGGAGCTTCGGGCTGGTCTTCGCCGAGCAGGTGCTGGCGGTCGAGAGCCTCGCGGCGTTGCGCGCACAGGCCGAGGCCGCTCCCGCGCTCGCGCCGCAGTTTCCGGCGGAAGATACGCCGCTCCAGACTCCGCCCGAGATAGAGCGCCTGCGCGGCGGCGCCGAGCGGCCGGTTCGCGCCTGACAAGCCGGCTTCCGCCAGACTGCCGCTTCTTTGCCCCTGCTTTCTCCGCCGCCATTTATAATCCGGCTTGACGCCAGTGCCGGGAGCCTTCCCTGAACTTGCCGTAAACCTGCCCCGAGCGCTGTCGAAGTGTTATCGTTTCGCGGAGAGAGCTCCATGCCAACCGACGTGATCATGCCCCAGATGGGCGAGTCGATCTTCGAGGGCACCATTACCAAGTGGCTCAAGCAAGTCGGCGACGCTGTCGAAAAGGACGAGCCGTTATTTGAAATTTCCACCGACAAGGTGGACGTGGAGATTCCCTCGCCCGCCTCAGGTGTGCTCACCCAGATCAAGACGCCTGAAGGAGCAACCGTCGAGGTCAATACCGTGGTCGCGGTCATCGGCGGGGCCGCTGTTGTTCCGGCTCCGGCGGTTTCGGCATCGGCAACTCCGCCGGCTTCCGTTCAAGCCGCCTCCGCCACTTCGCTGATTCGTTCCGCAGCTGCCGAACCGCAGGAGCTCCGCTCCTCGCCGCTGGTGCGCCGCATTGCCAAGGAGAACAACCTCGACCTCAGCCAGATCGCAGGCTCCGGTTCGGAGGGCCGCATCACCAAGGAAGATGTGCTGCGCCACCTGGCCGAGCACGGCCCCGGCAGCGCCCCGCCGCAGGCGTCTCCGAAGGCGGAGTTGGCCGCGCCGCAGACCCCGCAGCCGCTCTCGAAGATGCGCGCCATCATCGCCCAGCGCATGGCCGAGAGCGTGCGCATCAGCCCGCACGCCCACACCGTCTACAAGGCGGACATGACCCGCGTTGTCCGCCTCCGCGAGCGCGAAAAAGCCGGCTTCGAGCAGCGCCACGGCGTCAAGCTCACTTATATGCCGTTCATCGCCGCCGCCGCCGTTCGCGCGCTGGTCAAGTTTCCCATCGTCAACGCCTCGCTCGCCGACGGCCTCATCCACTACCACGCGAGCATCAATCTGGGCATCGCCGTGGCGCTGGAGTGGGGGCTGATCGTCCCCGTCGTCCGGCAGGCCGAGAGCCTGAGCTTCCCCGGCCTGGCCCGCGCGATTGCCGACCTGGCCGACCGCGCCCGCACCAAGAAGCTGCTGCCCGACGAGGTCCAGGGCGGCACCTTCACGCTCACCAACTCCGGCGTCTTCGGCGGCGAATTCGGCATGCCCATTATCAACCAGCCCGAGGCGGCGATTCTGGCCATCGGCGGGCTGCGCAAGGAGCCGGTGGTGCTCACCGACGCCCAGGGCAACGACTCGATTGCCATCCGCTCGGTGCAATACTTCTGCCTGGGCTTCGACCACCGCCTGATCGACGGCGCAGACTCCGGCAAATTCATGAGTGAATTCAAGCGGACGCTGGAGGAGTGGGACGAGCCGGTCGGCTGAGCCGCCTACACAATCCATCCTCCGCCCACTACCTCGTCGCCGTCATAGAAGACCGCAGACTGGCCGGGCGTGACGGCGCGCTGCGGCTCGTCGAAGACGGCAACAACTTCATCCGCGCCAGAAGCCTCCAGCGTGGCCCAGGCCGGCTCGTGCCGGTGGCGAATCTTGATCCGAACACGCATGGGCGCTGTCAACTCCGCAATCGAAATCCAATTTAGATCGCGGGCTCTCATGTTGCGCGTAGCTAACTCCTCGTCCGCGCCGACGGTGACGCGATGGCTCACCGGGTCGATTTGCAGCACGTAAAGCGGCGTCGGCGAACTGACTCCCAGCCCCTTGCGCTGCCCCACCGTGAAGTTCGAGATGCCCTCATGCTGGCCGAGCACTTTGCCGCTGGAGGCGACCAATTCCCCGGCCGTCTCCGGCATCTGCTCGCCCTGCTCTTCGAGATACGCCGTCAAAAACTGCTTGTAATCCCCGCCGGGAATGAAGCAGATCTCTTGCGAGTCGGGCTTCTCGGCCAGCGCCAACCCGCTCTGCCGCGCAATCTCGCGCACCTCCGGCTTGGTCAGCCGGCCTAGCGGAAAGAGCGTGTGAGCCAACTGCTCCTGCGTAAGCCCGAAGAGGAAATACGTCTGGTCCTTGGCCAGATCGGCGGGCCGCTTGAGAATCCAGCGTCCGCGCCGCGGGTCGTATTCGTTCACCGCATAATGCCCGGTAGCGATCCGGTCCGCGCCAATCGACCGCGCCGTCTGGAGCAACTGGTCGAACTTCAGATGGTTATTGCAGAGTGAGCAGGGGATGGGCGTCCGCCCGGCGAGGTACTCAGCGACAAAGGGCCGCACCACAGCATTCTCGAAGCGATCCTGCTGATTGACGACGTAATAAGGAATCCCCAGGTGTTCGGCCACGCACCGCGCGTCATAAACATCATCGAGCGAACAGCAGCGCCCCGCCTTCGGCGCATCCGGGATGCCATGCTTGCCGGCCAGCCGCGTCTGATCCCAGAGCTGGAGGGTCAGCCCGACGACCGCGTCGCCCGAGTGGGCGAGCATCGCCGCCACCGTCGAGGAGTCCACCCCTCCGGACATGGCTACGGCAATGGTTTCGGGCTTGGGCATGGGGAATTAAACCGTCCAGACTCTATTCTCGCATTGATTGAGTTGGTGCGCGAATGAAGGCGAAAGTCACCTGGTTGGTGATCAATCTCTTGAGAATTTGTTGCAGCATAGGCACCCAGCAGTCCACCGAAGTTCCGAAAACTACATTTGCGTTGACTTAACAGTTGGCCTATCCACCACAGCTATTTCTATACCAAAGTCAGCACAGTGGGATTTAACTTCGGACGCGATCTCGTGCACCGCCAAAATGCAACGCACCTCATCGACCGGGAGCTTGAGCTTGTATGCCAACATTGCACGGTATTTCATACATTGCAATGGCCCTGCCAAAGGTTTGAATCGCATTCCACTTCTACTTCCACAGCAACATACCTTTTATCATTATCCTGCAAAAGGACGTCGATGCGGTCACCGGTGTCTTTGAAAGAAAACTCTTTCTTGTACAGACTCAGACCGTCTTCATCCAAGACTCTTGCAGGATTCGCAGCAATTCTATCCTTCAATTTTCTATGCGTGTCCCCTTCCCCACCCGGGCCACCGAATTTCCCGGGACGGCTGCTATATTCTAACCGCTTCTGGTTCTCCCGATCCGCAGACTCTTCAAACTTCTTACGTAGGGCCTCGAATTCTACAAGTTTCAGTCGTTTCACACCGGAATGATGATCTCCAAACCCATGAAGGTTCCAATTCGCTTTATACCCGATAAGAGGGAGAAACTCCGCCCTTGAAATAAATCCCCCGGAGTTTATAGACGTCGTCGGGGCCCTAAAGCGCCACCATAGTGTCTGCCCATTGTCGTACTCTTCCGGAGCACTGTCTGCTGGCTGCATTGCTCGTTCGACAACACGCACAAGCGCGACGATGCCAGCTCTTCCGCGAGCTTTGCATATCCCGTCCGGATTGAGCCGCAGCGGTAATGCCCCCGACTCTGATTCATATATGAAAACCAAATCCCCAGGAGCCAGTTGCTCAATGACCTTTGATTGTCCATTCTTCACCCAAACATCTGCATAAGGCCTACTTGCGGGCGTATTCAGAGGGCGAGGCCAGTGAGTAGTTAGCCAATAGTTCATTACCACATCCTTTCATGTAATTGTAGGAGGCGTATCCCTTCCCATCAATTAACTATTTCTATCCCGCCATCCCCGCCGTCCCCGCCGCCACCGGCGAAATCGCCCGCAGATGTTCGACGGCTTCGGGAACCACTTTCAAAACATAATCCACATCTGCCTCGATCGCGGTCTTGAGCAGGCTGAAGCGCAGGCTGGCGCGGGCGCGGGTCTTGTCGAGGCCCATGGCCATCAGCACATGGCTCGGCTCGGTGGCGCCGGAGTGGCAGGCCGACCCGCCGCTGACAGCCACTCCCTTCAGGTCGAGAGCAATCACCAGCGCCTCGCCCTCCAGATGGTCGAACCAGATGTTGGTCGTGTTGGCCACGCGCGAAACCAGCCTCTCCCGATCCCAGCCGCCATTCACACCCGTGCCCGAAAGCTCCAGAATTCCCGCCTCCAGCCGGTCGCGCAACACCGCCAGTCTTTCCATTGTTCCCTCTTCCAGCGAGCGCATGGCCAGTTCCGTCGCCTTAGCCAGCCCCACAATCCCCGGTACGTTCTCGGTACCGGCGCGGCGGCGGCGCTCGTGGCTCCCGCCCACCAGCAGCGATTCGACCGGAGTTCCGCGGCGCACGAACATCGCGCCCACGCCCTTCGGCCCATGCATCTTGTGCGCGCTGATCGAGCAGAGATGGCAGCCGAAGCGCCGCACGTCCAGAGGTACCTTCCCCGCGCCTTGCACCGCATCGATGTGCAAGAAAACGCCCGCCGCCTTGGCGATCTTGCCGATCTCCTCGACGGGTTGCAGGACGCCGGTCTCGTTGTTGGCCAGCATCACGCTGATGAGGCGCGTCTCGGGCCGCAGCGCGCGCTGAATCTCCGCCGGTTCGATCAGACCACTCGCGCCGGGCGCGACAAAGGTCGTCTCCACACCATGCTCGGCCGCACGCTCCGCCGCCGCCAGCACCGCCGAATGCTCGATCGAAGTCGTGACGAAATGGTCGCCGGGACGCAGCAATCCGATGATGGCCGTGTTGTCGCCCTCGGTGCCGCCTGAGTTGAAGACCACCTCGGCGTCATGGCAGTTGAAGAACTCAGCCAGCGTCGCGCGGCTGCGGTCCACGACGGCGTGGGCCTGTTGCCCGTCCAGATGAATCGAGCTGGCGTTGCCGAAGCGCTCTATCCAGTACGGGCGCATCGCCTCGACCACCTCCGGCAGCAGAGGGGTGGTGGCGTTGGCGTCCATGTAGACTCGCGTCAGCGGATCGGCTCCTGTCTCCGATTGTACGGGAGTTCTGAGTTCCCCTCCTCCGTCTGTACATACGGTTCCTGTCGTAATGTGCCAGAAGCTTCCAATACCTTGACACTGCAAGGTTAAATAGAGATAATCCCGCCATGCAAAAGAAACCGTTTTTTCTCGTAGCCAGTTCCATTCTCATGGCTATGGCAGCTTGGTGCCAAAATCCCGCTGGAGTTCCCATTGGTCCGGTTGAAGAGAACAAACTTTCCGATGTCGTTGTGAAGATGATCAAAGTCCAGATGTTCTGGGACGACGGGCTCAACAATCCCTCCGGATCGCGATTGCGCTTCGAACGTCTTGCCGATATTTCAAACGAAAAGGGGCATTTCTTCCACTACCGAGTCTTTGCCGAGGGCGTACCGGAAGGCGGTCCGTACAGAATGGAGGTTTGGAAGATTGGAACGCCTGTCGACTCCATGGCAACACTCTCTGAAAACGTATATGCGAACCGGAGAGGAATGCTTTTTGCACAGAAGCCCAAGTCCGATCATCGGGATGTTGTGTCGGTAGACGATCACACGGACTTTGACGTAGCGGTCCGGGTTTCCCGCGGCGAGCCTGTACGGTTTGTTCTTTCGACGAAGAAATCCGATTGGATGGTCCCAGGAACGCTGGTAGCGGTGCCCGTTGAGGCCTCTGACAAAGGCTGTACTGCCAGGGCGCTGCTCAGTTCGCCCGGCGGAGAAGTCATTTTAATCAGCGGGGAAGGTTTTCCGCCCAACTCACAGGTGGCGTTGGACGGCGATTCTGCCGGGGAAATTCTGAAGACCATGAGATCGGTGGACAGCAGCGGTCGTATCCATTGGACGGAGCTGCCGTATGTGACCGGAAAGGAAAATGGGATATTGAAGGACACGATCACGGCACCAGGCTGCAAAGTGACATTGGAGATCCCCTGGGGACCAGACAACTACCGCGCTCAATAGCCCATTCCAAGTCGTTAAATCGAACTAGGACAAGGACATCGAGCCTTATGCTTTGTGCGGCTCGCTTCCCGATCAGCTTTTTTCTCTTTCTTTCAATAGGCAAACTCTGTCATACTTGATTGTGCACACCCTGTACGTCCATCCCAACAAATTATTCAAGAGGTTGCATCCATGTCGGCAAAGTATGTCTTTGTGACGGGCGGAGTTGTGTCCAGTTTAGGCAAGGGTTTGGCCGCTGCCTCCATCGGCTGCCTGCTCGAATGCCGCGGCCTGCGCGTCAATATGATGAAGTTCGACCCCTACCTCAACGTCGATCCGGGCACGCTCTCGCCCTTCCAGCACGGGGAGGTTTTTGTCACCGACGACGGTGCGGAGACCGACCTCGATCTGGGCCACTACGAGCGATTCACCCACGCCCCGCTCACCCGCGACAACAACTACACCACCGGCCGCATCTACGAGCAGATCATTATGAAGGAGCGACGCGGCGACTACCTCGGCAAGACCGTCCAGGTCATCCCGCACGTCACCAACGAGATAAAAAACGCCATGCGCAAGGTCGCCTCGAACGGCGCCGACGTCACCCTCGTCGAGATCGGCGGCACGGTGGGCGACATCGAGTCGCTGCCGTTTCTTGAGGCCATCCGCCAGATGCGCCAGGAGCTGGGGCGCGAGAACACCGTCTTTGTCCACCTTACTCTGGTGCCATGGATCGCCGCCGCCCAGGAGCTGAAGACCAAGCCCACACAGCACTCCGTCAAGGAACTGCTCTCGATCGGCATTCAAGCCGATGTGCTGCTCTGCCGCTCCGACCACCCCCTGGAGCCCGAGATGAAGCAGAAGATCGCCGCCTTCTGCAACGTCGAGGAGCGGGCCGTCATCGGCGCAATCGACGTGCCTTCCATCTATGAAGTACCGCTCGGTTTCGCCGACGAAGGCGTGGACTCGCTCATCCTCAATTACCTGCGCAAGGAAGCGCCCGAAGCCGACCTGACCAGGTGGCGGGAGCTGGTCGACCGCTGCTACCACCCCAGGGACGAGGTCCACATCGGCATAGTTGGCAAGTACGTCAAATATGAAGACAGTTATAAGTCGCTCAAGGAAGCGCTGACTCACGCGGCGGTCTCGCAGAACCTCAAGCTCGAAGTTACATGGATCGAGGGCGAGAACCTCGAGCCAAAGACTCCGCCAGGCCCAAGTGACGACCGAAGTTATGAGACGGAGTTATCTGGATTTGATGGGATTCTCGTCCCCGGCGGCTTCGGCAAGCGTGGCATTGAGGGCATGTTGAACGCCATCCGCTACGCCCGCGAGAAGCAGGTGCCTTACTTCGGCATCTGTCTCGGCATGCAGCTTGCCTGCGTCGAGTTTACGCGCAACGTCTGCGGCATCACAGGTGCCAACTCAACTGAGTTCGACCCCGCCAGCCCGCACCGCGTCATCTACAAGCTGCGCGAGTTGATCGGCGTCGAAGAGATGGGCGGGACGATGCGGCTGGGCGCCTGGGAATGCGTCCTCAAGAAGGATACGCTGGCCTCCCGCGCGTACGGCGGCGCAACCAAAATCAGCGAGCGCCACCGCCATCGCTACGAGTTCAATCGCGAGTACGAAACGCAGCTCACCGGCGCAGGCTTGCGCATCAGCGGTGCAACTCCCGACTCCACTTATGTCGAGATTGTCGAATTGCCCAACCATCCGTTCTTCTTGGGCTGCCAGTTCCATCCGGAATTTAAATCCAAGCCCCTGGAGCCGCATCCACTCTTCCGCGAGTTTATTGCAGCGAGTTACAAGAACCGGCAGGCGCGGCTGGCTTCCGAGTCCAGCGAAACTCCAACCTTAACCGGCGCTCTGGCCTCCTGGCAGCCCAGCTCGCCGCTCGGGAATTACGGCCGGACATGAACCCGCAACCTGCTAACTTGCCATCCCGCGAAGCGGAGCTAACTCGCTGCCTTTGTTCATCCGGCGTTCCACCGGCAAGAACATATAACCAGCGATCAGAATTCCTACCGGCGCGACGCGAGAAACGCGCGTTCAAATCCGCCGATCGATCTTTGAATCTGTTCGAGCGGAATTGTAAGCGAAAGGCGAATGTAGCTGGGGCGCCCAAAACCTGTGCCGGGGACGGCAAGCACGCCTTCAGCGGCAAGCAGTTTGGTGAAGGCAATGTCGTCCGGAATCGGAGTCTTGAGGAAGATATAGAATGAGCCCTCGGGCCGCCTGACTTCGTAGCCGATCCTCTCCAACGCATCGCAAAGCACATTGCGCTTGTGCTCGTAGGGCGATGCGTCGATGCTCTGGTCGAGCGACTCCAGCATCACCCACTGCCAGATCGCCGGCGCGTTGATGAAACCCAAAATGCGATTGCTGAAGGCGCAGGCGCGGCGCAGGTTTTGTGCGTCTTCCAATTGCGGCGAGAGCGCCAGGTAGCCGATGCGCTCGCCCGGCAATCCCAGCGACTTAGACCACGAGTTACAGATCGCAGTCTGCTCAATCAGCGAGGCCACCTCCGGCTGCCGCCGCCCGTCATAGACGAACGACTTATACGGCTCGTCGCTGATGACAGTAATGGGCTGGGCCGCGCGCGCCAGAATTTCCTGCAAATCCCGCAGCACGTTCTCCGGATAAACTCTGCTGGTGGGGTTATTCGGCGTGTTGAGAATTAGGGCGCGCGTGCGCGGAGTTATAGCAGCCGCAATGCGCTCCACGTCGGGAAGAAACTCCGCATCGGTCCCAACAGGGACCATGCAGCCGCCGTGGTTGGCGATATAGAACGGGTACTCGGAGAAGCAAGGCATCAGCACGATAACTTCGTCGCCGGGATCGAGAATCGACTTCAGAATCACGTTGCATGCGCCCGCCGAGCCGACCGTCATGAAGACATCCTCGGCCATGAAGGCCAGGCCAGTCTCTCTCTGGAGCTTTCGAGCGACGGCCTCGCGGAGCTGCGGATAACCTGGATTTGGCATGTAGCCATGCGAGCCGGGACGATTGAGGGCCACCACGCGCCGCAGCGCATCTAGCACCGCGGACGGAGGCTCGACATCCGGATTGCCTAGCGAAAAATCGAAGACCGCATCGGCTCCGCGCTCGCGCTTCAGCCGCACGCCCTCCTCGAACATGCGTCGAATCCAGGAGGCGTTCTCGAGTTGCTTGGTGATAGTCTTTGAAACGGGCATAGTCGTGACCTTCCAAGTGAATGATTCTTCCGTTATTCATATCAGAACACGGATTCAGTTGATGAAATCCATTTCAGGTTCAATCACCGGGGCGTTCATATCTATTCGTAGATACGCTCCGGTATATAGTCATTGCATACTCTTTGACGTTTGAGACACTGACGGCTTAGCGGGGAT
Organism: Occallatibacter sp.; assembly: GCA_049522975.1. GTDB lineage: Bacteria > Acidobacteriota > Terriglobia > Terriglobales > Acidobacteriaceae > Telmatobacter. The sequence continues at coordinate 15,247 of JBEKNI010000054.1, read as the reverse complement.
TGGTCTACTGGTAGCCATCCGTTTGAGCGTTTCAAATAATCTGCTCCCTTCTCCATAAAGTGCCTTAACTACCCTCTCCCTATCTTTCCTTGCGCGCGAGATACGCCACTCAATCCATTCATCGGAACGGTTCGGATTTACCAAATCCGTAAGCAACAAGTTAACCGTGTCCTCACAAGTCTCGAATTGTCGCTCAAGTGATTCAATATCGGGAGTGGCGATATTTCCGAATAAATCTCGTTTATAGGATGAAACAACAATATCTGTATTACCCCCGCAACCGACTACCCATTTCTTTGTCTGAAACATGACATAACAAATCGCCAGGACCAGTTCGTCAAGATCCATAAATGAATTGCAGAACCTTTCGAGGAGGCTCTTCGCTAGTATCAGTCCGCTACCTACACAATCTCCCCCATATTCGATCTGTCGGACCGTCGTACCACTTGCTTTGAACAAACACTCATAATTGTTAACCTCATTTTTTACAGTAACAACGATTAGTAAATCACATGCTGGTCTATCGTCCCGTGAAAATGCGGCGTATGGCGCAATGTAACGCTCAAAAGAAGACGATATTTCGTTTTGAATTATATCTCGAATCTCATTTGTCAGTCGCATCTTAGACGGGGAGTATTCCCCAAATAATGCGTGCTGAATCCGCTCTCCAACAGTTTCAATCAATTCTGAATCGCCGGCTCCAGTAATGGCAACTCCGAGCCCTTGATCCCACATTTGTCTGATTTTATCAGTATTATTCTTTGTATAGCCAGTAGTTTCCTGAGTATCGGCGCAGAGCACAATACCCTCCGAGCACAAATATCCAACTGCGATAGTCATTTTGTTTTTCTCCAAGGCCGCTTAGAGTTTGATTTCAGCATAAGCAGCTTAGGCCTCAATGAAATCATCTGGCGTTCCAATAGTCAAATGAACAATCCGAATTAGAGCTCTGCCTTAAAACAAATCATTCAATTATTTCAGCAGATCATCACCGGCCAGCACATTGATCCCCGCCGCCTGAAAGCGTGCAATCGCCGCATCCGGATCGCCGAAGCGAAAGATGAGAATCGCCTCTTCTCCTTGCTGATGGGGAAAGGCATACATATACTCAATGTTGATGCCGCTTCCATCCAACGCGTCCAGAACATCCGCCAGGCCGCCCGGATGGTCGGGCACTTCGACGGCCAGAACCTCCGTCGCCTTCACGACGAAGCCCTCGGCATCGAGTACCTCGGCGGCCTTTTGCCAGTCCGAAACAATCATCCGCACAATGCCGAATTCCTGTGTGTCCGCCAAATACAGCGAGCGGATATCGACGCCCGCTTGGGCCAGCAACCGGATGGGGGCGGCGATGTGTCCCGGCTTGTTCTCAATAAAGAGCGAAATCTGTTGAATCTTCATTGTGCCCGCCTGTCGATGACGCGTTTGGCTTTGCCTTCGCTGCGCGCCAGGGAATGAGCCTCGACCAGCGCAACTTTCACGCGGATGCCGAGCACGTGATCAAGCGCGCCTTGTAGCTTCGCGTGCAATCCCTGCAACGCTCCAATCTTATCGTTGAACATGTGCGGAGTTACTTCCACCTGCACTTCCATCTGGTCCAGTCCCTGCTCGCGAGTCAGGATGATCTGATAATTCGGCAGGGTGCCTTCGATTTCAAGCAGCGCGGCTTCGACCTGCGATGGAAATACATTCACGCCGCGAATGATCAGCATGTCGTCGCTGCGCCGGCCTATGCGGCCCATGCGGCGAATGGTGCGCCTGCACTCGCACGTGCCCGGCAAAAGCAGGGTGATGTCGCGCGTGCGGTAGCGGATCATCGGCATGGCCTGCTTGCTCAGCGTGGTCAGCACCAGTTCTCCTTCGCTGCCGTCGGGCAGAGGTTCGCCGGTCGCAGGATCGACAATCTCCGGATAGAAGTGATCCTCGAAGATGTGCAAGCCCTGATGGCGGCGGCACTCGCAGGCCACGCCCGGCCCTATAATTTCCGACAGCCCGTAGATGTCGAAGGCCTCGATGCGGCTGGAATTCTCAATGTGCCTGCGCATGGATTCGGTCCATGGCTCGGCACCAAAGACTCCGGCGCGCAGCGGCAGCTCTTTGAAGTCCACGCCCAGTTCTGCGGCGCGGTCGATCAGATGCAGAAAATAAGTTGGAGTGCAGCAGATCGCCGTAACTCCGAAGTCCTTCATCAGCATGATCTGACGGTCGGCGTTGCCGCCGGAGGTGGGAACCACCGCCGCTCCCAGCGCCTCTGCGCCGTAGTGCGCGCCCAGGCCGCCGGTGAAAAGGCCGTAGCCGTATGCGTTCTGAATAATGTCTCCGCGATGCAATCCGCAGCCGGCGAAACAGCGGACCAGCACCGAGGTCCATACCTCCACATCTTCCTTTGTGTAAGCCACTACGATGGGCTTGCCGGTGGTGCCACTGGAGGCGTGGAGACGGACTACATCTTTCATGGGGCTGGCAAAAAGTCCAAATGGATAAGTATCGCGCAGATCGCTCTTCACGGTGAAGGGCAGCTTCGCCACGTCGTCAAGAGAGTGAAGATCTTCCGGCGTGATTCCGCGCTCTTCGAGGCGCGCGCGGAAGTGCTTGACCTCGCGCCAGGCTCGCGCGACCACGCCCCGCAGCCGCTCCACTTGTAACTCGCGAAGCTCGGCCACCGGCATGTAATCCGGCGCGCTGGCGGGATGACGCTCGGCGACGCTGGCTTCCAAAACTGAATTCTTCACTCCTGCTCCATCTTCCTTCCCATGGAAAACGCCGCCAGATTCGCCTCGTGCAGCTTCTCCGGCAGATTGCGCTTGAGCGCTACCACCCACGCCTCGGCAGAAAACTGCAAGTAGCAACTCAGCGCGCCTAGCAAAGCTACATTGATGCTCTTCTTGTTGGGCAGTTTGGCCTCGTCGATCCGCGAAGGCTCAATCAGAATGCCGCCCGGCTTGAGGGCGGCAATGTTCACATCAATCTGGTCCGGCGCGATGACCACCAGGAAATCCGCCTCGCCCTCCGGCACCATGGGGCTGAAGACGCGCTCGCCAAAACGCACATCGCTCGACACCGACCCGCCGCGCTGGCTCATCCCGTGAAGCTCGCTCTTCTTCACGTCCAGGCCGGCCGAGAAGGCCACGTCGGCCAGGATGTCGGATGCCTTGATCACGCCCTGTCCGCCCAGTCCCGCGATGACGATGTTAGTCGGTTGGCTACTCATTGCACCTCTCGTACTCGCGGCTCTCGTACTCGCGAATCGCCCGTGTCGCCAGCAGACAATTCCGTCGGGCAATTATCACGGAAAGTTCCGGCTTCTCCAGGCACGCTTGAATTAATTCCTGAAATTCTTCCAGGTTCCGCGTGGGGTCGATGACGTGCACATTGCGAATGCCCAATGCGCGCGCCAACTCCTCGAAGACCACCTTGCCGGTCCGCGCGTGCGCCAGCGTGCGCCCGGTCCCCGGATGCTCCTGCATGCCAGTCATGGCTGTAGTTCCATTGTCCAGGATCAGCACCACATGGCCGCTCTCCGGCGGGTTGTAGACCATCTCCACCAGGCCGGTGATGCCGCTATGTACGAAGGTGCTGTCTCCAATCACGCTCACCACGCGCCTGGCTTCCTCCGGCGGCAGCGAGTGGCGCAGCCCCAGCCCCGCGCCGATCCCCGCGCCCATGCACACCAGCGAGTCCATCGCCTCGAAGGGCGGCAGCACTCCCAGCGAATAGCAGCCGATGTCGCCGGGGACGATGCAGTCGAGATTCTTCAGCGCCGTGTAAACGCTGCGATGCGGGCAGCCCGGACAGAGCGCCGGCGGCTTGCCGGGCGTGGGCTTCGGCTCCGGCAATTCGTCGCCCGCCAGAATCCGCCGCACGCGCGCCACATTCAATTCGCCGAAGCGAAATATCTCCGGCTGAGCCTCGACCGCGATCCCCGCCGCGCGCGCGCCCTCCACCAGGTACGGATCGCCCTCTTCGATGACGTAGCAGAGATCGACACTCTCGGCAAACTTGCGCATCCGCTCGACGGGCAGCGGATAGGTCATGCCCAGCTTCAGCACGCTGGCCTCCGGCGCGGCCTCGCGCACATGCTGGAATGCCGCGCCCGAAGTAATGATTCCCAGCGACGATGATCCTGCGACGATCTGATTCGGTCCCGCCTCATCGTTCCATGCCGCGATCCCGGCCAGCGTCTTGCGCAGCCGCCGATGCGCCGGCTTCGCGTATGCGGGAATCATCACCCGCGAGGCAAAATCATGCTCGAAGTGCGGCGAGTGCGGCGGGGCAATCTCGACCGTTCCGCGCCGGAGAATGGTCTTCGAATGGCAGACACGCGTGGTCATGCGCAGCAGCATCGGGATTTGCCAGCGCTCGGAGATGTCGATAGCACGAAGAGTGAACTCGTATGCCTCCTGCGAGTCCGAAGGCTCCAGCATGGGCACGCCGGCGGCTAGTGCATAGCGCCGGTTGTCCTGCTCGTTCTGGCTGGAGGCCATCCCCGGATCGTCGGCCGAAACCACCACCAGCGCCCCGTCCAGCCGGATCTGCGCCACGGTGAATAAGGGGTCCGCGGCCACATTCAGCCCCACGTGTTTCATGGTGACCAGGGCGCGCGCGCCGGCAAAGGCCACGCCGATCCCCACCTCCAGCGCCACCTTCTCATTGGGCGACCACTGCGCCCGTCCGCCCAGAGTTTCAAAGGTCTCCAGAATCTCCGTCGAGGGCGTGCCGGGATAACCCGTGCCCAGCCTAACCCCGGCGTCGATGGCGGCCATGGCCACCGCCTCGTCGCCGCTCACGAGAGCCAACGCATCTTGTTGCGGAAGAGCTTCCAAGCTGAATTCCTATGGTCTTCGAGTCTTGGGATTAGTTTACACGATGAAGGAATCCCGGCGGCCCCGAATCGCGCCCACGCCAAAAGGGGCCCCGGCCAGGCCAAAACATGATCGAAGCCGGACGCCCCATATTTGAAATTCACATTTAGGGAACCTCTGATTTAGTTCGGTAACTCATAGAAACTTCCCTCAGGGGCTAAAGCCCGCGCTGATTTTGCAGCATTTGCGGCAAGGCTGAAGCCGTGCCCTGATACAAGACCGAGTTAATCAGAGCTTCCTTAGAAGTTGAAGTGAACCGCCAACTGCGCGCTGCGCGGACCTCCGCCACCCAGGTACGGGTTGCCGCTGCCCACATCCGGCGTCGCCGTGGTCTGCATAAACTGCTGTCCGTTCACCGTCGGATCGGCGCCCGCCATCAGACGATTTCCTCCAACGGGTATGTAACTGCTGCCGAAGACATCGATGCCAAAGCCCGGCAGCAGCGGGTTCGAGAAATTCGGGTGATTGAAGATGTTGAAGAAATCGCCGCGCAGCTCCATGGTCACTCTTTCAGTCAGGTGTGAGGTCTTGGTCATGGAGAAATCCGCGTTCGCGTAATTGGTTGCATTGAAGGCGTTGCGGCCTTCGCTGCCCGGATGCGGGTTGCCGCAGTTCCCGGAGTTATCCACGATGCAGGGCGCGGCGAAGGCGGCGAGATTCAGCAGGTTGGTGCCGCTGGCGCCGGCGTGCGGATTGCCGATGATGTCCGGCCGTCCAAAGTACTCGCCGCTGCCGTTGTAATCGCCTTCAAAGAGATAGCTGACCGTGTAGGGCTGGCCGGTGGCAAAGTTGAACATGCCGTCAAGCGCCCAGCCGTTGGCGATCCATTGAGCCCGCTCGGACTTGGGAAGATTGTAAGTCCAGTACCACTGCACGCGGTGGCGCACATCGAAGTTTGAGCTGGCGCGTTCGCCGCGGGGGTTCCAACTGTTGTCGGGCATCGCGGCATTCGGAACAAAGTCCAAGCCGTCGCTGGCCGTGTCAATCGAGTGCGCCCAGGTGTAGTTCAGTGTGGACGTTACGCCGCGCCATTTCTGCACCTTCAACGCCGCTTGCAGGGAGTTGTAGTTGGACATCGCGCTGGTCTCGATCTGGTTGACATAATAAAGCGGGATATTCACGTAGGATCCGGTCGAATACGTCGGGAAGCACTGCTCGCCATAGCTGATCGTCTGGCCGTTTCCACAGTTGTCTAAGCTGCCCGCGACATTATTGAACTGATTGAGATCGCGGAAGCGGAAGAGATGACGTCCCTGCGATCCTACATATCCAACCTGGAGCGCAACCTTGCTGGAGACCTGCGATTCGACGTTGAGGTTGTAGGAGCCATATCTTGGCGTCACCAGCTTCTGGTCGACCGTGAAAACGCTGCTCGGCGTATAGCCGCCAAAAATCGGAGTCCCCGAAGTAATTGTCGAGACCACCGGCGATGCGAAGCCGATCCCATTGAACGCTGGCCCGGCCTCGCCGGCATTGGTGTTGTAGGCCTGGTTGCCCACAAAAAAGTCCTGCGACGGGCCGTCGTAGTAAATGCCGCCGCCGGCCCGGATCACCAGCTTGCCGTTGCCCAACAGGTCATCGGCCACGCTGAGTCGCGGCGCAAAGTTCGTCCAGTCCTTGGGATAGAGCGACGCGGGCCCGCCCGCGGCTCCCACCGTTTCCAGTCCGCCGGTCTTTACATTGAAGATGCTGAATGCGTTGTTCTCGGCGCCGATCACGCCGAAGTAATCCCAGCGCAACCCATAGTCGAGCGAGATTTTGGTGCTCAGCCGCCAGGAATCAAGCAGGTAGGCTCCGCCATTGTTCTGGTAGGAGTAGCGCTTGCCGTCCCCTTCGGCGGAAGCGCCGCCGTCGACTGTGCCTGACAGAAAATCCGCGAGGCTGCTGAAGACCAGCTTCCCGCGATGCCCGGAATTGATGAAGCTGTCGATAAACGTCCGCCGCCACTCGTAGCCGGCCTTGAAACTATGCCGTCCTTTGGTCAGCGAAACATTTCCGAAGAGCTGATAGTTCGTATCGACGCGGCCGCGTGCGTCGCTGGCTGTCGCGCCGATCGGGCTGTACGCGCCAACGTCTATCGTCGGCAACCCCAGATCGTTCGCGGTGAAGTCCGGCGGCAGAGTGTTCAGCCCAAAGGCGCTGTTCGGATTGAGGCCGCCGTCCTGCGGCAGAAATTGTTGCAGGAAGCGGTTGTAACCGCCGCGAAGCTCGAAGATCAGGTTCGATCTCGGAACGGAAACATAGGAGAGCGAAACAATATTCACATGCGTCGGCGTCGAGGTGTTATATCCCGGCGCGCTCGAGCCCGTGTACAGCATGCCCAGCGGAAAACTCTGCGTGCCGTGGCTGAAGTAGTAGCGCCCGGTCAGCAGGTCGCCGGCGCTGAACCAATGCAAATGCTGATCGGCCTTGACGATGATGTTATCGCTATTGTTGATGAACGGCGTGGTAAATGTCTCGCTGCCGTCGCCCGAGGCCGGCAGTGTCCCCCACGGCTTGCTGTTCAGCAGGCTTTGTATCACCGGATTGATTCCGCCAGCGGGCGTATTGGCGGTGATGTCGGCTTGCGTGGGCACGGTGCCTTGCTGTGGCAAGCCGCCATTCTCCCGCTGCCCCTCGTAGGCGGCAAACCAGAACGCCTTGTCCTTCACGATTGGCCCGGCCGCCGATCCGCCAAACTGATGGTTGGTGAATGAGTTCTTCGGCTGTGCATCGGTATTGAAGTAGTTCCGCGCGCTCAACCCTCCGTCGCGAAAGTACTCGAATGCGCTGCCATGGTATTGATTGGTGCCGCTCTTGGTCACGATGTTGACCGTCGCTCCCGAACTGCGCCCAAACTCCGCCTCCGGGCTGCCGGTCACGGGAATCTCGGCCAGCGCATCCACCGGTAGAATCGTCGACGGGCAGCCCCACACGCCCGCCTGGTTCACCGATGGCAGGTTGCGGTAGCCGTCGTTCATGTCGGTGCCGTCCAGCAGATAGTTGTTTGACCGTCCGCGATTCCCGTCCAGGCTGAACAGTCCGTACGAGCCGGCCGATTCGGTCGATCCCACCGGATCGCTGCTCGCCCCCGGAACCAGTTCCAGCAGCTTCGTATAGTCGCGCCCGTTCACCGGCAACTCGGCCGCCTCGGCGGCTTCGATCGTGCCGCCCGTTGTGTTGGAACTGGTCTCCACCAACGGTACATTGGCGTTCACCTCCACCACCTGCTCCACCGTCCCGGTCATCAGCTTCACGTCGGCGCGCGTCGGCGATCCCACGCTCACCGGAATCTCCGTCAGCGTCGTGGTCCGGAAGCCCGTCTTCTCGACCGTTACGCTATAGGTGCCCAGCGGCAGCTCCGAGGCCACATACTCGCCCCGGTCATTGGCGGCAACTGTGCGCGTCAAGCCGGTCGCCGCACTGAAGACCTTCACCTCAGCACCCGCCACTGCCGCTCCGGCCGGGTCCGTAATGGTGCCCTGAATGCTTCCCCGGAAGGTCTGCGCCATGGCGCCAGGCGCGCAAACGCAGGCCAGAAAACTCGAAAGAATGACGATGGTGCGGAAATGGGCAATCGAGCGGATCTTCATGAGGCCATGCTCCTTGGAGTTTTTTGAGAATTGCACGAATCATAACACGAGCGCCGTGAGTGCGAAATAAGGATCATATTAGAAATCGCGCCCCTTCTCGCCTGCAATCGCCCCATTCCCCGCAATTCCGGCACGAAAAAAGGGGCTGCAACCAGGCCGGAGCCCGCTCGAAGCGCCTCGTCTTACGCCTTTGTTCACTTAGCCTTAGGTTCAGCCGTTTGCCCCATCTCTGGCGCGCCATCCTGTGCAGCATGACTTGCATTGCAAGTTAAATCTGGAATGAACCCGCCAACTTGCTAACTCGCCATCCCGCGAAGCGGGGCTAACTTGCCAAATGGTTTCCCGGTTTTTTCTGTACTTTGGCGAAAGAATGGAGAAGCTGGCTCCAACAACTATCCCGCTCATCAGGAGCAGCCCAGCCCGCGCCCGCCAGTTACGGCCAGCAAGGCGCATTCGATATTGAAGCCCCCGACAGCGTTATACTGCCCCAATGGTCCCCATTGGTTCTCATCCGGCGTGGCATCCAGTGATGGAGACTCTGGCGTATGCGGCCGGATACGCGGTGTTTCGATGGCAGCGCGGCCGGCAGGGCGACGTGGTGGACGAACCGCGGCGCTGGACGGTGCTGGCCGCCGCCGCGGTGGGCGCGCTCATAGGGAGCCGGTTGCTGGGGATTGCCGAACAGTGGCCGACGGTGATGGAGGCGTGGAGGAGCGGGAGGGCTTTGGCGCTGCTGTTCTCGCCGGGAGGAAAGACGATTGTCGGCGGGCTGCTGGGCGGCTGGCTGGGCGTGGAGGCCGTCAAGAGGCTTTGCGGAATCCAGCGGCGGACGGGCGACCTGTTTGCGCTCCCGCTGTGCGTGGGGATTGCGATAGGGCGCGTGGGGTGTCTGTTAGCCGGTCTGGCGGACGACACCTATGGAAAGCCGTCCACGTTGCCGTGGGCTGTGAACCTGGGCGATGGCGTTGGACGGCATCCGGTGCAGGTCTACGAGATTCTTTTTCTAACTCTGCTGGGAATACTCGTTAGTAGAACAGTGAAGCTCCCGGAGGGCGCGCGGTTCAGAATCTTTCTCGGGAGTTATCTGGGGTGGAGGGTAGTTATTGACTTCCTGAAGCCGCAGCCGCTGATCGGCGGGATGAATTTGATCCAGTGGAGTTGCCTGGCGGGGCTTCTTCTTCTTGTCCTGGATGAAATCCGACCGCACTTTGCCGGCGGAAGCGGAGCCAAGCCCGGCGGTTTGCGATAGACTCGCAGTATTCAGGAAAGAGGGCGTATGACTCGCAGGCGCTTTCCATTCTTAAAACTCGTTGTTGTGATGGCGGTGGGCCTCCTGGTTGGCGTGGGGCTGTGTGGGCTGGACTTCGCGCTGGCGGCGTACGGCATTGGAAAGAGCACCCAGGAGTTCGGTGTTGGCCCGCTCGATGGCGTTTCACTCGTTGTCATGATCCTCTTCGCAGCGGGTTTGGGTCTTTCGTTGGCTGCTTGGTTGCTGGCGGCGATCTTTGGAAGCATGGGGTCCGGAGACGAAAGCGATGGGCAGCGATGAGCATCGCGAGAAAGCGCAGGACGGCCTACATTTGATTGTCCGTGGAAAGAGACTATGAGCGAGCGGCTGGTTGATCGGATTCCATTTTCAAAGATCGCTGCGGTGCTGGCAACCGTGTTTGGGGTTTCGCTGGGGCTGTGCGGAGTTACATTTGTTCTTTCTTCGGGCGGTAACCGCGGCAGCGGCTTCTTTGAGGGGCTTGGGATGCTGGAGTTGGCGGCGATGGCGCTGTCGGCGGCCGGACTGGCGCTGACGCTCGTTGTGTATGTGACACTTTTGATCTTTGGGAGCTTTTCAGAGAAAGTGTCACAACCGCAGAAACTTTTCGACGATAGGGATGATACAAAGATCGATAAGAACGAATAATCTTCCTGGGAAGCGCTGAGCAAGCGGGGAGGGAGCAAACCAATGGTTGAAAAGAAACTGCTGACGCTGGCCGCTGTGTTGGGGATTCTGGCTTGCGGGGCTTGCTATTTTGGGCCGTCGCCGGAGCGCCAGCCGCCGCCTCCACCTTTGAGTAGCGTGCTCGATGGAATTCGAAACATCCGCGTTGAGGTGGCGAATGCCTCGCCTTCGCATCATCTGGACTCCGCCGCCTTGGCGCGGAAGATCGCCGAGGCGATCAACGAACAATCGTGGAAAACGAAGGTCAACGCTCACGTTGGAAAGGAAGCGGAAGGCGAGGATGCGGTTCTGGCCATCACCGTATTGAGTGAGACTGTGGAGTCGAGGCCTGTGGGGAAGACCGAACGTATGACATTCCACATCACGGCTTCGGCGACGCTGACGAGACTCGATGGCGCCTTGGTGTGGCGGGAGACGGAGGCTAAAAGCTGGTTTCAGCGCAATGTTGCTGAAGAGAACGCAGCGGAAGCCTGGAAGCAACCTGGCTTGGAGGATGGCGTCGACAAGGAATTGAGCGACACGCTGGTCTTCCGTATGTTTTATGGAAATCATCTGAACTGAAGACTTCCACGGCATCATGAGCTGGTCGATAGTAAGAGATTGAATGCGCGGCAACGCGAGAGGATTCTAATGACTGAGAAACTTCGGCCTTACCTGTTCTATGACGTGGCTATTTCGATCTGCTCGACCTGTTACAGGCGGGTGGACGCGAAGATTGTCTTTGAAGACGGCAAGGTGCTGATGCTGAAGCGGTGCCCGGAGCATGGGCACGAACGGGTGCTGGTGGCCGATGATGTGGACTACTACCGGCGGGCGCGGGAAGTGTTCATCAAGACGCCGGAGCAGCCGATGGTCTATAACACGCCGGTGAAGTATGGCTGCCCGTATGACTGCGGTATCTGTCCGGATCACGAACAGCATAGCTGCATTGCGCTGGTGGAGATCTGTGATGCTTGCAATTTGACCTGCCCTATTTGCTACGCGGGCAGTGGGCAGCACAGGACCGAATTCCGTTCGCTTGAGCAGATTGAGGCCATGCTCGATTGCGTGGTGCGCAACGAGAAGCAGCCGGACGTGGTGCAGATCTCTGGCGGGGAGCCGACGCTGCATCCGGATTTCTTCCGCGTGCTGGAGATGTGCAAGGAGCGGCCCATCCGCCACCTGATGGTAAATACCAACGGGATCAGGATTGCGCAGGACGAGGAGTTTGCGAAACGCCTGGCCGGGCTCATGCCGGGTTTCGAGCTGTATCTGCAATTCGACTCGCTCCAGCGCGAGCCGCTGATGCAATTGCGCGGCGCGGATCTGCGGGGGATTCGCGAGAAGGCGCTGGAGCGGCTAAACAGGCTGGGGATTTCAACCACGCTGGTGGTGACGGTTGCGCGCGGCGTGAACGACGGCGAGCTTGGCGCGATTGTGGACTTTGCGTTGACCCAGCCGGCGGTGCGGGGAGTGACCTTTCAACCGGTGCAGCAGGCTGGGCGCGTGCTCGGCTTCGAGAGCGCTAAACACAGGCTCACGCTGACCGAGGTGCGGCGGCGCATTCTGGAGCAAACGGACGTCTTCAAGCCGGAGGATCTGATTCCGGTTCCCTGCCATCCGGATGCGCTGGCCATGGCCTATGCGATCAAGATAGACGGCAAGACGATCCCGCTCACCGGGATGGTGCCGCCGGAGGTGCTGATCAACGGGGCGAAAAACACCATTGTCTATGAGCAGGAGGCGGGCTTGCGCGACCATCTCTTCAAGCTCTTTGCCACCAATCATTCGCCGATTGCGCAGGCTTCTACGTTGCGCGAACTGCTCTGCAGCCTGCCCCGCGAGCTGCTCTGCTGCCTGCCAAAGGTGTTGCTGCCCAAGGATCTGGGCTACAAGAATCTTTTTCGCTTACTGATTGTACAGTTCATCGACGCCGAGGCCTTCGACGTGCGCAGCGTGAAGAAGAGCTGCATTCATATTGCGCATCCGGACGGGAAGAGACTGATTCCCTTCGACACTTTCAATATGTTCTATCGTGGAGATCTGGAAAAGACGCGGCTGGCTGGCCTGCGCGGCCTGGAAATGGAAAGCACTCATGCATGATCTGATCCAACGCATTGCGTATCAGTCCATCAATCCTCATTTCTTCATCGCCGGAATGAGCACTATCTATTTGACTTGCTTGATCCTGTTGATTGCAGCCGCGTTCAAGTTTCTGGAGCACGCCGCGGCCTCCCATAAGATTGTCAGAAAAATATCTCACCCGTTTTCAACCAGGGAGATGATTGCTTGCATTGCGGCGCTGTTTCCTTTCTGGCTTCGTAGCATCGGGCAAATCAAAATGAATGCCGCGCTTCAATCCGTTTATTTTGGAATTGGCTTTGTTTTGATCCTGTGGGCCGTAACCTGGCATATCTGGGCAAAATTCAACATTCGCGCCATGTGGTCCAATGGAATCGAAATCAAGCAGGATCACAGGCTCATCTCGACGGGAGCCTATGCGCTGTCGAGGCACCCGATGTACGCCTCCCTGCTGCTCTGGTGCTGGAGCGCCAGCTTCATGATGTTCAACTGGATCACCTTGACGATTTCCACTCTCGCGATTCTGCCGCTCATGATTGCGCGCGCGCGCGCGGAAGAAAGAGAACTCAGTAAGGTTCTGCCAGGTTACCTCTTCTATCAAGAAAACGTGCGCATGTTAGCGCCAACCATTAGCGGCTTCTGCGCCGTTGCCGTCAAGATCATGGCAATCTGCCTTCTTGGCTATTTTATTTGGCAGGGCCTTACGTTACCCGGCGTGATTCTCCTTTTTACCATTCATCTGTACTTGGGATACAGTCTGATGCCGGAAAAGGTCGCCTTCTCCTATCGCTCCAAATCCGGGATGATGATTGCGGTTTGGGGCCTGAGCCAATTATGGCATCCTATCTATTATCTGCTCTACATAATTTTGGCAATGTTTATATACGGGTTGAAATTCAACTGTCCGTGCATGATCGTTTACAACAAGTACCAGCGATGCCCATGTTTTGACTTGGCGGCAAAGTGCGTCGTAAACAACCGCTCGGCAAGATAAGACAGACCAGAGATGAATGTTATAGGCTCGTTGGGCGGCAGGCCAAGGCCTCCAAGATCTTCTGGCGGCTCAACAGAGCGCTGGTCGTGCTTCGATCAAAAAGCTGTGTGGGCGGAGAGTCCGTTGCGTCAGCATCGTGAGGGACCGGCATTGCCCCTCTTGTCCATGCGGCAAACGCCGAGCCGCCCGGAGGGTTCTGGCTTTGCAATAAATCGCCAACGCGCTCGCCGTCGACAGATCGGTCCTCGAATGTCGGCTTGTAGGAAGCGCCCTTCGCGCTTACCGCTGTTCGCAGCCGGATGGCGCACAACCCAAATCAAGATCCCGCCCAAGCCAAAAGGAGCCTCGACCAAGCCCAAGCCCGGTCGAAGCCCCTCTTTTCCCGCCAACCCTTACTTAGCCTTAGGTCCAGCCGCGCGAATCGCCTCCGAAGCATCGAACTGCTTGAAGTTAGCCTCGAAGCGTGTTGCCAGATCGACAGCCGTGCGGTCGTAGGCTTCCTTGTCGGCCCACGAATTCCGCGGATTCAGTATCTCCGCCGGAACCTCCGGGCAGCTCAGCGGAATACTCAGCCCGAAGGCCTGCTCGGTAACAAACTCCACTCCGTCCAGCCGTCCGTCCAGCGCCGCATTCACCAGCGCGCGAGTAATCTTCAGGTTCATGCGCTTGCCCACGCCGGCCGGCCATCCGCCCCGGCCGGTAACTGCCACGCTCGCTTTGCTGCCGAATTCATAAGGGTTGCCCGCCTTGCCCTTGCCACCCCACGGACGAAGACCTGTCTGCGGGGGCCCAGCTTGGCGATGCACTCGACCTCGGGCTCATGGACGCTGTAGACCTTGTTCCTGTCATACCTTTGCCGGGCATGAACGCGACGCGCCCTCTCCAGCGGCATGACTAGCACCTGTCCGATAAATACCTGATGGCAGTTTTCTCTTGTATTTCCCGCTCGAGGGCGGCACAAAGGAAGTGGCTTTGGTGAATCCGCGAACCGCAAATGCACGCACCGGGCGAGGTGTCTGATGGAGAGTGGGCGGTGTTGGAGCCGTTGTTGCGGTTTCCCCAGCGGACTAGCGGACTGACGGGCGGGGTCGGCCGCCGGCCGATACGCGTGAGCTGTTGAACGGAGTGCTTTGGATTCCGCGCACGGCAGCACCGTGGCGGGAGTTGCCGGAGAAGTATCCGCCCTGCCAGACCGTGCACGGGCGCTTCCAGCAATGGGTGCGCAGCGGGCAGTTGGAGCGGGCTCTGCGCGCTGGCCGAAAGGCTGCATCGGGAAGGGAAACTCGATCCCGGCGAAGGCTTGATCGACGGCCGCTTCGCGGCGGCGAAAAAGGGGGCCTCGCGGCGGGCAAAACCGAGCGGGGCAAGGGGACGAAGATCATGGCCATCGCCGCGGGAAACAGCCTTCCTCTGGCTGTCGCGATCGACTCGGCCTCGCCGCACGAGTCGAAACCGGTCGACGAAAAGCTGGCCGGCAGCTTGCTCGACGAGTTGAGCGAAAAGCCGATCGGCGACAAGGCGTATGACTCGGACCCGCTGGACCGGCATCTGGACCGGGAATACGGAATCGAGATGATTGCGCCCAACGGTGAGAACCGGAGCCGAACGCGGGACGGCCGAGCGCTGCGGCGCTAGCTGCGCCGCTGGGTCGTGGAGCGGCTGTTTGCTTGGTTGAACTGGTTCCGCCGACTGGTTGTCGGCTACGAATTTCATGCTGAGAACTTCCCCGGTATGGTTCGGCTCGGTTGCATGAAGATCCTGTTGAGGCATTTATGACACAACGGATTTATCGGACAGGTTCTAG
>JBEKNI010000053.1:0-26786 GCA_049522975.1 Occallatibacter sp. | reverse complement strand
TCGATCATCCGCGGCAACCATAGGAATCTTGGTCTTCCATCCGCCGCGGGACTTACCGATGGCTTGCGGGCCCTTTTTTTTAACGCGCCGGCGCCATCCGGGTGCACCTTGACGGAGGTCGAATCGAGGCGGAAGGCTTCGATCTTGATACGCACGATCTGCTCCCGCTGTAACTTCTCAAAGACCCGCTCCAGCACGCCATTCTTCGACCAGCGATTCAGACGCGTGTAAACAGAGTGCCATTTGCCAAACCGCTCGGGAAGACCGCGCCATTTGCATCCCCGCTCGGCTATGAACAGGATCGCGTTCACCACTTGAAGGTTGGGCAAAGTTACATTGCCGCGTTGAATCGGCAAGCTGTTCTTGATCTTCTCGAATTGCTCCGAAGTTATCTCCATAGGATCATTATCCCGCGTTTAGTGTGAACACGCGCTAATTCACCTGCGCGGGCCGACCGAGCCGTTCGGTCACCATGGCGTAAAAGGCGCGCAGGTCTTCCTCCTCGCCCACCGTCAGCCGGCGGTATACCTTCATCAGGGGGAAGAGGCGCGAGCCGCGCACATCGATGGCCGGAACCGCGACCACGCCGCCGGGATACTGGGTCATCTCCCAGGCTCCGGCGTAGCGGCGGCGCAACACCTCGCCCAGGTAGCTGCCCCAGAGCCTGACCTCGAAGTCGAGTTCCAGCTCCGGGCTCTCGCCCACCAGCACCAGAATCTCGTCCAGCGCTTCAATCGACTCCGAGCTGAAGTCCAGTTTCTGCTTGAACTCGCTTCTGGCCAACTCCGCCGCCGCTCGCGCATAGCCCTCCATCATCGTCCCCAGGTCGGGGAAGGTCGCGGATTCCAGCCGTCTGCGCAGATCGGTAGAGTTTCTCATCCAGTCTCCAAAGTATATGCCCGCGCGCTCAGGGAAAAGCGCTCCTTGTGGAACCAGGCATCAGAATGGCGCGGCCTCCCGGACTTGTGGCAGCGCGCAGCAGGTTTGTGGCAGACTGTAAGCAGTTGTGGAGGGTTCCCCTTGAAGACCATCAAGTTCCTCGTCCTGGCCGTCCTGCTGGCCGCCGGCGCCGCTCCCGCCAATTCCGCCGGCCGCGAGATCTATCCCGACCCGGCGCAGGCCAAAGCCGACCTGGCCGCCGCACTCAAGCTCGCCGCCAGCGCCCACAAGCGCATTATCCTCGACTTTGGCGGCGATTGGTGCGGCGACTGCCAGGTGCTGGACCTCTACTTCCACGACCCCGCCAATCGGCCCATTCTGGAGGCGAATTTCATCCTCGTCCACGTGAACATCGGGCACATGGACGCCAACCTGGAGATCGCCGAAAAGTACGAGATTCCCCTGCGGCGAGGCGTGCCGGCGCTGGCCGTTCTCGACGAGCATGGCAAGCTGCTCTACAGCCAGAAGAGCGGCGAGTTTGAAGCGATGCGCCGCATGGAATCGTCCACCGTGACACAGTTCCTGGTTCAATGGAAGCCGGTGCGGGCCGGTTGCTCGGCGGTGATGGTGAACTGCTGAAAGGCGAAAGGCGGGCTACAGACTGCGAAGAAACTCGTGGAAGCTGGCGGCGTGGGGCGAGGCATTCTCCACTTTGAACGGATCGATCAGAGCTAGCAGGGCAAAACCGTGCTTGACCTTGTGGTACTCGCCCTTGGTTGCAGTCGGCTTTGAGGCGTGCTTCAGCTTGGGTTCCAGATCGTCCTTGGGAACGGCTTCGATCTTGGCCGGACTTCCCGGCAGGCTATTTGCCAGAAACCCGCCGTCGTAGAACGCGGCCAGCGCCTCGCGGTCGGCAAGAAACCAAGCCTCCATAGCTTGAACCATCAGAAAGACCCGATGGTTCTGCAGTGGAGGAAAGTCCCACTTATCACGAGAAGTCAGGTAATCCACCGGGGTTTTCGTTCCCACTGATCCCTCGGAATCGACGAGAAGCACACAAAGGTCGTCTGCTTTTCCGCATTGGATTGCAAATTTGAACTTGTCGAAGGTTGGCCCTCTTCCACCGCAAGGAATGATTTTGGGGCGACGCATTTTGGGAGCGACTTTTGCGCAATAATCCACGAATCCCTGCCGGCATTTAGTGATTTGGCCTTCCTGATCCCCTCCGCCTTCGACGTAGATTTTTACGTTCACCAGCGATTTCCCCCGATCTCGCCGCTTAACCAGAGCTGGCCCAGTGAGTATTTTTCGAGCCATACCTTTAGGCGATCCGCCTCCAGACGTTTAATCTCGGTAGCGCCGTCGACTTTCTCGCAAACGCAAACACTTTCCGGATCATCGGAGAAGCATTCGACCAGTGTGCGCGAGTGCGTGGTGAGAATCAATTGCGTCCGCGTGGAGGCATCGCGCAGGAGATCGGCCAGCGTGGGGAGAATGTCAGGATGAAGACCAAGTTCAGGTTCGTCGATGCAGATGACAGGCGGAGGCGTCGGATCGAGCAAGACAATGAGCAGCATGAGCCAACGCAACGTCCCATCTGATAGGCGAGACGCTGGAGTGCGGGAATTCAGCCCATCTTCTTTAATCATGATGCGCAGATGAGTTCCGAGCAACTCGGTATCGACGTCTTTCACAGGTTCGTAGAACTTGCGAAGCATTTCAATCAATCGATCGAAAACAGCTTGGTCGCCACGGTCCCGCCATGCCTTAAGAACCTGCGCCAAATTGATCGAGTCCCTCGCAAGCCTATAGCTATCGAGTCCCACTGGTTGTACGTCGCGAACTTTTGAATCGCCTCCAAATACCCAATCGCGATAGAAAGCGAATCGCTCGATTTCCTCCGCAAATTCGCGCATCCGTGGGGGCTCCGTTTTGGTCATCAGCAATGCGTCCGGGGAAACACGAGATGCACTAGCGGGCATGGACAAGACAGAGCGGCCAGGAGTGAGTTTCGGAAGTTGTTCCGGGGAATCTCCCAGCCTTGAGATAGAGTTAAACGCTGTCCTGACAGGGCGTTCGTATCCTCCCTGCTTGGAGATTGCCAGATCCTCGCCCTCGTCAATCTCATGAAAGCGCTCCGAGACTACTTCAAATGCGCCGTCCCTCTCTTGCAATGCAATCGAGTAGAAGACGGGCTTCTCTGCCCATCTTACTATCGGCTTAACTCCCATCGCACTCAGCATTGAGGACGTATCCGTTCCGTACAAGCTAACCAATCCGGTTTTGAGCCTGCTGGAGTCCGACTCCTTCTCCGCCCCTTTCCGCTTGGATTCGCCACGCCGTCTCGCAGCGATGATGAGGGAGCCTTCTGCATGATTTGACTGTCGTCCGCCAGCCGTAACTGACAGCGTAGGCGGCTTTCCTTCCGTGTTCTTCCCTTTCCATATCCACTCAGGCGCTCCGCCTGTTTGAATAACCGTGGACCAAGGGTCCTTATCCGGTAACTTGCTTAACAATCCAAGAATCTCAATGAAATTAGACTTCCCCGAGCCATTCGGCCCGATCAGGATATTCAGCGGCCGCAGCTCGATCTCTTCCGTATCCGGCCCGAAGGAAAGCAGGTTGACCGGGCGAATGGACTTCAAAAACGGTTGCTGGGCCATGGCTGCGCCTCCTCCCTTTGGGGAAATGCCTGTACGGTATCACTTTACCTCAGTTGGGAAGTGCGCGGCGAATCAAGAAAGCAACCGCAGGTCCTTCGACTGCGTTTTGCGCAGAGAACGCGCCAAACTCCGCTCAGGATGACAGCTTTCAAAGAGATCAGGACGACAAATCCTGGAGAATTTGGGCAGCGCATCCCGAGGCGCCGTCATCCCAGCGGCGCCAGGTGTTTGGTGTTCTGGTAGGTGTAGATGATGCGGTGGGCGACGGTGATGGTGGAGAGCACGGCCAGAATCCATAGCACCGGGGCCATGGCGCCCCAATGGTTGAAGACAGCGCCGATAATCACCAGCACAATCCGCTCCGGGCGCTCCATGAAGCCCACCTTGCACTGGCCGATGAGGGCCTCGGCGCGGGCGCGCGTGTAGCTGACCATCAGCGAGGTGACCATGACAAAGGCCACCAGCACCACGTAGCGGAACCGATTGATGCGGCCATAATAGACCAGCAGCCCGAAGAAAAGCACCACGTCGGAGTAGCGGTCGATCACCGAGTCGAAAAACGAGCCGAAGACGGTGACCTGATTGTTCCGCCGCGCCACGCGGCCGTCCACCATGTCGAAGAGGCCGGCGCAGAAGATCACCACGCCCGCGGAGAAGAACATGCGGCCGGCATTGGTGGCGTTGGCGTGGCCAAAGAGGAACGCCGCGACGATGTTGATCGCCAGGCCGATCATGGTCAGCGCGTTGGGCGAGATGCGAGTCAGCGCCAGGCCGTGAACAATCCGGTCGAGAAGCCAGCCGCAAGCGCGGCCAAATTCGCTGGTCCAGGTGGTTGCCATCTCGCTACTTTTGCTCCAGATTCGGGTCGAGATTCGGTTCTGGGCCCGCGGCGGCTTCGGATTCGGCTGCGGCGGCCTCATCGTGAATGGTGGTCAGTTTCAGCACTTCCAACTCGCGCTTGCCGTTGGGAGTGACGATTACGGCTATGTCGCCGACTCGCTTTCCCACCAGGCCGCGGCCGATGGGCGAGGTGGTCGAGATCAGCCCCTTCGTCACATCCGACTCCTCGCTGGTCACCAGGCGGTAGACGATTTCCTCATCCTTGGTCGAGTCGTAAACCACCACCGTCGAGCCAAACCCGGCCTTGTCCCTGGGGATATTGGTCAAATTGACCAGCGACAGTTCGGCCATGCGCCGCTTCAACTGGCCCAGCCGCGCGTTCACGAAGTCCTGGCGCTGGCGGGCCATGTGATACTCGGCGTTCTCCGAGAGGTCGCCCATGGCCACGGCCTTTTTGATCTCGGCGGGAAGCTCGTGGCTGAGCTCATGCTCCAGGAGATTGATTTCCGCGAGAAGCTGCTTTTTGATGTGCTCGGGCATCCAGGGTCCGTGGCGGCGAGCGAGGCTGCTCCATCCGCGAGAGATAAAAGAACTCGACTTCTTATTATACGCGGGGAAGAAGACAGGAGTCAGAGATCAGGGGTCAGGGATCAGCCGACGGCTCCAGTGCGGAAACCTTGAAATGCGGCTAAACCGGGTCCGGCGCTGGAACTATTCCCCTAATCTTGCGCCCGCGGTCCTGGTCGCCGCCAGCCGGCGCTCCAGGAATGGGCGCATCCGTTCTTGC
Source organism: Occallatibacter sp. (assembly GCA_049522975.1). Classification (GTDB taxonomy): domain Bacteria; phylum Acidobacteriota; class Terriglobia; order Terriglobales; family Acidobacteriaceae; genus Telmatobacter. The sequence goes on along the minus strand of JBEKNI010000053.1, from coordinate 21,617 downwards.
ATCCTCTGGACCTCTTCGGGATGCGCGGTCCGGGGAGAGCCGGCCGCAAACGGCGGCTGCGGGTCATATTCCAGGCCCAACTGCACCGCGCGCGCCAAGGGCTCTCCCCAAAGTTGGGCGATCACCGTCAGGGCAAAGTCGATGCCGGCGGTTATGCCGGCTCCGGTGATGCGGTTGCGATCGACAACCACGCGCTCCGGAACGGCAATCGCGCCCAGGGCGGAGAGATTGTCCATGGCACCCCAGAAGGTGGTGGCGCGGAAGCCCTGAAGCAGCCCCGCCGCGCCCAGCAACAGGGAGCCGGTGCACACGGAGGTGATGTATCGCGCGGATTCGGCCGCCCGGCGGAGGAAATTCAGCACCTCGTCGTCGGCCATGAGTTCGATCTGGCCTGGGCCGCCGGGAACGCACAACAGGTCGATCGGGGACTCGTCCTCAAACGTGGAAGTCGGGATCAACTGCAGCCCGGAGCTGCTTGTGACGGGAGCCAGGTTCTTCCAGTACAGGCGCACTTCAACTCCTGGCACCTTGGTGAAGACCTCCTGCGGCCCGGTCAAGTCCAGCTGGGTGATCCGCGGGAAGACAAGCATCGCCACTCGGAACGGATCGCCGGGTTTCAAGAACTCAGTCATAAGCCCCCTCCTAAGCGATGACGATTCAAACCGTCACCGTCAGTTCCCCGACCCCTGATCCCTGATCTCTGTTCGTCAAGGAACGATTGGAGGATCAGCGTGGCGGCCACCTGGTCGACCATCCTGCGATGCTCCTGGCGGGCGTGGCCGGCTTCGTAAAGGATCTGATGCGCCTCACGGGTGGTCAGCCGCTCGTCCCAGAGGTGAATGGGCAGGCCGGTCAACTCGCCCAGCTCGACAGCGAAGGCCTGAGTTTTGGCGGTCTGTGGGCTTGCCTCGCCGGAAAGATGAACCGGATTGCCCACTACGATTCCGGCCACGGCAAAGCGGCGCGCCAGCCGCGCCATCGAGCGGAGGTCGTCGCGGCGATTGCGGCGGCGCTCAAGCGTCAGAACCGGCTGCGCGGTCAGGCCCAGCTCGTCCGAGACGGCCACGCCGATGCGGCGATTGCCGACGTCGAGGGCGAGATAGCGGAGAGTAGGCGCGGATTCCATCTTCGAGCTCCTAATTTCTAGCTTAAGGCTTGGATTGGGCAGACTCTCAAGAAGCTCGCAAATAAGGCTCTTTGGCCTGAAACCGAGTGGCTTTGGGCTGAAAAGACAGGCAGAATTCTGGGTTTGCAGTTTCTGATTCGGATGGTTATTTACTTCATTCACGTAGCTACTACAGGTTGTTGCAGCCCGTTTGCACCGCATTTGCCACAAAGAATCACCCACTTGCGCGATCAGCGTTTCGCACCGCAGTTGTTCATCACCGCTCGTCGGATGAAGCTAGGGAGCCTCTGATCAGGTCCTGATATTTTCCATGTTGACGGTTGGGGGCTGTATCCCAGGAGCGATTCCGCATCCCGGCGGCGATTTCAGGGGTAACGTGCTTTGCGCGTCCGCGTTTTGCGTCTCCGAAGGCCGTTCCCGCCCCCGGAGACACTACGCTCCGAGCGGGGCCAATTGCGGAATCAGCCGTTTGCGATGTTGATAATGATTGACCAAATCGAGTATCTTGCCGCATAGCTCATGCTTCTCGAGCAAGTGGCGGAAGTTGAGGATGGTCGACTCATGGGGCGCGGCGGCGCGGCTCAGGTTCGGGGTCCCCAACGGCAGGTCTCTTGTTGGTGGGGTGGAAGATCGACGCCGGCAAAGCCGCGCAGCGCGCGCGGATCGTAGAGCGCCTCCTCGGCGCCGGGGTCGGAGAAGTTGAATCAATGCTGCAGAAAGTAGATGCGCAGCATGATCGACAAGCCGACTGGCTGGCGGCCGTTACCCGCTTTGAGATAATACGGCCCGATCAGAGCTTCTAACTCTGGCCAGGGAACCACCGACTCCATGGTCGTAAAAACTGTTCCCGGCGGCTGGCTCGCGCACACTTTTCAAAACTCGGCAGGCAGGCAAATGTTATCTGACGCATCGCTGTCTCCACCTATATGCCATTGGATACAAGTACAGTGCGGATGGATGACTTAATCAGAGGGTCCGTAAAGTCGTGACCTTTCAAGGCCGGCACAGGAGATAGCTTCCATTACGATCAGAATATCTTTACCCGGATGCCCGAACTCAAGCCGTAGGAGGACATCTGGCCGTAGTTGAAGTTCGGCCAGATCTGGTACTCGAAGTCCACGGCCCTCCAGCGGATTCTGCGGGTGATGCGGAAGTCGATCCCGCCCCCCGGCGCCATTACCAGGTCGGTTTCCTTGGCAAAGTTGTAGGGATAATTGAACAGGCCGATCCCCACCAGGCCTTTGGCGTAGGGCTGGAATCTGCCGAAGTACCGGGAGTAGCGCAGCCCGCCCAAATAGGTCGATGCATGTTCATCGGCGGCAGGGCCCTTCCGATCGGCTGCCGAGTGATACGTGAGCCAGCGCGCCTCGCCTTCGATGCCAAAATGCCGCAGGGTATCGCCGTCCACGAAGGCCGACGCTCCCCCGATCTTGATCTGGCCGTAGCCCAGTTCGTAACCCGAAACGGCGCCTCCCGCCGAGAGCCTCATCCCGCCAGCGTCGGCGGCCGGCACTGCCTGGGCAAGCGCCGCGCGGCCCAGGCCCAGGCAAACCGCCAGAAGCGCAATCGCGAGAACGGAATTCCTGCGCAGCCGATAGCCATCCCGCGCCTGAACATTACTAAGGAAGCTCTTCATCTCTCTCCTGCCGCAATTCATGGGTTCGCGCTACTTGGCGTTAATGGTCAGCGTCACGGGTACATACTGCGTTATGTTGCTGTTGACGCCGGTGCCGATGACCTGGATTTTATAGGTTCCGGGCGCGGCGCTGGACTGCGTGAAGCCGCCGGAGCAGCCGGTCGCCAGCAAGGCAGCGATCCCGAGAAGAAGAACCAGCGCCATGGTCATCGACCTGGCGTACCGCCTTCTGAAGCGCCAGAAGAGACAGCCGAAGAGGAGGCTCAGCGGCAGGAACAGCCCGGCCAGAGAAGCCATTTGGCTCGCCGGGCGCACATTCATGGCCGACGTGCCTCCGCCCAGCGGGTTGTTGGTGTCGATGGTCAGCGTCACGTTCTCGACGCCATTGGCCGCCAGTTGAACGCTGGGCGTGGAGAAGTGGCAGTTGACGCCCGCCGGAAGCGAGGCGCAACCCAGCCCGATGGTGTCGGCAAAGCCGGCGATCGATTTCAGGGAGACATTCACGGAGACGTTCTCGGTCGTCGCCACCGTCACGCTGGCCGGGGTTACGGTCAGGTTGAAGTCCGAGGCAATGGTGGAGATGGGAACCGACGCGGAGGTGGATGCGCCATGCTGCGAATCACCGCCATAGGACGCGACAATGTAGTACGTGCCTGTGGGCAGGCTCGGAACCAGAGTTGCCACGCCGCTGGAATCCAGGGTGGCCGAGCCGATGGTCGTCGAGCCGTTCTTGAACGTGACCGGGCCGGTTGGAACGGGCAGGGAACCGGCGTTGGCAGTGGCGTTATTCAGAACCGCCGCCACCAGGATCACCTGCGGATTCAGGCCTCCGGTGGTGGAGGCTCCCAGATCGGTGACGGTGGGGATGGTGCCCACGATCAACGGAGGCGAGGCGGTCCCTGTGCTACTTTGGTCATTCGCATCCCCGCCATAGGCGGCCGTAATCGTATAGGTGCCGGCGGCGAATGTGGAGCTGGTGATAGTGGCCGTTCCTGTCGCGTCCAGGGTTACCGCGGCGCCAATGGGCGTGGTGCCTGCGCTGAAGGTGACCTGGCCCTGCGGGATTCCGCCGCCTACGCTCGTCACCGTCGCGGTGAAGGTAACCGTGGCCAGCACCAGGGCGGGATTGGGAGTGACGGTGACTGCGGTCTGGGTCACTGCTTTGTTCACGGTCAGCGCAAGGGTTCCGTTGCTGGTGTTGTCGTTCCCGTCTCCCGAATAGGTGGCAACGATGGAGTGAGTGCCCGGCGCGAGCATCGGGTTGATGGTGGCCGTACCACCCGTGAGCTGTACAGCGGCGCCGAGTGGTGTTGTGGCACCATTGATCGTGTCGGTAAAAGATACCGTGCCGGTCGGGGTGGCCACGCCCTGGGTCACCGCAACGGTCGCCGTGATGGCCACTGGCGCTCCGGCAATCCCTGTGGGAGGAACGGCGGCCACGGTCGTTGAGGTCGTCGCCTTATTCACCACCTGGTTGAGCGGCGCGGAGACGATGGGGATGTAATTCGGACCGCCCAGATAGGAGGCTGTGATGACATCCGGGGCCGCGCTGGCGCTCGCGGGCAGCGAGGAGGTTGTGAATGTGCCCGAGCCGGGAGTACCTGTCAGGGTTACCGTACCAATCGGGTTTGCTTGCCCTGCTTCAAGGATGTTGACCGTCCCGGTAGCGGCAACAGTTCCGATGGTCGGAACCGTGACCGTAAAAATAACGGGCGTTCCGTAGGTCGATGGGTTGCTGCTCGGGCTCAGCGAGATGGTCTCCTGCACCACGGTCAGCGAAAAGCTCCCGTTGCTGCCCGCGTCGTCGGTATCGCCCACATAGGTGGCAACAATCGAGTGGCTACCGGCAGCAAGCGCCGATGAGGTGCAGGTGGGCGCGGCCACCGTGGGCTGAGGTGTGCAGGCCAACGGCACGGCTGCGCCATTGTTAAGCGAATCCGTAAAGTTAACATTGCCGGTTGGCGTGGAAACGCCTTGCGTCACCTTCACAGTTGCCGTGATGGTCACCGGCGTGCCGGCAACCGCGGGGTTCGGCGCAGCGCTTACGGTCGTTGAAGTCGTCGCCTGCGTCACCACTTGGCTGGTCGGCGGCGAGCTGGTGGCGGGGCTGTAGTAATTGTCGCCTGGGAAGGAAGCAGTGAGACTATAGGTGCCGACGGGCAGCGCAGAGGTCTGGAAGGTGCCTGTGCCCGCCGACAAGGTAACCGTCGGGGTTGGCGTCAGCCCTGTCCCAAGGATGGTGGCCGTTCCGGTGGCGGCGATGGTCCCTATGGTTGGGACGGTCACGGTGAAGGTGACGGGGTTTCCATAGACCGAAGTGGGGGCGCTGCTGGTCAGCGTGACGGTGGCCGGCGACTGGACATCCTGGCTCCAGCTTCCGTTGCTGCCAAGGATTCCGTTGGTTGTATCGCCGCTGTAAGTCGCGGTGATGGTGTGCAGTCCGCTGGTCAACGTTGCGGTCGAAACGGTGGCGATGCCGCTGGGGCCAATGGTCTGGGGAGTCCCGATCTGCGCGGCCGTTCCCCCGGTCGGTGTGTCAGTGAAGGTGACCGTGCCGTCCAGGGGCACGCCGCCTCCGGAGGGAGTGGTCACCGTCGCCGTGAACATGACGTTCCCGCCGGCGGCCGATGGGTTCTGGCTGGAGGTGACGACGGTCTTCGTCACTTCACCCACGACCTGCGTCAGCTGGGCGGTGCTGGGCAGGAAGTTCGAGGTCGCTGAGGGGGTAAAGGTGGCCGTGATGGAGTGCGATCCCACGGCCAGCGGAGTGGTTGTCGTGAAGACGGCGATGCCCTGCGGATTCAAGCCAACGGAAGCGGCCAGCGTGATTGTCGCGCCATTGAACGTATCGGTGAATGCGACGCTGCCAACGGGAGTGCCGGCGGTCGCGCCCGAGGCCACGGTCGCCGTGAAGGTGACGGCAGTTGCGAAGTTGGATGGGCTGGGCGGATTGGAGGTCAGCGTGAGCGTAGTCGCGTTGACCGGGGTTGCAATTCCAACCAATTCTATGTCCAGCGGGAAGTCAAAGGTGTCGGTCAGGTCGTTTACGGTGTTGCCGTAGACATCGATGTTGCCGTCCAACTGTTCGGAGGTTGCTCCAGAGGGAAAGACGGTGTCGAGAGCGGGGGAAAATTCCGTGGCGATCTGGCAATCGGCATCCGCGGCCAAGGGGGTTGAGAGGCTGCATGTGGTGGTCGTCGGGTCGTAGGCGGCGTTGGGATCGGGCGTGAATTTGATCAGATTGAGCGGGGCGTTGCCATCGTTCTCGACGGTCTGGAGCTTCGGCGCGGATTGGTCCCCCACCTGGACCGGCGTCTGGGTGAGGTTCAGGACGGCTTTGCCGCTTTGAACCTGCTCGACCAGCATGTAGAGATGGTCGGCAAAGTAGAGATCACCGGCGCCGTCCAGGAAGAGCCCGACGGGGGCGAAGATCTGAGCCGGCTCCGGAACGGTTCCACCAGGGGCAAGGTTACTGCCGGAGTTGTTCACGACCAGGGTTGCAATGATTCCGGTTGCGGCATTGACCTTCTGAATGCGGAAGTTCTGCGTGTCCGAGATATAGAGATTCCCCGCGGGATCGACAATTACTCCGGAGGGGGACCACAGGAAGGCCTTCGTGGCCGGGCCGCCATCGCCTCCACTGCCGGAGGCTCCGGGAGAAAATCCGACCACCGTGCTGATGGGGCTGGCTGGGGTAATGACGCCGCTTACGGCCGCAACCATCCGGACGACGTTGTTGGCCGAATCCGGAATGTACATATTGCCGGAGAGATCGAATGCCACGGCATAGGGCAGGCTGAGACCGGCATTGATGGCCGGCGTGCCGTCTCCCGTATAGGTTCCCTTGCCGTCCCCTTTTCCGCTCGGGTCTCCATTGCCGGCCACGGTGGTGATGATGCCCGTAATGGCGTCCACCCTGCGAATGCGCTGGTTGGAGGTGTCGGCAATAAAGAGGTTGCCGCCGCTGTCGACGGTGATTCCCTTGGGCGTGTTGAGTTCCGTTGACGTGGCCGCGACATTATCCCCGCTGTACCCTGCCGTGCCATTGCCGGCTACCGTGGTGATGATTCCGGTGGCCGCCGCGACCTTGCGGATGACATTATTGTTCGAGTCCGCGATATACAGGTTGCCGGCGCCATCCAGGGCCACTCCGCCGGGGCTGTCCAGCGTCGCCTTCACCGCCGCTCCGGCATCGCCCGAGTAGCCCGCCTGGCCGGTGCCCGCGTATGTGGAGATGATGCCGACGGTATCGGGTGGAACAGGCGCGGCGACGACGCGGATTTTATTGTGGAGGGTATCGGCAATGTACATATTGCCAGCCCCGTCGAGGGTGACGCCGGCAGGCTCGTCGAGGTTGGCTTGCGTTGCCGGGATTCCATCCTTGGTGGATGTTTCGATCTTGTATTCGCCGGCCATCGTGAGCACGTTGCCGGGCACCAGCACGCCCAGCCCGCCCAACCCCGTGCCCGACAGATAAGCCGTGGCCAGAACATTCTTGCTGGCGTCCAGCAGAACCACCGCGCCCATGCGCAGGCCCGGAGAGGTGGGCGTAAAAGTTACCGATTCCGTGCAAGTATTGCCAGGCGCCGTGAAGCTTGCCGTCTGGCAGGTGGACGAGGCGGAAACACCGGCAAAGTCGAGGCCGGAGGCTCCCAGGGTCAGCACGTCGACCGTTGCAACGGTCCCCGTGGCCTGTGCCGTGACGGTAACGCTCTGCGTGCTGGAGAGGCCGCCTACGGGTTGCGGCGTGCTAAAGACGCCGTTCTGCGCCCATGCGCCCGCGCTGGCCAGCAGCAAACTCGCTAAAGCCGTGATCCAGCCTCGCCCCCATCTTGACGAAGATGCGCAGAGCAGACGGCGGCTGCCGTCGCGGCGGGCCTGCCCTTGAGGCGTGCCCTGGGACGCGGCGGCTGGCTGGGAGAGACTGAGTTCTTCATTTTGAGCAATAACGACATCAACAGTTATCAGGGTCATTGGGCTACTCCGAACGGCTTTCCAAGTACTGCTTCATTGCCCTCGCTTGCACGTTAAAGGCCGTTTGGGCAAGCAAGCCCCCCGGACAGTTGCGGCCGGCCGGGGGGCGCCAGACGTCAGTTGGGAGAAGTATACCCCCAGAACGATACCTGAGCCTACAGAGTTCTTTCGCTGGGCGAGCAACTGGAACTGCGGGCACTGCCCGACTTCCGAAAAGGGAACAGCAGCCGGTCTGTTCACGGATGTGAAATCAAAGTGGGAAAGACCTGTCGCTATCGGAGCCCGAAAGATGCGGCGAAAAGGACGCCGGCACTTCGGATCAAATCACATTCAGGTTCGCCGCCGCTTGCTCCGCGAATCTCTTTACCTGCTCCTCCCCGCTCAACACGCGGAAGACTCCCTCGGCCAGGGCCTGCAATTCATCCTCGCCGGGATAGACCCGGATGGGCGCAATCCATTCGATGGAGCCGCGCAACTGGCTCACCGCCTTCTCCGAATACGCCATTCCGCCGGTCAGCAGCACGGCGTCCACCTTGCCCTGGAGCACTGCGGCCATCGCGCCGGCTTCCTTGCCGATCTGGTAGATCATCGCGTCGAAGACGGCGGCGGCCTGGCGGTCTCCGGCGTCGATGCGACGCTCGACCTCGATCAGGTCGCGAGTGCCGAGGTAGGCGAAGAGGCCGCCATCCCCGAAGACGTGGCGATCGAGTTGAGCCTGGGTATACTCACCGCTGAAGCAGAGCCTGACCAGCGCCCGCACCGGCAGCCCTCCGGAGCGGTCCACGCCGAACGGGCCTTCCTCGATGGAGTTCGAGTCGATCATCCGGCCGTCCTGGTGGGCCGAGACGGTGATTCCGCTGCCCAGGTGCGCCACGATCAGCCGCAGCGCCGCGTAAGGGCGCCCGACTTCGCGAGCATACCGCCGGGCCACGGCCTTGGCGTTGAGCGCATGGCCGATGGAGGTGCGCTGGACAAGCGGCGAACCGGTAAGGCGCGCGCACGGCTGCCACTCGTCCACAGTTACCGGGTCCACAACATAGGCATTCACCCCGGCGGCCTGGGCGAAGCGGAGCGCCATGAAGGCTCCCAGGTTCGATGCGTGCTGACCGAGGCGCGCCAGCCGCAACTCCTGGAGCATCGCCTCATCGACCAGATACGTACCGCAAGGCAGCGGCGGCAGCAACCCGCCCCGGCCGGCTGCCGCGGCAAATCCGGCCTCCGCGTATCCGGCCTCTTCGAGCGCGCCGCGGACCAGCTCCGAACGATAATCCAGGCGGTCCAGCATGGACTTGCCGCGGAAGCGGGCAATCTCTTCATCCCCGTGGGCAATGGCACGCACCCACTCGGCGCCGTTTTCGGTGTAGACTCCGAACTTCGTGGAGGTGCCTCCGGGGTTGAGGACGAGCACGCGGCTACTTTCACTGGTCAAGAACGATTCCCTCCCATGCCAGAACGAGTCTACCTTGCCCCCCGGCGCTCCCGGCAAGATCGCTTTCGGGCGCGGGAGCAGCTCCGGTCCCAAAACGGGAACTCCGGCACTCATTGACCGGTGGGGCGAGATAATTCAAGGCCGAATACCGAATCCGTGCTATACTTCAAGTAATCGTAGAATTCGATCTGAAGTTCTTGCCTGTTCCGGTTACCGCCTACTCGCAAACTTCCACATTGCGTTCGCGGTAAATCAGTATCAGAGGAGCAGTACACAATGGAAACAGGTACAGTCAAGTGGTTCAACGACGCCAAGGGATTTGGGTTTTTAAGCCGTGAAAACGGCGAGGATGTATTCGTCCATCACACCGCCATCCAGTCGAACGGATTCCGTTCGCTGCAAGAGGGCCAGCGCGTCCAGTTCAATGTGACCAAGGGTCCCAAGGGCTGGCAGGCTGAGAACGTCCAGGTTGTCTAAGGGTTACCCCCTTTGAACCGGTTCGGATTTCAAATGCGCGAAAGGGACGGCAAAGCTGCCGTCCCTTTCGCGCATTTGGGGATTCGGATGCAGAGAACGGGCGCGCTATGCCGCCGGTTTGAGGCTCTTCATGCTGACCTGCGGAATGGCCGGGTGAAGGTTTTCCATCAGAGTAACGTGGCTGCCTAGATATTGCAGTACATCGTTAATTGAATCTTCAAAGCGCCCGCCGGTCTTGTGGGTGGCTTTTACCCCTTTGGAGACCAATTGGCAGACTTCAAAGCGGTTCATTCCCTGGGCGAGCGCGCGGTGAATTCTTTCGGAACGCATGACTTCACTCCGGTCAACAGGTGATTGTTGCGTGCGGTGCGGAGCTCGTCAGGAGCGGTAAGACGGCCAGAGCCGAGCGGGCTTTTCCCGTTCCAAAGCCGGGTTCGAGGATTCAGGTCTGTTCTCATTGTACGCCGGAAACCGTCGCAATGCCGGTTTTCACGCGCCGGCGGCGCTTTCTCCGCCGCGCAAAGCCTGTTATCCTAAGGGTCACATTCACCCGGTCTACGGGAAATCCTGAAGAGATTTGAGCGAAAGAGGAACCAGTGGCAGACACCACCAAAATTGAAGACAAGCAGGAACGGAAGAAGTTGAAGCGCGCCGCGCGCAAGAAGGCCGCTCCCAAGGGGAAGCAGACAGAGCCGCGGGGATCGAAGAAGAGGAAAGTGAAGAAGATGGCGCGCGGCATCTCGAAGCGGTAAGAGCCTGCACTGCAAGAACAACAGGGTTCCAGGCCGGTCCGCGGAGCGTGCCCGGGCCGGAGCCCTGTTCTACCTACGCCGCCAACGCGCGAAATGAGGAGAGTTGCCCTGCTGAGTCAACTTGGCGCCCGCAAGTCGATCGATAAGCTGATCCTGGACTCGGCGGAACCCGAGCACGCGCTCCGCAAGACCCTCGGGCCGTGGTCGCTGACCGCGCTGGGCATCGGCGCGGTTATAGGCTCGGGCATCTTCACGGTCATCGGCACGGCCATCTCCGGCGAACAGTTCGATACCCCCAGCATTTCCAACACGCCGCTAATCCACTACATCATCACCCACGCAGCGTTGGCCGGGCGGCCAGGAGCAGGTCCGGCTATCGCCGTCTCGCTCTTTCTTGTGGCGATTGTTTGCGCGCTCACCGGCCTCTGCTACGCCGAACTAGCGTCCATGATTCCCATCGCCGGCTCAGCTTACACATACACCTACGCCACCATGGGCGAATTGATCGCTTGGATTATCGGCTGGGATCTGATCCTGGAGTATGCCGGCTCCAACATGACTGTGAGCGTCGGCTTTGCAGCCCATGTGGTGGACATGCTGGACTGGTTCGGCTTGCATCCCTCGCCGATCTGGCTCTCGCCGGCCTATCTGCCTTCTCGGGATGGACTCCAAGATTTTGCCGGTCATCAGATCTTTCCATCCGGCTGGCACTTTGGGTTTAACATTCCCGCGTTCCTGATTGTGCTAGTCCTCACCGTGATCCTGGTGCGCGGCATACGCGAGTCGGCCGAGACCAATAACGCGATGGTGGGTATCAAGCTCATCGCGCTGCTGATCTTCGTCTTCGCGGTCATCGGCTATCTGCATCCGGCCAACTGGCATCCCTTCATGCCCAACGGCTGGAGCGGAGTGCTGACCGGCGGATCGATCATCTTCTTCACCTATATCGGCTTCGATTCGGTCTCAACCGCAGCCGAGGAGTGCCGCAACCCGCAGCGCGACCTGCCCATCGGGATCATCGCCACGCTTGCGGTATGCACGCTACTCTATGTTGCCGTGGCCGTCTGCCTCACCGGCCTGGTGCCGTGGCAGTCGATGGTGGGCGACGCCGCGCCGGTGGTCAACGCGCTCAAGAAGCTCTCCGTTCTTCCCGGCGGCCATCCCCTTCACTGGATCAGGATGGTGGTGCTGATCGGCGCAATCATGGGGATGCTTTCGTCGATCCTGGTATACCAACTGGGCCAATCGCGGGTCTGGTTTTCGATGTCGCGCGACGGACTGCTGCCAAAAGTCTTCAGCAACGTCCATCCGGTCTTCCGCACTCCGGCTTTTTCCACCTGGGTGGCCGGATTCGTGGTTGCCATTCCTTCCGGACTCTTCGACATCGGCACCCTGGCCGACCTCTCCAACATAGGGACTCTGTTTGCATTTGTTCTGGTAAGCATCGGAGTGATTGTTCTGCGCATCCGCGAGCCGGAGCGCCGCCGCGGCTTCCGCGTTCCCTTCGGCCCGGTGATTCCCGCGTTGAGTGTGATCTTCTGCTTCCTGCTGATGGCCGGCCTGCCCATCATCACCTGGTTCCGCTTCATCATTTGGCTGGTCATCGGCCTGGTGATTTACTTCCTCTATAGCAGGCACCGATCGGAGTTCGCTGGGCTGCGCTAGCCGCTCACGGAAGTGCTGCCCACATTCCGTATCTTTGATACTGGTAAGTGACTTAGGCAGTTGGCAAGAATTCACAGCAGGCCTGTATTCTGCTCAGGTCAGCGACCAGCACGATCCTTGATGACGATTGGTTATTCAGCGGCACCCTGAACCATTTCGAGTGCATCACGATAAAGAAATGGAACCCAATATTCAGGTTCCTGCAAGTTACCCCGTTTCTCAAAGAATCCAATAGCGGCTAGTTGATTTGCCTTTGAGGCAGCGTCTTCCGGAGACATTCCCCAGACTGACGCCAGCGTTGTCGGCGTGTGGGATGTCTTCTCACCGCGTAGCTTTTCAAGCCAATCCTTCAATTCAGGATACTCCGCGTAGATCGTTTGCTCCAGTCTGACCTTCGACACCTCTGGTAGAGCGTCCTTAAATGATGGTCTTGCGAATAGCAATTCTCCGTCTGGCGGGGCCTCACCAACTTCAAGTCGCTTTACCTGAATCTCACGTAAAGAGTTGAGAAAATGAATTAACTCGCGTGGAGCATTTAACTTTGAGCCATCTCTGGTCCGACTGAGCAGCCAATCAAACGTGTTCGGCTTATTCGGACCCACATCGACTTGTTCGGGACATAGGCGGAAAAAGAATGCCTCTTGGTCATCGACGCTTCGACGCGGAAGGTCATCAGGTACGCCATATGCGGCTCGCAGAGATGGATTGTGCATTGATCTCCGCACAACGAGGTTCAATAGTGAGCTACGGTTCCAGTTCACAGTCAAATGGCGTGTAATATGGCTAGCTTCACGAAATCCCTGAGATGTGATGCGTGACCAAAGGTCTGTTCGAAGAAAGATTTTTAGAGTTACGTTCGATAGGGCACCAAAATCGAGGTATACACGAAAAAGAGCTCTTAATGCGTTATTTTCTAATTCAAGATTCTCAGCGAAGGCCACGTCTAGACGGTCAAGAAGGACCCATCCATGAACGCCGGAACTTATAAGGGCCTCATTTGCAAGTTGGAGCAGATCGTCGACAGACCGAATATCGGCATCGGCATTGGCAGCGCCAGGTTCAGAGAAAGTAATCTTCCCGGTGAATCCTTGGGGCAGTTGAGTAATCGGATCCACGTTTACTGTACCTTCGATCGCTTTAGGACGAAATGCCCCCGTGATGTATGTACGTACTAGCTGTAAAAGGCTCGCCAGAGTTCGACGGCCTTTTACGAGGCCCTCTCGAACCAGCGCTTGTTCGAGAACCCTGGCGCTCTCATTTTGGATTCCAAAGTCTGCTAAAGCGCCATGCAGAAGAGAGGCTATATAGAGCTTCCAAAGTCCCACAAATTCTCGTTCACTTACCGGCGGGTCAATCGTTAGTTCGTGAAAGGCCGTCGTTCCTCGTGGATTCTCTCCAGGAACCAATAGGATGCTGCGGTCAAAAAGTTCTCCGCTTTTTGCGAGCAGAAGCGAGTAAAGTGCACTCTTGCCTGAGCCTTTCGGGCCGTAAATGATGTCGATATCCCCGCGATAGAGGCGGGTCCACTGATCAGTTTCAACGAAATACGTGGCCAACAGGTCCGCTTCCTCTTCGGCGACGCGTTGTCCAAAGGAAACGGAACGTAAGATTTCATATTTGTCCGTTTGACGTAACATTGCAAGAACTCCAAACACGCCTGTCATAGGCGGTCAACAAGAGTATACGACCAGGAGGCGGTGTGCGTTCCCCGGCCGCAAGTGGCTCATTGCTAAGTCAGTCTCTGTATAGATGTGTCGGCAGATTTCGGGTGCCCCACATCTCGATTTTGGGGCGTGGGAGATGAAGAGCCTCAACGGTCTGTTCTTGGGTAGAAGTAACACGCTTCACCCTCCCTTCGCCAGCAAACAATGCGCTCCCCGCGCCGCAAGCGCCTTGTCGAAGGTGACCAGCACGCCGTCTGCCGCTTCGGCAACGGTCAGCAGCCGGGTATCCCAGGGAAATCGCCTGAACGATTTCTGCAGATTATTTCCGCCATCCTGCTAGTCTGAACTTTGGTCGGTCCTCCCGCCATTGCCGAACCCGGACACTCCGACGTCCGCTTTTCGCCGAACCGCGGGAGTGCCAAATCCCGGCAAGCGCAGAACATCGGATTCGCCGCCCCGGGATACAGGCCGGTTCGTCCCCCTTCAGACGCCCCCAATCAACGCAATTCCGGGGCTTTCAGCGCTGATTTGGGGTGTTATTCTGCCAATTTCAACCGCTTTTTAAGGAGGTAATTTGTCAACTTTCACACAAAACAAAGGGGTTAAGTCGGCTTATCGTGCCTTTTCGAGGCACCCCCCACCCCCCTATTTGCTGTGAGACTGTGAAACTGTGAAGAATTATCTTGACCTTCATGCTATTGCCCTGCGCGTGCCCCATCTCTGCCGCGTTTTTTCCGGCAGATGTGGGATACTGCGAACCCCAATTCATCTAGCGCCGCTCGGCACTAAACTAAAGGAGTGACTGACCTCGAAGCCTTCATCCGCCGCATGCCCAAGGCCGAACTGCACCTGCACCTGGAAGGAACCATCCTGCCCTCGACGCTGGTCGAGTTGAGCGCGCGCCACGACGAGCGCCCGCTCACGCTGGCTGAGGCCGAGGCGCTCTACCGCTTCACCGACTTCACCGGCTTCCTGGAAGCCTTCAAGGCCGTGACCCGGCGGCTGATCGGTCCGGAGGATTACGAGCTGGCCGCCTGGCGGATGATGGAACACCTGGCCGCGCAGGGCGTGGTTCACGCCGAGGTCTATATCGCCGTCGGCGTTATCTACCTCTGGCGCAACCACGATCCCGCCGCCTTCGAGCCGATCTTCGCCGGCCTGGAACGGGCCCGCGAACGTGGCGAGCGGGAGTTGGGCCTCTCGCTCTACTGGATATTCGACGCGGTGCGCCACTTCACCGTCGAGGAGGCCGAGCGGGTCTTCCTCAAGGCCGCCGAACTGAAGCCTGCGCACCCGTCGATCATCGGCATCGGCCTGGGCGGAGACGAGCGCCAGGCCGGCTCGGAGCCTTTCCGCGCCCTCTATGCGCAGGCCGCGCAGGCCGGACTGCGGCTGACCAACCACGCAGGCGAGACTACCGGCCCCGAGGCCATCCGCGAGGCGCTCTCAATCGGTTCCGAGCGCATCGGCCACGCGTATTCGGCCAGCCGCGACTTCTACCTGCTCCAGGAGTTGAAGGAGCGGGACATTCCGCTGGAGCTGAATCCAACCTCAAACGTCCGGACCGGAGTCTGCCCGTCGTTTACCGCGCACCCGCTGCGGCGCTACTTCGAGATGGGCCTCACGGTGACGCTCAACTCCGACGACCCGGCCTTCTTCGGCTCCGATGTGGCCAACGAATACTTGCTGGCCCACACAGAGCAGGGCTTTACTCGCCAGGAACTTCGCCAACTCGCCTGCCACTCCATTCGCGCCAGTTTCCTTCCGGCGGAAACTAAGGCCGCATGGCTGGCCCGCATCGACTCGATCGAGTAAGCGACGCGGCGCGCCCGCCTGATGGAGATTGCGTTCCAGGGGAGAAAACGCTTACAGTAACGAGTGGTTGGCGATTGCCGCCAGCGGGCCCAACGAAACGCCGGAGGCCTGCCGGCGATCGGGCAGGGTTTCAGACGGGCAAGGAGTGAGAATGCAGGCAAAGAGCACGAGTGAAGGGACGGCGGCGGATCGAATCGATCCGGCTTCGATCCCGCAGAGAACGCTTTCGAGCGGGGCGCGGATGCCGGCCATCGGCCTGGGGACTTTCGGCTCCGATCATGTTTCCGCGGACCGGATTGCCGAGGCTGTAAAGGTCGCGGCGCGCATCGGCTACCGGCATTTCGACTGCGCATCCGTTTACGGCAATGAGGCCGAGATCGGCGGCGCGCTGGCGGAAGTTATGGCCGCTGGAGTGAAGCGCGAGGAGTTATGGGTCACATCCAAGGTCTGGAATGACAAGCACGCACCGCGCGATGTAATAGCTTCCTGCGAGAAGTCGCTCGCGGACCTGCGGCTGAGTTATCTCGATCTGTATCTCGTGCATTGGCCATTTCCCAATTTTCATCCGCCGGGCTGCGATGTTACCGCCCGCAGCAAGGACGCTAAGCCTTATATTCACGCCGATTACATGAAGACCTGGACAGCCATGGAAGAACTCGTGCAGCGCGGCCTGGTCCGCCACATCGGCACTTCCAATATGACCATTCCAAAACTCAGATTGGCGCTTCGAGATGCAAAGATCCGGCCAGCAGTGAACGAGATGGAACTCCATCCGCATTTCCAGCAGCCGGAGCTGTTTGAATTCGTGCGCGCCAACGGCATCGAGCCGGTTGGGTATTCTCCGCTAGGATCGCCCCATCGGCCAGAGCGAGATCGCACGCTGGAAGATACTTCCCCGACGGAGGACCCTGTGATCGTGAGGATTGCGGAGAGGCATGGAGTTCATCCCGCCGTGGTCTGCCTCAAATGGGCGGTTCAACACGGGCAGACACCGATTCCGTTTTCCGCCAATTCGAGAAATATCTTCAACAACCTTCTCGGAGTTACTTCCGATCCGCTGACGAACGAAGAGATGCGGGAGATCGGCGCGCTGGACAGAAATTGCCGGCTGATCAAGGGCCAGGTCTTTCTCTGGAAAGAGGGACAATCCTGGGAAGACCTGTGGGACGTGAACGGCGAGATAACTCCAGCTTAGATCGCCGCGCGGCGTGCAGGGATTCTACAGCCGCGCGGAGTTGGGAGATAGGTAAGATGCAAAAGACGATGCAGGCGGCATTTTTGCCGGGCAACAGTACAGTAGAAATGCTGACCGTTCCGGTTCCCACTCCCGATCATGGCGAAGTTCTGATCCGCGTGAAGGCATCGACCATCTGCGGCTCAGATATCCGCTGCATTTACCACGAGCACCTGGGCAAGGGGCCGGAGGGCTATCAAGGGGTTATCGCAGGCCATGAGCCATGCGGGCAGATTGTGGAAGCCGGTTTGGGCTGCCGCCGTTTCAAGGCGGGAGATAGAGTTATCGTTTATCACATCTCCGGCTGCGGGTTATGCAACGATTGCCGGCGCGGCTACATGATCTCTTGCACTAGCGAGAAGTACCGGCGCGCCTACGGCTGGCAGCGGGACGGCGGCATGGCGGATTATATGATCGCCGAGGAAAAGGATCTGATCGCGCTACCGAACGAGCTCTCCTATGCCGATGGCGCGCAGGTGGCCTGCGGATTCGGGACCGTTTACGAGGGCCTGGAGAAGATCGGAATCAACGGGAATCATGCGGTGCTGATCATGGGACTAGGTCCCGTGGGACTGGCGGCAGCGGCGCTTTGCCGCAAACTCGGCGCGCAGAGGATCATCGGGATCGATGTGGTGGATGAGCGGCTGAAGCTGGCGCGGCGCCTGAGGCTTTGCGACGATGCGCTGATCTCCGGCGCAGAGAATGTAGCCCAGATCAAGGATCTGACCTGCGGCTTTGGCGTGGAGCGCGCCGTCGAGTGCTCGGCCAATGCGGCGGCGCGGGCCACGGCGATTCGCGCCACGCGCAAGTGGGGAAAGATGGTCTTTCTCGGCGAAGGCGGCGGCTTTGAGATCAATCCTTCTCCGGATATGATTCATGACCAGAAGACGCTTTATGGATCATGGGTCACATCCACCTGGTTAATGGAGGAGCTAGTGGAGCGGCTGGTGCGCTGGGATCTGCATCCGGCCGAGATTATCACTCACCGGTTTGCGCTTCGACAGGCCGCGGAGGCGTACGCATTGATGGCCTCCGGAAAGTGCGGCAAAGTCGCGGTCTGCGCGGATGAGGAGTTAGCAGTTCCATCGAATGAGAGTAACTGACCGTCCTGAAGATCGAACCGGTCGTCGGAACTGGAGATAAGTCTGTGAATGCAATACCGGACTGGGAGCAATTGCTTGAAGAGCGCCTGCCGCTGTTTGGCCACCGCAACTGGATTGTGATAGCCGATGCGGCGTATCCCTCTCAATCAAGGCCGGGAATTGAGACAGTTGCTTCCGGCCTGAGCCAGCAGGTCACGATCGAGAGAGTGCTGGCCAGGCTTCGCGATTGCCGGCACGTCCGCCCCAACGTTCATGTGGATCGGGAGCTGGAGTTTGTCGAGGAGCGGGATGCACCGGGAATCGAAGGCTATTGCCAATGGCTGAAGAGCGAGCTGAAAGGACTTGACGTCAACTCCGCCGCGCATGAAGAGATCATTGCCAAGCTGGACCGGGCCGCGCAAATGTTCTCCATTCTGATCGTCAAGTCTACGATGACAATCCCGTATACCTCGGTCTTCATCGAATTGGACTGCGGCTACTGGGATGGAGAGCGGGAGGCCAGGCTGCGCTCGGCCATCGAAGACGGAAAGGGAAGCTCGTAGAATCGGAATGGGGGATTCCGCGTCGAATTGCGCTTCATTGAAAAGGGGCAACGATGGCCGGCGAGCTTACTCAACAAGGCCGACCGAAGGAATGTAGTTATGTCAGTCACTAACGCGAGCAGCACGGTTGAGTCAACCGGCAAGGGCGAAGTCTTTCCCGCCGGCCAAATCGTCCTCTTCATTCTGATCACGGCGCTCTTTTTTCTTTGGGCGATCCCTAACAACCTCAATGATGTGCTGATCAAGCAATTCATGAAATCGTTCGAGATTTCGCGCTTCCAGGCGGGGTTGCTGCAGTCGGCGTTTTATATGGGATATTTTCTGCTGTCCATGCCCGCTGCGTTGCTCATGCGCAAGTATGGCTATAAATTCGGCTTCATTACCGGGCTGATTCTTTACGGAATAGGCACATTCCTTTTCTGGCCGGCGGCGCTTGTGGCGCAGTACTGGTTTTTCCTGTTGGCTTTATTTGTGATTGCCAGCGGCCTGTCGTTTCTTGAGACGGCCTCCAACCCCTTCATTGCGCAGATGGGTTCGCCGGAGACCTCCGAGCAGCGCCTGAACTTCTCGCAGGCCTTCAACCCGCTGGGCTCGATTATAGCCGTATTGATAGGCAAGGTCTTCATCTTCTCTGGCATCGAGTTGCAAACAGACCAGATAGACGCGATGAAGAAAGCCGGCACCTATGCTGGCTATCTTCACAATGAAATCCTGCGCGTAAAAATGCCGTATCTTTTTCTCGGCGCGGTGGTGCTTTTGTGGGCATTGTTGATTGCGCTCAAGAAGTTTCCCCCAATTCGCAGCGAGCACGAGGACGGCGGCGATCATGGACACTTCCGCGATCTCTTCAAGTATCCCCATTTCAGGTTCGCGGTTCTGGCACAGTTCATGTACGTCGGCGCGCAGGTGGGCACATGGAGCTACTTAATTCAATATGTGCAGGATTCCACGCACCTGCCGGAGAAGCCTGCCGCTAATTATCTGATAGCATCCCTGGTGGCATTCGGCGTAGGGCGCTTCGTCTCGACCGCGCTGATGCGCGTGGTGCGGCCTAACATTCTGATGGGCGTGTATGCGTTGATCAATGTGTTGTTGGTGATGGTGGGTGTGCTCGATCCAGGCTGGATAGGGGTTTGGGCGATGGTGCTTACCAGCTTTTTTATGTCGCTGATGTTTCCGACCATCTTCGCGACGGGACTGAAGGGGCTTGGTCCCAATACCAAGATTGGCGGATCGCTGATCGTGATGGCCATTGTGGGCGGAGCGGCGCTCACGCCGTTAATGGGGTTGATCAATGACAGAACCCATAGCATTGCGCTCGCCTACCTAGTTCCCCTCGCGGGATACATCTGCGTTGCGGCCTATTCATTCCTGGGCGCCGGCAGCCTGTTGGGCGGCGAAGCAGCCCTGGCCGGCGCGGAGGGAAGCCTCTAATCGCCTAGCAAGAAACAAGCGTGGACCGGGAGCTCCGCGCGACAGCCGGTCTGGAGGCTGATTACATGACGACGAAGACTGTCGCCGGGAACCCCGGTCTGGGTTTGATTCCGGCCAAGGAATCGAGCTCCGACAAGCGCCACCTGGGCCACATCAGCAAGCAGGGCAACACGCTCGTGCGCTGGTTGCTGGTGGAGGCGGCGGTTGCTGCGCAGCGGCATGATGCGAGCTGGCGCTGGCAGTAGGTGCGGCTGTCGATGACGAAGCATCATGGCATGGCCAAGGTGGCGATTGCACACAAACTGGCGGTTCGGTTGCTTTGGATGTTGCGCCCCGGGCAGGACTACGAGCAAAGTAAGTATCCACCGGCAGAGCCGGTGGCTTTACGGTTGCTGGCCCCTCAAGGGGGCCTTTTCGCAACCGTCCGAAGCAAAAGCAAGAACAAAAGCAAAAGCCTCGTACTGCTATCTTTACTACCGCAGCACAGGCAATTCGAGAGAAAACATACTCCCGGAATTCTCAAAGTTCTACTGCACCCCGGCAGAGCCGGGGGAACTCCCGTTACATTAGGGAGCGCGGTTCTTCACCCCAGCGACTAATATCTGTCGCTGGGGACCCCGGTTCGCATGCGGGGCAGTCCGTTTAGCCCAGTGGCTTAGGCCGACACCCTGATTGGACACCCCGTATCTCTCGCACTCATAGGGAGTTTGAACAAGCAATCATGGCACAGCACCGGGCCGAATACATGGTTGGTGGAACCCTCGGGTCCATCGGAAAATGATTGAATCAACACGCGAGCTTGGGTCGTTTATGCAGAAAGAGGATGTTTTTTAAATATGGAACGAATCTCAGAAAAACCCTGAGATTCGTTCCAAGCTCAATGGTGGGTTTGGGAAGGTCGATGTCAAGGGTCGAGATGAACGCAAAGAACGCGCCCTTGACACCGTCCTTGCCAAACAGACGCTTCTCCATGCTCTATTTACGGCCAATGGCCTGAAATAGAGCCTTGACAAAGCCGATGCTGTCATACGTGGAGCTACCGTGTTGGGCCAGGCGGGTCGACGAAAGCCGGTGGGGGACTGACAAAGCACTCCGCCGGCGGGCAAGCTGCCGACGCTCCGGGCCATCGCGCCGCAGACTGGCGTGGTTCGTTGCGCCGGAACGGCCGGAATTGCGCTATGATGCTCGCAGGAGAAAGCAGCCATGTCCACAGAGTCCGAAGCCCGGACGGCCGGAGACGAGACAGCCAGGGAACAGCCCCCCCCGGAAGAGGAAAGGGAATCAAACACGTTGCGCGTGATTGGCTGGCTTTCGGTGGGAGTGGCGGTGGCAGCGATCGGAATCTTCGTGGGCCGGGAACTGC
This sequence comes from Occallatibacter sp., assembly GCA_049522975.1. Taxonomy (GTDB): domain Bacteria; phylum Acidobacteriota; class Terriglobia; order Terriglobales; family Acidobacteriaceae; genus Telmatobacter. The sequence continues at coordinate 403 of JBEKNI010000053.1, read as the reverse complement.
GCAGCCGCTACAAGTTCAACCATCGCGACCCCTACGACTTTTACGCCCACGCGGGCGAAGAGCAGACCGGTGAATTCGGCATGGGCGTGTAGCGCCGCAGTCCGCCTTCCGATCTCAGGATGCCGCTTTCGAACGGCATTCCGTATTTGAATCGTCCTTGTTCAAGCGGCTTGTTACAGCATTTTCGGAAGATGAATATCAATTTAGCTCCGGCACTCCTATAAGACACTGGCAGCAATTGCTTTGTCACGGGGCACGACTTCAGAGGCTGCGGAAAAACCCTGGGCGGATTCAACAACGAAGCGCAACGGCAACTCCGGTGGCAGGTGGATGGGATGGAGTAGCATCCAGCAAGCTTGACCAGCAAGTAAGGTTTGCCGAATGTGCTACCGCCATCTCATCC
>JBEKNI010000052.1:0-35157 GCA_049522975.1 Occallatibacter sp. | reverse complement strand
GCTCACAATCAAAACCCCAAGCCCTTCATCTGGACCGCAAAGGCAAACGACATCCTGGAAAAAGTGACCCGCGCCAAAGCCGTCCTGAATAATAGACGATCTGCTTGAGACACTACACTAGTTCACAAAAGCACTTGCAGCCATTGCAAGAACGGTCAAGGTAAGCAGCCCCATGACAGCGGACAAAACGGCAAGTGGCATGGTCCCCTTGACAGCCGGAACGTCGCAATTGCCTTGATGTTGAGTTTTGGATACGCGGAAAGTGGTCTCTGGAAGGCCTGCAAGCCCCAAAATATAGCTAGCGGTCGGCCCGCTCTCGACTGCTAGAATTTTTCTTGAGCAGCTTCCATGAGCGTACGCGCCCTCTATCCCGGCACTTTCGACCCGCCGACCAACGGTCACCTTGACCTGATCCAGCGCGGCGCAAAGCTCTTTGAGCACCTCACCGTCGCCATTCTCAATAACCCAGGCAAAGATCCCCTCTTCACCGTCGAGGAGCGGGTCGAGATGCTGCGCGAATCGACCGCCGCTCTGGAGAACGTCTCCGTGGCCACCTTCGATGGGCTGATGGTCGAGTTTGCGCGCAAGCAGGGCGCCTCGGCGGTGCTGCGCGGCATCCGCGCCATCTCCGACTACGAATACGAGTTTCAAATGGCCTTGATGAACCGCCGCCTGGCCCCAGAGATCGAGACCGTCTTTCTGCAACCGGCCGGCCGCTACTCGTTTGTCAGCTCGCGAATGTTGAAGGAGGTCTTCAGCTTCGGCGGCGACGTCAGTGGCCTGGTGCCGCCCAACGTCCTCAAGCGGCTGCGCGGACGGATCGGCGCGAGCTGAATCCCAGGGTTCAGAATCAACGCCTCGGAGACATACCCTGCCGCGGTATGGACTCGCTGGAATCGCCGCTGGAGAGGTATTGCCGCATGGGAAACGTTGCGGATCCGAAGACTGAGGGCGCATCCCCGGCGATTGAGATGGCCAAGCCGCCCTCGCGTCTTACCGTCTTCCTCTATGCATTCGCGGCGGCCACTTTCTTCGGCGCCATCAACACGGTCGAGACCATCAGCACCGACAACGGGCAACATCAATGGGGCGCGGCATTTGGGCACGCACTTCTCATCTGGTATTTGTTCTTGCCCATCGTTCCCCTGGCCATCGTTTTGGCGCAAGCGCTGCCGGCGGCGCAGGGGCACAGGCTGCGCAACCTCGGCATTCATTCCCTCATCGCTCTGGCCGTGGGAGCCGTCCATCCCTACGCATATATCCTGGCCTACTCGCTGGCGACACAGCCGAGTTGGGCCATCCTCGTGGCCAAATCCCTGCTGCCCTACCTGCGCTACTGGTATATGCAAGACCTTCTGATGGCCGTGCTTGTTTATGCCATGACTGTCGCCGCCACCCACGCCTTTCTTTACTACCGAGGCTTTCAGCAGGGCCAGTTGCGAGCCGCGCACTTGCAGGCGCAACTGGCCAACGCCAACCTGACCGCGCTCAAGATGCAGCTTCACCCCCACTTCCTCTTCAACGCGCTGCACTCCATCTCGGCTCTGCAGATGACCGACCGCGAAGCGGCGCAGAAGATGACCGCGCTGCTGGGCGACTTTCTGCGCATGACGCTGCGCGATCTCGAACGCCAGGAGATTCCTCTTCGACAGGAGTTCGAGTTCCTTGAGCGCTACTTGGCCATCGAGCAGATGCGCTTCGGCAGCCGCTTGCGCTTCCGCCTGGAAGCGGCGCCGGAGATTCTCGATGCCGCCGTTCCGCAACTCATTCTGCAGCCGATTGTCGAGAATGCCGTGCGCCACGGCATTGCTCCCTACGGCTGCGGCGGAGAGATCGCCGTGCGCGCCGCGCGGGAGAACCAACGCCTGCTACTGACTGTCGAGGACAGCGGTCCGGGAATCCTGGAAGACCGGCTCGACGCTTCCGCGCCCACCGGCCTCGGCTTATCCAACACCCGCGCTCGCCTCAGCCAGCTCTATGGAACCGCGCAGCATCTGACTTTGGAGAACTTATCCGGCGGCGGATTCCGCGTACAAATCGAGTTTCCATTTCATCTCTCCGAGGGAAGCGAGGGACGCAACTCGTGAACTTGCATCGCATTCGCACGCTGATTGTTGACGACGAGCCGCTGTCTCGCGCCATGCTGCGCAGCTTCCTGGCCGATGATGCCGAGATTGACCTGATCGGCGAGTGCGGCGACGGTTACACAGCCATCGAGATGATCGAATCCGCCGCGCCCGATCTGGTCTTTCTTGACATACAGATGCCGGACCTGGATGGCTTTGGCGTCTTGCGCGCACTCGCGCCGGCAGCGATTCCCAACCTCGTTTTTGTCACCGCCTACGACCAGTTCGCGTTGAAGGCCTTCGATGTTCATGCCATCGACTATCTGCTGAAGCCCTTCGACCGCGAGCGATTCGAGCGGACATTGGCGCGCGCCAAGCAGCAGATAGCGCTTCAGAAGCGCGAGGATGTGAATGTGGAACTGCTGCGAATTCTCAGCGAGCAGAGCGCCCGCCCTCAGCCTGTGAAGCGCATTCTGGTCAAGTCGGGCGACAAGGCTCTCTTTGTGCGCCCAGACGAAATTCTGTGGGTCGAAGCGCAAGGCAACTATGTGGCGCTTCATGCCGGCGCGCAGTCTTTTCTCTTGCGCCAGACCATCAACACATTGGAAAAGCAGCTCGATCCAGCCAGGTTTCAGCGCATACACCGCTCCATCATCGTTAACCTCGACGCCATCCGCGAGATGCACCCGGCCGGACGTGGAGAGTACGAGATCATCCTCAAGAACGGCGTCACGCTGAAGCTCAGTCACACCTACCGCGAGTCGTTTCTCCGCTTCGCCTCTGGCGTGCTGTAACCCGGAATCATGCCCGGTCAAAGCGTCTTCGTCCCTGCGTAGCGCGTCTTCGTCACAAAATTACCGGGAATCGCCCGGCCGCATGGATAATGATCGCTGTGCGCGGAAAGCATTTCCGCCGGCGAGGTGTTTGTTCATGAGAAATTTGTTCGGATTCGTCTTCACTCTGGTTCTTGTCAGCATCCCAGGCTGCAACGGAAACATTCAGTCAAGCGGAAACGGTGGCACGCAGCAGATTCCGCCCGCGCCCGTAGGTTTGAAGGCCTCGGCTGGCAATGCGCAGGTTTCGCTCAGTTGGAGCGCGAGCGCCAATGCCACCGGGTACCACGTGAAGCGCGGCCTGGCCAGCGGAGGACCGTACACCCTGCTGGCTCCTACCGCTTCGCTCTCCTACACGGACACCTCGGCAAGCAATGGAACGGCTTACTATTACGTCGTCTCCGCCTATAACTCAGCCGGCGAGAGCGGCAATTCGAATGAGGCGTCGGCCAAGCCGGTGCGCGTTGCCACAACCTATTACGTCTCACCTACGGGCAGCGACTCGGCGCCGGGCACTGAGGCGCAGCCCTTCGCCACTGTGCAGCATGGGGTGAATCAGCTCTCCGCGGGCGACACGCTCATCCTGCGCGCGGGCAACTACCACGAAAACGTGACTGTGGCGAATTCCGGCACAGCCAGCGCGCCCATTACCCTGGCAGCCTACTCCGGCGAAACACCAACTCTGATGGGCACTCAGCCAGTTACCGGCCCCTGGACGGTCTACAACGGGTCCATCTACGCTGCATCCTGGCCCACACAGCCGTTGCAGGTCTTCTCCGACGGCCATCTGCTCAACGAGGCGCGCTGGCCGAATTCGCCCATCGAAGACCTGGCCGGCATGACCTATGAAAGAGCCGACGCGGGCGACGAGACCTCGCTGACCAAGGCCAATCTGCCCCCCGTGGATCTGACCGGCGCATGGCTCCGCGTCATGGCCGGAGAGGCCTGGGTGGGCTATGAGCGCCAGATCATCACAGACGACCAGGCCACCGGCAAACTCACCTGGAGCGAGCCCGTCAACCAGCTCTCGATGCTGATTCCCAGGCGCGGCAACAAGTTCATTGTCTTTGGCAAGCTGAATCTGCTCGATGCGCCCGGCGAGTGGTACTGGGATCCGAACGCGCAGATACTCTACGTCTGGACGCAGGACGGAGCCTCGCCGGCCGGCCGTATTGAGGCAGGCGTCGCTCCCGCCGTGCTGAATCTGAGCGGCCAATCCTATATCACCGTCAATGGCCTCCAAGCTCGCGGCGGTTGGTTCAACCTGCAGAACAGCACCTCCTGCACCATCAAGAACTTTCTCCTCTATGCGCCCAACTGGATTCGCGGCTACGATGGGTACAACGTTAAACCTGAGTTTTATGGCGGCATCGAAGTCTCCGGTTCAGGCAATGTGATCAACGGCGGCCTGATCGAGTTCGCCGGGCGCGCCAGCATTTACCTGGCCGGCTCCAACAACACCGTCGAGCAGGTGACGATTCAGGATTCAGGAATGACCTGGAGCAACGATGCGGGCATCGTCGCCTCGGATGGCACTCAGAATCTGATCCAGAACAATACCATTCAGCGCACTTCCCTGGCGGGCGCGACATTAGGAAGCCAATTGAAGGTCTTCAACAATCTAATCACGACCCCCTGCATCTTCATGGAGGACTGCGGCAACCTCAACGCCTGGAGCCCGGACGACCAGGGCACGGAGATCGCCTACAACATCCTGCAAAACAATCAGGTGCGCTGGGGCGCGGCCATCTATCTCGACGCGGGAAGCCATGACTTCTATCTCCACGACAATCTCGCCCAGCAGATTCTGTGGAGCGGAGCCAACATCACCGCCGTAGACACCATCGAAAACAACACCTTTCTCGACGTGCAGCACCAGGGAATCAACTTTGTTCCTGGCGCAAATGTGATCGGCGCGGATTGGTCGGCGGGAATTGCCGAGCACAACCAGGTCGGCGAGCCATTCCCCATCGAAGTGGCGCTGGCGCAGCCCACCAGCATCATTCCCGACTACTCTTATTACTTCGCCTACGTCACGCTGGCGCCCTCGCCCGGTCCGCGCCGCGTCGAGGTGGATTTCTCGCAGATGGTGCAGCCGGCATGGAGCCAGAATCAGTTGCCCATGGATCTCTCGCAGGTCTGGTCGATCTTCTTTACCTTCGATCCGATTGTCAATTCATTCAACTACACCGTCAGCAATCTGCGTTTGCTTCCAGCCGGCGCTACCGGCGACACCGGCGCGGTCGCCGTCAACGGAGGCAACTGGACGGTTAGCTGCAACGGAGGCTCGACCTGCGCGCTGACCAATGCCGACCCAACCACCTGGGGCGACACGGGAAGCAGCGTCTTCGACGGCCAGAATGTGCTGAACGCGCCGTTGCAGTCGAGCCTCTCTAACCTGACGTCCTATCGCGGATTAGCCTTCGAGCTCGCCGGCTCGGCATCGAGAACCTACAACTTCCAAGGCTACCAGGATGTAGACAACGGCCCCGACGCCGAACCCGGCCGCGGCGCGACGCTGCCGCCCAACATCGGAGCCACGCCGGGCTATGTCGCGCCTTGATGGCGGCCAGCCGCTTCTCCAGGGCCGGAGAGAGATTCCGGCTCTGTAGAATGTTGGTATCCCGATCAGAAAGAAGTTCGAGCCGGCATGAAAATCGAGAAGGGCTGGGCCTGGGTTGCGGTGACCGTACTAATTGCCGCGCAGGCGGCACAAGTCGCCATCATCGTGCATCGCGAGTCGCTCACCTGGGACGAAGACGACCACATGTTCACCGGATATAGGATGTGGCGCGCCGGCGACTACGGCCTCAACCCCGAGCATCCTCCGCTGGTGAAGCTGCTGGCCACGCTTCCCCTGCTCGGCGAGAAGCTGTGGATTCCGCCGCTTCAGGGCCGGGAATTCAAAGCCGAGGCCTATCTCGACGGCCGCGATTGGCTGGCCCGCAATGACGGTGCAAGCCAGCGGCTGGTCTTGCGCATGAGGCTTGCCGCCGGCCTGCTGGCGCTGGGGCTTTCGCTGGTGGTCTTCTTTGCCGCGCGCGAGTGGTTCGGTGCCGATGCCGCGCTCATCGCGCTGACCCTGGCTGTCTTCGATCCGAACCTTCTGGCTCACTCCGCGCTGGTCACCACCGACATCGGCCTAACGCTCTTCTTGTTGGCCAGCATCTACGCCTTCTATCGCTATGTAAAACAACCGTCCGTCATTCGCCTGCTCGTTGCAGGCATCACCGCCGGTCTGCTATTGGCCACCAAACACTCCGGAATTCTGCTGGCTCCCATGCTGCTCTTGCTCATCGCCTGGGAGATTGCAACCGCGCCCAAAGGAACGCGCCCGCAGCTCGCTCTGCGTCTCGGCGGCGCATTTGCGGCCATCGTTGTTATCGGCGTCGCCGTTCTCTGGGCCTTTTACGGATTCCGTTACGCCGCCCGCCCGGCCTGACCCTGAGCACCTCGCTGGCCGATTACGTCTCGGGGCTGGTGCCGCCCAATGTGCTCAAGCGGCTGCGCGGGCGCATCGGCGGCAGTTAGCAATGGTAACCGGCTTGCCCTTCCGGAGCGGAACCGGAATGACTGTACCCTGTCGAGTTCCGTGGTCGCGCTGCCTGCGGTGAGGCAGGCGACGCTTTTGCGTCCTATGGCTTTTTGTATTCCCGCTCCAAAAGTCCCAAATTGCGGTATCTGCGAGCGTTCAAAAAACGCGAGAAAGAGGGCCTTTTTGACCGAAATGGCCTCCTTTTGGGCCGAAAAGGGGATAAAAAACGGGGTTTGGTGTTACTGATTCGGGCAAGAATATACTTGACAAAAGAACCCCATCCGGGTATTCTTAATTTATGGAACCGACCACGCTTCAAGAAGCAATCCTCTACTTCGCCGATCCTGTCAACTGCCGGGAATACTTGGTTGCCCGTCGCTGGCCGATGGGCGTCTCCTGCCCGAAGTGCGGGAGCACGAACGTGCTTTTCCTCGAAAAGTACAACCGCTGGCATTGCCGGGAAAAGCATCTGTCCCCGCAGTTCACCCTCAAGACAGGGACCGTGATGGAGGATTCTCCCATCGGCCTCGACAAATGGCTTACGGCCATGTGGATGATCGTGAACTGTAAGAACGGCGTGAGCAGCTACGAGATTCAGCGGGCGCTTGGAATCACTCAGAAATCAGCATGGTTTCTGGACCATCGGATTCGGTTCATGCTTGGGGACGAGTACGCCGCGAAGCTCTCCGGAACGGTATGCACAAGTCAAAAAAGCCAAAGGGAACTGGATACAGCGGCAAAGCAGTAGGTGCTATGGCAAAGACGATTGTTGTCGGGATGCTTGAGCGCAACGGACGTGTGCGGGCGGAAGTCGTAAGGGAGCGCACTCAAGAGGTTCTCCACTCTCTCGCGAATCGGCATATTGAGGACGGCTCTACTCTGATGACCGATGAATGGGGCGGATATAAGGGAACCAACTTCCAGCATGAGGTTATCAACCATGCCGAGGAATATGTACGCGGTCTGGTTCACACTCAAGGAATTGACAATTTTTGGAGTCTGCTCAAGCGCGGCCTAGGCGGAACGTATGTCTCTGTAGAGCCGTTTCACCTGTTCCGGTACATTGACGAGCAGGCGTTTCGGTACAACAATCGGAAGATGAGCGATGCACAGCGGTTCGATCTAGCCGCGAGGGGAATGGTGGGGAAACGTCTCACCCTTGCCGAGTTGACCGGCAAAAACCCAATTGCCAGTAGCATCTAAGCCTGAATGGATTAAGAGACAGGGACGCGGAAAGGATGCTAGGATACTTCCTTAATGGAGGGAACACAATGCCGCGTCTATTAGCGATTATCAGTATTCTGTTTATACTGGCAACGGTAGGGGTTCTCTGCGCTCAAAGCACGCCAGAAAACGGGATCGCAAAACAGAGTATCGCTAGCCAAGGAAAGCAGCAGACAAACGCCAAATACGAAGACCAGTATTCCGCAAAAGTTCCCTCTGTTGTAGTACAAGTGGAATCCCCAACCAATGATTCCCATAGCGCAGAGGACCAAGAGAATATCCAACTCCAGCGGAAAATCACCCGCTTTTCTAAATGGCTGATGATTGCTACAGTTGTACTCGCTATAGTGGGAGTCTTGCAATTCGTACTTTTGATCCGGCAAGAAGACATCCTGCGCGAAGCGCGTGACATAATTCGTGCCCAAGATGAACACATGATTGCTTCTGAACGGGCTTGGGTACTTCTTCACACGAAAAAGACTCAACTGCCTACTCTTATTCCAATTGACGGTCCTCCGCCCGTGCCGGGGGAGCACCCATTTGCTCAGTGTATGGTTTCGCTTAAGAATTTTGGAATAACGCCAGCCCACATCTCCGTTTGTGAATTTGAAATACAACTCGGAAATTCCAACACTGTTCCACCATCGGTATCCATTTATGAAACAGTTGTAGGCTCCAGAAAATACAGCATTGGCCCTAACGAGTCGTGGCCTATTCAGGCTCTCCTGAAATCTCAATTGTTCGTTAATTCTGCAAACTTGACGGGAATCAAACAATGGAGAGAATTCCTTTGGATGTGCGGTGTCATTCGTTACAGCGACGTATTCAGGGAGAAGATAGCATCCCACGAAACGAGAGTATGTCTGCTGTACGATCCAAAACCTGACACCGACAAACCGTTTTGGGTAATTGCAGGTCCACCCGAATACAATAGCGCAACCTAGTAGGATTATCAACACTTGACGTAGACGCAGCATAGGTATTACACTCCATTCTAGGAGCGTATTACCGATCAACTGCCCGACGCTTTCCGCCAAGAATCAGACGGACACTTTCGGTGGCTTCACGGATTTTGAATAGAACCCCGCTACTCAGCGGGGTTTCTATTGCTTTATAATATCCATATCCGAGGCAGAGTGCAATGGCAATGGAATGGGTGATTCTGATTTCAATGGCGACTCTAGGCATTACCATCGTACAATCCATATACCAAGCTAATGAGATACTGGCAAAGAGATTGGATGAACTGCACAAAAAAGTTGACGATTTGATAAAAAAATTGAGGAGATTAAAGAGAAATGAAGCCTCTACCTGCTCCGCCAGTCCCCGGCAACACGGAAGCCGAACGGTTCGACAACGCCGTCCGCAAAATGTTCACAGTCTCCAAGACGGAGATTCAACGCCGGGAAGCCGAGTGGAAGAAGGCGAGGTCAAAGCCCTTGGAAAATACTCCTAAACCTCGCTGAGCCGTCCCTATCCGCCCAGCCGAATCGCTATTTATTCTCTTGTTTTGTCAAGTATATTCTTACCCTGATTCGTTAACATTACCAAAGTGCAAGCTGTTGATTGCGTGTAGGTTGCAAGATATGAAACGGTCGAAAACTGTGGTACACAGGATTTATTTGATCTTTGGGGCGATTTTGGGGAGAAGAAAGGGAGAAAAGGGAATAGGGAGTAAGCGATAGGGAGTAGGATTGCGCGGGTTGGAGATTGGAGGGTGGTCATTTGGGCCTCGGATTTGCGACTGGTTTTATTCTCCGCGCGGGAAGGGTAATTCTACGCAGCGAAGATTGCGGCCAGGTGCTTTCGATTCAGCGGTATAGAAATTAGCCTCATTTACATTTTTGGGGGTGTGGGAGCGGCGCATGCGAGGCTCAGAAAAATCGAAGAGGAAGGTTGGGGTTCCCGAGTCTAAAAACGGGACCTGGGTATTCCCACTCTACTCTGGCGGGAGGAGCGGGAGGGGCAGGTTCTCGGCGGCCGCGGGGCGGCTGCGCGGGGCCTTCTTGAAGGTGGCGTCGCGGCGGTGGAGGGGGTATTCGGGCTGCTTGCCGGAGAGAAGCTGCTGGATGGTGAGAATTTGCAGGCGGGGGTAGGTGGTGCCGTCGGTTGATTTGTACAAGCCAGCTTCGGCGGCTTCGCGGAGCATGGGTTTGGTCGGCTCCTCGAATGAAATGAAGACGCCTATCTCGGCTCTTTCCCGCTCGAGGACTCCGCGAAGATCGCGGATCTGCGGCACGGAGACGCCGCCGCCCTTGACGGAGAAGATGATCTGCTTGGATTTTCCCGATTCGTCGTCGTGGAAATAGAGCCGGCCGTCAATGCCCCGATCCGCGCCTTTCTTGCTGCTTTCAGCGACTCGCGCACCGCAAAGTCCAAGCGCCCAGGCTTGGAACTGGAACTTGTTTTCGGAGGCGAGCTGGGCCGCACCCGCCAAGTCAGTGGGCTCACCTATCACGTCATACGTGGTCTTGATCTCCGGGCCGAAGGCGTCGGAGAGGCGTTTTTTGATGAGGCCGATGGCGAGGTGGGTGATGTCAATGCCGATCCAGCGGCGATTGAGGCGTTGCGCGACCTGGACTGTTGTTCCACATCCACAGAATGGATCAAGAACGAGATCGCCTTCGTTGGAGCTGGCTTTGAGGATGCGTTCGAGGAGGGCTTCGGGTTTTTGGGTGGGGTAGCCCAGTCTTTCGCGGGCGGCGGGCATCAGATAGGTCAGCACCCAGACGTCGTCGATCTTTTCCTCAGTAATTTCGATGTATTGGACATGGCCTTCATCGTCCTTTGCGTTCACGATGCGCCCGGTCTTTTTGTCCCAAGCACGCTTCAAAAACTTCTTTGGCTTATCCAGATGTATGAATTGCGGTTGAAACTTAGCATCCGCATTGGCTCCCTTCGCATAAAAGAGAATCCGGTCGGAATTCCGCGTGAAATATCTCATTTCAGCTTTTTGATATTTCTTATAGCGCCAAACGATTTCGTTTCTGAAGTTTGACGGACCGAACACCGCATCCATCAGGATCTTCAAGTAGTGGCTGGCGGTGGGATCGCAGTGGAGATAGATGGAGCCGGTTTCTTTGAGGACGCGGCGGAGTTCGATGAGGCGCGGGGCCATCATGGCGAGATAGGCCATCATGTCGGAGCCGTGGAGGTAGGCCTCGAAGGCGCGAAGGGCGTCGGCGACGCGGCCGCCTTGCTCGATGACCTGCTCCAGAGCACGTTTGGAGTCGATGTTCCACTCCCAGGTATCTTCAAAGGCGTGAATCTGGGAGCTGGACTGGGAGCCGTCCTTTTCGGCGAAGAGGACGTTGTAGTCCTGGCGGGAGTTGAAGGGCGGGTCGAGATAGACGAGGTCTACCGACTCGTCCTTGAGGTAGCGCTGAAGGACATCGAGGTTGTCGCCGTAGTAGAGCTTGTTTTTCTCGGCAGCCACGGGATTGGCTAGAGATTAACACAGAGCGCGTGGTGAGGATAATATTTGCTGATGGGCGGGGCGGGTTGGGGATCGCGGTCCCCCCCACGCTTGCCGCAGGAACAAGAAGCAGGTCCTTCGACTCGCCGCGCTCGCTCAGGATGACAGCGGCGAGGATGGGGCATCCAGCGCGGTTGTGGCTCCGAGATTGCCTCAGGGGCTAAAGCGCGCGTTTTTTATGGCCTTTTCGGCAGTCAGGGCTAAAGCCCTGACCTACCAGTCGTGCCCTGATACAAGGGTCATTCTTTGAAAGGACCTCGCGGTCCAGCGGCGCTTCTTTCGCTCGATTTTGCCGTGGCCCGGAAATCTGTCAAGATAGAAAGAGCTATGACAGTCCTTGCACCTTCCCAAGTCTTTGCCGGCCGGATTGGCCGGATCGAGGTCTCCGCCACCATGGCCGTGGCTGCCGAGGCCGCCAAGCTGCGCGCGCAGGGCGCCAATCTGGTCGATTTCGGTGCCGGCGAGCCGCACTTTCCCACTCCGCGCCACATCAAGGACGCGGCCATCGCCGCCATCGAGGCCAACTTCAGCAAGTACACAGTCGTTCCCGGCATTCCCGACGTGCGCAAGGCCATCGTCGAACGCCACGCCTGCGACTTCGGCTCCGACTACGGGATCGACGAGGCCATCTTCACCACCGGCGGCAAGCTAGCCCTCTTCAACGCCGTCCAGATCCTCGTCGATCACGGCGACGAGGTCATCCTGCCCGTCCCCTACTGGGTCAGTTTCAAGGACATCATCCAGTACGCCGGCGGCACGGTAGTTTTCCTGGAGACGCGGGAGGCAGAGAGCTTCCGCATCACCGCTGACGCGATCGAGAAGGCAATCACGCCCCGGACCAAGGCCATCATCCTCAACTCGCCCTCGAATCCGGCCGGCTCGGTGGTCTCCGCCGAGGACCTGGAACGGATCGTTCATCTGGCCCACGAGCGCGGGATCTACTTGCTGCTGGACGAGTGCTACGTCTACCTGAACTATGCCGGCAAGCCCGTTTCCGGAGGCTCGTTCACCTGGGCCAAGGAGCACATCGTCATTCTCGGCTCGCTCTCCAAGACCTATGCCATGACCGGCTGGCGGGCGGGCTTTGCGCTGGCCTCGAAGGCCGTCACAGCCAACCTCAGCAAACTGCAATCGCAGTCCACCTCGAACGCCACCAGCTTTGTCCAGAAGGCCGCTGTTGCCGCCCTGACCAGCTCGCAGGAGTGCGTCACGGAGTTCCGCGCCGAGTTCATCGACCTGCGCGACTACATGCTGGCCAAGCTGACCGCCATTCCCGGCGTCACCTGCACCAAGCCCGACGGCGCCTTCTATGTCTACCCGAATATGAGCGCCTACATCGGTAAAGGCGGCATCCGGACGGCAACCGAGTTGGCCACCCGCCTTCTCCACGAAGCGCATGTCGTCAGCGTCCCCGGCGAGGCCTTCGGCACTGCGGAGCACATCCGCATCTCCTACCCGGTGACCAAGCAAAACATTGACGAGGGCACACGGCGCATGGGAGAGTTCCTGGCCAAGCTGGCGTAAGCCGTCCTTTGTCTGGGTGCCCCACCCTCGCCGCGCACTTGCATTTGCGGCGGAGCCTGCCTGAGCGTAGTCGAAGGGGTGGGACTCGCTGTTGCATCCCCCAAGGGCCTTCTCACGCGCCTTGCCACCGCGCGCCGTTTTGCATTGTGGGAGGGTCAAACCCCCTCTTGCAAGGCTGGCGCGCTGCGGCCGAAGCGGCCTTAAAAAAATAATAATTCGGTACTGTGCAAACGTATCGCAAGTCCGTTAGGATGTGTTTTCGATGAAAAAGTCAATCGATTTTCGTCCTGTGATTCTTGCCGGAGGCAGCGGCACGCGCTTCTGGCCCCGCTCCCGCCGCGCCCACGCCAAGCAGGTTCTGGCGCTGGACGGCGAGCGCTCAATGCTGCAGCAGACTGTGGAGCGCCTCAAGCCGCTGGCCAGCCTGGCCAAGACCTGGGTCATCACCAACGAGTACCTGGCAGGCGAGATCGCCAGCCAGTTGAAGGGCGTTCCGAATGGCCAGATCGTTCAGGAGCCGGTGGCCCGCAACACCGCCCCGGCCTGCGGGCTGGCCGCCTTCCTGATCGAGCGCCAGAATCCCGAGGCGGTGCTCGGCGTCTTCCCCTCCGACCACGTCATCGCCGATGAGCCGCGCTTTCTCAAGGCGCTGCAGAAGGGCATTGCCGTGGCCGCCGCCGGCGACTACATTGTAGTGCTGGGCATCGAGCCCACCCGCGCCGAAACCGGATACGGCTACATCGAGACGGGCGAATACACCAACGACGAAAAAGCCCTTCATGTTCGCCGCTTCATCGAGAAGCCAAATCAGAACAAGGCCGAGGAGTTTGTCACCGCGGGCAACTACTATTGGAACTCGGGAATGTTCCTCTGGTCGGCGCGCACCCTGGCCAACGCCGTCCGCGAGCACATGCCGGAGACCGCTCCGCTGCTGGAGACCATCGCCGCCGCTTACGGCACGCCCCAGTTTGACGAGGTCTTCCGCGAAGTCTATCCCAAGTGCGAAAACATCTCCGTGGACTACGCCGTGCTGGAGCCGCGCTCGGCCAAGGGCGAGCATCTCTCCCACCTTTATTGCATCCCGGCCGAGTTCTCCTGGAACGACCTGGGCTCCTGGGCCGCGCTCTACGAGTACCAGACCGAGACCCGGCTGCGCGGAGACGGCGAGGGCAACGTGACCGACTCCAACGGCCACATGGCTCTCGACGCCGTCAATAACTACATCTATAGCCCTCACAAATTCGTTGCACTGGTAGGCGTCAAAAACCTGGTCATCGTGGATACCGAGGACGCACTGCTGATCGCCCACCGCGACCACTCCCAGGATGTAGGCAAGATTGTTAAAGAACTGGGGATCTCCGGACGGACTGAGTTGATTTGAAAGATGTGCCTCAGTCTCGGAATCGAAACTGGAGCACTCGGTAATAAATATGCACTTCGATCACGGGCAGGTGGCCCGGTCATTAACTTCCTGAATCCCGTGTGCCCCATTCATCCACAGTTTTATCGTGGATGAGTGGGAGGCCACGAACCCCGATTCTTCGTTTCGGCAAGCCAGCCGTCCTCCGGGGCGGGTTGAGCGCGGGGACCGGTCACTCCAGGATGACTAACCCCTGCCTCACGGATATATCCGATGCAGCGTCCGCGCAAACGGAATCGTCTCGCGCACATGGTCGAGAGCGCAAACCCATGCGACCACTCGCTCGATTCCCATGCCGAAGCCCGCGTGCGGCACGCTGCCGTAGCGCCGCAGGTCGAGATACCACTGGAAGGCTTCCTTGGGCAGATTGTGCTCCTCAATGCGCGAGTTGAGCAGCTCGAAGCTCGACACGCGCTGCGAGCCTCCAATCACTTCGCCGTAGCCTTCCGGCGCCAGCACATCGACGCACAGAGCGTAGCGCGCGTCGAGCGGATCAGGCTCCATATAGAAGGCCTTCACGTTGGCCGGATAGCGATGCACCATCACCGGCCGGTCGAACTGCGAACTGAGCCAGGTCTCGTCCGGCGAGCCAAAGTCGTTACCGTATTCGAAGGGCGCTTCGAGGTGGCCGTCCTTGTGGGCTTGGTTGAGCATCTCGCAAGCCACGTCGTAGCGCAGGCGCGGGAAGGGCGGCAAAATGTTGGCGAGCTTAGCCGGATCGCGCCCAATGACGACTAACTCAGGCGCGCGATTTTTCAGCACCGATTGGACGATGTGCGAGAGGAAGTTTTCCGCCAGCTCCAGCAGGCCGTCGAGATCCATGAAGGCGACCTCCGGCTCGATCATCCAGAACTCGGTCAGGTGTCTGCGCGTCTTGGACTTCTCGGCGCGAAAGGTCGGCCCGAAGCTATAAACCTTGCCCAGCGCCAACGCCGTTGCCTCGATATAAAGCTGGCCGCTCTGGGTTAGATAAGCCGGATCGCCGAAGTAGTCCACCGGAAAGAGCGTCGAGGTACCTTCGCAAGCCGCCGGCGTCAGAATCGGCGGGTCAGTCCGTATGAAGCCGTTCGAGTCAAAATACTCCGCCGCCGCCCTCATAATCTCAGCCCTGATCCGCAGAATCGCGGACTGCCGCGGCGACCGAACCCACAGATGCCGGTGCTCCATCAGGAAGTCGACGCCGTGCTCCTTGAGAGTAATCGGGTATGGATCGGCCTCGGGCACGCGCTGGACAACCCGCAAATCTTCGACATCAAGTTCATATCCTCCCGGCGCCCGTTTGTCCGCCCGGACCTTGCCGGTGACGATGACGCTGGACTCCTGAGTGAGGGATTTGAGGGCCTCGAAGACCTCGGCGGGAACGCTCTTCACATGGGCCACTCCTTGGATGGTTCCGGTGCCATCGCGAAAGATCGGGAAGAGAAGCTTGCCGCTCTCGCGCAGGTTGTAGAGCCACCCGCGAAGGGTGACGGACTGACCTTCATGCCGGCCAATGGTAGCGATGGTGGCGGCGGGGACTGCTTCAGGAGTGGAAGCGGCTGTCTCTTCGGGCATGGGATTCCTTCGTAGCCGGCGCGGCCGGACTCTCTAGGATAGCGCGGGCGGCGTTGGGAGAGTCGGCAACAAGAAGAAGGGATTGCAGGGGTACAGTGACCTTAGTAGGATGAGAATAGTTTTTGATGCGCGTAACAAATCCCTAGCGCGCGGCCGATGTGCGTGCCGGCTGGAGGGCAGATGAGCGAGCTGACGGCGGTTCAGAGCGAACAAACGCAAAAGTCGCAGGTTGACACGGAGACGACTGACCGGGTGATCGCCGAAAAGCGCATCGGCGAACGGATCAGGCGGCTGCGGCTGAAGAAGTCGATGGGGCTGGTGGAGCTGGGCAAGCACACGGGGCTTTCGGCGAGTTTTTTATCGCAACTTGAGACGGGGCGCGTGGTGCCGACGCTACGGAATCTGGCGCGGATTGCCATGGTGTTTTCCAAGGATCTCCAGTACTTCTTCGAGAGCGATTCGCAGGCGGTTTTCAGGATTCACCGGCGGAAAGAACGGGTGCGGCTGCCGCAGACCGGGGTAGAGTTTCCAACCTATTTCTTCGAGAGCCTGGGGTACCTGGTACCGGACCGGGATATGGATCCCTACTTTGCCGAGTTCCAGCCGCTGACCGGGGAGATGACGCCGAAAGCCCATATCCATGCGGGTTTTGAGTTCCTGTATGTGCTGGAGGGGGAGTTGCAACTTCGGCACGGGGAGCAAGCCCACGTGCTAGAGGGGGGCGATGCGGTATACTTCGACGCTTCGACGCCGCACTCCTACCAGTGCGTAGGGGAAAGGCCGGCGGGGGCGATTATCGTGACCATGCACCAAGCGCCCTCGGCGATGCCGGCGCGTGGAAGCCAGCGGCCAGTGGTCGGTGGTCAGTGATCGGTTGTAAGGGATCGATTTCCAGGGCAGGGGGACGGGAAACTGTACCCCCCTGCGACGAAGACCTGTTGCCGGAAACTCGGCAGTGAATCGCGGGCTGGAGATGCGCTGTCACAGAAACTGTGTATGTTATCGGCCGACGAGTTGCGCCGTCTTGTCCGCCTCCAACGCGACGGATTTCAGAAGTGAGTCTTGTTTCCAGAGATAGCAGGGATATGAGCGGAGATGTTCTTGCAAATCGCCCGGCACCGGGCGGAGTTTTTTCGAGAAATGGGGCCAAAATGGTAGGTTTTTTACCTGTTTCTGGCACGGAATCAGGGGTCGGAAGGGCGGCAGCGAGGGGGCGCCATGGCCTTTACAGGAGGGGCCAGCCCGGAAATCCAGTTTGATGCCGAAAATCGTGAGCAACTCTAAGGTGGGATGGCTCCACTTATCTATGGCTCTTTATAGGTCCCTTATCGCTCTCTCCGAGCATTCCGCGGATTCCGTGCCCCATCCTTTCTGTCATCCTGTGCGAGCGCAGCGAGTCGAAGGACCTGCTTCTTATATTTTCTGTCGAAAGGGTGAGAGGCAACGAACCCCAACCCGCAAAAATCCGGCAACGCTCACCACTCCCGCCGGACGCCGAAGACGTCAAACTGCGAATCATTGCTGAGCAGCGGCAGATTCTCATGAATTGCCTGGGCCGCCAGCATCCGGTCGAAAGGGTCCTTGTGGCTACCGGACAGCTGGCCGGCTCTGACGGCGTGTTCCACAGAAATCGGAAGCAGGCGATAACCTACGGATGTGATTTGCGGAATAAAATTTTGCGCTAAGACTCGTGCAAAGTTCAGCTTGCCCAAGCGGTACTTGGTCGTGATCTCCCACGCGGAAGCCGCGGAGACGATCATTTCGCAGGCTGGATTTGTAAGAATGTGCAAGGCGTGAGCTGAAAGTAAGTCCCGCCTGAAGGCCGCCCATAACAGAGTGTGCGAATCCAACAGGTATTTCATTCACCTTCTCCGTTCCAGAGGCGAAGTTCGTCCTCCGGGAGCGGATCAAAGAACTCCGGCCCAACATCGCCAAGCCCTTCCAAAAAACCAACCCGGCGGCTTGCTGGGGCCGGATCGATGGCGACCAGACGGGCGACCGGCTTGCGCTGCCGGCCAGAAGTAATCTGGATCTCCTCCCCAAGCTGCGCGCGACGCACCAGTTCAGAGAGATTGGTCTTGGCTTCGAAGATTGTGGCGCTATGCATGATCTTATACCTGCTAAGATAGATTAGCTAAGAATGATCGACAAGTCAAGAGCGAATACTCCTGCGATTCAGAGGCAGTTTAGTTACCCCTTTTCCACAAAATGCCCTACTTTCTTAGCACATGCCATTCCAAACTCGAAGACATTGTCGGAAAACTTAAGAAAATACAAGATGTTGTGGTTTTGTGTTGACAGACCCCACAGAGGGCAGTATGTTTTCATCTGCCGGTGCTTGATTTTGAAGCACGGAAAACGCCGCCCGAAGGCGGCGTTGAGTTCAGCTGGCACCGAATACTTTGGCTGGTGGACGGTGCCATCTGCCCCGGCACCCCAAAAGCAAGGGGCGCAAGCTTGATTTTCTGATCGAAGTGTATCTTGATCGGCTGCGCCCTTCGCTGTCAAGAGAAAAATGCTGCCGTAATTCGCAGCCTCTCAGTCGAAGGAGCAAAAATGGCAACAGCTACGCAGTATGACCATGCAACGCTTAGCGTGATCTGGGCAAAGGGCCAAGTCGTGCAAGGCTATGACGCCAACATTTACCGCAAGGATTGCTACGGAGCCTGGATGTGCTTCGGGCAGTATGGGCAGACTTCTCAGTACGGATGGGAAGTTGACCATATCAACCCTGTCGCCCGGGGTGGTTCTGACGCGTTGAGCAATCTCCAACCGCTCTATTGGGAGAACAACCGTAAAAAGAGCGACAACCGCTGGTAATCAACCCGAAGGGCTCCCGCATCTTTGGCTTTTGTAAGGATGCAGAGGGCCCTCGGTTATTCGCTTACCGGCTCTTCGCCACTTCCTCCACCGTCACCGGATCGAGGAACGGCATCTGCGCGCGCAGTTCCTTGCCGACAATCTCCACCGGATGCTTGGCTTCGGCTTCGCGGAAGGCCAGAAACTCCTTCTTCCCGGAGTTCTGGTCAGCGAGAAATCTCTTCGCGAAGGTCCCGTCCTGAATCTCCGCGAGAATCTGCTTCATCGCCTTGCGGCTCTCGGCGTTGATGACGCGCGGCCCACTCACGTAATCGCCGAATTCGGCGGTGTCGGAGATCGAATAGCGCATATAAGCCAGGCCGCCGCGGTAGATCAGATCCACGATCAGCTTGAGTTCGTGCAGGCACTCGAAGTAGGCGCTCTCGGGCTGATAGCCGGCCTCGACCAGCGTTTCAAAGCCCGCCTTGATCAGCGCGCTGACGCCGCCGCAGAGCACCGACTGTTCGCCGAAGAGATCGGTCTCGGTCTCTTCCTTGAAGGTCGTCTCCAGCACCCCGGCCCTCGTGCCGCCGATGCCCTTGAGATAACTGAGATTCAGCGCGTGTGCCGTCCCGGTCGCGTCCTGATGCACGGCGATGAGGCAGGGCACCCCGCCGCCCTCGACAAAGACCTCGCGCACGCGATGGCCGGGAGCTTTAGGCGCGGCCATGCCCACGTCGATGCCCGCCGCCGGAACGATCGTCTTGAAGTGGATGTTGAAGCCGTGCGCGAACAAGAGCAGCTTGCCTGCCGCCAGGTTCGGACCAATCTCCTCGGCATACAACTTGGCCGCGGTCTGATCGGGAACCAGTACCATCACCACATCGGCCCAGCGGGTCACTTCGGGAACCGTGCCCACCTCAAGGCCGGCCTTCTGCGCCTTGGCAATGGACTTCGAGCCAGGCGCCAGGCCCACCTTCACCTGGACCCCTGAATCTTTGAGGTTAAGAGCATGGGCATGCCCCTGCGAGCCATAGCCGATGATGGCCACCTTCTTGCCCTGGATGAGCGATAAGTCAGCGTCGTTGTCGTAATAAGTCTTCGCCATGATTTTCCTTTGTTTGCGTGGTTGATGTGTGTGTCGCGTGGGCGGGTCTTCACCGCGCCCTCTTCAAGCCAATCCTCTGCTATTCCGGTTCTGCGGGGCCTTCTTCAACAGAATCCACGGGCTCGTCAACAGCCTCGTCCGCCCCGGCGCCCATGGCTTTGATCACGCTCGAAATGTGGTGGCCGCGGCGCATGGTCATCTTGCCGCTGCGGCAGATCTCCAGAATCCGTCCTTCGTCTTCGCGCAGCACCTCGATCAGCCCTTCGATCTTGCTCTCCACGCCGGTCAACTCGATCATCAGCGACTCCGGCGCCAGGTCTACGATGCGCGCGCGAAAGACCTCCACCAGATCGAAGATCTGCGAGCGGTTCCGCGGCGTCGTAGCGACTTTGATCAGCGCCAGTTCCCGCGTCACGGAAGGCGCCTGCGCAATGTCGTCCACATCGACCACATTCTCCAATTTAAACAGGCTCGCGCGTATGCGATCTCCGGCCTCGGCCGAGGCCTCGCAGACCAGCGTCAGACGCGACAGCCCCGCTCGCTCGCTGCGGCCCACGGTCAGCGAGTTGATGTTGATGTTCAGGCGGCGGAAGAGCGAGGCCACGCGCGTCAGCACGCCCGGCAAGTCTTCCACGTAAGCAACGAATGTGTGCATCATATGAGTTCCCGATTCCTTTCCCTTCACTCAAAGACCGGAGGATATTTTCGGTCTGCGCATTCGGTTAAGCTGAAATCGCTCGGTCAGACTCCCTTTTTTACAACCTGAGTTGGAGGCCCCGAGTAGTGCACATGAACCAGATGCCAGACTCCGTTTTCGCGAAGATAGATTTGGGTCTCTCGACCTTGTGTGGTGACGGGCTTGCCGGAATCTTTCCATACCGCATGAAAGGTCCAGTTAATCTCGGACCAGGCGGTATTGCCGTAGATGTGAATCACGGCCGTGTCGAACAGAAGTTCTCGGCTAGAGAACAGGCCCATGGTCTTGCCGTAAATATCCGATTGAATCGCATCCAAACCATCATCCGTGCCCAATGGGTGAATAAAGGTGACGGGTGTGTCGTGAGACCATATCTCGTTGATCAGGCGTGGAGCAAGAGTGTTTACCGACTCCCTGTATTTCTGCTGCAACTGGCGAATCTGGTCCTCGCCGGCGGAAACAGATTGCGCGAATGCGGGGACATTGCAAATCAGGCAAAGAAATGCAGCGAAAAGCAACTTGGCTAACCTGTGTTGTTGTCTGGCCGAGTGATTGTTACGTCCCATCTGAAAAACCTCATCGATCTCGTTATGCAAAAACATGGTCTGCTGGACTTAGCCCTGGAATTATTCTTCCAGTGGGTCTTTGCCAGCGGGCCGACGGATCATTTCGTGCAATGCCGAGCCGGCGGGAATCATCGGATAAACCGACTCTTTCCCTTCGACCATGAAATTGAGCAAGAACGTGCCGGTTGCCGAGCGAGCTTCATCGACAGCGGCTTCGACTTCTCCTCGCGTGCTTACAGCGCGTCCCTGAATCCCATGCGCGCCGGCCAGCTTGACGAAGTCGGGGCTGACCAGCGGTGTGGACTCGTAGTTGCCATCGTAGAAGAACTCCTGCCACTGGCGCACCATGCCGAGATAGCCGTTGTTGATGATCGCAATGTTGATCTTGATGCCTTCCTGAACGATGGTCGATAACTCGGCCGCGGTCATCTGGAAGCCGCCGTCGCCGGCCACTACCCAGACCTCTTTCTCCGGGCAGGCGAACTTGGCGCCAATGGCGGCGGGCAGTGCAAATCCCATCGTTCCCAGGCCCCCCGAAGTTATCAGCGTGCGCGACTTTTCATGGTGATAGTATTGCGCCTCCCACATCTGGTGCTGGCCCACGTCGGTCACCACAATGGCGTTGCCGCCGGTGATGCGCCAGATGTCGTGAATCACATGCGCCGCGTAGAGATGGCCGGAGTCGGGAAGATTCTTGATGTCGCGCACGGCCACCGCGCCCTTGCTCGCGTCGATGCTCTTGAGCCACGCAGCTCCGTCGCGCCCGCTCACGCGCGGCAGCAGTTCTTCCAGCACCTCGCGCAGATCGCCCGCTAGCGGCACATCGACCTTGATATTCTTGTTCAGTTCGGCGGGGTCCACCTCGATGTGAATCTTCTTTGCCTTGGTGGCATAAGTCGCAATGGTTCCCGTCACGCGATCGTCGAAGCGCATCCCGCAGGCGATCAACAGGTCGGCTTCCTGAATCGAGTGGTTGACCCAGGCCTCGCCGTGCATCCCCATCATCCCCAGATTCAGCGGGTGAGAGGCAGGAAACGCCCCCAGACCCAGCAGCGTAAGCGCCACGGGAATCTGCGCTCGCTCGGCCAGTGCGCGCACTTGGCTCTCGGCGCCCGATTCGATAATGCCGTGGCCGGCCAGAATCACCGGACGTTTCGAGTTGCGAATCAGTTCGGCTGCATGATCGAGGCCCGTGTCCTCATACTTGCGCATCGGATGCTGACGAACCGGGCGCGGCTTGGCCGCCTCGAAGTCGAAGATCGCCGTGGCCTGCTGCGCATCCTTGGTGATATCCACCAGCACCGGGCCGGGCCGAGCGCTCCTGGCAATCTGAAAGGCGGAGCGAATCGCCGGGGCGATATCCTCGGTGCGGCTGATGATGAAGTTATGCTTTGTTACAGGCAGAGTTATGCCGGTGATGTCCACTTCCTGAAACGCGTCGGTGCCAAGAAGTTTGCTGGAGACGTTGCCCGTGATGCAGACGATGGGAATCGAGTCCAGCATGGCGGTGGCGATGCCAGTAACTAGATTCGTTGCGCCGGGGCCGCTGGTCGCAATTGCTACGCCAACCTTGCCTGAGGCGCGCGAGTAGCCGTCGGCCATGTGCGCCGCGCCCTGCTCGTGACGCACCAGCGTATGGTGAATGGGAAACTTGCGCAGCGCGTCGTAGACAGGGAGAATGGCGCCGCCGGGATAGCCGAAGACCTGCGTGACGCCCTCGCCCACCAGCGTGGCCCAGACGATCTCCGCGCCGGTTAGACGGGTGGGGGTGGTGAGGTGGTCATTCGATCCTTGCAGGTTTGCGTTGGTTCCCATGATGGTCTCCTTTGTTCGTCAATAGCTTCTCTTACGTCGTTGCTCCCTCTGAGGCTGATGTTACGCGATCCACATACTTGCGAAAGACTCCGCGCGGCCAGCGAAGCGCCGGCGGCGTAAAGCCTTTCAGCCGCGCCGCCATCTCTTCGTCGCTGATCTCAACGTCGAGCTTGCGGTTGGCGATGTCAAAGTGAATAATGTCGCCCTCGTGCACAGCGGCGATCGGTCCGCCTACGAATGCTTCGGGAGCAACGTGCCCTGCGGTAAAGCCGCGCGTCGCGCCGCTAAAGCGGCCGTCCGTCAACAGAGCTACGGTCGCACTTAACTCGGCATTCGAGCTGATGGCCGCCGTAACTTGCAGCATCTCTCGCATCCCCGGTCCGCCCTTTGGCCCTTCATAGCGAATCACCAATACATCGCCCGGCTTGATCTGCCCGGATTGCACAGCGGCAAAGCTGTCTTCCTCGCAGTTGAAGACCCGCGCCGGCCCGCGATGCTCAAGGCGATTTGCCGCGGCAATCTTCATCACGCAGCCTTCGGGAGCCAGATTGCCCTTCAGAATCACCAGACCGCCATTTGGTTTGATGGGATTCTCGAAGGTTCCGATAACTTGCTGTCCCGGTGTCTCCTCGGCCAGCGCTGCCTCTTCAGCCAGAGTCCGTCCGCTGATGGTCAGCGTCGAGCCATCGGCATGGCCGGCGTCAATCAAGCGTTTGGCCAGTAATCGCGAGCCGCCCGCCGCTTGATAATCCGAAGCCACAAACTTACCGGCGGGAGTTAGTGAACAAATATAAGGCGTGCGCTTGCTGATGATGTCGAAATCGTCAATGGTCAGCGGAATCTTCATCTCGCGCGCAATGGCCAGCAGATGCAGAACCGCATTCGTGGAACCGCCGCTGGCGGCCACACTGGCGATGGTGTTCTCAAGCGACTTGCGCGTTATGATCTGCGAGGGTCGGCGATTGGCGCGCACTGCATCCATCAAGATCCGTCCGGCCTCGCGGCAGGCTTCGAGCTTGTCCGGTGAGGTAGCGGGAACGCCCGAGAGCTTGATGGGTGAGATGCCCAAAATCTCTCCGCTCATGGCCATAGTGTTAGCAGTGAACTGCCCGCCGCATGCCCCCGCGCCGGGACAGGCATTGGCTTCCAGTGCCTCCAGGCCCGCGTCGTCGATACGTCCGGCGGCGTGCGAGCCGATCCCCTCGAAGACATCCTGAATCGTAATGTCCACGCCGTTCAACTTGCCGGGCGCAATCGATCCGCCGTAGAGCATCATGCCCGGAATATCGAGCCGGCAGAGCGCCATGATGATGCCCGGCATGTTCTTGTCGCAGCCGCCGATGCCGATGAGCCCGTCGAAAAGATTGCCACGCGCCACCAATTCAATCGAGTCGGCGATAACTTCGCGCGAGACCAGCGAGGCCTTCATCCCTTGAGTGCCCATGGTGATGCCATCGTGGATGG
Source organism: Occallatibacter sp. (assembly GCA_049522975.1). GTDB lineage: Bacteria > Acidobacteriota > Terriglobia > Terriglobales > Acidobacteriaceae > Telmatobacter. Next base: position 11,077 of record JBEKNI010000052.1, on the reverse strand, counting down.
TGATGGTGTTGAACTCCATCGGTGTGCCGCCGGCCTCGCGAATGCCTTCTTTGACGGCCTCGGCCAACTCGCGCAGATGCACGTTGCAGGTGCCAATCTCCGTCCAGGTATTTGCGATGCCGATAATCGGCTGGTGCAGTTCTTCTTTGCTGAAGCCCACACCGCGCAGATAAGAGCGCGCCGCTGCGCGGCTGGGGCCTTCGGTCAATGGAGCTGAAATTCGCTTTCCCGTGCTTTCGTTACTCACTTTTTCTCCGTCGCTGTGCCGCTATTGCTTTTGTCTTCGAGTGGATGTTCGGTGTGAAGCTGTGCCAGCCACCGTCCGTCGCGAGATACCCAGACTGTTGTGGCGATGTATGTGCCGTCATACTGCATCTCGCCGCACGTTGCTTCTTCGCGGATGCGGTAAATAGTTGCAAAGACCTTTGCTGAAATCGCCTCTTCGCGCTGGTCGCTGAGGGTGAAGCGAATGAGCTCACAGTGCGCGAGGTTGCTGATAACCTGTTCGCGCGTGCTGATTCCATCCTCCACGCTCAAATAGTCAGGGGTCATCATTGCTTTCAGCGTGGCTAGATCTTTCTGCTGCAGGGCCTGCCAAAAGCGATTTTCGAGTTTAGAGGCGGAAACCGGCTGCTTGGCCAACGCTAGCGTTGGCGCAAGCGATACACAAACCGCCATGAGCGCCAGTGCTTTCATCGATATTCCTCCTCTTCTTCTCTTCTTCCGAACATTCAGCTCTTCGGCGTCAGCCAGATCTGTTTGTTGTGGCGATTCTCAAATGCATCGAGCGCCGCCGCATGGCGCAGTGTAAGTCCTATGTCGTCGAGCCCTTCCAGCAGGCAGAACTTGCGGAACGGGTCCACTTCAAAGCTCGCCTTAAAGCCTTGGCTGTCGGTGACTGTCTGGTTCTCTAACGAAACAGTGAGTTGATAATTCGGAATGGTCTTAGCGTTGCCGAGCAATTGCGCAACCTCGTCCTCGCTCAGCCGCGCCAGCACAATCCCATTCTTGCCTGCGTTCGAAAAGAAAATGTCGGCGAAGCTCGGTGCGATGACCACGCGGAAGCCGTAATTCTCCAGCGCCCACGCGGCGTGTTCGCGGCTCGATCCACAAGCAAAGTTCTTGCCCGCAATCAAAATCCGCGCGCCCTTGTAACGCGGGTCGTTGAGCACGAACTCAGCTACAGGCTCGCCCGCCGGCGTCTGCCGCCAGTCGAAGAAAAGGAAGTCGCCGTAGCCGGTGCGCTCGATGCGCTTCAAAAACTGCTTGGGAATAATCTGGTCCGTGTCCACATTCGCGCGATCCAGGGGCGCGGCCAGCGAGGTTAATGTGCGAAAGGGTTCCATCAGCCTTTTACCTCCCAATTGCGAATATCGACGAAGTGCCCGGCAATGGCGGCTGCCGCGGCCATCTCCGGCGAGACCAAGTGCGTGCGCCCGCCGCGTCCCTGGCGGCCTTCAAAGTTACGGTTGCTCGTAGATGCGCAGCGCTCGCCGGGCGAGAGAATGTCGGGATTCATTCCCAGGCACATCGAGCAGCCCGGCTCCCGCCAGTCGAATCCCGCCTCGCGGAAGATGCGGTCCAGGCCCTCGGCTTCGGCCTGCGCCTTCACTGCCTGCGAGCCGGGAACCACCATCGCGTTTACGTGTGTCGAGACTTTGTAGCCCGCCGCAATCCGTGCTGCTGCGCGCAGATCTTCCAGGCGTCCGTTTGTGCATGAGCCAATGAAGACGCGGTCGATCAAGACCTCTTCGAGCGGCGTTCCCGCCTTCAGGTTCATGTATTCGAGCGCCCGCTCAAAGCCGTTGCGTTCAATCTCGCTCGCCGCCGCGGCCGGATCGGGCACGCTCGAAGTAATCGGTGCAACCATCCCCGGACTGGTGCCCCAACTGACGTAAGGTATGAGCGTCGCTGCGTCGATGGTCAATTCGCGGTCAAACTTCGCGCCGGGGTCGCTGGGCAATTTGCTCCATTCGGCGACGGCCTCATCCCATGCTTTGCCTTGCGGCGAAAAGCGACGGCCCTTCAGATAAGCGAAGGTCGTCTCATCGGGGGCGACCATGCCCGCGCGCGCGCCGGCCTCGATGCTCATATTGCACACCGTCATGCGGCCTTCCATCGAAAGCGCGCGAATCGCCGAACCGGCATACTCGATCACGTAGCCGGTCGCGCCATCCGTGCCGATTTGCCCTATGATGGCGAGAATAATGTCCTTCGCGGTCACACCCTGCGGCAGCGCGCCCTCGACCGCGATGCGGAAGGTCTTGGGCTTGGATTGCGGCAGCGTCTGCGTAGCCAGCACATGCTCCACTTCGCTGGTGCCGATGCCGAAAGCCAGCGATCCGAAGGCTCCGTGAGTCGCCGTGTGCGAGTCGCCGCAGACAATCGTCATGCCCGGCTTGGTCAGCCCCAACTCCGGCCCGATCACATGCACGATGCCCTGCTCGCGCGAGTTCACGTCGTATAACTCGATGCCGAACTCCGCGCAGTTCTTGCGCAGCGTGGCTATCTGCTTGGCCGCGATTTGGTCGACGATGTTGAGCCGGCCCGCAATGGTCGTGGGCACATTGTGGTCCACGGTAGCAATCGAGCGATCCGGCCGGCGCACCTTGCGTCCCGCCAGGCGCAGCCCCTCGAATGCCTGCGGCGAGGTCACCTCGTGGATCAGATGCAGGTCGATGTAGAGCAGAGTTGGCTCGCCTTCTGGCTCGACCACCACATGCCGCCCCCAGACCTTTTCGAATAACGTCTTTGCTTCGGTTTTCATTGAAATCCCTTGTTCCTTTTTCGTCTGCATTGCTGGAAGGTCTTGGATTGCATTATTGCGTTTGGCCTAACATCCCTTCAATAGCACCAACTCTGTGGCCCTATCACCATCAAAAACGACCATCCACCAACTGTTGTGCTTTATGAAGCGCACCTTCCTGTCCTTCCAAGGCGAATTCTGCCAGCATTTTCGGCCATACTCTTCTGGTGCCAGTTCGTTTGGTTCCCACATAGATCCGAATCTCTTCTCAAGCTCTGGCTCCGTCTTGCCGATTATCAATTCGTCTCTGCGCGCATCGCCAACCATTATTCCAGTTGCAGTTTCCAGGTTCATTTTGTACAACCCGGCCCTCCACAACGCATACCCAATGCTCTTCGGGTCATCATTGGACGAATAGAGAAGCTCCCAGCAGCCGCAGACCATTAATGCACCTACGACCAGGATTGCCGGAATCAGCATGATCCGTCTAATCGTCATTAGTCGTCCCTCTGTTATGCCGGGTGCTCCACCCTTGCGCCTTCTTTCTGGCGCAAGGGTGGGAGACCTTAGCCCTGCTTCAGCAGTTCCTTCACCGTCTCCCGCACCTTCGCGCCCATCTCGCGGGTTCCGAGCACGGTCAATCCCTCGGGATTGGTGCGCGCCAGGTCTTGCGTGCGGAAGCCTTGCTCCAGCACCTTGCGGACAGCCTTGACAATCGCGTCGGCCTCCGCATCCAGCCCGAACGAGTGGCGCAGCATCAGGGCGCCGGTCAGGATGGTGGCCAGCGGATTCGCGATGTTCTTGCCCGCATGTTTGGGCGCGGAGCCGTGGGCCGGCTCATACAAATTGATCTTGCCGCCGACGGTCCCCGAAGGCAACATGCCCAGCGAGCCGGTAATCACCGAAGCCTCGTCGGTGAGGATGTCGCCAAAGGTGTTCTCCGTGACCACGACATCGAAGTCGCGCGGGCGCTTCATCAGGTGCATCGACATGGCATCGACGAACTGGTGCTCCAACGTTACGTCGGGAAACTCCTTGGCCACCTCGATCACCGTCTCGCGCCATAGCTGCGAAACCTCGAGCACATTGGCCTTGTCCACGCTGGTCAGATGCTTGCGGCGCTTTTGCGCCAACTGGAACGATGCGCGCGCCACGCGCTCCACTTCGGCGCGCGTGTAAATCATGGTGTTAAAAGCTACGCCCTTTTCCTTGTCCCAGCCGCGCGGCTGGCCATAGTAGAGGCCGCCGAGTAACTCGCGGACAAACATAATGTCGGTGCCGTCGATGATCTCGGGCCGCAGTGGGCTGTTGACCGTCAGTTCCTTGAAGGCAAAAACGGGGCGCAGATTGGCGAAGCCGCCCAGCTTGGCGCGCAGTCCGAGCAGACCGGCCTCGGGGCGTTGGCTTGGAGGAAGGGAACTGAATTTGTCGTCGCCCACCGCTCCCAAAAAGACGGCCTCGGAGTCCAGGGCCGCGGCAACGGTGTCGGCAGGCAGAGGTGTTCCATCCTGCTCGATGGCCACACCGCCGATGCGCTTGTAATTCAGATCCAACGCGTGACCGCCGGCGGCTGCAACCTCTTGCAATACTCCAATGGCTTCTTCGGTGATTTCCGGGCCAATGCCGTCTCCGGGGGTTACCAGAACTTTCAACTTCATTCTTACTCTCCTTGTTCTTAGATTGTAGACGGTTATCCTGCTCGATCTTCCATTCCATCGCGGTGGCGAGGGCTCAATCGAGTTCGGCAACAGGCACGTGGCGCTTTTCGCGAATCTGATCGGGCAGCACCCCAATCAGGTCCTGGTCGTAGATGTTCTTCTTGCGGTCGGCCAGCGCCACAAAGCGGTAGTAGGTGTGCTGCAACTCATCGCGCGTAAGACTAAAGCCTAACTGTTCGAGGCGATTGCGCAGCGCCGCGCGGCCGGAGTGCTTGCCGAGAACCAGATGGTTCTTTGCCACGCCCACAAGCTGAGGAGTCATGATCTCGTAGCACAGCGGGTTGGCCAACATGCCGTGCTGATGAATGCCGGACTCGTGCGCAAAGGCATTATCGCCCACCACCGCTTTATTGGGCGAGGGGCGGAAGGTGATCAGTTGGCCCAGCACCTGGCTGGTCGGGTAGAGCTGATTCAGATGGATGCCGGTGGTCACGCCGTAGCGGTCGCCGCGCACATAGAGCGCGGCGGCGATCTCTTCCAAAGCCGCGTTGCCGGCCCGCTCGCCGATGCCGTTGATGGTGCACTCCACCTGCCGCGCGCCGGCCTGAATGGATGCCAGCGAATTCGCGACAGCGAGGCCCAGGTCGTCATGGCAGTGCGAGGAGAGGATAATGCCCTGGGCATCGATGGCCGGAACGCGCTCGCGCACCTCGCGGAACATCTGCCCGTACTCCTCCGGGGTCGTGTAGCCCACGGTGTCCGGCATGTTGATCGTCGTGGCGCCGGCATCTACGGCGATGCGCACCATCTCCACCAGAAAGTCGCGGTCCGAGCGGGTGGCGTCCTCGGGCGAGAACTCGACATCGTCGCACAGGGAGCGAGCCAGGCGCACCGATTCGCCGGTCAGTTCCAGCGCTTCCGTCCGGCCAATCTTCAGCTTGTATTCGAGATGCAGATCGCTCGATGCCAAGAAAACATGGATACGGGCGCGGTCGGCAAACTGCAAGGCGCGCGCGGCCATCTCGATGTCTTCCGTCTTGGCGCGGGCAAGCGAGGCGATGCGCGGCTTGCGCACCGCCTGCGTGATGGTGGCGATGGCCGCGAAGTCCCCCTCCGAGGCCATCGCGAAGCCGGCCTCGATGATGTCCACGCCCAAATCCTCCAGGGCGTGCGCCATGGTCAGCTTCTCCTGCGTGGTCATGCTGCAGCCGGGCGACTGCTCGCCGTCGCGCAGCGTCGTGTCAAAGAAAACTACGTGATTTGAGGTCATGTGCGTGCCTGCCAGCGAATGCCGTTAGTGAATATTCTCAGTCTCTCGCATTTTGCCGCATAACGCAAAGTTATTATTCTTGGGGAAGCGATTAGAATCGGTTATACTCCAAGTGGATAGTGAACACTGGTCAGTCGGTCGCCCCAGTCCGTGCTTCTGAAGCCCGTCCTACGCCGAATACAGCGGACGCGCCGGCAAACCAACTGACCACTATTCACTGTCCACTGTTCACTGTTATGGAACTGCATCAGCTCGAAACCTTTCTCGCGGTAGCCGAGGAGCGCAGCTTCTCCCGCGCCGCCGTGCGCCTGCGCCGCACTCAGCCGGCCGTCAGCCAGGTCATCCGCAAGCTGGAGGCGGCCGTGGGCGAGACGCTCTTCGACCGCGCCGCACGCGACGGCTCGCTGACCGCGGCCGGGGAACTGTTGCGCGACTATGCGCTGCGCCTCCTGGCGCTGCGCCGCGAGGCATCCAGCGCCCTGGACGAACTGAAGAGCCTGGAGCGCGGCCGGCTGCAACTGGCCGCCAACGAGTACACCTGCATGTATCTGCTGCCGGCCATCCACCGCTACCGGCGGGAGTTTCCCCACATCACCGTCGCCGTCCATCGCATGTTGGCCTCGCGCATCCCCGAGGAGCTGAACCTGCGCACCTTCGAGCTGGGCGTAATCTCTTTCCGCCCCGACCCGGCCCAATTCCGCACCATCGCGGTCTACGCCGACAGCCTGGCCTTCGTCGTCAGTCCCAGCCATCCGCTCGCCGGGGCCAAACACGTCTCCATCAATCAACTGGGCGACGAGGTTTTCATTGCCCACAACGTCGCCTCGCCCCTGCGGCGACGCGTGATTGAGGCCTTCCAGAAGTACCGGACGCCCCTCAACATGGGCATCGAACTGCCCACCATCGAAGCCATCAAGAGGTTTGTGGCCATGGGCAACGGAGTGGCGCTGGTGCCCCACCTGACCGTGGCCAGGGAACTGGAGACCGGGGATCTTGTCCGTGTGCCGGTGGACGAACTGGAGATCAAGCGCGTCCTCCGGCTGGTTTGCCGGCAGCAGGCTGCGCTCTCCTATGCCGCCAGAGCCTTCCTGCGGACCGTCAAGGCGCTGGCCCGCGAGCAGGGGCCGCCGTTCTATTACCACGCGGAGCGGGCTGGCTGAAAACGCCTTATAAGCCGTCATCCAAGCAGCTCCACTCGCCCTGGCGCGTTGTGTCCGCAATCAACCCGCTAACTTGCTAACTCGCCATCCCGCGGAGCGGGGCTAACTTGCCAAATGGTCTCCGCTACTTCTGTACTCTGGCGAATGAATGGAGAAACTCACCCCAACAACCAGCTTGTTCATAGGCGCGAATCATGGCGCGTCGTGGCGTCCGCGGAGTCGAATGTCTGCCCTGAGCCTGCCGAAAACGCCCGTTTGCCCTCCCGTGCGTCTATAGCCTCAGAATCGTTTCCGCGCCACCGCCCCCGCCACGGACCGCTCCGGCCATTTACAATGCTGTGAGTGGCCTCCAGCGCGAACCGGAGCGCCAGAATCGATGAACTCGTTGCCAGCCAGACGGTTGAGCAGTCGTGAGGATCAGAACCGAATGAAGAAGATCGCCATCATTGCATTCTTGCTGGCCGTGTGCGTGGCAGCAGGACGCGCCCAGGAAAGCCGCCAGGACATCAGCCTTAGCGGAACGGGGCTCGTCGAGCCGTTCAGAGGCTCGTCAACGGACGTTTATGTTCACTCCAACACCGCCGTCGGCGCGCTGCTCAGCTACCGATTCATGCTCACCCCCTCCTACGCCGTCGAGGGCAACTATGGCATCACCTACCAGAACACAATCCATTACACCTCGCCCTCCTTTGGTATATCGCCCAACGGCGGAATACCTGGTTATAAGGTTTTGACCCGCACCCAGGAGGCCTCGGGCGCCTTCGTCCGCACCTTCAACTTCCGCAAATTCAATCCCTTTGTCCAGGCGGGAGGAGGCGAGTTGATCTTCCTGCCCATCCTCAACTCCGGCACCACCTTGCACGACACCAAGCAGCAGAACCAGATGGGCTTCCTCTACGGCGGAGGCATCGCCTATGAGGTCAGCCCCAGCTTCGACATCCGCGCCGAGTACCGCGGCATCGTCACCAGGGTGCCGACCTTCGGCGAGACAAGCGGCCCGAACTTTACCACCAACAAGTGGTACAACATCTACAACCCAGCGATCGGCGTGGCCTATCACTTCTAATTCCGGAATTGCCGGATCTCTGGTCTCTGACCGCTTGTTCTTTTACCGGTTTCGTGCCCCATCCTGCTGAGCGAAGCGCAGCGGAGTCGTAGAACCTGCGTTTTGAAATTTCTGGCGAAACGGCGGGAAACCGCAAACTCTGATCTGCGAAATCACACGGTCGGAGACCTGGTACCCAGACCGCGCGATTCTGTCATTGCCCAAACCTGGCGCCGGACTAGCAGCCTGTCGAGAATCGGCGAATGCGCCTCTGTCCTTTTTTCTTGGTGTGTATTGGTTTTGGTTGCTGCTCACCGGGGAAAAAGATGAGTAGCCGGGCGGGATCGTTTTACAGGCTCGCAAGGATCGCTTTTTGTTGCTGCAAGAGCTTCGTTTCATGCGCCCTCAATAGCTTGCCAACACGCAGCCGGACCGGAACAGCTTCAGAAGATTGCGGGGCTTTACGCAAATCGTCATGACCCCGCAGGCCGCCGCGAATCAGCCGTGAAGACCGCCGCGGAATTCTGCTGAGTTCCAGCCGCTGCTACCAGGCCAGCAGCTCGTCGCCCGAGGTTGGCGATAGAAACGCGACCGGTGCGGCGTAGGAATGTCCGCCGTCGCCGGCGCACTGGATCGACTCGGGGCCGGTGGCTTTGGCTACCAGCAGGGCCTGTTCGGCCTCGCGCAGGACGACGATCGGAGAGCGGCCGAGGCTGGAGGCGATGCCGAAGCAGGCCGAGAGGCGAACGGCGTCGCCGCCGACGTGGAAGGGCGAGCAGAAGACATCGACGCGCAGGCGCTCCGCCATCATCAGCGCATTGCCGCTGGAGCAGCCGGGCAGGGCCATCATGAACTCGTCCATCCCTGCGCGGCCCAGCAGATCGTAGCTGCGCAGTAGGCGCGTGGAGCGGGCGACCACCTGGCAGAGCAGATCGTCGCAGGCCTCGGAGCCGAGGCGCGAGTTCCAGTGGCCGAAGTCGTCGATGTCGAACAGGATCAGGCAGAGCGAGCTTTTCATGCGCTGCACGCGGTCGGTCTCGCGAAAGAGCATGGAGAGCATCGTCTCGCGGTTGTAGACGCCGGTGAGACGGTCCATCTGGGCGTTGAGGGCGGCGGCTTCGCGCAGCACTTCGAGCTCGCGCAGGCGGCGATGTTCGCGCAGAACGTGTTCCAGGCGGAGGCGCAGGAAGGCGGCTTCGGTCGAGCGCGGCAGCAGGTCGTCGATTACGCCCTCGGCCAGCCGGTCGATCCACTCCTGAGTGACAGTGTCGGAGATCAGGACGATGGGAAAGCGGCGGCCGGTTGCTTCGCTGCGGGCGGCGGCCAGCAAGCGACTGGTCTCCATGCCGGGCAGGTTGACGTCGAGGAAGGCCAGGGTGGGAGCTTGAGCGTCGGTGAGGGCGGGCAGCGCTGCCTCGGCCGAGAGAAAGACTTCCACGCGCGCTCCTCCGGCGGACAGAGCGGATTCGACGGCGGCCAGCAAGGCGGGCTCAGCCGAGGCGAGCAGGAAGGTCTGCGTGGAGTGGACGGTCATGGCGAGCAACCTCAGTAGAGGATGCATCGGCGGTAGTTAGAATTTATTTAGAGAGCGGGCGAAGATTCTTGGCTTTCTTCAATGACCTTTGCGGGCAAGCCAAGTTACCCAAGGTCACCCCAGCCGAGCAATTCGCGTCGGAATCCCTCCTGGAGCATTTCTCCTGGATGAATATCAATCTTACTCAGGCTATTCCGCGTGACCATCGATGCGCTGCTGCCTTGTATCGGGGCATGACTTCAGTCATGCCGAGAATGTCTATCAAATCAACGCGGGGCTTTAGCCCCTGCCGCTCGCGACTGTCCCAAAGCCCTCTCGCACCCGCGCCACACCCTTCGCCGGAGCAAGATTGATATTCATCTTCTCCTATTCTCCTATAGGGATAAAGTCTTGGGTGCCCCACCCTCGCCGCGTTCTTGTTTTTGCGGCTAGGGTGGGATACAAGACACCTCTTGAGCAGCGGGAGAAATGCGCTAGCCAGGCGCTACAAGATCGAGTCGAGCCAGAGCTTCCAGAAGCGGGCCGCGGCCTTTTCCAGCGCAGGCCCGTGCTGGCGCGCGGCGGAGCGCAGAGCGGCGGCGGAGATGCCCTTATGGCTCAGTTCGCAAGCGTGGCCGACGTACCAGCTCTCCAGGCCCTCGGCGGTTACCTCGGGATGGAATTGCAATGCCAGCGCGAAGTCTTCGATGACAAATGCCTGATGAGCATAGCGGTCCGTGCATGACAGGTGAACCGCGCCGTGGGGAAGATCGAAGGTGTCGCCATGCCAATGAAAGACGGAGAGCCCAGGCTCTAGCAGCGGGGCAAACCATATTGGCGGATGCGTCTTCGGCGCGGGCTGAAGCGGTGACCAGCCGATCTCCGCGCCATTGCTGCCAGGATAGACGCGCGCGCCGAGGGCTGCGGCCATCAATTGCGCGCCCAGGCAGATTCCAAGAATCGGCTTGCGCGCCCCCAGCCGCTGGGCGATCAGGGCGATCTCGTCCTTCAGAAACGGATACTCCTCCTGGTCGTAGACCCCGATCGGGCCGCCGAGAACGACAAGAAGGTCGCAGGATTCGGCCTGCGGCAACGGGAAGCTAGCCTCCGGGACCTCGGAGGCGTTGACGTTCTCGATCTCGAAGCCTCGCGCGCGAAGCGGCGCTTCGAGCGTGCCAAGATCTTCGAAGGTTACGTGGCTGAGAACAAGGGCGCGGGGAATCGGCGTCTCCATGAAGATAGTTTAAGGGGGGACGCTGCCGTGGACCAGAGGTTCATTGTTTCCCACCCCGAAGCCATTCCTCAAAACCCGTACCCGCAACCGGCCGCCCCACCCTCGCCGCTGACATCCTGAGCATCCTGACCCGCGTACGCGAGTTACGGCCGGCAATGAACCCGCCAACTTGCTAACTCGCCATCCCGCGTGGCGGGGCCAACTTGCCAAATGGTTTCCCGGTTCTTCTGTACTTTGGCGGAAGAATGGAGAAGCTGGCTCCAACAACCATCCCGTTCATTAGGAGCGGGCCCAGCGCCTCGAAAGCCTGTCCTGAGCCTGTCGGAGGGGACCTGCTTCTTGCACGCTGCGCCGAGGGTGGGAGGGAATCCGGCAGCCCCGGTTTTGCAGATAATTTGGCTCCCCGCGCGGAAGATAGAACTAGTCACAAACCCGAGGCCCAAATGACCAC
>JBEKNI010000051.1:0-28329 GCA_049522975.1 Occallatibacter sp. | reverse complement strand
AGCCCGCCTCCGCTTCACCAGATGCCGTCCTAATGCGCTACAGTGGTCTTGCCGGTCGAGCATTTTGCACCGAACGGCGATGTGGGTCTTAACTGTTTGTTTCAGCCCAGGGGGCAACCGCAAGCCCACGCCTACACCCCACTGTACAACAGCACGGCAACACGGTAGGCCGTGAACGAGCCTTGCTGGCCCTGCGGCGGGCAACTGCCCACGGCAGCCTCGCGAAATGCTCCAGAGGCTAGCCTGTCTACCAACGCCTGAGGCAGCCGGGACAGGTCCGCGCCCTGCCAGCGCATGACAAATCGGGGCTGCGGACCTAGTTTCGTGACGGGCATACCCTGCTCCATGGTGCAGGCGGCGCGGGCTAGAGCCGGATCGCGCTGAACGGCGATGCCACTGGCCTGTACGAGCGCGGCAACAGCGGCCTCCACCTGAGCCTGCGTCAGCAGCGGCACGGCCTGCTCGTAGTCCGCCACCGCGTATAGCCCGCCCTGGCCAGCAACCACAGCCACACCCACCCGGTCCACGGAGGGGTTCAGCAGGTTTTTGCGGTGGCCGGAGGAGTTCATCCATCCGTCGTGAACCGCGGCCGGAGTGGGGCCAAACGCGACGTTCTCCTCGATCAGGCTGAAGTGTGCGCCAGCCTGGCCGGCGCGTCCCGAGACATCCGGCTCGTCCGCATACTGGTGGGAGATCGACCCTTGGGCGGCCATGCGCAGGCAATGCTGGCGAGCGGCCGCAGCTAATGCCGGGTCCCACTTGAGCGGTCCGGCTCCGGCCGCTGCGCGGGACTGATTAGCGAGCATTACAAGCTGCCAGGCCTCCGGTTGAATCGATGCCCTCCGCCCATCCTGCCCAACTGCCTGCGCCAGAACCACGGGCACGACCAGCGCGAAAGACCAAACCAAACCCTGCCGCAAAATGTCCATAATCCATTCAACCCCACTTGGCCGCCGCTGTCGCGTATTCTTACTATGCCGATGCCTTTTTTTACCGCCAGCACGCTTTCCGCGCTCCGCAATCGTATTCGCCGCCAGCCGCTGGCTGTGGCGGGCGTCTTGCTGCTGGCGACTTTCGCGGTGGGCGGACTAGCCGCGCCTTGGCTTGCGCCCGCGAATCCCGCCGCCATCGATCTGCTGCATCGGCTCCAAGGCCCCTCCGCCGCGCACTGGGCCGGAACCGACGAACTGGGCCGGGACACGCTTTCGCGCCTGCTCTTTGGAGCGCGGCTCTCGCTGGCGGTCTCAGTTACTGTGGTTGCGATTTCGCTGGCGCTCGGCCTCGCCGTCGGTGGCCTCGCCGGCTACCTGGGCGGCTGGATCGACATCGCCCTGACCACCTTTGCTATGAACACCTTCCTGGCTCTGCCCGGCATTCTGCTAGCCATTGCCTTTGCCGCCTTTCTCGGCCCCGGTTTCGCCAATCTAGTGCTGGCGCTCGCCATCGGCGGCTGGGCCGGCTATGCGCGGCTGGTGCGGGCGCAGGTGATGTCCGTGCGCGACCGCGAATACGTCGATGCGGCTCGCGCCCTGGGCGCAAGCGGGATGCGCATATTCTTCCGCCACATTCTGCCGAATATCGTTCAGCCCATTCTGGTGCAGGCCGCCATCGGCATGGCAGGAGTGATCCTAGCCGAGGCGACGCTCTCGTTTCTGGGCCTGGGCATTCCTCCGCCAGCACCGAGTTGGGGCGCCATGCTGAACGACGCCCGCTCGCATCTCTTCGACTCGCCGCACCTCGTGCTCTTCCCTGCCCTGGCCGTGGCCAGCGCGGTACTGGGCTTCAACTTCTTGGGCGACGCGCTGCGGGATCAGCTCGACCCGCGCACGCGGCTGGAATTGGGGCTGTAACCGTTTGACTGATTTCGATTTTAGAGATACGCTGCAAAAATACTCAGAAGTTTCAGAAGGGAAACCGTATGGTGAAAGTTTATCGAACGACAAATGGCGTAACGGAATACTGGGAGGCATGGGACGATTCAGTTGACTTGATCTTTCATTGGGGAAAGGTGGGAGAAAAGGGTGAGACTACCAAGCTCCCGCTCACTGATCGTCCTCGCGCAAGAGAAGCATTTGAGCGCGAAAAGAAGAGGCTTATTGCAGAAGGATTCATGCCAGTACAGATTGAGAAGATGGCTCAAGTCGTGATTCAGTACAGGATCGATGGAATGGGTTCAGTAAAGGATCTCGACAAGGAAAGGGCGATTGAAGAGCTAATGAATGAGTGCCTTGGCTGGACTGGTCTCGGGAACTGTGACGGTCACGATATAGGGAGTGGGACTCTGAATACTTTTGCGATGTAGTTGACGGACGGGCCTCAGAGCAGATCGTTATTGATTGCCTTAAGGAAAACGGTCAGCTTGAAGGAGCCGTTCTCGCTCGTCGTGAACGATTAGGCGATGAAAGCTATTTTGTTTTTTGGCCCAAGGATTTCGTCGGCGAATTTGATCCTATGTACAGGTGAATATGACAATCGGCGTTGTCAGCGACACACACGGGCTCCTGCGGCCCGAAGTCGCGCACGCTCTGGCTGGCGTCGAGCGGATTCTGCATCTGGGCGATGTTGGCAAGGCTTCGGTGCTGAAGGAGTTGGCCAAGATCGCTCCGGTCACAGCGATTCGCGGGAATGTGGACCGCGAAGGCCCATGCAGTGAGCTACCCGAGACCGAGGTCACGCTCATCGCCGATCGCTATGTCTACATGCTGCACGATCTGAACACGCTCCATCTGGACCCCGCAGCCGGAAAGTTCGCCGCCGTGCTCTTCGGGCACTCTCATGTCCCCAACTTCTACCGGCGCCGGGGCGTGCTCTACTTCAATCCAGGCTCGTGCGGGCCGCGGCGGTTCCAGTTGCCGGCGACGGTGGGGCTGCTGACCATGGGGGACGGCGGCGAGCTTCTGCCTGAGATCGTGAATCTCGATCCTCTTCCGGCGTATGACGGCGGAAGCTACAGTCATTTCGCATGACGGTACAATCCTCGCCTAGTTTATGACTCCCTTACGAGTCCGTTGCGTAATTCACCGATATTTCGTGCTTAGATCACAGATATTATGGCGCTTGGTGCTGCTTGATCTAGCTCGGCAGCAAATCTCTCTCCGGAGGAAATGGGAATGATCAAGAACGCAACTCCCAGGAAGAGTCTGTTTGCATTCGCCCTTGTCTTGCTTTTTGCACACGGATTATACTCCCAGGCACCAGCCTCTCCGCCTCAGCAGCCCGCGGCGGATTCCGGCACCTCGACCGATTTCTTTGTGATGCCCGGATCGGACTTTGACCGGCCGGGGCTGGTTACCCGAGCCAATCTCAACATCGGCATCGGCCACACCTTCGGATTTCTGAAGAAGGATCCTATCGGCGACGAGCTGACCTTCGCCTATACCTATGAAAACGCTGGAAGTCACGGCTTCTTCCACACCGATTTCGGCTCGCACACCGAGGCGCTGGGAGTGATGAAGAACTTTGGTTTGCCTAAGACCAAAATCATAACCGGATACACCTGGGTTCAGGCCGGGCTGACCAGTTTCACGGGAAACCCGCACGTCGAGAACCGCTTCTACGATGGCGAAGCGCTGGGCGCGTCAATCCACTTCAACGATCACAACGGCATCTGGATTCAAGAGAGTTACAACAAGATTCCCACCGTCCCCTGGTACACCACGACCGGCATCGGCTACACGTGGAGTTGGTGAGAGAAGACGCTTACGGCGGGCGGCCTAAGCTCTCATGCGGGGATTGATCCAGCGGTAGACCACGTCGGTCAGCAGGTTGACGAGCACATAAGTCAGGCCAATCGAGAGCAGGCAGCCTTGTACCAGCGCGTAGTCGCGATTAGTGATGGCGCTGACGGTGAGGCGGCCCAGGCCAGGCCAACTGAAGATGGTTTCAGTCACAATCGCACCGGCCAGCAGCGCGCCGAACTGCAATCCGACGACGGTGACGATGGGAACCAGCGCGTTAGGCAGGGCGTGTCGGCAGACGACGGATGTCTCGGTTAGGCCCTTGGCGCGAGCGGTGCGGATGTAGTCCTGGCCCAATTCTTCGAGCATTGCGGTGCGCACCATGCGGGTGAGGATCGCTGCCAGCGACGCGCCCATGGCGATCGAGGGCAGCACAAGATAATGCCAATCGATGGCGCCGCTTCCGCCAGCATTTGCGCCCGAGACGGGAAGCCACCCCAGCTCGATGGAGAAGACCAGGATCAGTACCGGCCCTAGTGCCAGACCGGGGACCGAAAGTCCGAAGAGGCTGACGGTGGAGAGCGCCTGATCGAGCCAGCGGCCGCGGCGCACGGCTGCCAGAATGCCCGCGGGGAGAGCCAGCAGCAGCCCGAAGCCCAGCGCGGTCAAGGTAAGAGCCAGCGTGTAGGGATAGCGGGCGGCAATCAGGTTGGCGACCGTGTCGTGCAGGCGAATGGAATTGCCTAAGTCGCCTTGGAGCACGCCGTTCCAGTAGCGCAGATATTGCTGATGGAGCCGCAGGTCGAGGCCGTAGTCGTGGCGGAGAGTCGCAGTATCGGCCGGCGACGCTCCCTCGCCCAGCATCATCTGCACCGGGTCGCCGGGGACCAGATGGATGAGAAAGAAGACCAGCGAGACCACCAGCCAAACGACCGGAAGCGTGAGCGCGAGGCGGGTGAGGATCTGCTTCATGGGCTGGATACAGATTACAGTGGTCAGCGAACAGTGGACAGTAGCCAACCAGAAGTTCGCTACTCACGATAGCCGCCCAATGCCACTTGCTATTTCTCCTCGACTGGCGGCGCTTCCTCGACCGGCTCGACCCGGATCTTGGCGATACGGCGGGCATCCATCTCGACGACGGTGAGGCGGCGGCCTTCGTGGATCACGGATTCGCCGACTTCCGGGAGGTGACCGAGGCGCATGAGGAGAAAGCCGGCCAGGGTCTCCACGCCGCCGTCGCGGGGCAGATCCCATTGCATCTGGGTTTCCAGGTCGCGGAGGTTGACGCCGCCGTCCATCAGCAGCGCGCCGCCAGCGGCAGTGAGCACCGGCATCTCGGGCGAATCGAATTCGTCTTCCAGTTCGCCGGTCAACTGCTCGATGGCGTCCTCGGCGGTGACCAGGCCGACCGTGGAGCCGTACTCGTCAACGACGATTGCCATCTGGCGGCGGCGCTGCTGGAACTCGCGGATGAGATCGAGGACGCTCTTGGTCTCGGGGACTACCAGCACGTCGCGCATGATCTGGGAGAGCTTGAGTTCGACGATAGGCGCCCCCCGGCGGAAGAACATGAGGCGGGCAAGGTCCTTGGAGTAGACGACGCCGACGATGTGCTCGGGGCCTCGGCTCTCGTCGTAGACGGGAACGCGGGAGTGCAGGTGTTCGATAACCTGGGCGCTGGCCGCTTCGACAGCCATCTTCGAGGGCAGCGAGAAGATCTTTTGACGCGGAGTCATGATCTCGCGGATGGGCACGTCGTCAATTTCCAGGGCGCGATGGATGAGCGCCTCCTGCAATGCGGGCAGAACGCCCATGCGGCGGGCGGCGGTGGCGATGAGCTTGAGCTCCTCAGGCGAATGGACCTGGGCGCGCTCGGTCATGGGAATATCGAAGCCGCGAAGGATGACAGCGGCCGAGCCCTTGAGAAGCCGCACTGCCGGGCGGGCCAGGGTCATAAAGATGAGCATGGGCGGGGCCACGGCGACGGCCAGGGCCTCGGCGCGGCGCAGTGCGAGGGATTTGGGCACCAACTCACCGACAACCACATGGAAATAGGTGATGAGGGCGAAGCCCAGGGCGACGGCGCCGACAGCGGCCACGTGACCATACACCAGAGCGTGAGCCGGAGCGATGGGCAGAGCGTCGAGCCAGCCTGTGAAGAGGCCCGCGGCCAGCGGTTCTCCGATCCAGCCCAAGGCCAGTGAGCAGAGGGTAACGCCGAGCTGGACAGCAGGGAGGAAGTCGTCCAGGTCGCGTTGCAGGCGGCGGACAGCGCGCGCTCCGGGCACCTGGGCGGCCAGCAACTGCTCGATGCGGGTGTCGCGAATGGAGACCAGGGCAAACTCGGCGGCCACAAAGAAGGCATTGGCCAGAATGAGCATGGCAACGGCGACGAATTCGATCAGAGAAAGACCCTGCATCCCGCTGTGAGGATAGCATTTCCTTAATGGGGAAGCCATGTGCAGGGCCGTGCGCGGGGCCGCCGGCCAGGCACCCCTCAAGTAGTATCCTTTTTCTAGAGCTTTCCTCGCAGTCCGCGGAGATTGTCTCCGCCGCAAACAGACATTCGGGGGATTCATTTGCCAACTTATCTCGTGACCGGAGCAGCGGGCTTCATCGGACGCTCGATTGCCGCCTCCCTGCTGGAGCGCGGGGACGCTGTGCGAGGCATCGACAGCTTCATCACCGGCAAGCGCTCCAATCTGGTTGGCCTGGAAGCGATGGAGTTCATCGAGGGCGACCTGGCCGACCCGGCTGTCTGTGCGAAGGCCTGCTCCGGGATCGAGATCGTCTTCCACGAAGCAGCGCTGGCCTCGGTACCGCGCTCGGTGGCCGATCCGGTGACCACGAATATTCATTGCGTGGACGCCACGCTCAATTTGCTCGTGGCCGCCCGCGCCGCCAATGTGCGGCGAGTGGTCTACGCCGGGTCGTCCTCCGCTTATGGAGATACTCCGACTCTGCCCAAGCAGGAAGAGATGCTGCCCAACCCCATCTCTCCGTATGCCGTGGCCAAACTGGCCGGCGAGCATTACATGCGTGCCTTCAGCCGCGTCTACGGACTGGAGACGGTGACGCTGCGCTACTTCAACGTCTTTGGCCCCTACCAGGACCCCACCTCGCACTACTCCGGCGTGCTGGCCATCTTCTGCCGACGGATGCTGGGCGGAGAGCAGCCGACCATCTACGGCGACGGTGAACAGAGCCGCGACTTTACCTACATCGACAACGTGGTCCACGCCAACCTGCTGGCCGCCGCTGCACCGGCGGAACGGGTTTCAGGCGGCATGATGAACATCGCCACCGGCGTCCGCGTAACCTTGAATGAAACCTTCGAGACACTGCGGGAGTTGACCGGCTATAGCGGACGCCCGGCCTACGCCGAACCGCGCGCCGGTGACATCCGCGACTCGCTGGCCGACATTCATCTGGCGCAAGAACTCCTCGGCTACCAGCCCATCGTCGATTTCCGCGAAGGCCTGCGCCGCACCGTCGAGTGGTACCGGAGTTGAGGAAATCGCTGGTCTGGCTCAGTGAGTCTTGCATCACGCGAGAAAGCCTGAGAGCATGGCTGCATGGTGGATCGCACCGAAGTCTTCAGGACCGCTTATCAGCTTCTGGCAGATCATGGCCTGAACGCTCACTTCTATGCCGCCCGATTATCCAAAGAAGCGGAAGACGAGGGCAAGACGGCTGAAGCTGAGTTCTGGAAGGCCGTTGCATACGCAGTAAAGCAGCGTAAATCAAACTGAGGCACGTCCGATCATGGGGGTCTATTGACGCAGTCGATTCCAATCAAGCACACTGGCGGAGATTACCTTTGCAGTACTTTGTTGTCTTGAATCCCAGGCCTGCCTCCGCCGAACGAATATCGGGATGGGGGTGCCCGACCCGTGCAGGAATCAAAGACCGATCAGTACGACTCGCCCCGTGATCCCGATGCGCGGCCGGCGATAAGTTTGCGCAGCTCGACGCGAAGCCTGCGTGAGCTTTGGGAGGTGCTGGTTCGCCGCCGGCGCTTTGCCGGTTCGTTGGTGGGCGGGTTATTGCTGGCCTGTCTTCTCTACTGCCTCATCGCCCCCAACCAATACGAGGCCAGCGCCAGCGTGGCCTTGCGCACCTCGCCGGCCTCAGCGCTCACCTTGCAGGCGCCGGAGGCGCTTGTGTCGGCATCGATCCTCTCCGCGCCCTTGCAGCAGGAGACTCTGGCAAACGTCTTTCGCAGCGAGCAGCTTGCCTGGAAGGTGATTATCGGCCTCAAGCTCTACCAGGAGCCGGGATTCATGGGCAGCTTCGCCAGCCGTTTTCCGGACTTTCACGCCGAGTCGCCCGCCCCCGACGCCCGAGCCTGGCTGCTGGGAAGATTCTCCAAGCGGCTCCGCGTGGAAACGCTGCCGCGCACCCTGCTGATTCAGATCCGATTCCGATGCAGCAATCCGGACCTCTCGGCCGATGTGGTGAACGCCCTGATTCGCGCCTACGGTCAACAGGACAGCGATGCGCGTATGCAGGCCACTTTGCAGGCTTCGGAGTGGCTGCAAAGCCAATTGAAGGACTTGAAGGCGCGGGCCGCGCAGGATCAGCAGCGGCTGGCGGCCTTTCAGCGCGAGCACGGCCTGCTCACCACCCCTGAAACGTTGGCGAACGGGCAACTCGGCGAGACTCAGCACACCTCGGCGCTGGTGGAGATCGATGAGCTGGGCCGCCAGTTGGTAGGCGCCGCCACCGACCGTATCCTACGCGAAGCTGAGTACCGGGCGGCCTCGCAAGGCGATCCCGAGTTGGTCATCGCCTCCAATCCAAGCCTCCAGGCTGAAAGCGGGAACTTCGCCACTTCGCTGCTCCAGCAGATTCAAGGCCGTCGCAGCGAACTCGAGCAGGAGCAGGCCCAGCTCAGCATCGAGCACGGCCCGAACTTTCCCCGCGTCGTCGAAGTGCGCCGCCAGTTGCAGGATCTCGACCGTCAGAAGCAGGCCGAGGACGCTCGGCTGGTCGGGCAATTCCGCAGCGCCTGGCAGACCGCCGTCGATCGTGAACAACTGGTGCGTAAGAACCTCGCCGATCTGACCACCGAAGGCATGAAGGCCGATGAGGCGGCCACCGAGTACGCCGCCATGCGCGAGGAAGCCGATGCCAATCACGAACTCTATGTGCGGGTGATGGAGAAGGCGGAGGAAGCGGGCCTGGCCGCCGGGGTTCAGGGTTCCAATATCTCGGTGGTGGACTATGCCAGCCAGCCGGTAAAGCCGGTCGCGCCCGATCTGCCGCTCTACCTCGCCATCACCCTGTTTGTCAGCCTCTGGCTGGCGATTGGAGGCGCTTTCCTGATGGAGTCGATTCGTCCTTCGTCCATTCGCACCGCCATGGCGCTCGTTGCGGCCGTCCTGGCTGGCGTTGCGGCTCACGCCCAGGCACCCACGCCCAACACCTCCGGCCTGCCTACTGGAGTTGTTCGTCTTCCCGCCCAGCAGCAGAGTCCGAATCTGCCTAATCCCAAGGAAGCTCCAACCGTCTGGGACAGCGCGGGCCAGGCCGGGCTGCCAACAACGGCCTTTGCGCAATCAGCTTCGCCCATGCCCGCCCCCATTAGCCTCGGCGATTTTCTCGATGTCAGCGAAGTGCATACGCCGGAGTTTCATTCGGTGGTGCGCGTCTCTCCGTCGGGCACCGTCGCGCTGCCCATGATCCATGAGATCCGGGTTGGCGGAATGGACGAGCAAGCAGCCGCGCGCGCCATTGAGGCAGCGCTGATCGCCCAGGGAATGCTCCTGCATCCGCAGGTCTCCGTGCTGGTCACCGCTTACGCCGGGCAGGACGTGAGCGTGCTGGGCGAAGTGGTGCACCCAGGGGTTTATCCCTACACGCTGCACCATCGTCTGCTCGATCTGATCTCGGCCGCCTCCGGGCTTGCGCCAAATGCCGGCCGCCTAGTGAACATCTTTCACCGCGACGACGCCAAGACGCCACATCCGGTGGTGCTCGATCCCAGCGGAACCGATACCGCCTCGGACCACAATCCTGAACTCGCCCCCGGTGATACCGTCCAGGTCAGCCGCGCCGGCCTGGTCTTCGTGGTGGGCGATGTGCAGCGTCCGGGCGGCTTTCCCGTCGATCCGGCGCAAGGGCTGACTGTGGTGCAGGCCCTCTCGCTGGCCTGGGGCCCGACCCAGAACGCCGCTACGACCAAGGCGATCCTCATCCGCGAACAGAAGGGCGGGCGCACTCTCACCAGCCTCAACCTCAAACGTATGTTGCACGGAGAGGAGCCCGACCAACTCGTCCACGACCGCGACATTCTTTATGTTCCTGATTCAGCGGCAAAGAACCTGTGGAACCGCACCATGGAGTCGGCCATCCAATCGGCCATCGGCGTCACGATTTATGCTGGGCTGGTTTATTCCCAGAGGTTCTGATCCGCTTCTGGAATCAAGGAGGAGTTTTCCGTTGCCTGACTTAGTCTGGGCCAAGCAAATGGGCCGCATAACCTACCTGCTCTCTTCAGTGGCAATCGCGGTTCTGTGCGGGGCCGCTGTGCTGCTGCTGCGCTCCCACCCGGAGAGCCGACACGTTTTGTTAGCCGCGCAATGCTGCCTTGCAGTTTTGGCCGTGATCTGGATAAGGAGCCTGGAGAGCCGCTTGCAGGATGCGGGATTGCCGCGCTGGAGCTTCTGGCCTTACTTTCTTCTCGTCTTCACCCTGTGCTTCGGCGCACATGCGAAGGGGATGGGTGGGCCGCGAACGCTGGCGCTATTTCTCCTTCTCCAGATTTCCGCCCTGTTGCTTCAAAGTCAACCGGCGTCCGGTGAGTCTTTGCTTCGGGGTGCGGGGCATGAGGCCGCGCGAAAATACCCCGAGTTCCTGAGGCCGGTCGGCCGTTTCCTGTTTCTGCTGCGCGTCGTGCTGCTGGCCGCCTTTGGCGCCGCGCTTCTCCACCTGGTGCAGAGAACAAGCGCAGGTGTTGCGCGCTGGGAGATGTGCCTTGCATTGGCGGTCTTGGGCTTCGTCTGGATCTATAACGTGGAAGGCCGCGCGCTGGATGCCCAGTTGCCCAGTTGGGTTCCGGCCACTTACTGCATGGCCGCACCGGGGCTGTGTTTCCTGCCGTTCCTTTTTCACAGAGTCAGTCTTCCAACTGCGCTGGCGTTGTTTATCGTTTTGCAGATCCCAACGGTCTTTCTTCAAAGCAGGACTGTGCTCGCGGAGCCTCCATCGCCGTCGAGCAAATGGCTTCGACCGGGCGAACCGATCGGGAGTCTTGATTTTGCGGTGTACACGCTTTTGATCGCCGGCCTGTGGCACGTCCTTCATCTTTTGCGCGGCGACGCTGGCGGCGGGCATTGGGCTAGGGTGATCGAAGTCGCGTTGGATGCCGGCTCTCTGTCTCTTTGCCTGGCGTGGGTCGTCAGCGTAAAGGGACGGCTGAAGGATCTGAGGCTAACTCGTTGGTATATTGACTCTTGTTTCATTGTATTCATCCTTTGCCTGTTGCCTTTTGCGTTCAGGATTCTGACTTTTTCTCACGCCCTCATTCTGTTTGTCGTCCTCCAGATTCCAGCCATCTTCATCCGAAGAGAATTCATTCCCGCGAGCTTTTCCCCGGGCGATTCGAATTCTTGAGAGGTTCAAATAGATGCGCCGCATTGTCTGGGTTTTGTTGCTGCTCTTCGCCTTCACGATTCCATGGGAGTACTCCCTGGACCTGGGTGAGCCGCTCGGCAACATTGCCCGGCTGGTGGGATTGCTGCTGCTACTCGCAGCGATTCCCGCTCTTCTCCAAACCCGCCGCCTGCGCGTCCCCGGACCGATGCAGGCCATGGTTCTGGCCTTCTATCTCTGGTTCTGCTGCACTTACTTCTGGACCATCGAGCCGCTGGCCACACTGGCAAGGCTGCGCGGCTACTTTCAGGAGATGATGGTGGTCTGGCTGGTCTGGGAGTTTGCCGAAAGCGCCGGCGATCTGCGCGCGCTCCTGCGGGCCTATGTGGCCGGCGCCTGGGTGCTCGCCATTCTCACCGTAGCCAACTTCGCCGCCACCGCGGTTGCCGGCCAGATTCGCTTTGTCGCCGAGGGGCAGGACCCAAACGATGTCGCCCGCTTTCTCGACCTGGCTCTTCCCATGGCGGCGTTGCTGGTGAACAGCGAGCGCAAGCGGCCCTGGCGCATTCTGGCCGCCGGTTACCTGCTGGCGGGTTTCGTTGCCGTCTTGCTCACGGCCTCGCGCGGAGGATTTATAGCAGCATTGGCGGCCCTTGCAGGCAGCGGAGTTCTGCTGGCGCGTGCTCACCCGCGCCGGGTGCTGGCCGCCACTCTGGCTTTGCCGCCGATTGCCGCCCTCCTATGGTTCATCGTTCCCCACGGGACCTTCGAGCGGCTGGCGACCATCGCCGAGCAACTTCAAGGCGGGGACCTGAATCTGCGGCGGAATATCTGGGTGGCGGGATGGCATGCATTTGTCCAGGCGCCATTTTTCGGAACGGGGGCCGGCACGTTTGTCTCGGCGTCAGGCCTGGGGCCCCTTGATACGGCCCACAACACGGCTCTGTCGATCGCGGTTTCCGGAGGCTTGTGCGCGCTGTTCTTGGCATCGGTCATCGTGGCCGCGGCCCTGTGGTCGATCAGCCGAACCCGTGGGCCAATCCGATGGACGATGGTCACGGCGCTGCTCGTCTGGCTCATCACTTCGCTGGTGGACACTGTCGAGGAGAGCCGCAGCACCTGGCTGCTTCTAGCGCTGATCGCATTGGCAGGCCGCTTGGCCGTCGAGGAGCCTGAGGATCTGGCCGAGTGCTTCCCAGCCGGCGACCTGGACTCAGGCGGCAACGTAGGCGCCGCGCGGCGGGACCTGGAGATTTCGCTATTGAAATAAGCTCACTTCGCGAGCTTGTCGAGGTCCAGGTTGAGTTCGAGGACATTGACTCTGGGTTCGCCGAGCAGGCCCAACTGGCGGCCAGCAATGCGTTGCACGATGAGCTTCTTGACGCTCTCTTCGCTCAGGTTGCGGGCTTTGGCGACACGCGGTGCCTGATAGTAGGCGGCGTCCGGGGTGATGTCGGGATCGAGGCCGGAGCCGGAGGTCGTCACCAAATCGATGGGCACCGGCTTGCCGGGGTTCTGGGCAGCCAGCTTGTCGATGTCGCCCTGAATGCGAGTGACCAGAGTCTTGCTGGATTGAGCCAGATTCGAGCCGCCTGATGCGGTGGCGTCATAGCCGTTGCCCGCAGCCGACGGCCGGGGATGAAAGTAGCGGTCGGAAGTGAAGCTCTGGGCCAGTAACTCGGAGCCGATGACCGTACCGTCCTGAAGCTTGATGAGGCTGCCGGCGGCCTGTTTGGGAAAGACCACTGATGCGATGCCGGTAACCAGCAGCGGATAGCCCAGGCCCAGCAGGAGCGTCGTAACCAGGGTGAAGCGAATCGATGTCTTCCAGACCGAATGCATTTTCGTTCTCCTAAAACAACCCGCAGGGGCTAAAGCCCGGCGCTTATTCTGATACATATCGGCACAACTGAAGTCGTGCCCTGACGCTTCTTGTAGCTCCGAATGCCTTCCCTGTGCTTCCGAATGCCACTTCTTGTAGCTTCGGAAGCCTCACTCGCGGCTCCGGGATTCGAGCTACGCCAGATGCAGGGCCACCAATGCCATGTCGATGGCCTTGATGCCGAAGAACGGTATGACGATGCCGCCGAAGCCATAGATGAGCAGGTTGTTGCGCAGCAGAATATCGGCTGCCTTGGGTTCGTATTTCACGCCCTTGAGAGCCAGGGGAATGAGGGCCACGATGATGACGGCGTTGAAGATAACCGCCGAGAGAATGGCCGAGTTCGCGGTAGCAAGGTGCATGATGTTCAGCGCGCCCAGCACCGGGAAGACGCCGGCGAACATGGCGGGGATGATGGCGAAGTACTTGGCCACGTCATTGGCGATGGAGAAGGTGGTCAGGGCGCCCCGGGTCATCAGTAGCTGTTTGCCGATCTCGACGATCTCGATGAGCTTAGTGGGGTTGGAGTCCAGATCGACCATGTTGCCGGCTTCCTTAGCGGCCTGTGTGCCCGAGTTCATCGCCACGCCCACGTCGGCCTGAGCCAGCGCGGGGGCGTCGTTGGTTCCGTCGCCGGTCATGGCAACGAGCTTGCCTCTTGACTGCTCGCGCTTGATCAGGTCCATCTTGTCTTTGGGCTTGGCCTCGGCCAGGAAGTCGTCCACGCCGGCCTCGCGGGCGATCACCGCGGCGGTCAGAGGGTTATCGCCGGTGATCATAATGGTGCGGATGCCCATGGCGCGCAGCCGGGCAAGCCGATCCTTGAGGCCGCCCTTGACAATGTCCTTGAGATAGATGACGCCCAGCGCGGTCGAATTCTCGGCCACCACCAGCGGCGTGCCGCCCAGGCGCGCAATCTCTTCGACGGAGTCGCGCACCTTCTTGGGCAGCGAAGAACCCTGTTCTTCAAGAAAGCGAGAGATGGCGTCCACCGATCCCTTGCGAATGCGCGAGCCGGGCAGGTTGACGCCGCTCATGCGAGTTTGGGCCGTGAAGGGCACGAACTCGGCGTGGATGCTTCCCAGGTCGCGACCGCGCAACTTGTACTTTTCCTTCGCCAATACAACGATGGACCGGCCTTCGGGGGTTTCGTCGGAGAGCGAACTGAGTTGTGCGGCGTCGGCCAGCCGCTCCTGGCTCACATCCGGCGCGGGAATAAACTCCGTGGCCTGGCGGTTGCCCAGGGTGATCGTGCCGGTCTTGTCCAGCAGCAGGGTATTCACGTCGCCGGCGGCCTCGACTGCGCGTCCGCTCATGGCCAGCACGTTGTACTGCACCAGGCGGTCCATGCCTGCAATGCCGATGGCCGACAACAGCCCGCCGATAGTGGTCGGAATCAGGCAGACGAGCAGCGAGACAAGCACGAAGATGGTCTGCGGGGCTTTCGAGTACATGGCGAAGGGCTGCAATGTGACCACGGCCAGCAGAAAGACGATGGTCAAGCCGGAAAGCAGAATGCTCAGGGCGATCTCGTTGGGCGTCTTCTGCCGGGTTGCGCCCTCGACCAAAGCGATCATGCGGTCGAGAAAGGTCTCGCCGGGGTTGGAGGTGATGCGGACTTTGATCCAGTCCGACAGAACTTTCGTTCCCCCGGTGACTGCCGAGCGGTCGCCGCCGGCTTCCCGGATTACCGGGGCCGACTCGCCGGTGATTGCCGATTCGTCCACCGAGGCCACGCCCTCGATGACCTCGCCGTCGCCGGCAATGTAGTGACCGGCCTCGACGTAGATTACGTCGCCCAAACGGAGCAGGCCGCTGGCAACGTCTTCCAGCGCATTCGTCGCCGTGTAGCGCCGGGCGATGGTTTCGCCCTTGGCCTTGCGCAGTGTATCGGCCTGGGCCTTGCCGCGGCCCTCGGCCATGGCCTCGGCGAAGTTGGCGAACAAAACCGTGAACCACAACCAGAGGGTGATCTGGAGGTTGAAGCCGAAGCCCGGGCGATGGTGGACAATGTTGTCAATGAGCAGCGCCGTGGTCAGCACGCTGCCCACTTCGACCACAAACATCACCGGGTTCTTGACCATCCAGCGGGGATCGAGCTTGCGCACCGAATCCACCAGCGCCTGGGCCATGATATCCGTGTTCCAAAGACTCTTCTTTTCAAGCATGACAGTCCGTTTCTTGATTCAGCCGCTAGCTGCTAGCCTCTAGCTTCTAGCTGCCGATGCTGGAAAAATCTGAGATTCATCTCTGACGACCAAGAGCTAGTAGCTAGAAGCTAGGAGATCAGAAAAGCTGCCCTGGATTGCCATGGAGCAGCAGGTGTTCCAGAATCGGTCCCAGGCTCAGCGCCGGGAAAAAGGTGAGCGCGCTCAGAATCAGGATCACGCCGACCAGCAGCACGGTAAACAGCGAGCCATTCACCGGAAAGGTTCCTGGCGAGGGAGGCACACTCTTCTTGCTTGCCAGGTTGCCGGCCAGGGCCAGCACCGGAATCATCATCAGAAGCCGCCCGCAGAGCATATCCCAGCCCAGTGCTACGTTGTACCACCAGGTGTTGGCGTTCAGGCCGGCAAAGGCCGAGCCGTTGTTGCCCGCGCCCGAGGTAAATGCGTAGAGAATCTCGGTAAGCCCGTGCGGCCCCTGATTGTTCAGGCTGCCAAGGCCAATCACCGGCGCGAGCACGAAGGCCGCGGTGAGCGAGAGAATGATGAGCGGGAAGATGAGCACATAAAGCATGGACATCTTCACGTCGTATCCCTCGATCTTCTTGCCGAGGTACTCCGGCGTCCGGCCCACCATGAGGCCGGCGATGAAGACCGAGAGCACCACCATGATGAGGATGCCGTACAGGCCGGACCCGACTCCGCCGAAGACCACCTCGCCGAGCATGATGTTGATCAGCACCACCATTCCGCCCAATGGAGTGAAGCTGTCGTGCATCCCGTTGACGGCGCCGCAACTTGCGTCGGTGGTGACGGTGGCGAACAGCGAACTTTCGGCGATGCCGTTGCGCACCTCCTTGCCTTCCATATTGCCAGCCGGCGCGGTCGCGGAACCGGTTTGCGCGACTTTGCTCTTGTCCAGCATGGGATGCGGTTGCGACTCGGCCCAGTAAACAACCGTGAATCCAGCGGCAAAAAGCACGAACATGGCCGCCAACACAGCCCAGCCGTGACCCGGAGAGCCGGTCATGCGGCCCAGCGTGTAGGTAAGCCCCGCAGGAATGATGAAGATCGAGAGGATTTGCAGGTAGTTTGAAAGCGGCGTGGGATTTTCGAAGGGGTGGGAGCTGTTGGCGTTGGTGAATCCGCCGCCATTGGTGCCCAGCATCTTGATGGCTTCCTGCGAGGCTATCGGACCTTGGGCAATGGTCTGCGTCTGGCCTTCCAACGTCTTCGCCTGGGTGTAGGCGCTCAGGTTCGCCGGTACTCCCTGGCCAACCAGCAGCAGCGCATAAAGGATCGAGCCGGGCAGCAGCACATAAAGCAGCGTGCGAGTCATGTCCACCCAGAAGTTGCCGATGGTTGCCGAGGTCGTCCGCTTGATGCCGCGGATGAGAGCCACTGCCACGACGATGCCCACGGCAGCCGACCAAAAGTTGTGAGTCGCCAGGCCGGCCATCTGGGTCAGATAGCTCATCGTGGTCTCGGGCGTATACGACTGCCAGTTGGTGTTGGTGGTAAAGCTGGCGGCGGTATTCCAGGCCAGGTCCGGTCCAACCGCGCCGAGACCTTGCGGGTTCCACGGCAGGTAGGCTTGCAACCGCTCCAAGCCATAGGTCAGCAACATGGTGACGGCCGAGAAGCCCAACAGGGCATAGGCGTACTCGCGCCAGTTCATCTCCTTGCCGGAATTGACGCCGGAGAGCTTGTAAATCAGCCGCTCGAAGGGCCGAAGCACCGGATCGAGCCAGGTGCGTTCCCCTTCCAGTACGCGGGCCAGATAGATGCCCACCGGGCGAACGCTTGCCAGCAGAATCAGGCAGAAGATGGCAAATTGCAACCAGCCGTTGGCGGACATGTCAGAATTTCTCCGGGAAGAGCAGGCTGAGGACCAGGTATCCAAAGAGCAGAACGGACAAAATCAGGGCGACGAGGGTGATGATGTCGGTTTGCATGGCTACCTCAGCTTCTGGCATGCCTTGACGTAGAGGAACGCCAGGCCGAAGAAAACTACCGTAAACAGCAACATCGCTACATCTTGCATCGCATCTCCCGCACTTCTATGAGCAGGTTGTTGGGGAAGCCGCCTGCTCAAGAACGATTCTGGCTCACGCCAAGTTTGAGTATCGAAAAGATTTCCTAAATAAACCGTAAGGGGCGGTGAGAGTGACCGGTATAGTGCCGTCATGCGGGACAGAGGTCGGCCGGGTGCTTCATCCTTCGCGTTTCTTGCAAAGGATGGGAGACCTCGATTCCAACCCGCCCCATTCAAAGAGTCTCGCGCCGCCGCTCACTCTTCGTTGCCGGTCCATCCCTCGGGGACAAAGCGGTATCCCACCCAGGGTTCGGTCTGGATGTACTGCTTGCCGGTTTCGGTTTCGAGCTTCTTGCGCAACTGGCCGATGAAGACCCGCAGGTACTCCGGCTGATGGGCCGACTGAGCCCCCCAAACAGTGGTCAGCAGCGCGCGATGGGTCATCACCTTGCCGGCATGGCGGGCCAAGTGCAGCAGCAGATCGAATTCCTTGGGCGTCAGATGGATAGGCTTTCCCAGGACAGTCATCGAGTGAGCCACCGCATCCACCACGAAGTCGCCGGCTTCGATGGCCGCGGCGGCGCGCTCTGGGGCGCGGCGCAGATGCGCGCGGACGCGTGCCAGCAACTCCTGAATGCTGAAGGGCTTGGTCACATAGTCGTCGGCCCCCGCGTCGAGGGCTTCGACCTTCGAGCGCTCGTGGTCGCGGACAGAGAGAATCAGCACCGGAACCTTGGATTGGGCGCGGATGGCGCGGCAGACCTCGACTCCGCTCAGGCCGGGCATCATCAGGTCGGAGACCACCAGGTCCGGCGGCCACTCCTTGAAGGTCAGCAGGCCCTCCTCCGGATCGTTGGCTGTGCGCACATCAAAGCCTTGCGCAGAGAGCGCGGCGCGCAACACGCGGGTAATCTGCGGTTCGTCATCGATGACTAGAATTCTGCCGGGCATGTCTTTCTTCTTTCCATAGCAGATTACATCATTCGCCCGGACGGGTATGATTTCAGTGATGAATATCATGGAAGGGCTCTCCGATTCGAGGGGGATGCTCCACTGGTTCGTTGGGACGCTGATCGTGGCGGCAGCCACCATGCTGCTTGTCTGGCTGAGCGCAGACTCGACTGCAGCTGGAATGGTGTTTCTGGTGCTGGTGGTGTGGTCGGCCACTCAGGCGGGCCAATGGCTGGCGTTGTACATTGCGGCGTTGAGCGCGCTCTCCTTTGATTATTATTTCCTGCTTCCCTACCGCAGCTTCCGGCTGGCTGGCGCACAGGAGTGGGTGGCAATGATCTCATTCCTGCTCAGTTGCCTAGTGGTGGGCCGGGTGTCCGAGCGGGCGCGTGCCCAGGCGCGACAGGCCGTCGAGCGCCGCGAGGACGTGGAGCGGCTTTACGAACTCTCGCAGGAGATGATGCTGCAGGAGGATGCCGCCGGGCTGATCCGGGACCTGCCCCGGCTGATCGCGCGGATCTTCGCGCTGGACGGAGTGGTGCTCTATGTCCGCGATCAGGACCAGTTTTACACCTCAACCCAGGATCTGCCGATGAGCATCCTGGCCAGCCTGCGAGCCATGACCCTGGGCGAGAACCCGACATTGGTCATTCCGGGGGAGTTCACGGTGAGAACGCTGATGCTCGGCCTGCGGCCGGTCGGGGCGCTGGGATTCCGGCCGGCCAGGCTTTCCCGCGAGGTGTCCACGGCGGTCAGCGCCCAGGTTGCCATTGCGCTCACCCGCGCCACGGCCATCGAGGCTTCTGCCCATCTGGAGGCGGCACACGAGGGGGAACGGTTGCGCACGGCGCTGATCGACTCGTTGACGCATGAACTACGCACGCCTCTCACTGCCATCCGAGCCGCCGCGACCACGCTGCTTGGGGGTAAGGGCCTGGACGAGGCGGCGCGGCTTGACCTGACAGCCATCATCGATGAGGAGAGTTCACGGCTGGACAGGCTGATCGGGGCGGCCGTCGAGATGGCCGAAATAGACGCCAACGTGGTGGAGGTCCGCCGAACGCCGCAGCATCCACGCGCGCTGCTGGAACAGGCGGTGGAGGAGTCGCGCGCCGCGCTGGCCGCGCACCGGGTGATGATCGCAGTGGAAGAACCGGAGAATCGGGACAGGCCGGCTTGGTTCGATCCACACCTGCTGAGCCGGGTGCTGCGCCACCTGCTCGAGAACGCGGCCCGGTATACGCCCCCCGGCCGCCGCATCCTCCTCGGCTGCCAACGCATTGGCGACCGATTGGAGTTCCGCGTCGAGGATGAAGGCCGGGGCATCGATGCCGCCGACCTGCCCTTTATCTTCGAGAAGTTCTACCGGGGCAAAAAGAGCGCCGGCAAAGGAAAGGGAACGGGAATGGGGTTGGCCATCGCGCGCGCCATACTGGCTGCGCACGGCGGCGGCATCGAGGTCCAGAGCCTTCCGGGAAAGGGCGCCTGTTTCCGTTTCTGGGTGCCGCTGGTAGAAAAGGAGCCAGCCAGCAAGGGGTGAAAATATGCCGCCGGCTTCAACTGGCCAGGATAGGAATAGCTGGACCTTCGATTGCCGGTTTGACGACCGGCACGTCGGCTTTGACGTAGGCGATCTTGCCGGCGGTGATCTCTTCCTGGGCAATGCGGCAGGGCTTGGTGGAGTGGGTGGCGACCAGGGCGCGGGAGCCGCTCTGCAACTGGCGGGCGCGACGGGCTGCCACCAGAACCTTGCGGTAGTTCGAGTCGAAGCCGGTTTCAATCGTCATCGGAGTCCTCTTCAAAGTTAAACTGCTGCTGGTCTGGCGGCTGGCCAATCTTGAAGGCCTCGAGCACGGGCTTCAGCCGCTCCAGCGAGTTGACCTGCAGGCAGCCCGCGGCCACCTCCAACACCCGGCGCGAACGGAAGGCTATCGGTTCGTCGTTGCGATAAAATCGCTCGGCCCGGATAATGGCCTCCAGTTGCGCCACTGCCCGGTCGAGAACGTCATTAATCAAAATATAGCCGTACTCGCAATAATTCTCAATCTCCTTGCGAGCCTCGCTCAGGCGGCGGAAGACCTCAGCCTCGTCCTCAACTCCCTCGGCGCGGCTGCGATTGCGAAGGCGGGTGCGCAGGACCTTAGGGTTGGGCGGCAGGACGAAGATGCTGACTGCCTCCGGCATTTTGGCGCGCACCTGCGCCGCGCCTTGCACGTCGATGTCCAGCACCAGGTCATGGCCCTCGCGCCGGGCCTGATCGAGCGATGCGCGCGCCGTCCCGTAGTAGTTGCCGAAGACCTCGGCGTGCTCCAGGAAGAGGCCGGCGGCGATCATCCGCTCGAACTCCTCGCGGGTGGTGAAGTGATATTCGCGCCCGTCCTGCTCCGAGCCGCGCGGCGGGCGCGTAGTCCAGGAGACGGAGAACTCGATTCCCGTCAACTGCTTGCGCACCTCGTTGACCAGCGTGCTCTTGCCCGAGCCGGAGGGCGCCGAGATGATGAAGAGAATTCCCGCCATGATGCAATTATCCTCTTGCCGGTGAACAGTGGACAGTGGTCAATGGACAGACGAAATAGTTCTCAGCTATCCGGCATATCAAGCTGTGTCCTGCGGCCAAATCCGCTCATGTTACGAGAACAAAACTGTTCGCTGTTCGCTGTCTACTGTTCACTTCTTTGCTACTCCACGTTCTGAATCTGCTCGCGGGCTTTTTCAATCTCCGATTTCATCACCAGTCCCAGTTCGGTAATGCGGGTTCCCTTGCCGCCTGCGCCGCCGGTCTTGGAGAGCAGCGTGTTGGCCTCGCGGTTCATCTCCTGGAGCAGGAAATCGAGTTTCTTACCCACTTCGCCGCCGGTGGCCAATAATTCGCGGAAGTGGCCGATGTGGGTGGTCATTCGCTCTAGTTCCTCGGAGATGTCGCTGCGTTCGACGAGGACCGCAACTTCCTCCAGCAGCCGCTGCCTGTTGAACTCCGGTCCGGTAGCCGCTTCCAGCCGCTGTGTAAGCCGCGCTTGATACCGCTCCTCGACCTCGGGACGCAGCGCCGCAACTCCCTCGGTGGCCTCGGTCAAGCGGTCAAGGGTGCCATGCAGGATTGCCACAAGAGCCTCGCCTTCCCGCGCCCGCATCGTCTTTAACTGGTCGAGCAGCGGCGCAATCTCGCGCTGCACGCTTTCGGCCAGTGCGGTCTGTTCCTCGTCGCCATTCGAGCGGTTGTCGCTCTGCAGCGCTCCGGGCAGTCGCAGAATTGCGTTCAGGTCCGGCTGGCCGCCCAGCCCATGCTCCTCGCGCGCAGCTGCGAAGGCGGCCAGATAGCCGTTTACCAGTTCCCGGTTGTAGCCCGCCGATTGCTGGCTACTGCGATCCACGGAGAGCGTAAGATCCACGTGGCCGCGAATCAGGTTGTCTTTGAGCGCTTTACGCAGCTCCATCTCCAGCGCATCCAGGCCTGAAGGCAGCCGCAGTTGCACATCGAGAAAGCGGTGATTCACAGTCTTGACGCTCAGCGTATAGCTGAGTTGATCGTGTACACGAACTTGAGAGCGCGCAAACCCTGTCATCGAATAAATCTGCATCTTTCTATCCCTCCGCGCAGCAAGCCTCCTAGTCCCTCTTTCCCTAGTCCCTAGTCCCTGTTCCCTGCCCTTCCGGCACGTCCATGAATTGCAGTTGATAGAGCCGCTGATAGGTGGCCGAGGCGCTCAATAGTTCGTCATGTGAGCCAATGGCGGTGATGCGCCCGTCTTCGAGGACGGCGATGCGGTTGGCGCGGCGAATCGTTCCCAGCCGGTGAGCGATGACCAGCACCGTGCGATTCTGCATCAGGTTGGCCAGCGCGGACTGCACCAGGGATTCGCTTTCGGCGTCGAGCGACGAGGTAGCCTCGTCGAGAATCAGGATCGGCGCATCCTTCAGGATGGCGCGAGCGATAGCCAGGCGCTGGCGCTCGCCGCCGGAGAGCCGGAAGCCCTTCTCGCCGATCACCGTATCATAGCCCTGCGGCATGTGCAGGATGAATTCGTGGGCCAGGGCGTTGCGCGCGGCCTCTTCCACCAGCTTCATGTCAACTTCGGGATGACCGTAGGCGATGTTGTTGCGTACCGTGTCGTTGAAGAGGATAGTCTCTTGCGTTACCTGTGCAACCTGGCGGCGCAGCGAGCCTAGCGTCAGGTCGCGCAGGTCGTGGCCGTCGATGAGAATGCGGCCGGAGGTCACATCGAAGAAGCGAGGAATCAGGTTGGCCAGGGTGGACTTCCCTGCCCCGCTGGGACCTACCAGCGCCAGAACCTCACCAGCTTGCACCTCGATATCGACATGGTGCAGAATCTGGTGCTCACCCTCTTCGGTCGAGTAAGAAAAGCCCACATTCTCAAAGCGGATGGACTCCTTGAAGCCCTTCAACACGGCGGCGCGCGGCTTTTCTTTCACATCGTCCTCGGCATCAAAGAAGCCGAAGATGGAAGCCGAAGCGCCCATGGCTTGCTGGAAGCTGTTATAGAAGTAAGCGAATTTGCGCACCGGGTCGTAGAGCTTGAAGAGCAGAATAATGAACGCGCCGAAGAGGCCCATGGTCATGCGGCCGTGAAGGATTTCATTGCGTCCGATGAACAGCATCATGGCGATGGCCACAGCGCCGATCGAATCCATCAAGGGCGAGCTGATGGACTGAATGCGCACGCTGCGCAGGTTGGCGCGGAAGAGCCGCCGGGCAGCGCTCTTGAATCGCAGAATCTCCCACACCTCGGTGCTGAAGGCCTTTACGATCCGGTGGCCGGTCACCGTTTCATGAACAATGTTCTGGATCTCCGCCAGCTTGTCCTGGCCGGTGCGGGTGCGGGTGCGGACCTCGCGGCCAATCTTGCGGGAGGAGGTGATGACCACCGGAACAAACAGCACCAGCGCCCAACTCAGGTATCCGCCCAGGCGGACGACGAAGACCAGACCTACAACGAAAGTGAAGAACTGCTGGAGAAAGTCGCTGATCACCGAACTGAGAGCAACCTGTACCCGGTCCACGTCGTTGATAAGCGTGGAAAGGATGGTGCCCGTGGCGTGCTTGTGAAAGAAACTGAAGGAGCGCCGCAACGTCGCCTCATAGAGGTGGTTGCGCAGATCGGTGATGGTGCCGAAGCCGGCGTAGTTCACCAGATAAGTGCCCGTGTAATCGCAGATTCCCTTAATCAGCGTAGAGACCACCAGCGCGAAGGCCACCACATTCCAGGCATTATGCATGTGCATGAAATGGGGAACCAAGAGCCGCAGGTCAAAATGCCAGGGGCTCTTGGCAAGACCGAGCGTGATGGGTCCCTCGGGCGCGTCCGGCCTCAGAACCTGGTCGAAGATGGGCTGGAGAAGGAGAATGCGAAAGGTGTCCAGCAGGCCCACCATGGCCAGCAGCAACACGCCCGGCAGTACCTGCAGCCAATAAGGCAGCATGTAGCGCAGGAGGCGCAGAAATCTTGTCATGCCGGTCGACCCGCCGGACGGACCCAAGAGACCATCCCCGCATTATATCTGGAGAACGCGGCCGACGTTGCTAGCCGCCGCAAACATCGCAACAATCCAACGCCCGGAACATTTAGAATAGAGAGTATCGGAAAAACCTCCTGCGCCGGCCCGCCCGGCGGGAAAGTTCGCGCTCATCTCTATGCAACGCTGGTCGAAACTGTTTATTCCCACTCTTCGCGAGGCCCCGGCGGACGCCGAAGTGGCCAGCCACAGATTTCTCGTCCGCGCCGGCTACATTCGCCAGCTCGGCGCGGGCATCTATAACTATCTCTTCCTCGGCCAGCGGTCGATCAACAAGATCATCGGCATCGTGCGCGAGGAGATGGACCGCATTGGCCAGGAGTTCTACCTCCCGGCGATCCATCCCAAGGAGCCGTGGGAACAGAGCGGACGCTGGACCGGCATGGGCGAAAACATGTTCCGGCTCAAGGACCGCAAGGGGGCCGAGCTCTGTTTGGGCATGACTCACGAAGAGATCATGACCACCATCGCCCGCGGCGAACTGCGCAGCTACAAGCAGTTGCCGCAAATCTGGTACCAAATCCAGACCAAATTCCGCGACGAGGCGAGGCCCAAGTCCGGCCTGCTGCGCACGCGCCAGTTCACCATGAAGGACAGCTACTCCTTTGACGTTGACAAGGCCGGTCTCGACCGGAGCTTTGATTTGCACGATGCTGTCTACCGCAAGATTTTCACGCGCTGCGGGTTGAAGTTTGTGGCCGTCGAGGCGGATTCGGGCGCGATGGGCGGCTCGCAATCGCAAGAGTTCATGGTCTACACCGACGCGGGCGAGGATCTGATCGCAAGCTGTCCGGTCTGCGGGTATGCGGCCAATCTGGAGAAGGCAACTTCGCGGCTGGAGCGGGTGGTGGAGATGGAGCCGACCGGCGATGGTAAGCCGGAGCTGATTCACACGCCCGGCATGGGCGCCATCGCCGACATTGCTGCCTTTTTGAAGATGAGCCCGGCCAACGACATCAAGTGCCTGGCATACTATGCTGTCTTTATTGGCCCAAATGGAGAAGCTATGGTTCCGGTCGTTATTTTGCTGCGTGGGGATCACGACCTTAACGAGGCCAAATTAGCTTCGTTACTCTCAGTCAATATATTGGAGTTTATGGACTCGGACGAAATTCTGTACACATTCGTGTCAGAGGCCCGTAATTTGGCGAAAAAACCTGCGAAAGGACTTCATGAAATTCAAGTATTGAAAACTCTCACTTCACCCGCAGGTTATTTAGGACCAGTTGGTCTAGAACCTCTAGATATTGAAAATCTCAGATTTATACAAGAGCATGGCATCTTGCCAAAATCCTTCTCGGTCTTCAAAAAAGATGAGACGAACAGCGGCGTAGAGACACTATACGGCACTTTGAGTCCGAAGCCCTCGTCTTTTCGTGTCTATTATGATCGTCCTGTCGTCATCCTGGACAGCTCGCTTGAAGGCCGCAAGAATATGGTCTGCGGCGCGAACAAGCTCGACTATCACGTGCGCAACGTCACTCCCGGTCGCAATTTCTCATGGACCCTCGCAGCCGACATTCGTAATGTAAACGCAGGCGAAGGCTGCCCGCGAGAAGGATGTTCAGGCATATTGAAAAAAGACAAGGCGGTCGAGGTCGGCCACATCTTCAAGCTGGGCTACAAGTATTCCGAGTCGATGGGCGCGCGCGTGCTCGACCCCAACGGCAAGGAAGTTACGCCCATCATGGGCAGCTACGGCATCGGCATCGAGCGTATTCTGACGGCGGCTATCGAGCAGTCGAATGACAAGAACGGCTTCTGGCTGCCGGCCTCGATTGCGCCCTTTACGGTGGTCGTCACCGTCACGAATATGACCGACCCGCTGCTCAAAGAAACCGGCGACAAACTGGCTGCGGAGCTGGAGGCGGCGAGCCTCGACGTGCTGCTGGATGACAGAGATGAGCGCGCCGGCGTCAAATTCAAGGACGCGGACCTGGTCGGCATCCCCTACCGCGTCAACGTGGGCAAGAAGGCCGCCGAGGGTAAGGTCGAGTTGGTAACTCGCTCTACATCAACTAGCGTGGATGTAGAGTTAAGTGAAGTGGTGAAGCTAGTGAAGGAGCGCGTCGCGGAGGACGCGCTGCTGGGAGCTATCGACGTATCGTAACAACTGACCACTGACCACTGTTCACTGACCACTGTTCACTGTTCACTGACCACTGTAATTAAGGAGCGGCGATGGCGTTGAAGATCAGGATTCCAAGGACCGAGGGAAAGTATTCTTGGAGAACGCTGCTGCTCTGGGCCGCATACCTGACATTTGCCGTCGCCGCGCTGAGCTTTTTCGGTGTCTTCGGCTACTACTACATGAAGTATCAGCATGTGGTGGACGACCGTCTGAAGCAGCCGATCTTTGCCAACACGGCCAAGATCTTTGCTGCGCCTCGCGAGTTGCGCCCGGGGCAAAAACTCTCTGTGAAGCTGATCGCCGACGAGTTGCGCCAGGCCGGCTACTCGGCCGATGGCGCCGTGCAGATGTCGCCGCTGGGAACCTTCAAGCAGGGCACGCAGACTATCACCGTGCGCCCCGGCCCGCAATCCTACCACGCGCAAGACAGCGCAACCATCCGTGTCGGCGCAGGGGTGGTGGAATCGATCACCGATGCCCATGGCGAGGCGCTGGCCAGCTATGAGCTGGAGCCGCTGCTGATTACCGGCCTGAGCGAGGACGCCAACCGCACCAAGCGGCGGCTGCTCACCTACAACGAAATCCCGCAGAATCTCTTGCAGGCGGTCCTGGCCATCGAAGACCGGCGCTTCTTCGAGCACAGCGGCGTCAACTACTGGCGGCTGCTGGACGCGGTCTATCGCGATGTGATCTCGGGCCGCAAGCAGCAGGGCGGCTCCACGCTCACCATGCAGTTGGCGAAGAACTTCTTCCTCACCCCCGAGAAGAGATTCAAGCGTAAGCTCATCGAGATCGTCATCACCTTCCAACTGGAACACCGCTTCACCAAGCAGCAGATCTTCGAGATGTACGCCAACGAGATCAACCTGGGACAACATGGCAGCTTCTCCATCGACGGATTCGGCGAGGCCGCGCAGACCTACTTTGGCAAGGATGTGCGCCAGCTTGACCTGGCCGAGGATGCGATGCTGGCCGGCATTATTCAGCGGCCCAGCTACTTCAATCCCTTTCGCCATGCCCACCAGGTCATCGAGCGGCGCAACCTGGTGCTGGACTCGATGGTGGAAACCGGCGCCATCACCAATGCACAGGCCGAAGCAGCCAAGAACGAGCCGCTGAATTTGACCGAGCAGAGCGTGGACGCCAACGAGGCGCCCTATTTTGTGGACCTGGTTCACGATCAACTGATTCAAAGGCTGGGTGAGCGCGACTTCAACCACGAAGGCCTGCGCATCTACACTTCGCTCGATCCCGATCTGCAACGCGAAGCGACCGAGGCGGTCGAATCCACGATTCACGTGGTGGACGAGCAGGTGGACCGGCTGCATGCGCGCGATAAAAAGAAGGGCATACCCTATATCTATCCGCAGGTGGCGCTGGTGGCGCTGAACCCGCACACTGGCCAGGTGCTGGCGCTGGTAGGCGGGCGCAGTTATGGCAACTCGCAATTGAACCATGCGGTGGCCAAGCGTCCGACGGGCTCCATCTTCAAGCCGTTCGTCTATGCCTCGGCCTTTGCCACGGCTGTCGATGGCACGCTATTGCCCGGCCAAACCAAGCTCTTCTCGCCGCTGACCATCTTGAAGGACGAGCGGACTACCTACGGCGAGGGCACACCCTACGAGTACACACCCAAGAACTTTGAAGAAGAGTACTGCGGCAGTTGCACGGCGCGCCACGCGCTGATGCGCTCACTGAACAACGCCACCATTGGCTTGGCCTCTCTGGTAGGTTTCGATCGCGTGGCGGCTCTGGCTCGCGAGGCCGGTGTGAAGAGCGCGCAAGGAACGCCGTCGATGGCCATCGGCTCCTATGACGCGACACCGCTGGATATGGCCGGCGCTTACACCATCTTCGCCAACGGAGGCCTGCACCTGGACCCATGGATGCTGGCCAGCGTGCGCACGCCCACCGGCGATATCATCACCGATTACTCGCCCGATTCGAAGCAGATTCTGGACCCGCGCGCCGCCTATCTCACTGTCAGCATGATGGAGAATGTGCTGCGCAGCGATGTGACGGGCAGCGGGACAGGCGCCGGGGTGCGCAATATGGGATTTACCGCCCCCGCCGCCGGTAAGACCGGCACCGACCACGACGCTTGGTTTGCCGGTTTCACCACCAACCTTCTGTGCATTGTCTGGGTGGGCAACGACGATTATACCGACATCAAGATACAGGGCGCCCACGCCGCCGCGCCCATCTGGGCCGACTTCATGAAGCGGGCTGTCCAACTGCCACAGTACTCCGACACCCACGAATTCACGCCGCCCGAAGGCGTCGAGATTGTCTCCATCGACAGTGTCAGCAACCTGCTCAGCGACCCCTCCTGCCCGGTGAGCTACCAAGCGGCCTTC
>JBEKNI010000050.1:0-28901 GCA_049522975.1 Occallatibacter sp. | reverse complement strand
GCCGCGCAGGCGGGCAGCGATGTTTATGCCGCCGCGCCGGCGGCGGCGCAGAGCTTCGCGGTGAAGGCGAGCGTCAACTGAAAGCCAACCGCCTAGCGAGGAGCGCGGAAGGCGCGAGGCGGGGAAGCGCTTCAGGAGCGAGGCGTCTGGGCCCCATTTCGGCGGACAGGCGAGGATAACAAAGCGAAAGGATTGCGAATCCGGCTGCAAACTGACCCCCGATTTTGCGCCCATGAACAGCCCTAAAACAGCAATAAACGGCCTTAGACACCCCTATTTTGCGCTGTTTATCTCACTTTTGCGGGTATCTGGAAGTACACGGCTTACGGCGCACGAACTTGCTGGTGTGCACTTCCAGGTTCACTGTTCCTTGTTCCCAGACCTCTGATCTCTGACCCCTGATCCCAGGCAGTTTATTCCGGCAAAATGCCGTCTGCCCCGTTGATGACCGAGCCAACCAGCTTGCCCGCTTGATCGACTGCCACCAGACTGGCGGGCTGACCCACCGCGAGCGAACCGGCTTGATCGCCGAGTCCGGTCATCCGAGCCGGATTCACCGTCAGCAGCCGGAGAGCTTCTTCGAGCGGCGCGCCGGTGAATTCGATGAAGTTGGCCAGCGCGCGGTCCAGCGTGAGGACGCTGCCGGCGAGGACCCCTCGGGCCATGGCTCTGCCTTCGGTGACCTCGACGGCGAATCCGCCTAGCTGGTACGTGCCGTCGGGCATTCCCGCGGCGCTCATCGCGTCGGTGACCAGAATCGCCCGCTGCGACCCTTTGGCGCGCCACCATAGCTTCACCATCTCCGGCGCGACGTGGATGCCGTCGCAGATCAATTCGGCAAAGAGGCAATCGCAAGTCAGAACCGTGCCCAGAATCCCCGGCTCGCGATGATCGAGCGGGCGCATGGCGTTGAAGGTATGCGTGGCGCTGACGGCTCCGGCGGCAATGGCGGCACGGGTTTCCTCGGCGGTGGCGTTCGAGTGGCCCAGCGAGACGCGGACGCCGCGCGCCGTGGCGTGAGCGGCCAACTCGACCGCGCCGGGCAGCTCGGGCGCCAGCGTCATCAGCCGGACGCGGCCTTCGGCGGCCTCGAAGAGCCGGTCGAAGGTGGCAATGTCCGGCGCCAGCAGGTGCTCCGCCGGCTGCACGCCGCGCTTGGCGTGGGAGAGAAACGGGCCTTCGAGATGAATGCCTATGGGGCGCGCCTGGCCCGCAACCGCCGGCCGTGCGACCAGCTTCGCCAGCCCGGAGAGCGAGCGCAGCGTCGCATCCAGCGGCGCGGTGACCGTGGTGGCCAGAAAGCTCGCCGTGCCGCGCGAGGCCAGAAAGCCGCCGATGGCGTCGAACGCCTCGGGCGTGGCCTCCATCACGTCGTGGCCTTTTGCTCCGTGGAAGTGCACGTCGAAGTACGCGGGCAAGAGCGTCGCGCCAGGGAAGTCGCGAATACGCGTCTCGCCGGGCAACTCGCCGTTAGCGCAGGTCGAGATCGACGCAATCCGGCCGTCCTCAATCCCGACGACGGGCAAGTCGAGCAGCCGGACGCCATCCCAAAGCCGCTCCGCCGTGAGCACGGTTCTCATACGACAAGATTATTGCAGGTTGCCCGGCCCGGCGGACCGACCGGTCAATGGATCAGAGTCGTCCGGTCCGGCTGAAGCGCGTCGTTGCGCACATGTGTCGCCTTGAAGGCCGCCTGCGCCGCCGCCAGCTCTGCGCGGCAGGCTGTCAACTGCGCCGAAAGATGCGCGAACTGCGACTCCAGATGCAGGCTCAGCTCCTCGATGGCGTTCTCCAGGCGGTCGTTGGCGGCGATCTGCTCGGCCTGGCTTACCTGCACGGACTTCAGATTGGGCAGAATCACATCGACGAGCAGCCGTGTGAGAGAAACAAGAGGGTCGTCCATGAGGAGATTCTAAGCACAAACCGGGAAATGCGCCTGATTACCGCTGGCCAGCCGTTGGTAATGGGTGAGGCGATGCCCACGTTCCCGGCGCCCGGTCCGTGAAAAGCGGGACGGTTCAAAGCGTATAGAGGACCGTCGCGTCCAGCTTGTATCCTAAAGGGTTGACCCAAAGGTAATTTCTATGAGCCAGACACTGAAAGCCGTTCGCGGCACGCGGGACCTTTTGCCGCCGGAGACGGCGCTTTGGAACCGCATCGAGGCGACCGCGCGGGCTGTCTTTGCGCGCTACAACTTCGGCGAGATTCGCACGCCGGTCTTCGAGGATACAGGACTCTTTGCCCGCGGGGTGGGCGAGGAGACCGACATCGTCTCCAAGGAGATGTACACCTGGGAGGATCGCGCGCGGGCGCAGTCGGAGAAGCCGCAGTCCCTGACACTGCGGCCCGAGAATACCGCCGGCGTGGTGCGCGCGTACATCGAGCACGGGCTGGGCGAGAGCGGGCTCTTGCAGAAGCTCTTCTACATCGGCCCGCAGTTCCGCCGCGAGCGGCCGCAGAAGGGCCGCTACCGGCAGTTCTCGCAGATCGGCGCGGAGGTCATCGGGCCGCCCTCAGCGGGGAGCGAGTCGCCGCTGCGCGATGCCGAAGTGTTGGAGATGCTGGCAACGCTGCTCGACGAGCTAGGCATCCAGGGCTGGACGCTGGAGCTGAATTCTGTCGGCTCGGCGGCGGACCGTGCGCGCTACAACGAAGCGCTGCGGGTGGCGCTGGCTCCCGTGGTGGGACAGATGTGCGCGGATTGCCAGAGGCGGGCCGTCACCAATCCGCTGCGCGTGCTGGATTGCAAGGTTCCCGCCGATCAACCGATGATCGAAACGCTGCCGGTGATTGCCGACTCCCTCGACGACGCCTCGCGCGCCCACTTTGCCGCGGTCACGGCGGCGCTGGACGCGGCTGGCGTGCCTTACACGCTCAATCACCGGCTGGTGCGCGGCCTGGACTACTACACGCGCACGACCTTTGAGTTCACCCATGGAGGGCTGGGCGCGCAGAGCGCGTTGCTCGGCGGAGGCCGCTACGACGGCCTCAGCGAGATGCTGGGCGGGCCGCGCGCGCCGGGGATCGGCTTCGCCATGGGCGAAGACCGGCTGGTGCTGACGTTGCTGGCGCAGGAGGCTGTTGCGGCGCGGAAGGCGGACGCATTTATTGCTCCGCTGGGCGAGGCGCTGAATGTTGCGGCGCTGGTTCTGGCCCGCGAGCTGCGCCATCAGGGATTGTGGATTGAGCTGGGCGAGGGCAGCTTCCGGCTGAAGAAATCCTTCGAGGCGGCCGACAAGACGGCCCGCCAAATCGTAATCCTGGGCGAGGATGAACTCCAATCCGGTATTCTTACGGTGAAGGACTTCTCGACAGGCGTACAGACAAAGGTTCCTCGCGCGGAGCTGGCGGTGTTTCTTGCCGAGCCTGCCGCCAACTGACGAGCAGCTTAAAACTCTTGGCATCCCATGGGTAATGGAGCATACTTGAGACATGGCCACGCTGTCTATTCCCCAAACCGAGCCGGGATTCGTTACGGTCGAGGAGTACCTCCACACCGTCTATGAGCCTGAGTGCGACTATGTGGATGGGCGGATCGAGGAGCGGAACGTGGGCGAATACGATCATGGCGCAATTCAGTCTTACCTCGCCTTTCTTTTCATGAGCCACCGGGAGGAATGGAAGACACGCGTAGTTAGCGACGTGCGCACCCAGGTCAAATTCACGCGCTATCGCTGCCCGGATGTGCTGGTGCTACGAGCCGATGCGCCGCGAGAACAGATTCTCACTCATCCGCCGCTGATCGCCATTGAGATCCTATCGCCCGAAGACCGCTTGAGCCGCTTCCGCGTCAAGATCGAGGATTACATTGCCTTTGGCGTG
Organism: Occallatibacter sp.; assembly: GCA_049522975.1. GTDB lineage: Bacteria > Acidobacteriota > Terriglobia > Terriglobales > Acidobacteriaceae > Telmatobacter. Next base: position 25,079 of record JBEKNI010000050.1, on the reverse strand, counting down.
GAAAATATCTGGATCATCGATCCGGCCACGCGTTCGGCGATGACCGCCGACCGCTTCGGTATACACCCAGTCGAAAGCGGCGAACTCACCGTGCCGGAGACACCGATCCGCGTCGATTTGAAAGAGCTTTTCGCGGAGTTGGACCGGGCGTAAAGGCGATCTTTGTGCGGCGAATCCATCAAACTTACTGTGGTGGGTGAGGGTCAATATATGGCGTTTCTGAAAAACTATGTGTCGCAGATTGGCCTCGCTACCGAGAATGAAGCGAAGATGGGACTCTACCTTTTGTTTCTTGATCGGTTTACAAAGCGCATAGCAGATAGCGGTGTTCGTGCGTTTGAACACCGTACTGCGGATATTGGATCGAACAGCCCGGAGGAGCTAAAAGAGTATTCGTATACTCTCGCCGCTCAATGTGCAAATAGAGTTTTCGGCGATAAAGCAAGCGCAGAGAAATGGCAAATGTTTATAGATGCGAATTCAGCGCAGATCGGAGAGGAATGCAAATGTCTTTCTTCTGATGAATACCTCTGCCAGATTCTAACTAAAGCAGCATACAATGCCGCCTATGGTCGATATACTAAAGCGGGAGGAAGTATAGGAGTGCTTTCAAATAACTATCTCTCATTTATTCGAACACTGGGGCGTGGGTCATCCTATGATGATTTTGCGATTAAGAAATTTCAAAAGATCAATGAATTAGATTGCGAAATACTCAGTCCAATTCTTTCAATAGGCAAACTCGGTCTATTTAGGGGCCTTCCTCACAATCCGAATGAAAAGCAATACTACGCTGATGTACATAACTGGGCCATTTCTGTAGGCGTTAAATTCAAGTGATATTGTTAAGAAGAAGGTTCCGGATGTAACTCTGATGCTAGACCAAGGGTTTGGCCAGCGAGAACCATGGCTCTTGTTGCAGCGCATCCCGCAATGGGGTTTTTACGAACGCCGGAGCCCGCCAAATATACTCAGCAGCCATTGATTTTCCGCAAGGGTCCAACGTCTTAATGTACTCCACAGCAGCATTTACCGAAAAATCTGGTCTTCCATCACCATTGAAGTTACTCTCCAACGCGGTCCAAATGACGGCATCAAGGTATTTTTCGCTGGCCCAGGTTGCAATTATCGGGCAAGGTGACGAAGAAGAATCAGTCGGAAGACGGATACTGCGTATGTTCCTGAGTGTAGTACCCTCACGACATCGAAGATCGCAGATGGCGTCTTCAACGCTCTGCCGTATACTGAGGCACCAAGCCACTTGTGTCGGTGTCCCATTTATATCGTCAATCACCAGCGTCAATGCCCCTTGCCGACTGCTGGATTTCCTTGAGAATTCGAGATTGAGAACAGGCCCATCAAAATACCATTCTTTTTCATGTTGTTCGTTGAACTCAGGCCGTTCTTCCCAGAGGAGGGAACCCCAAGCAAGGATGGCTATCTTTTGTTTTTCTGTACTCATTTGAGTTCTCTCTGTGTTGAAGGCCCTGATTTGCAGCATTTTATCAATTTGAGGGTACCTCCTCGCTATTGGGGGACCGGGAAATCGCCGCTCAATCCACCAGCTTGGCAATCTCGTCCAGGTCGAAGCGGGCCTGGCTGCCTTCGAGCACAAAGGCGCGCTCGGCGAGCGGTTCCAGACGTCCTTTACGGAAACGATAGGCCGGGCCGTCCGGGTCCAGAATGAGGATGTTGCGAATCCCCATCGACTCGTACCACACCCCCTTCTTCATCAACTTCTTGAGCGAGTCGCCGGGAGAAAGAATCTCAAAGACGGCCACCGGAGGGTACGTGGCGATGGGCTCAACGGGACGGGCGCGATCCAGCAGCGTGACGTCGGGCACCAAATACAAAGAAGCATCGACCTGGACGCGCAGTTCCGGGCGAACGCGGATGCCGGCGTTCACGGCCTGTGAGCGAAACCAGGCGCAGATCGCCGCCTGCCATGCGGAGTGTTCGTTCTCTCCCATCGTGCTCTCCCTCTCCACGATCTGGCCGTCGATATACTCGGCGTCAGGCGAGTAGGAGCTTTGGAGATATTCTTCGACGGGCACAAAAACCGGCGCGGCTGCCATCTCGTCTCTCCTTGTGTCCATCATAGTGGGGCGCAAACCGGAATGGAAGAGTCACATTCAGGATTTGCCGCCTAATTGCGTAAACCCTGCCGAATCCGTTCCATTACAATCAACAAAGTATGGCACTCGATTTTCTAGGGAATCTCGAACGGACGCATCATTGCGGCGAACTGCGCGCCGGCGACGCCGGCCAGCAAGTTGTGCTGATGGGCTGGGTCAACCGGCGGCGCGATCACGGCAACCTGATCTTCCTCGATCTGCGCGACCGCAGCGGCATCAGCCAGATCGTGCTGGACAAGGAGATCACGCCCGACGGCCACGCCAAGGGCGAGATGGTCCGGCCGGAGTATGTGGTGGCTGCGGTCGGCAAGGTGCGGCTGCGCGATGCCGACGCCATCAACCCCAAGATGGAGACCGGCGAGATTGAGATCGAGACGACCCAGTTGCTGGTGCTGAACGACACGCGCCTGGCGCCGTTTTCGCCCTCGGAAGAGGCCATCCAGAACGAGGAAGTCCGGCTCAAGTACCGCTACGTGGATCTGCGCCGCGCGGAGATGCAGCACAACTTCCGGCTGCGCCACGAGATTACACTGGCCATCCGCGACAACCTGAGCCAGCAGGGCTTTCTGGAGATCGAAACACCGATTCTGACCAAATCCACGCCCGAGGGCGCGCGGGATTTTCTGGTGCCCAGCCGGGTGCATCCTGGCAAGTTTTATGCGCTGCCTCAGTCGCCGCAGATATTCAAGCAAATCCTTATGATCTCCGGCTTCGACCGGTACTTCCAGATCGCCCGCTGCTTCCGCGACGAGGATTTGAGAGCCGACCGTCAGCTTGAGTTCACGCAAGTCGATTTGGAGATGAGCTTCCCGCGGCAGGAGACGGTCTTCGCGGTGACGGAGAAGTTCATGGCGGCGGGTTTTGCCGCGGCCGGAGTCACGCTCGGGACGCCATTTCCGCGCATTACCTACGACGAATCGATGCGGCGCTTCGGCTCCGACAAGCCGGACCTGCGCCTGCCCGGACTTACCGATGTGCGCCCGGCCTTTACCGATGAGAACCTTGCCGCACTGCAGATCGATCCGGCGCTGCCGGTGGTGGCCTTCCGCATCCCCAACGTGGGCGAATTGAGCCGCAAGGAGAGAGAGGACAATCATCCGCTCTTCGATCTGAAGAAGGGCGCAAAGTTCATCGACGATTTCAAGCGGCTGGCCAAGGGCTTTCCCGAGGCGGCTGTCAAGGTGCGCGAGCTGGCCGGGGCGGCGGAGGGCGACTTTGTGATTATCGTCGCCGGCGACCCGGCGCACCACATCAAGGCCAGCGACACCAAATTCGAGGGCCGGCTGAGCGAGCGGGAGATCAACGTCTACTCTGCGGCCGGCAGCTTCCGCACCGAGCTGGCCAAGAAATATGCTGACCGGCATGGCGCTTTTGGCGTAACCGAAAAGGTAGTCGAAGAGGCCGCCGCGCGCAGTGGCGTCGCGGTCGATGCCGCACATGCCTTCCAACCGATTTGGATCACCGACTTTCCCATGTTCGAGTACGACGCGGCCCTCGGCAAGTGGATGCCGGCGCACCATCCCTTTACCGCGCCCCACGAGGCCGATATGGCCAACCTGCTGACCGACCCGGCCAGCGTTCGGGCGAATTGTTATGACCTGGCGATGAACGGCCTGGAGCTAGGCTCGGGCTCCATTCGGATTCACCGCAAGGATGTGCAGCAGCAGATCTTCCAGTCGCTGGGGATCAGCGACGAGGAGGCGCATGCGCGCTTCGGCTTTTTCCTCGATGCGCTGGAGTACGGCACACCGCCCCACGGCGGCATCGCGCTCGGCCTGGACCGCATCGTGATGCTGCTGGCCGGTGCGCCCAGCTTACGCGAGGTGATCGCCTTCCCCAAGACCGCTAAGGCTATCGACCTGATGGTGGATGCGCCGACGACGGTCACCGAGCAGCAGTTGAAGGAGCTGCACGTGCGGGTGGCGCTGAAGAGTTGATACGATCAAGCCACTCGCCTCTGACGGAATGCGGAACGGCCCGGATTGAGATCTCCGGGCCGTTCTGTGTCGATCGCCGGCGCGAGGCGCGCTGGCGGCAAGTGGGTTGGACTACCTATACACCTCGAAGGTGAGGGTGGTCGATTCGGTAAGGCCGCCGCCCGTGCCCGTGATTGTGATCGGATACGTGCCGGTGGCAGCGGTTCTGGAAACAGTCAAGGTGAAATCCGTCGTGCCGGAACCCGTGACGGAAGCGGGGCTGAAGCTGCCAGTCACACCCGACGGGATGCCGGTTGCCGAGAAGGTGATTGCGGAGTTAAAGCCGCCGGAGGCCGTCGTGGTGACGACGGCGTAGCCGCTCTGGCCCCGATCCAGGTAACCGGAGGTGGGCGAGACGGAGATGGTAAAGCTGCCGGTGATCGCCGCAGTCACAGTCAAGGTCAAGGTGGTTGTCTTGGCGGTTCCGCTGGCCGGGGTTCCGGTCACGGTTATGGTGTAGCTGCCCGCAGTGGCCGTCGAAGCCGCGGTGAAGGTCAGCGTCGAGGCGCCGGCGCCGGTGATCGAGGTTGGGTTGAAGGCCGCGGTGACGCCGGTGGGCAGGCCGCTGGCGCTCAGTGTCACGGCGGTGTTATAGCCGTTGGTGATGGTCTCCGTGATGGTGGAAGTACCTGTGCCGCCATCCTTAACCGAGGCAGCCGTGGCGCTGAGCGAGAAGCTCGGTGTCGCAACTGCGCTGACGGTCAGCGTGAGAGTGGCCGTCTCAGCGGTTCCGCTGGCCGGGGTTCCGGTGACGGTGATGGTGTAGTTGCCTGCCGCTGCCGTCGAGGCCGCGGTGAAGGTCAGCGTGGAGGTTCCTGCGCCCGTTATCGAGGTTGGGCTGAAGGCCGCGGTGACGCCGCTGGGCAGGCCGCTGGCCGACAGGGTTACGGCGGTGTCAAAGCCGCCGGTGACGCTCTCGGTCACGGCCGAAGTGCCAGTGCTGCCATCCGTCACCGAAGCCGCCGAGGCGCTGAGCGAGAAGGCGGGCGTCGAGGATGCGGGAGCCAGGGCGTTGATCAGGTTGGTGCCGTTCGGACTGCCCCATCCGGTGACGAGATCGAAGCCGGTCACCGCCGAATAGCTGCCGGAGGTTCCGCTGGTGATGTCGTGAAAGTCGGTATGATACGAAGAGCTCAAACCGATGGGGTAGATGAGCGGGTCGATGAATCCGAGGCTCTTGACGGTGGCGGAGGGATTGTTGGCCGCATACTGCTGGTTGGCCAGCGCGATGTAGCTGGCCCACATGGGCGCCGCAAAGCTGGTGCCGCCGTACTCATTGGCCAGGCAGGTCGTCTGATCCGAGCATGTGTAGAAAGTGAAGTTGGCGTTGGCCGAGAGATCCGGGCCGTTGCGCAGGGTCGTCGATCCCTTATTGCTGGAGTTGATCACGCCCGAGACCGCTTGCCATGAGGGAATGGCGATCGAGTCCGGCGAGATGCCGCCGCCCGAGTCCGCCCAGGCGGTCTCCGAGGACCAGGGACCACCCGCCGAGGAGGTTACCAGGTCCGTGCCGCCGACAGAAACGACATGCGCATCGTCAGCCGGCCATGCTTCGTTGCTCGACGACCAGGTGGAAGCGTCGCCGGAGGCCGCGAGGAAGTTCTGCCCCTGGGCGGACATCGTCTCGAAGTAGCCGTCCAGTGAACTGGGATCGGCCGGCGTCCAGCCCCATGAGCAGCCAATGGTGTTCGGCAGCGGGCCGTCTTCGGTCGTGGTCATGGCGCTGATGATCGCCGTGTCCGTGCTGCCAACGTACACCGTCAGGCCGGCTAGCCCCGGCGCCATGCCCATCGCCTGGGTCATGTCCAGCGTCTGCTCGCTATCGTCGCAGCTGGTGGTTGTGGTGCCGTTTTCGCAGGTGGTCATGTTCTTCGAGGAACATGTGCAGGTGAGGCTGGTGCCATCCACGGAGACCAGTTTAGGCGTAAAAGGCTCGGCCTGGCCGACGTTCTTGTAGTAAGTGCTGAGGTCGGCCAGATCGGTACCGAGATATTCAAACAGGCCCACGGTCTGGCCGGCGCCGGTCAGGGCCGTTCCGCCGTAGTAGGCCGCGCGCATGTCGCTGCCCAGGAACGAAGCCGACGGGCCGCTGCCGGTGGTGGCGTGAGAGACAACCGCCTCGGACGAGATGCCGTGGGCCGCCGCGTAGTCGCTCCGTTTGACGTACAACGGATGCGGTTTGGAGTAGTTGTCCAGGCCGGAGATATGCTCGATCTGGAAGGACACGTTGATGCTGGGTTCGCGGTCCGGCGAATAGAATACGCGGTTCTCGGTGGGATGCTGGTAAGTCCGCATCGTCACATGGAAGGCGGACTCGATGGCCGAGACCGTGCCGGTGAGAACTATATCCCGCTTCATGAGGCTGCCGCTCACGACGGTGAAACCGTTCTCCTTGGAGAACCTGACCAGGGCGTCCCAGTCCTGCTGGGTGGGGCCAAACTTGGCTGAGGTCTCGGCCGGAGTCAGGAAGTGACGATAGTTTGGGCTGGACGGATCGTAGACATCGGCTACAAACGCATCCAAACCGGCCTGGTCGCGCAGCGGCAGAACGATGTCGATCTTGAGAACCTGGGTTGCGGGAAGCCGCCCGACTAGCCGCGCTTGCCCATTGAGAACCACTTCGCGCACGTGGCGCGTCATCGGCGATTCCGTCCGGCCGCTCACGCTTCCGGCCAGCAGGATCGTCGCAATGGTCAACACCAATACACCAGATCTGCGATTCACAGTTCCTCCGAGTTGGCTTGTGTAATTTCGCTTAGGATTTTTGGCGGGGGAGTTTCGATCCGCCAATCAAGGAGACAGGCAATGATTGTGAGTTGGCGCATTCCATTTGTCAAGCAAGAACGCTCTATCTATTTATGCGGTCTTGATCTTTTGGGCCGGTTCCCATGCGCAAGGCGCCTCGGCAAGATGAGTTGGGCTCGCCAGCGCCAGCCCAAGAAGCTGCGCCGGAAGCCTCTCCGCTCCGCAAGCCCCCCCGGCATCTCCCACACCGGTTCAAGCGCAATCTCACAGGGCTAATGCGTCAGGACGCGCCCCGTTACCGGGTCGGAATCCCGCTTCTCCTTTGTGAGACCTGGGATTCCGGCCACGGATCACAGACAACTACCGGCTGAAGGTTACATACTTGCGTCCGGCGTAAAGGCGGTATCCGCCCGCCCCGTCGGCAGCCACTTGAAGCGGCCTGGGCAGTTTCAGCCCTGCATCTTCGAATGCAGCCACCGTGAGCACATCGTGCGCGCCCACGTCCGTAACCACAAACTTGTCGCCGACGAATCCCACGCCATAAATGCCCGCGGCAAGGCTCTGCCCGCCAACCTTGAGGGGAACCTCGGTGATGAAGTAGGCCTGGTACTTGGCCTGGATTCCGGTCGAGTAGCCGCTGGTGTCCACCAGAGTAGAGAGAACGAAGAAGCCGTCGGCGAACTTGACGCCGCCGGAGTTGCGCAGTTCCGTGGGCGCCTGCTGCCCGCGGTAGTAGACGGTCGCTGGCAACAGTTTGGGTGTATCCGCCGGCTTCAGGACCGTATCGCCGGCCTGCGCTTTGATCGCCGCCGGCGCCGCCATGATCGTCACGGCCAGCGCACCGGCCGCCGCCAATTTGAGAATTCGCATCGTGAAACCTCCTAGTTTCTGCTGCGTCTGGAGTATATCGCACCCGGCGCAGCGCTGGCTTCAGTTCTCGGTGGAGAGCACGTCGTAGTAGTAGTTGATGGAAACCCGCTTGACCGGGGCCGGCAGCTTGCCCAGATTCACCGTCTGGTCGATGGTTTTGTTGCCAGTGATGTTGATGGAGCCCAAGCGGATGATTTTGCCGTCGGTCAGCTCCAGGTAGAGCGGCACCAGCATCTTGAACTTGTCCGAGACCCCGGACTGAATCAGCTTAATATGCAAGCTGGTGGCATCGCCGTTCTGCGTGGCCTGGCCCTCGAAGTGATATGCCGGCAGATCGGTGCCATAGACATACTGGTTGAAGAACCAATCCATGCGGTGATTGCCGTCCAGGTCCATCTGCTGGCTCATGTGTTTTTCCACGACAGCCTTGAAGTCCTCGGTGGTGGCGGGCTGCAGGCGGTGACTGTCCACGAATTCGTGCATGGTGTCTTTGAAGCGGGCGTCCCCGTCCTTGGGGGTCCACATCATCATGCGGACCATGTGCAGGATGTAGGCGCCCTTGGGATAGACGAGATTCCAGTAGATGTCGTATCCGGCCTTGGGCGAGCTGAGCCGCCGGCCCATCGTGACCGGGCCGACATCGTTGGGGCGGAAGCCGAACTGGTTCTTCTCGGTAATCAGCTTGCGCTGCAGCTTCCAGAACTCGAAGAACTGGTCCATCTGGTTGGTTGCCTGCAGGTAGATGGTGGCCGATTCATCCGCGAAGCCTTCCCGCATCCACTCGTCGCGATAGCTGCGCATGGCGACCGTGTGTCCCCACCACTGGTGCGCAACTTCGTGGGGCGTGACCCTTGTGATGTACATGTTGAAGAGTGCGGTCTCTCGCGGATCGGCACCCCAGGTGTAGAGCCCAACCCGCTGCGTACTGTCCAGGAAGCCGCAGATGGGCAGATAAACCAGCATGGGCCAGCTTTGCCCGTAGTTGCAGGTCGACTGCTGCGTCAGGGCAATATGCGGAAAGGAAAGTTCGCCGAAGTAGTTGGTGTAGACCTGCGCGGCCGCCACGCCCTGGCTGAGCACGTTCGCCAGCATGGGCGTGGTGTTCATCGAACCCACTCCACGATTGGCGACATTGAACATTTCATCGGTTGGCTGCTTGTTGGCGTAGCCATCGACGGTCAGATCCCCTCCCTTGGGGAGGCTGAATTTCGTTTCCTTGGTCGCGAAGTCGCCCAAGGTTAAGCCCACTACAGTTAGCGGCACCTCGGTCTTCCACTCCGAGGTAGTGATGCCGCCGTCGGTGTTTTCCTTCACCTTGGTTCCCGTGGCGATCAACTGCAGGCCCTTGGGCACATGAAAGAGCATCCGATAATTGGCATAGTCGCCCAGTCCCAGGACGGAGTTGGGAAACCAGTTTTCGCGGGCAACCGGGTAATAGTTGTCTTTGCCCTCGTTGATGACCACGTCCTTGCCGGCGTAGGTAACCTTCAACGTCGTGGTTTCGCCTTTGTTGATCGGCGCGGCTAGCACCACGCCAAAGTCTGAATCCTCGTCCTTGTCCTCCTGCACAAAACTCAAAGGCTCACCCTTGCCGGTTTCGACTTCGCTTACGCGCAGGCTGGGATAGAGATCGAACGGGATCACCGCGACGCCGTCCTGCTCGGCGCGCAGTTCGACGGTAGCCACGCTGGAAAGGAAGCCGCTCTTGTCGATCGACACATCGAGATTCTCGCTCAGGATTTTGTAGGAGGCGTTAAACATGTTGCCGTTGGCGCTGCCGTTGGCGTACTCCTCGGCACGGTAAAAGGCCAGGGGATAGGTCATGTCGTTGCTGAAGGTATCCCAATTCTGGAGGGAAACCTCCTCAGGCGCCAGCCCGGCCACTCCCTGCGGATCGATCTGGAAGAACAAATGGGAGTACTTATGCCCGTGCACAGCGGCATAGAAGAATCCGCCGGGAGCGGGACTCAGGACGTCTGTCAGTATGCGCAGATCGAGGTTTCCGTCGATCTTCCGGTAATAGAGCGTGTGCGACTGTTCCATGTAAGTTCCTGTGGAATGATGCCGCAAGAACCCTTGCAGTTCCTCCGCCTCCTTGGAGTAGGCAGAGTCCGGCTCTCCCTTGCCCGCGGCGGCCTTGCGCAGCTCCGCCGCGGTCGAGTCGGTAAAGCGCAGCACCACCTTGTCGAAGTCCTCGTCGAACTCCTCGGTGTGATTGAGGATAGACAGGTTATGCCGCTCCTGGACGGTGGGCGGGGTGATGTGCAGATGGCCTTCGCCCTTGAAGACCGCGCCAGTCACCTTGCCGTTCACCTCGGCATAGAAAGCGAAGCTGCCGTTGCGGAAGGTGAAGGCGGCCGCATCCCGGCGCAGCTCCAGATTGTTGACCGTGATGACCTCGCCGCCCGGCAGCAGGCCGCGCAACTGCTGGTAGGCGGCATTGCCGTTGCCGGAGCGCTGGGCATTGATTCCTGAATGACCGCTGAGGAGGAGTAAGGCGAGGACGGCGAACGACGCGCGAAGACGAATCGACGACATGAATGGGCTCCCTCTTGAATCATTTTCGTGAGACGAGTATAGGCGATGGGAGCGATTTGTGCCAGGAGAAGACGGGAGGGTTCCAGGATAGTTTTTGGGGAGAAGCGCGCCGGCCGGCAGGATGCCCGCTTGGGAGCGTCCTGCCGGCCGGTGGGTTGCTTGCTACTCTGCGTAGTAGATGTAATCGGCAGACTGCCAGGCTCCGCTGATCAGTGAAAAGAGCCGGACGTACAGCTTCTTTCCATTCACCGGGAGCCCGGTGGGGGTGGCGGAGGTGGCCGTGATCGAACCCGAGTTGTACAGATTGTCCGTTCCCACTCCGTTGCTTCCCACCCAGAGCATGTATGCCGTCACCCCGCCGCCGGACGACCAGGTGAACTGCTGGCTGGAGCCGGTAAGCGTGGCGCCGGGCGTGGGCGAGGTGAGCGTCGCCTGCGACGGCGATCCCGACTCCGTATAGACGTAATCGGTGTACTGCCAGACTCCCGCGATCTCCGAGTAGAGCCGGGCGTAGAGCATCGCTCCGTAGGCGGGCACGGTGACGCTGCCCGAGGAGGTAGCCGTGGTCGAGCCGATGAGGCACAGATCATCCGATCCCGCCCCTTTGGTTCCCAGGTGGAACATGTACGCCGTCACCCCGGTCCCGGACGACCAGGTGAAGGTAGCACTCGTGCCGGAAAGCGTACTGCCCGGCGTTGGCGAGGTCAGCGCGCCCGGAGCCGCCGTTCCCGCTTCGGTGTAGGTGGAATCGGTGTACTGCCAGACTCCCGCGATCTCCGAATAGAGCCGGGCGTACACAGTCAGACCGTTGACCGGCACGGTGACGCTGCCGGAGGTAGTGGCCGTGGTTGTGTTCATCAGGCACAGATCATCCGATCCCACCCCCTTGGTTCCCAGGTGGAACATGTACGCCGTCACCCCGGTCCCGGACGACCAGGTGAAGGTGACGCTGGCGCCGGAAAGCGTGCTGCCCGGCGTTGGCGAGATCAGCGCCGCCGGAGTTGGCGTACCCGCTTCGGTGAAGGTGTAATCGGTGTATTGCCAGACCCCGCCAATCTCCGAGTAGAGCCGGGCATACACGGTTTGGCCGTTGGCCGGCACGGTGACGCTGCCGGAGGTAGTGGCCGTGGTTATGTTCATGAGGCACAAATCATCCGATCCCGCTCCCTTGGTTCCCAAGTGGAACATGTACGCCGCCACTCCGGTGCCGGACGACCAGGTGAAGGTCTGGCTTGTGCCGGAAAGCTTGCTGCCCCCAGTCGGGGAGGTCAGCGCCGCCGGGACGGGCGTTCCCGATGCCTTAAAGGTGTAATCCGCGTACTGCCAGACTCCGTTGATTTCAGAAAACAGCCTCGCGTAGAGCGGAACTCCGGTCGTGGGCACCGTGATGCTCGGCGAAGAGGTTTCCGTGGTTGAGCCTATGAGGTAGAGATCGTCCGATCCCGCCCCCTTGGTTCCCAGGCGGAACATGTACGCCGTCACTCCGTTGCCGGACGACCAGGTGAAGACTTGGCTGGCGCCGGAAAGCGTGCTGCCCCCGGTCGGGGAGGTCAGCGCCGCCGGTGTCGGCGTTCCCGGCTCGGTGAAGGTGTAATCGGTGTACTCCCAGACCCCGCCCAGCTCCGAATAGAGCCGGGCATACAGGGTCGCCCCGCCGGCAGGCACGGTTACGTGGGCGGAAGTGGCCGTGGTTGAGCCCATGAGGTAGAGATCGTCCGATCCCGCCCCCTTGGTTCCCAGGTGGAACATGTAGGCCGTCACGCCGCGGCCAGGGGTCCAGATAAAGCTCGCGCTGGTGCTGGTCAGCTTGCTGCCGGGAGCCGGAGAGGTCAGCGCCGCCAAAACCGGCGTTCCCGCTTCGGTGTAGGTGTAATCGGTGTACTGCCAGACTGCGCTCACCTCTGAGTAAAGCCGGGCGTAAACCGTGACGCCGTTGGCGGGCACGGTGACGGTGACTTGAGTAGCCGTGGTTGCGGCCTGGAAATCCAAATCGTCAGACCCGGCTCCCTTGGTTCCAAGAGCGAGCATAAAGGCTGTCGCTCCGCCGCCGGGGGTCCAAATGAAGGTTTGGCTGGCGCCGGAAAACGTGCTGCCCGGCACCGGCGACGTCAGTGCCGTCGGAGTCGGCGTTCCCGCTTCCGTGTAGGTGTAATCCTCGTACAGCCATGCCCCGTTGATCTTCATGTAGAGCCGGGCGAAGAGCGTCGTTCCCTCGGTTGGAATCCCGGTCACATTCACTGAAGTGGCCGTCGTGGAACTCAGGATCTCAAGATCGCATGATCCCACTCCCTTGGTTCCCAGGTGGAACATGAACGCGGTCACGTCGGGGCTGGTGGACCACTCGAAGGTCTGGCTGGAGCTGGCCAGTGTGCTGCCCGGCGCGGGGCTGGTAAGCACGGCAGGCTGGTTCACCACCAGTAGGACAGAAGCCTTCACGCTCGCGTAGTCGGTTGCGTTGGTCGGAACAAAGGTGACCGACAGCGTCTGCGTGCCTCCGGTCAGCAGCGCGCCTTTACTAGGGGTGTATTCAAAGGTCCCAGGTACCGACGCGGTGGCGTCGAGCTGGGTTGCGCTGAGCGGCGTTCCGTATCCGATCGCCGCCGGCGTCGCCCAACTGACGGTCGGCGTCGCCTTGTTCACTGTCAGGTTGACCGTCGCCGTGGCTGTCGTGTATGCGCTTGAATCGCTGGGAGAGAAGGTCGCGGACAGAGTCTGCACGCCGGCGCTCAGCAATGCACCCGAAGCGGGCGAATATACCATGCTTCCGCTCAACAATGTTACTCCGGGCACGGAGGCGCTGGCATCCAACTGCGAGCCGCTCAACGTCGTTGGGTAGGTGATCGCCGCCGGCGCAGCCCAGGTGATCAACGGCGTCACCGGGCAGGAGCCGGTACATGCCGAAGTGAGATCGTAATCTCCGCCGGCCTTGTCGGAGCAGTCTCCGACCAGCACGGTATAGTTTCCGCTCTGGCCGAGCGTGACCGCGCTGAGATCGACGGAAGCAGCGCTACCGCAACTGCCGCTCGGAGCGCTGCCGAGCAGCGTACCGTCCGGGTTGTAGAGCCGGATCTTCGGCTTTAGCGTGCCGCTCGTTTCCGTTACGGTAAGATTGACGACGTTGCTGGCGCTGCCGGCGAAGGCATACGTGACGCTCTGCGCCGCCGAAGCGATGTTTCCGGACTGCGTCTGGCTCCAGAAAACGGGTTTGGCCCCTCTCGAATTGTTCGTCCGCTGCGCGAAGACCAGGTAATTTCCTGTATTCGTGTCGCCGCAGTCGCCCACAAGCACGGTGTAAGTGCCGGTCGTGGACAACTGAGCCCCATCCAGCTCTACGGTCGAACCGCTGCACGACGAGCCCCCGCCGGCCGCGTTCGAGCTGTTCAACGATCCATCGGGATTGTAAAGCCGGATCCTCGGATTGAGAGCGCCTGTTGAAACCGCCATCGTCAGGTCCACCACGTCGCCCGCGCTGGCGCTGAAGGTGTAGCTGTCAGACTGCGCCGCCGAGCCGATCTCGCCGGCCAACGTCTGCCCCAATGGAAAATTCATGGCCCCGGCCGGATTGTCGGTCAGTTGGGCGTAAAGACTGTAGCCGCCCGTCTTGGCGCCGCTGCAGTCGCTGACGGTGACGGTGAAAACGCCGGTCGCGGCAACCACCACCGGGCTCATCTCCGCCGAGGCAACGCTGGTGCAACTGCCTCCCGGAGCCGTGCCGATCAGCGTTGAGCTCGGATCGTAAAGCTGGATCAGTGGGCTCAGCGTGCCGCTGGTTGCGGCCACGGTAACGATCACCGCGTCATTGGCGTTGGCGCTGAAGGTGTAACTGTCCACCTGCGCCGCGCTGGAGATCGTTCCACTGGCTGTCTGGCCCAAGGTAACTCCCGTGGCGGCCCAGGCAGGGGAACACAGGCTCGCCGCGACACAGCAGGCAGCGAACAGAAACAATTTGAGGCTCTTCATGTGAATCGGTCCTTTCTGGAACCACACTGGAATTAAGGCGCAAACGGAGAATGTGCGCGGCTCTCTGCTAATTGGCGCGGCGCTCCCGAAGCGCATAGACCTACATCTTCCCCCTGTTCATCGGACCCTCGCATAATATTCAACAGATTACCGATGGGTTCAGGCGCCAAAAGAGAACCGAGGATTGTGTCGTGCAGGTTTGGGAACCAGATGGACCCGCCGGGCTGGCCCCGCGTCGAGCCGGACACGGTGCGCGCCGCACTGGAAAGAACGTTCCGGCAGGTGTAACCTAGATGATTGCGGGCTTTGCGGGAGGGGATGTTGGCTTACCGCGTATTGACAGTGAACCGGGAGTTCGGCAGCGGCGGCGGACGGATCGCCCAGACCATTGCCGAGTGGCTCGGCTGGAAGTTGCTCGACCGCGACATCATCGACGCCATCGCCTACGCCGCCCACGTGGATTCCAACGTCGTGCGCAACTACGATGAGCACGTCGATTCCTGGCTGCGCCGCATCAACCAGCAGGCCATGCGCTCGGCAGCCCTGGCCGCCGGCCTCGAGCTGGGCGAGAACGACGTCTTCGATGCCGCGGCGATGGTCAAGATCTCGCGCAAGATCATCGAGGAGGCCCATGCCGAGGGCAACTGCGTCATCGTGGGCCGCGGCTCGCAGTGCATCCTCCAGCACAAGCCCGATGTCTTTCACGTCTTCGTCTACGCGCCCTACCTGGACCGGCTGACGCGGCTGCGCGGCCGCCTGGACAAGGGCATCCACGCCGAGCAGCGCATCCGCATCGTCGATGAGGAGCGCGCCAAGTACCTGCAGCAGTACCACGGCAAGGCCTGGAACAATCCCCACCTCTACGACCTGATGATCAGCTCGCGCCCCGATGAGGACTTCACCGCGCGGGCCATCCTCTATGCCATGACCGGGGAAGTGCAGGGGCCAGGGAATCAGTCCCTAGTCCCTACTCCCTAGTCCCTACTCCGCCTTCACATCCCAATCGAAGCTGATTTTGGAGATCATTTCGTTCAGCTTCTCCACGGCGGTTTTCTTCTGGTCTTCAAGGGCGGCGATCAGTTTGCGGATGGTCTGCAACTGGTCTTCGGCGTTGTTCAACTCATCGACAAAGCGCTTGGCGGCATCGTTACCTTTTAGGGCGGTCAAGTTCTCGCGGTCGCGAGCCTCGTCGGCCCCGGCGGTCTCTTCCGCCTCTTTGGATTCCTTGATGCGGCGATCCAGATCGGTGAGCGCCGTCTGCGCGTCGATCACCGGCTTTAGCTTGTCCTGCGCATCCGGAACGCGCTTCACCAGGTCGAGCAGATACGCTGTCTGGTCCTGATTGGAGTTCAGCCAGACCTGCGTGTTCTCCGGGCCGCGCTCCCGCACCTCCAGCTTGGCGGTCGAGTGAGCGGCCACCGGCAGCTTGAAGCGGTAGAGGTCCGGCGCGGTCTCATCGGCTTTCAGACCATCGTCCAGCGACCAGCCGTTCGTGCGCCGCGGGTGCTCCACCAGAACCATCCGGTCCATCTCCGCGTGGTTGGTGGCCGTATAGGTCACCGTAGCCACATCCATGTGGGTTTCAACGATCGCGCCCTTGCCGATCTTCACGTGATGCAGCGTGCGCTTCCCATCGCGGTCCGTGACCTTCACTCGCACGGCCTGGTCGGCGGCGTAGGAGAGCAGCCGCTTTTCGCCGGGATGGATCGGGTCGAGCAGACCCTCGCCGGCAAACTCGCCGCTCTCGAAGATCGAGAAGCTGCCCGAATCGAGCGTCAGCTTGGATTTGTTCTCCAGCCAGACCGCGCGCAGCGGCGTGGGCTCTTTCTCGCTCCACAGAGTCACATGCTCGGCGGGAAGCTCCTGCTGCAGGATGGGCACCATCGCCGATTCGTTCTTGTGGATGGTGACTGGCTGGGTGAGCGCGTACTCAAAGAAGTCGTCGAAGGCGTTGGTGGAGACGTCACCCTCTTTGATCGCGTCGGAGACATAGCCGAGGGCGTCGCGTTCATTGCGTTGGTAGACTCCACCGCCGATATTGCCGCCTGAGCTTGAACCGTACCCGTTGCCCGAGCCCGAGCCGTATCCCATAACCGAATTCGCGGCATTCGCTTTTGCCCTCGGAGCAGCCATCGCCGCTCCTGGGGCAATGTTGGCGAGCGCAGCCATGTTGCGGCCATTCATAGCCAAATTATTGACTTGATTCGCGGTAATCTCCGCCGAAGGCGCCGCCACATCCTGCCTCATCTCCGCCGCCTCATGCGTCTGCGGCGTCAATTCCGCCTCGGTGGCAATCGGAATCTCCGCCCGCCGCATATACAGCGGCTGCGAAAGCGGCTGAATAAAGCTCTGCGGCGCGCCGGCCACCAGCGAGAGCTGCACATTGTCCCAGTCCGCGCCCACCGTGTTATCGACGACGGCCCAGCCCTGCATGGTGGCGCTGCCATTCGGCGTGCGCGGGAAGACGAGACGGTAAGTCGACTTCCAGACCGGAACCTCGCTGATATAACTCACCCGCAACTCCCGCTGCCCTTGTCCGAGGGCATCGAGCGTCAGGTGGCGCAGGCCGGTCGAGTGGGTGGCTGCGAGCAGTTCAAGATAGCGGTCTAGCTGCCCTTGCAGATTTGCGTCCAGCGGGCGCACGCTCAACGCCGGAGTCAGCTCAATTACCCGCGCCGCGCCGGAGGAGGCAATCAGCGAGAGATAGAACTTTTCCACCGTCTTGTCGGCGTCGCCGCCGGGAACGGTCTCGGTCCGCGACTCGATGGAGAGCAGCCGCCCGGTGATTGTGCCCCCCGGCCCGCCGGTCACCTCGACCCGCTGCCCGCGCAGGGCCTGGAAAAGCTCGGTCGAGGTGGGGTCGTCGCTCATGCCGAGCGAGAGCGTTTTAAGCTGTTCGGCCAAGGGCGTGGTCGAGTTGTAATTGACTCCGGCGATGCGCCCTCCGCCCTCGTCCAGCACGGTGAGCGACTGCAAAACGTCGTTCAGTTGCGGCGAGGTGAAGTCGATGGCCACTCTCTGGTTGCCGGTCACCGAACCGGCGTGCTCGAAGTAGCCCACGCCGTTTTTGTAGAGCACGACCTTGCGAACCGGCAGGTCTTTAATAATCGGCGGAGTCGCGGCTGCGGATGCCGCGGCCTGCGGCGCGGCCGGCTTCGTTTTGGCTTGGGATCCGGCCGGCGGCTGCGCGGCCAGGGTCACGGTGAAGGCGGCAAGACAGAAAAGCGCAAGAATTCGGCGCACGAACCCTCCTTGTAGCAACCAATGAGTCCTATTCACTTTGACCCCGGCAAAGGGAAAAAGGTTCCCGCGCCGCCGAGGATTATTTCAATCGGCTTCAATGAGATGATAGAGTCCAACAGTACCTGAATCCGTGGAGCTTAGCCTTCGCATGACAGCACCGAAGTTCCTCGATCTTACAGACGCGGACGGCTCCGGTTCGCTCGGGCGTCAGACGATCCTGTGGTCCTCATTCGTCTTTCTGCTGGTCGCCGCGGCCTTCGTCGTGCGCCTGTGGGGCCTCTCCAAGATGCATTACTGGGACGAGGCTGTTTACCTGCAGAATGCCGAAGTGATCTGCTGCGGCAAAACCAATTATTCAGAATTGATCTCCCGCCCTCCGCTGCTCTCGCTCTTCTTTGCCTTCGTCTTTCTCTTCTGGCATCACATCTATGCCGCCTGCATTGCCACCGCGCTGGTGAACGCGCTTGGGGCCGCGCTGCTCTTTGCCGCCGGGCGCAAGATCGCCGGGCCAATTCCCGCTGCCATCGCCTCGCTGCTGCTGGCCTTCCTGCCCTTTATGGTGGGCATCATTCCCGCCGGGTTCCAATGGGACAACACCGGTAACAGCCTGCTCTCCGACTGCCCGGCCCTCACGCTGATCCTGCTGGCGTTCTGGCTTCTGCTGCGCGCGCTGAAAAAGGAGACCAGCCTGCGCTTTGCCTCCGCCGGTTTCGTCATGGCGCTGGCCGTGCTCATGCGCTTTCCCTCCCTGGCCAGTGTGGGAATGATCTCGCTGCTGGCGCTCATGGCCCAGCGGCGCTTGCGGGCGGTTGCGGCCTGCGCGATCGGCTTCGCCATCGGCTTCGCGCCTTACCTCATTTGGTCGCGCATTGCATACGGCGGATTCCTGGCTACCTTGCTTTCCGGCTGGGATAACTTCGACGGCCCTGAAGAATCGCCTCTCTTTTTCTTGCGAAATTTCACCCGTATCTTTGGCTGGATCACGGTCGCCGGCTTGGCGCTGTGGATCGGAAGCCGGGCCTGGGAATGGTGGAAACGGAAGGCGAGCCGTGGCTGCGATAACCCCGCTCAGCCCGCGGTGGAAACGCCATTGCGCCGCCTCGAAGGCTTTCTCTGGCTATGGGCGGCGGGCGTGCTGCTCTGCTTCAGCGCGCTGAGCCACAAGGAGCCGCGCTACATCCTTCCTCTTGCGCCTCCGTTGTTTCTGCTGGCCGGCGGCGGACTCAGCGTACTCGTTGAAGGTCGCCGCGGCGCGCTCCGCATTGCCGGATCTGTTCTGCTGGCCGGCGCCCTGGCCTGCGCTTTTCTGCCCACCATTCATCTCTTCGGCACTCCCTTTTTGGATGACAAAGTGACCGACCAGATGGAGGCTTCAGATTTCTTGACCAAGAATCTCGCGCCTTCGGCCGTGCTGTACACGAAGGTCGACTATCCGGTCTTCGCCTATTACACTCGCCTGAAGGTTGTCCCGATCTTCGGCACAGGCGATGACGTAAACGATACCCTCGATCATCTTCCCGAGGATGGAGTTTTCATCGCCTACAAAGAGAACGATACAGACGGCGACGGTCCCCGCCTGAGTTGGTTGGATGCGAATCCGCATTTTCGGCGATTGCGGGAGTACCCTTCGATCGTGCTTTACAGTTATCGCGCAGGAGAGCCACAGGGCAAGCCGCCATTATGAAAGCCGGGCATTTCAGTTTCCTGTTCTTAGCAGAAATCCTTCGAGCGTGTCTTCCGGTTGAGGCGGCTGGCAGGCGCCCGCGCGCTGATACAAACACATCCCATTCCAGCAGCCGCTCTGGCTGAAGCCGGCCGGCACGGGGGAAGTTGCCGCTGGCGCAATCAGTGCGTTGAAGGCAGGAGCCTCCCTCGCAAGGCTCGCGCTCTCCGGGGCGAGAATCATGGGAACATTGCGATGGAGGCGGCTGTATCCGCCTGTCTTCGCCCAGTTGACGCCATAAAAATCGGGCCCGTAATAGCCGACGCCGCAGAGCGCAGGATCGCGGCTGAGCCGGTCGAGGGCGGCCTGGGCGGGCACAGGCTCCCACCAGTCGAGGAGTCTGGACGCTGTGAACGCCGAGGAAAAAAGAAAGAAAGCCAACCCCGCGGCGACAATGCCTTTCGAGAACTCCGGCAGCTTCCGGCGGATTCTCATCGGCTCGACCGCTTCCACAAATCCCATCGACGCCAGGACGATGGCCAACGGAAGAACCGGGTAGATGTAGCGAGCCTCCTTGTGGGCAAAGAGCGAATGAGTGCAAAGCACGATCAGCGCGACCCATCCCAGCAGCGGGCTGCGCGCGGCGCCCTTGCGCAGAAAGACAATCACAAATCCGAGCAGGTTCACGAGCACCAGCAGATACCAGTACCAGGGTTGGGCGCCATATTCCACGTTGCGGCCCGCGAGAATATCTTCGTGAAAGTAGCGGAAGATCGACTGCCATGGGTAAGACCAGGTAACCCAGTCCACCAGCCCGAAGGCCAGAATTGGCAACGCAAACCCCGCTGCCACGGCGGGAGTTCTGCGGCGCCAACCAGGCCAGCAAAACCAGACTGCGGCAAAGGCTACCGCCGGAAGCAACTGCACGCGCAGCGATGCCGCGAGACCCAGCAGAATCCCCGCCAGGAATAGCCGCTTCCGTTCGCTGCACTCCTCTCCGTAGACGCCCAGGTACAGGCCGGGAAGCAAAAAGTCAGTAGCGACAACTTCGGTCAGCGTCTTGGGCGCAAAATAGACCAACCCGAAGAAGATCGAGCAAGCTCCCGCAGCAATGATTCCCGCCTCCATTCCGCTGGCGCGCTTGGCCCAGGCAAAGGCGAACCAGACGGTCGATAGGGAGGCCAGCGACAGGACGGCAATAATGCCGTAGGTGTAGCCGGACGCGCCGGGACCCATCCAGCCTGTCGAGCGCATCACGCCCGCCAGAAACGCCGGGAAGACCCAGGAACGGACTCCCGCCCTCCATTCCCATGTGGCGACGCCGTAGCCATAGGCGAGCCGATGGGCCGGCTCCAGCGTTTGAAAGACCTCGTCCGGATGGAAGACGTTGGGAAAATGAATCGCTAGGCCGATGCGAAGCCCCAAGGCAATCGCCAGCAGCAGAAGCCATGCGGCAATTCTCTTGAGACGTTTGGTCTTGCCTGGCTGACTCGCTATCATGGCTTCCGGCGCCTCGGTTTGAAGGATCTCTTGCGGCTTGGGTGACCTTTCATCTTCTCATCCTTGCTGTCAAGCCGGCGATGCGCCGCGATCCATTGCTCCGTCGCTCATGCTGCGGGAACCCTCTGCGCCAGCTTCTCGAGCTGCCCCAGGTGATTCAGATCGTGGCCGGCCATCGTTTCAACCAATGTCAGGAAGGTCATCGTGCCTCGCTCGGGGTGGGTAACCGGTCTGCCGGCTGCGGCCGGAAGAGCAGCGGCGATGAGTCGCAGATTCCATGCGCGGATTGCGGAGAATGTGGCTAGCGCGCTCTGGGGGGCGATGCTGGGATAGGTTACAGCCCATTTATCCTGATCGAAGGGCTGAATCGTCGGCGCATCCTCAGCCAGCGTCTGTCGCAGACGAAAGCCAAAGACCAGTTCAGCGTCGGCCAGATGGCAGACGATCTCCGTGGGGCTCCACTTGCCTGTAGCGGGCGAAGCGCCAGCTTTCTCTGAGCCGATGGCATCCAGCAGCGAGGCCAGAGCGCCGGGAGTCGCGGCCAGGATGACCTCCAGCGGACGGCCATCGAGGAAGCGCGCGTAGGGGTTGAGTTCGCTCATCAAGTTAACCTCCATTGTTATTCAATCATCCCTCAGCTCGGTTCCATCGCCAAGCTCTTCTCGATTCCCTTTTCCCTGCTCCCTGCTATTTCACAAGTACTCGCGTAACTGAAGCTGCCAGGTGGGCCAGTCGTGAGAGTTGGGCGAATCCCAGATCGCAAGTCGGTGGGGAATCTCCTTTTCGTTCATGATTCTGTCGAGGTTCTGGTTCTGGCGGAGGCATTGGTCGTCCCAGCCGGTGGCCAGCAGATAGCTGTTGCGCCGCAGGCGGTCGAGAATCGCGGGGTCGCTGAGGTTGGGCAGGTAGTGCGTGGGCAGGTTGAAGTAGCACTCCTCGTCGTAGTAGCCGTAGAGGAAGTAGGAGAGATCGAATGCGCCGGAGAGGGAGACGAAGCCGGAGAAGATTTCCGGATGGCGCAGGGCGATGTTGACGGCGTGATAGCCGCCGAAGCTGCAGCCGAGCGAAAGCAGGCGAGGGTCTGCGTTCATCCGGCGGATGAACGGAATCGCCTCGTGGATCAGGTAATCCTCGTACTTGACGTGGCGGGCGATGCGCCAGCGCGGGGCGGCGGCGCGGTTGTACCAGCTCTCCGCGTCTACCGAGTCCATGCAGAAGAGCTGCAACTGGCCGCTTTCAATCTTGTCCGCGACAGCGGCGACCATCCCCCGGTCCTCGAAGTCGTAGAAGCGCCCGCAGGAGGTGGGAAAGACCACGACAGGCAGCCCCGCATGGCCGAAGACGAGAACTTCCATCTCCCGGCCCAGGCGGCTGGAATAGCCCTTGTGGTACTCACGATCCATGCTGTGCGCCTCCGTGGCGGAATGAGGCAAAGAACCGCCGGTCTCATTTCATGCTATCGCCGGGACCGATCTTAAGGCTCCAGTTTCTTGTGGCGGGATTGTGGCGGGTCAGTTTCCGAGTTGACTACGATCTACTCAGGGTCTTCAGGAGACGCGTCAAAGTTCTGTCGAGTTGACGGCGTCAAGTGGGCTGACGAGAACTTGACCGAAATCGCGGAATGTGGCCTCCTGAAATCATGTCACTTCCTGATTCACTCCCGTGGATGGAGAGCGTAGACGCGAAGATGGTCAGGGCGAAGGAACACCTCGACACCCTTCATGCTGAAGCTGGCATATTCTTCGAAAACACCAAGCGGAATTTCATTCTGAAGACTAACGGGCATGAGGCGTGGATCGACCATTACATCGAGGATTCCATACCGCCGATTCGCCTCGGCGTCCTCTTGGGCGAGTGTGTCTTCAACATCCGGTCGGCGCTCGATAATCTTGTTTGCGGCCTGATACGGACGGCGGATTCACACGCAGTGTGCAAAGGCACCCAATTTCCCATTTGCTCCACGCAGGAGCAGTGGGAAAGGAATTGGCAGAAGTACCTCAAGGGTGTTGAGCCGGCGGCGCAGAGGATAATCCGAGACCTTCAGCCCTGCTTTCGTATGTCCGCCGTGCCAGAAAACGACCCGTTGAGCATCTTGAATGTCCTCTGTAACAGCGACAAGCACCGCGCTGTAACTCTCACGCTACCGTACAGTCACGACCTCACGGTCAGGGTGCATACGAATGACTTAAGTGTCTATGCCTGGAAGGCAACGGAGCCGCTCTATGCCGGGGATGTCCACACGATACCACTCAATCTTGATCCCGCAAGTATCCAGCCGAGCGCCCGCGTTGAAACTAGCGGCACCGACATCTTAATAATCCGAGAAATTGGGCCGTGGGGAGAGCGTCCGGTTTGGTCCATCCTCACCGACCTATATGAATACGTCAGGGATCGTGTGGTGATTCCGCTGAAGCCGTTTTTCATCGCTTCGCATTTTAGTTCCCCATAAACGGGCATAGCACAGCTCAAGCGGTCCGAGTCCCTTGCGTTTCTGTGGACGAATGACCGGCAAACCGGAGACCAAACTCCGCAAGCGGCCCGATTTGCTTCAAACTGCCATTTTCGGCGATACTTAGTTGTTGAGTCTTGCTTGGGCGGGCGAGTTCCTGCTTGATCCCTATCCGGACGCATCCGGAACTGTCCGGCAGGGCGCGCTTGACAGCAAGCTGCCGCCGGCCGGGAAGACCCCCTGAAAGCCGCAACAGAGCATTGGAGTTTGAAAGGAACCGTATAACCGTGGTGATGATTCGTTTGGCGCGCTTTGGCGCCCGCAAGCAACCCTTCTACCGCATCGTGGTCATCGAGAAGGACCGCGCCCGCAATGGCCGTTCGATTGAGGTCGTCGGCACCTATAACCCGCGCACCAACCCGGCCACGGTCGATCTGAAGCGCGAGCGCATCGCCTACTGGCGCGGCGTGGGCGCGCAGGTCTCGCCCATCGTCGGGAAGCTGATCGCCAAGAACCCTGCGCCGGTGGCCGAACCCGTGGCGGAGCCGGCCGCGGCCTGACTTTTCTCTTCCCCGACGGCGCGCATACAATTGCTGACGGCGGCGGGTGTGGGCTGATACCATGCCCGCACCGGCCCAAATGGCCCATTCCTGGTCGCCAATCCCGGTTGCCAAGTCCTGGTTGCATCTGGTCGGGGAGCACGAACATGACCCAGCAAGCGATGGTTGAAGTGGAAGAACTGGTCCGCGAGATCGCGCGGGCCCTGGTGGATGAGCCGGCTGCCGTTGAAGTGGAGAGCGTGGGCCGCGACGAAAGCACGGTCCTCAAGCTCCGCGTGGCCCCGGCGGATGTGGGCAAGGTCATCGGCAAGCAGGGGCGCACGGCCCGCTCGGTGCGCACCATCCTGGGCGCCGTCAGCATGAAGGTGCATCACCGCTACACGCTCGACATCCTGGAAGAAGACGAACTCTGAGATGACGCCTGGCCCTGCCTCCGAGTCCGCCTCCGGCCCCGCTCCGGCTTCGGGGGCATCCGCGCCTTCCGGGCCTCAAGACTGGGTCTGGCTGGCGCGCATCCGCCGCCCGCAAGGCCGCAAGGGCGAAGTCTTCGCCGATCTGCTCACCGATTTCCCTGAAAAATTTGCCGAGCGAAAGCAGCTTTGGCTGCTTGCAGAACCTTCTGCTTCACGACCAGCCAAGCCAGCAACAGGTCTTGTATCAGGACACGACTTTAGTCGTGCCGCAAAAGCCGCTGAATCAACGCGGGCTTTAGCCCCGGCGGGAACCTCTCCGGCCAGCATCTCTCCCCGCGAAGTCGAACTCATCAACTATTGGCCGCACAAGGGCGGCATCGTCCTTCAGCTTGCCGGGGTGGACTCGATCTCGGCCGCCGAGACGCTCAAAGGCTTGGTCGTGGCCATTCCCCGCTCCGAACGGGCCGCTCTGGCCGAGGACGAAGTCTACATCGGCGACCTGATCGGCTGCTCGTTGATCGACGTTGCCTCAGCCGTCCCGCAGACCATCGGCGAAATCGAGAGCGTGGACCGAACCGCCGGGCCGGTTGCGCTGCTGGTGGCGCGCGGCGCGGCGGGAGAAGTTCTCATCCCCTTTGCTAAGATTTATTTGCGGAAGATCGACCTCAACGCAAAGCGCGTCGAAATGGCCCTGCCCAGAGGGCTGGTAGAACTGAATCATCCGGGATAGCCTTGGCTGGGGCTCCTCATTATTCCTGCTGTTTCAGGTCATTTCCTGAGGGATACCCGACCCAGCGGCGGCCATCGCAATCTTCGGCCAACAGTTTCGACAGGTGTGATTCCTCAAAATGGTTCTCGTCCTTCAGGAAGATCACGTCATCCAGGAGGTAGCGACCATTTTCTTTGGCGGATTCAACAACGAAGCGCAACGGGTTGGTTCGAGTGTAACTGTTTCCGGAAGACTTGGTGTGGTGTTTTATAGCCCAGGCATTTTCTGGGCCGGTGGTTGAGCCGGTGCTGGGCCAGG
>JBEKNI010000049.1:0-33076 GCA_049522975.1 Occallatibacter sp. | reverse complement strand
CGGCCAAACTTCTCAAAACTCGCCTGAGATGCCAGTGTCTGCTGAAAACGCGCCATTTGCTTCATACCTATAGTTTATTCAAATATGACGCGGGTTGCAGACTTGTGCAGAGGTTCCCTAGACCTTCTTCGCGGGTCCGGCAGCCCTTCCATTGACCGCAGGCGCAGTGGACCGCTTGATCCCAGTTGGCTCAGGAGCCGGCTTCTTGACCGCGGGCTGAGAACGCTTGACTGCCTTGACCGTCATACGGTTCGGAGCAGTAACAAGCTTCTTGCTTGCGGGCGCGTACTTGTGAGCGGCCGCTTTTGCCAAAGGCTTTTGAGCAGTCTTTTTCAGCCCCTTGGCCGCAGCCTTTGCAGAGGGCTTTTGAGCAGTCTTTTTCAGCC
This sequence comes from Occallatibacter sp., assembly GCA_049522975.1. Taxonomy (GTDB): domain Bacteria; phylum Acidobacteriota; class Terriglobia; order Terriglobales; family Acidobacteriaceae; genus Telmatobacter. Next base: position 32,690 of record JBEKNI010000049.1, on the reverse strand, counting down.
CCTTGGCCGCAGCCTTTGCAGAGGGCTTTTGAGCAACTTTAACTGGCCGCTTGGACGCAGTTCTCGCAGGGGGCTTTTGAGCAGCTTTGACCGGCCGCTTGGCCACAGCCTTCGCGGCGGGCTTTTGAGCAGCTTTGACTGGCCGCTTGCCGGGAGTCTTGGCCGAGGGCTTGGGAACGGTCTTGAGCTGCCTCTTGGCCGGGGCCTTCGGCAGGGGCTTTTGAGCAGCCTCGACGAGCGGCTTGGCCGGAGCATCCGCCGGGATCTTCCTGGGCTCAGGTTCCTCCTTGGGAGCCGGCTCTTTGGCTTCCGCAGGCTCAACCTTGGCCGGTGCGGGCTTAGGCTTAGCGCCCGGTTCATCGGTGCTGCGCACCGTGCTAGGGACGACCGGAGTATGCGTCGCCAATGCGATGGCCGGCGTCTCTTTTTTCACATCACTGGCCTCGGCCTTCTTCAGGTGCCATTGGCCATCCGCGCCCCTCACGTAGGTAGAGCCTTTGTAGATGCGGGTTGCAGGTTCGTCGTGCTTCTTGGGAGCGCCGGCGCTTTGCTCCCGTGGCCGGTTCGCGTCCGCAAGATCCGTCCGGTCCACGGTAGGAGATGTCGGGAGCGGCACCTGCGCTCCGGCCCCAGATGAGGTATTCGCCGGAGGAGCATAAATTGGCTTCTCCGATAAACCCGCCGTGAGGTCAGAGAGAATCGATCTAGGCGCAGTACCGGCCTTCTCCTCTTCGGCCGCCAGCCCCAGCCGGGTGATGGATGGTGGTTTCTCGGTGGTGGAAATCTTCGCCCAAATACTTCGGCCAAGACCTTTAAGACTGAAGCCTGTCTTCTTTCCCGGGGTTGCAGCCAGATCAGAAGTCTGCCGGACCATTTGGCCGGCCTGACGGGAAGCGGGCGTATAAGCCGGCTGGGTGAGTGCCGTCGAAATCTGACCTTCAGCAACGCTCGCGGAAGGAGGCTCAAACCGGTTGAGCACGAAATCGGGCTTCGGCCCTCCAGAGGCAAAGAACTGCGAGACCAAGCGATTTGAGTTGGGCAGCCCTGCGCTGCCGGGCTGCATGACCAGGTAGATCGTGGTGCCATCCTCGAAGACGGCCGAACCCATCAGATCAAGCCCTGGGCCGACATCGAACGGGGCCTTGGGAGCCTGAGCTTTGACCAGTGCCGTGCCCGGAGCCTCGACGGGCGGACCTGCTGAAAGCTTGACCGAACGCTCGATGAGCGCCTTCGCCGGAAGCTTTTCACGAACCTTCGCCGGAGCCTTTGCCCGAGCCCTTGCCGGGGTCTTCACAGGAGTCTCGACGGGCGGTTCCGCCGGAGCCATTAACTGAGCCTCCTCGACAGACGGCCCGGCTGAAACTTCCGCCGGAACCTCTTGAGCAGTCTTGAGCTGCGGTTTGGGCGAAGCCTTCGCCTTGGCCTTCCTGGGCAGAGGTACTGCCTCGGCAGCCGGCTCTTCGGCCTCAGCAGGGCCAGGCTCGACCGGGGCGAGCTCGGACTCGATACTGAGCGGAGCGGCGCTAACCGGGACGTCCTGGGAAATGGCGGCGGGCGCCGGCCCAATGGCCTCAGGTGCTGCCTTGGTAACTGTTAGCTGCGCCGTGGCCTGCACGACGGCGTAGTCGGCAGCGTCCGCCGGAGTGAAGATTGCCGACAGCGTATGCGTTCCCTCCGGAAGCACTTCGCCCGCAGCCGGAGTGTAGACGAAGGTCCCCGGAACCGATGCCGTGGCATTGAGTTGATCGGCGCTGAGCGCCGTGTCGGCGGAAATGTCCGCAGGCGCCGGCCAGGTGATGATTGGCGTTGCCTGGGTGACTGTGAGCGGCACGCCGGCCTGCGCCTCTGTGTAACCCTCGCCGTCTGCGGGAGTGAAGGTTGCCGACAGCGTATGCGTTCCCGTCGTCAGCACCGCGCCTACAGCCGGAGTGTAGACAAAAACTCCCAGAACCGATCCCGTGGCATTGAGCTGATCGGCGCTGAGCGCCGTGCCATAGGGAATGGAATCGGGCGCCGGCCAAGTAATCGTTGGCGTTGCCTGGGAGACAGTGAGCGACACGGCGGACTGTGCCTCGGCGTAGCCCTCGGCGTCCGCCGGAGTAAAGGCCACTGAGAGCGTATGCACTCCTGCCGGAAGCGCCTCGCCTGCGGCAGGAGTGTAGACAAACGTCCCTGGGACCGAAGCCGCTGCGTTGAGCTCCGTGGCGCCGAGCGCTGTGCCGCAGAAAATGGCGGCGGGAGCCGGCCACGTAATAACTGGCGTTGCCTTGGTAACAGTGATCTGAACCGTGGCCTCCGCTTCGGTATAGCCCGCGGTGTCCGCCGGAGAAAAGGTCACCGAGAGTGTGTGTTCTCCCGCTGGAAGCAAGTCGCCCGTGGAAGGGTTGTAGGCAAATTTTCCAGGAACCGATGCCATAGCGTTGAGCTGAGTGGCGCCGAGCGCCGAGCCATAAGCGATCGGAGCGGGTGTCGACCATGCGATGACCGGCGTCTCCGGAACCGCCTCGCCGGTCTGAGTCCGCCGCAAATGCCATTGACCATCCTCGCCCCTTACATAAGTGGCGCCCTTGTAGGTGCGCGTTTCAGGCTCAACCGGCTGGCCGGGGATGGTCTGGTCTTGCTGTGTTTCCCCTGTCGCCTCCGCTGCGCTCACGCTCTCAGCGGCTTCTGCCGGCGCGACCGGCTCCTGCTGGCCGTCCGCAACCGCTGCGGCCGTGGACGCGGCATCGGCGGTCTCCGCCGGAGTGGCCGCCTCATCCTCCGGCTGAGCCGCGACGGGCGCAGGTACGGCGCTGTCCTGCTCGGGCGCCACGACCGGCTGCGTGGGCGCCGGCGCCTCTTCAGAAGAAGCAATCTTGGCCGAAATGCTGCGGCTGATCTTCTTGAGACTGAAGCCGGACCCCTTTCCTGGGGTTGCAGGCAAGCCGCAAGCGGTTCGGGCCATCTGGCGAATCTGCCGGGAGATGGGCGAGTCTTCCAGAGCCAGCGGAACGGCCGTGTGCTGCATGCGCCGCACCGCCGAATAATCGTTGGGAATCTTCCAATTGGCCGGCCGGGTGAGAGCCTTCGTGACGTGGTCTTCCGGAACGCCCGAGGAACGGGACTGAAACCGGTTGAGCACAATTTCCAGTTTGGGCACATCGGTAGCGAAATACTGCGAGATCAGGCGATTTGAGTTGCGCAGTCCGGCAATCCCGGCCTGGATCACCAGGTAGACCGTGGCGCCTTCCTTAAAGAGGCTCGTCCCCATCAGATCCAGCCTGGAACCGATATCGATGATCACATTCTCGAAGTCCTGCCGAGCTACCGCAATCAGCTTGTCGATGGCCAGCGCGGCATCGCCCAGCGGCAGATCCAGATCGATCAGCAGTGTGCTCTGGCTGGACTCCTGGGCCAGGGAAACCGCAAAATTGCAGGCCAGGGTGGTCACGCCGTCTCCGCCCTTGGCGCCTAGAAAAACCAGCAGCCTGCCGACCGCCTTCTTCGCGGTTGCGGGGCGAGTCGCCGAACGGCGGGCCGCGGCCCGAGCCAACGCCTCGGGCATAATATTCTCAGCGAGGGGCAGGATGAGAAACTCGCGAGCGCCCGCCCTCATGCAGCGGACCAGCAGTTCCGCGTCGGTCTTCCCCGAATAGACCATCACCGTCGCCGCGGTGCTGGCGCAGAAACTCTCTACCAGCTCCAAGGCATATTCGGGTTGACTGTCCAGGTCAATGATGATGATGTCGAAATGCGTCTCCAGCAGTTTGGGCACATCGTCCAGGCTCGCGGGATAGTAGAAAAACTCACGTGTTTCGCTGCCCCTGCGTTCGGCAAGCGCGCTGGCGACAGCCTTGCGGCGATACTCGTCCGGGCCGATCAGCGCAATCGAGAGGAGTTCGGCGCCGAAGGAATCCAAACGCTGCTCCTCGAGGTAAAGTGAAGAATCTGAATCCACTGAGATAGCGCCCCCCCCCCGGGCCAGATATAACTTGGCTGACGGCTTAACCGAGGATCCGAAGGTCAAATGCGAGTCGGACATAATTCTACTCCCAATCCCCGGCAAGCGAAGAAGGAAATCGGCGTTCCGATGGCGATGGCCGAGACGCATAGATCTCGCACCTCAGGGGTTAGGCGAGCATCTGCTTCGAATCGCCACACATTCCGCGCTAATTCAAAACATTATTGCAATCTCGTGCAACTAATGCAATAGCGCCTAGCGATTCTTTCCTGGCTTAAGAACTGACTTCTTGATCACGGCTTTGGATGGCCTAGCGGCTTTGGCTGGCTTGGAGTTCCGAGCAGGGGCAGACTTCTTCTTTGCCGCCGCGGACTTTTGAGCTGGGGCCTTGGCCGGAGCCTTGGCTGAAGTCTTGACTTGCAGCTTTGCCGCGGCCTTTGCCGGAACCCTTTGTGCAGCCTTGACCGGCGGCTTGACAGAAGCCTTCACCAGAGCCTTCCTGGACCCGAGCCTCGCCTGGGACGCCGGCTCCGCAGCTTGAGCGGGGGAAGCCTTGGTCGGCGGGGGCTGGGACCTGGGGCCGGGGGTGGACCCGACCGGCTTGACTGCTTTGAGGGCAGATTTTGCCTGGGGCACAGGTACAGGCCCGGGCTCTGGCGCGGACTCGACCGTGAGTACGGAGCCCGGTGCGACCTCTTCTGCCTTTTCCGGCTTGGACGCAGACGAGGAAGCGGACAGTTTCTCTATCTCCGCTCGCTCTGCCGCGGGCGGCGGCGAATCCAGCCTGCTCAGCTTGGGTTCGGCCGGCGGTTTGGCGAGAGCCTTTGCCTGGACCTTTCTGGGGGCGGGCTTTGCCGGAAGAGCCGGCTCCTTGATTTGAGTGTGGACCTCGGCCCGTTCGGGCTGGGACTTGGGGCTGGCAGTGGGCACGGGCTCTGGCTCGCGCTCTGGCCGGGACTGAGCCGTGGGCTGAGGGATCGGCGCCGGTTCTTCCGCCTTATCTGGCTCCGGCGCGGCCGGGAGAGCGGCCGGCTTGGGTTGGGCCGGCGGCTCGGGCGCGCGATTCACCGAAGCCGGTTGGAGCGCTGGCTCCTGACTCAACTCCTCCTCATCATCCTCATCCTTGTCTTCGATGGCTGCTTCGGAATCCTCGATGAGCTCTACGTCCAATTCAACCTTGGGAAGGTGCAGGCCCAGGTCAAGGTCATCGTCTTCTCCGCCGATCAGGTCCAGATTCTCATCGTCTTCAAGGGGTTCCTCGGGCTCTTCTTCGTCGAAGGAGGGATCCTTCAGCTTGGCCTCCGAACCACGTTTGACGCGAGGCCGCTTGATCGTCTCCCTAGGCGGCGGAGCAGGCGGCGAATGGGGTTCGAGGAAGGCGCGGGCTTCTTCCGGCGTAGTAAGCTTCCCGTCGAGAAGTTCCAAGAAGATGGTCTGCACAATCTCGCGATAAGCAGGCAGTTCGGCCGTAATGCGCATCTCTTGCAAAAGGGCGTGGGGGATGCGCTGGCGAACTTCGGGCCACACCTTGAGGAAAAGGTTGAAGCGCTCCTTGACGTCCGGATCGTTGCTGGTGAATCCAAGCCAGAGAATCGCCTCCGGATCATAGCTGGTAAAGAGCTTGAAGCTGGCGGAAGGAGCGGCGTTCTCGCTGGCGAGCAGCACATTGGCAAATCCGGCCGCCAGCGCATCCAGGCTGTTCCACTCCTCAACGAAGCCGGGACGCAGCATCAGCTTCTTCAGAGCGGCCAGTTCCTTCGGGGCCAGCTTGGCGGTTAGCAGCCGCATCTGCGCCGCCGACATATCGGCATGAACGCCCTGCAAGAGCAGCTCGATAGCCAATTCGTGCAAGGCCGTCAGTTTTTCCTCGTCGGCTTTGGCGGCGGTCCAAGCTGGGAAGAGGACTTTCATCCAGCCCTCCGCCTCATAGGCGCGCAAAACCTTCAGACCATCCTCTTCGTGGCCAATCTGCTCCAGCTCCCAGCTGCGCGCCTGGGCGGAAAGGTGTTCGATGACGCCTTCTTCTCTGGCGTTGTCGTGGCGGGTGCGGGTTCTGGGGTCCATCTCCCAGCCCAGGCGCGCAATGTAGCGCGTGACGCGAATCAGCAGGGATGGCTCTTCAAGAAAGCCGTAGTTTGAGACCAGGCGCAAAGTCCGGGACTCGATGTCCGCGGCGCCATTCATGGGGTCCATCAGCAGCCCGAACGATCCCTCGTTGAGCGAGATGGCCATGGCGTTGACGGTGAAGTCGCGGCGACGCAGATCTTCCTGAATGGAAGCGGGGTGATAGACGGGCTTGCCGGGCTTGGGATATTCGACTCGGTGCGTGCTGACCAGATCGACGCGAACCGTGCCGGGAAAACAAAGATAAAGGGTGCGGGAGGCTTCGTCTTCGCCCCACACATTACCGCCTAGTTCCTCGATTGTTTTCTTAAGTTTAAGCGCATTTCCATGCACTGCGACTTCCATTTCGCGGACGGCGTGGCCGCTGGTCAGGTCGCGCACTGCGTCCCCAATGAGAAACAGGATTGTTCCGGCTTCGCGGGCTGCCTCGCGCAACTGGCGCAAAGCGTTCTGCTGGTCAACCGACAGCCGGTTTTCCAAAAGATAGATGTAATCTGGCATTCCGTTTCCTGATTCCGCTTACTGCCTTTCCAGTCAAGTCCCTGATGCTGCTGCTTTTACCGCATGGCTCTGCAATGGTTGCAAACCAGTACCTTAACACAAGCAAGTCCCGTTGCAAAAGCCCCCTCTTCAGAATCCGCGGCATCTTCTTTTTGGGGCTTGGCGGCTCAAGTTTCCCTGAAAACCCATGCACAGCGAAGATTAGGCCTCGGCTCAGGAGATGTCTCCGTACAGGATGCCCCGGCCCGAAGTGCCGAGATAAACACGGCCATAGATTCGCGGGTCGCCTGAGACAGCATCAATTTGTCCATATTGGTGGGCATCGTCGTTGATGCGCGTCCAGGAGTTGCCCTCGTCGATGGAGCGAAAGATTCCGTAGATTCCGTTGACCGTCCCAACCAGGTAGATGGCCGGGTAAGACGTGCCCGGAGCCGCCATGCCGAACCCGACCAACGGAGCGCTGCTGATTGAACTGATCCTGGTGAAGCTGGCGCCCGAGTCAGTGGAGTGGTAAAGCCCGGAGGAAGTCGGCAGCCACAAATCGCCTTCGATGCCGGGAACCGCCTTGGGGTGAGCCTCCGCCGACCACCCTGGAATGCCCGCGTCGTGGGGCAGCCCGGTTGCGCCCGCCGTAAAGGTAACGCCGCCATCGGTGCTCACGAACATCGTGCCGCTGCCGGGGTCGTAGCCGTAAAACTTCTTCGGATTCACCCGGTCGGAGATCACCCTTACGCCAACCGGCGCGCCCTGCGAGGAAACCCATGTGCCCGCGCTGCTCCAGTAGGCCGGAACCGTGGCTCCCGGCGCCCAGATCACCGTCGCGCCGTCAGCCGAAACAGCGATCATGGCGGCATAGCCCAGGTTCGAATCAATGCCCTCCCCAGGCGGCAAGCCGGAGTAGGGCGTCCAGGTAACGCCGCCATCCTGCGAGTACGCGGCGCGAGGTTGCCCGCGTAATCCAGCGCGCCCACTCTGGCCACAAACAACGGGTTTGAGGCGGCATAGTCCAGCGATGCCACATCGACCATCTTCGGATTCAAGAATGGCAAAGGAGAAACGTCGAAGTCATCATGCCGGAAGCCTCCCCGGTCGCCGATGATGCTGTAGAGATGCGGGCCGGTGGGTGGACTGATCACATCGTGTACCACCGTCTCTTCGACTCCCAGCGCACCCACTGTCCAGTGCGTGGTTTGCAGGGCATCCATTGCGGTCAGATCGTGCGTTTCCCAGATCGTGCTTCCGCCCACGTAAAGCGCATGGTCGGAATCGAAGGGATCAATCTCGATGGAAGTGTTCCAGACCCCGAAAGTTGGCGGCGAAACATCCAGAAACGGCGACAAGGAGGTATCTCGCACTGAATACTTGAGCAGGCTTTTCCAAGTTGCGCCGCCGTCGGTGGAGCGGAAGATGTCATCTCCGGGGTACCAGCGGTTCCAGGTGCCGGCCATCACGGTTCCGGCGTGTTTCGCGTCCGCGCTGACAGCGCAGTACCCATACCAGAGATTCGACGGCGTATCCGGCGGCGTTATATCGGTCCAAACGCCGCTCGTGGTGTTGAACTTCCAGACCGCGCCGTTGGTGATGGAGGAAAGTCCCTCCGAGTTGGCGTAGGTCACGTAGAGCACGCCGTCCGGCCCCAGCGCGCTGCGAATCGGCTGCAAGGCCTCGCCATCTGGCAGGGTGGTTGGCTGGTTGGGCACCAGCTTCCAGGTAGCGCCGCCGTCGGCCGAAGCGTAGATGCCATGGTTGTAAACGCCGGCATAAACCACGCCGCTGTGGGCCGGATCGAAGCGGACGAAGGCCACTCCCACCAGGTCTGGCGTTGAGGTCACCGGGAAGGTCGCGCTCTGGCTCCAGGTGGCCCCGTGATCGTTGCTCACCCAAAGCCCCTCTAGGTGAGTGCCAAGGAAAAGCTGCGCGGAATTGAAGGGATTGACCGCCAGCCGCTCGCCTCCCTGCTGGCCGTAGTTGTCGTTCGCGCCCAATTGGAACGGCAAGTTCACTGTCTGGAAACTGTTGCCGAGGTCATCGGAGATCATGATCGCGCCGTTGGGGGATCCCGGTTCGAGGTACCCCCCGCCAGCCAGGTAGAGCCGGTTCACGTCCGTCGGGTCGACGGCAATGCTCTCGATGTACATTAGGCTCCAATCCGGGGAGAGGCCGTTGAGCCAGTCGGTCAGGGGAAGCCAGGCGGTGTGCGCCGCGTCGCGAAGATAGGTTCCGCCCACATTGGCGCGGGTGTACATCAGCCCCTGCTGAGCGGGGTGCATGTAGAGGCCGGTCATGGTGCCGCCATCGACGATTCTTACCGGCTGCCAGTTGTACGTCCCGGCACTGATGGAAATAACGGAGAGAGCCACGTTGTCTGTGGCTGTGGTGTAGTCGGTGGTGTCGCCAGGGGTGAACGTGACCGATAGCGTCTGCAAGCCGGTGGCCAGCACGGTCCCGGCGGCTGGCGAGTAGACAAATGTCCCCGCCACATTGGCCGTCGCATCCAACTGCGTCGCGCTTAGCGCGGTTCCCTGCGAGATTGCCGGCGGCGTGGGCCAGGTAATCACCGGCGTCGCGGGCGTCACCATAAGCGTCGTACTGCAACTGACGGGGTTGTTGTGATCCGGATCGCTGGGAGTGAAAGTGGCCGCTAGCGTCTGAACGCCCACGCCCAGCACGGTTCCGCTGGCGGGCGAATAGACGAACATACCCGGAACACTGGCGCTTGCATCTAATTGGGTTGCGCTCAGCGGCGTTCCGTAGGAGATCGCCGCGGGCTTTGGCCAGTTGGTGTCCAGCGTAAACGGCGCAGAGGTGCCGCCGCAACTCCAACAGACAGTCAGCAAACACGCCGCGGCGGCGACTGCCAAAGTACGACTCCGGCTCTTCCGGTCAGTCGATCTCACGATGCCTCCTCGCGTCTCTACAGCCGTGCAACTTCAATTCCAGCCAAAGAGATTACCATTTCCAAACGGCAGCAAGTGTAAATTGCTTTGCTCTGGAGTGTAAATGCGTTGCATTGAATCCGGCGGAACATGCGACAATCCAGAGCGATGGCCTCTTCACGCAAGCCGGTGATCGTACGCAAATTTTCCCGCGAGTGGTGCGCTGGCTATGCGGGCGCCAGCTTTGGCTCCAGGACGGCAAATCAGGACGCGGCGGAACTGGAGATTCTGGACCTGACCGGCAAAGTGTTGCGTATCGGCTGGGAGCAGGTCAAGTGGGTCTGCTACGTGCGCGAATTCCCTTCCCTGTCCCGTTCCACAACCGCCTCCGATGCCCAGGCCAATCCGGAGCGCCTTCTCCACAAGCGCTTTGCCATCCGGCCGCGGACTCCCGGCCTGTGGCTGCGCATGACCTTGACCGACGGCGAAGAGTTGGAGGGTTTGGCGGCCAACGACCGCTCGCTGATCGAGGGCGCTGGGCTACTGCTGACCCCGCCGGATACGCGCTCAAATACACAGAGGATTTATGTGCCGCGCCAGGCGATTCAGAGTTTGGAAGTGGTGAGCCTGATCGGCGCTCCGGGACGCAAGCAGGTTGGTGCCGCCGGACCGGCTCCCGAACAGCCCGGTCTCTTTCCCGGCACACAGGAGATACCGTAGAACCGGCCTTCGGGCCGTTCCGGGTTTTCCACACTCACCCGTGAAGAGAATGGTTTTCAGTTGCGTTCGTACAGGCTGGGCAATTCGAGTTCTAAGCGCTGCCATTCCGGTAAGCGAAAGACACCGAGAATCTGCTCGGGTTCCCGGACGCATATCTGAATATGGGTCTTGTCCCGGAAGCCCGCGCCTGGATAGAGTGCGGAGCCCTCAGGAAACATCGCCCGCACGGTGGCATAAGGTCGGCTCCTGGGGTTCAATTCTTGTGCGGTCTCTCGAATCCCATATAGATAATTCATCACCGCGCAGTCCAGGCGCCTGATAATTCTGTCTCCACTTGTCTGCCTGGCAGGATCGACATTCTCGGGGATAGGAACCCCCTTTTTTTCAGCCAGCGAGATGAACTCATGATGCGCGAGCTTGACTGCATCAATTCCAGTCTGCGTCGTCAGGTCGAGACAGTCGCCCAGTTTGATCACGGCACCGACAACCGACGGCTGGTCGAAGTTTCGGCGGGCTTCGGCTGCCCACTGATAGGCACGGACTATGTCGTTTTCCCAGAAATAAATACCGGAGCCAAGCCAGTCATAGTCCCGCGTACTGGGCTGAAATGGCGAACCGCCCATAAGCTTCTGGGCGGTTTCGAGTCCGCATCCGTGATAGGCAAGGACTAAAGGCAAGAGACACCACTTACCGATACTTTTCAGCCACTTTACCGTCTGGATTCAAATAACCAATCTTGATAAGGAACTGCCCGGCCTTTTCGGGGGTGTTGCACTCGCGCGCAATCTTCTCGGCGGCTGCCTTAAATTCGAGAAACTCTTTGTGGCTCATTGTACTCTCCGAACTTCAAGACACATTTGCGCACACGCACATCTGTGCTATCATGTAACGAGGGTAAGGCCCCGTAGCTCAGATGGAGCGGTTCCCAAGTTGTGCCCTTACTGAGGCAGTTTCCTTTCCGAGGGATGCCAAAGTTCGGGTTGGGTGTAGCCTTGAGAGCGCCAGATTCTAATCTGGGGGTCGCAGGTTCGACTCCTGCCGGGGCCCCCTATTAAATCTCCCCATCTGCAACAATCACTTCACAATCCTGTTGCATATCAAGCGTTTCGGCTGGTTGTGCAACAATGCATCCGTAGTGTCAATAAAACACTACGTGTAGACAGCTTACCAAAAGCGCAGGATAATCGCAAGAGATGTGCAATAAAAATACATGTTGCTGCCATTGCAACGCCTTATCCTGCACTTCGTTACATCGTATTGAATCTCCAGTACGCGGATCAATTCTACTAAAGCGTTGAATCTATTCCTGACTTTTTCAAATATTCCCGCCATATTCTTGATAGGAAACGCCAATACCGTCCTTTCCGCTACAATTCCATCCATGAAGCTAGGCGAGTTGGCAGCGAAACTGGGCGCGGAGCTGCGCGGAGACGCGGAGCTGGAAATCACGGGCATCAAAGGGATTGAGGAGGCCGGGCCGACGGAGATCACTTTCGTGGCCAATCCCAAGTACGCGGGCCTGGCGCGCAAGACCCGGGCCGCCGCCGTGCTGGTCGAGCCGGAGTTTCCGGAGATCGAGGCGGCCACGCTCAGGCTTAAGAACCCCTACCTGGCCTTTTCGCGGGCTTTGGGATTCTTTTATCAGCCCCCAGCCTACGCGCCGGGGATTCATCCGACGGCGGTCATCGACCCGACAGCGGTCATGGGCGAAAACGCGCACATTGGGGCTTACGCAGTGATTGGTCCCCGAGTGAAGCTCGGGCCACATGCCACGCTGCTGCCCCACGTGGTGCTCTATCCGGGCGTCGAGGCCGGCAGCCATTTCTTTGCTCATGCTCATTCCGTGGTGCGGGAGAATTGCATTCTGGGCGACTTCGTCACGCTGGAAAATGGCGTCGTCATCGGCGCGGACGGCTTCGGATTCGCCAAGAACGAACAAGGCCACTGGGAGAAGATTCCGCAGTCGGGGCCGGTGCGCATTGGCAATCGCGTCGACGTGCAGGCCAATGCGTGCATCGACCGGGCGACGGTGGGCGAGACGCGCATCGGCGACGGAACCAAGGTCGATAATCTGGTCCAGATCGGCCACGCCTCGCACGTGGGCGAGGACACGCTGATCTGCGCGCAGACTGGCTTGGCCGGCTCGTCCATCATCGGCAACAATGTGATTCTCACCGGACAAACCGGCGTCGCCGGACATTGCACGGTGGGCGACGGCGTGATTCTGACCGCGCAGTCGGCGGTCTCGCACGATGTCCCGCCGGGCAAAGTCATCTCCGGATCGCCGGGCTTTGATAACCGCGTGTGGCTCAGGGCGGTAGCCATCTTCCAGCGGCTGCCGGAGTTGCTGAAGCGGCTGGATCGTATAGAAAAGAGGCTGGCTGCGCAGGATCGAAGCGAAGAGGCAGCGGGTGCGGAAGGGAGCCTGAAGTGAAGGCTCGCGGGAGATTCTTGCTAGCGATCCGGATGGCTGCGGTTCCGTTGGCAGCGGTGCTTTCCCTGGCTGGCTGCCACTCGCGCCACATTGACACGACGGTCGAAAACCGGACCGGCGGAGCGATTCAACTGCTGGAGGTGGATTATCCCAGCGCCAGCTTTGGAGCCAACAGCCTGGCGGCGGGCGAAGTCTTCCACTATCGCATCCACTTGCGCGGCAGCGGCGGGCTGAAGGTCGAGTACACCGCAAGCGATGGGCGGCAGACGCAAATAGAAGGGCCGGCGCTGGCCGAGCCGCAGGAGGGCCGGATCGAGATTGTACTGCTTCCCGGTGGCAATGCCGAGTTTCATCCGCACCTGGCTCCGCAACCCTGACAAGCCCGTCCGGATGTGAATTGAGACCATCGGAAGCCGAAATCAAAACGGTCCATCCGCTATTCCCCGCTCAAATTCCACCGATAAATAGAGCGGAGAAGGCTAAAATGCGCCCCAGCACGGCAACCGCCACCAGCCGTCACCAGCTTCCGTGGTTGCGGAGGCACGGGTATGTTGCGCGTCTGGCCGGCTGCTTCCTCGCGATGACCATCGTGAGCGTGGGCGTAAGCTCTGTCGAGGGCTGGAAACCCGAAAATAACCTCTTGTGGGTGGCCAACGGACTTCTTCTCGCCTACCTGCTCCTGGCGCCTCGCTGGCGCTGGGGCGCCTACCTGTTCACCGGCTTTCTGGCTCTGTCCGTTCGTTGTGTTTTCGCGCACCAAAGATGGAGTGAATTCCTGCTCCATGATCTGCTGGACATCGTCGAGGTGGCGGCCGGCGCCCTGTTGCTGCGCCCGCGTTCCATTCTGCTCCCGCGCTTCACGGATCGCGGCTACCTCATCCGGTTCATTGGCTTTGGCGTTTTCGGCGTACCGGCAATGGCGGGAGGCATCTATGTTCTGATTTCCCACTTCTGGGGGATCCCAGCTCCGCAAAATGCCTTTCTGCGCTGGATGGCCGCCGACAGCCTGGGCATCGCCATTGCCACGCCGGCCTTTGCCGCGATCTTCCTGACCCGCTTCAGAAACGTCGAAAGCTGGCGGCGAGACTGGATATATCCGGTTCTCCTGCTTGGCGTGGCCCTGGCGGCCTTCGCGCAGACCTCCGTGCCTCTGGTTTATCTGATCTATCCGCTGCTGGTTCTGCTCCTGGTGCGGCTTGGGCTGGGATACGCATCGCTCTTCACGCTTCTGGTGGCCGCCATTGCGGGATGGTTGACCATTCGCGGCTCAGGACCGTTTGCCGAGGCCGGATTTGTCAACCCTGCCCTGCCCAGCCTGCATCTGCAGGCCGCGGCTGCCGCCGCGGTTTTCCTGATCTACAGCGTCTCAGCGGTTCTGGAGAGCCGGAGGAGCACGGAACAGCGCCTCAGGAAGATCGCCGCTCTGCACAACATGGTGATCGAGAACTCCCGCGACGTCATCATCCTCGCCGACTTTACCGGCAATCGCACCTATCTCTCTGCCGCCTCGCTGACCATGGGTGGATGGAAGCCGGAGGAATTGATGAAGCAGGGAAGTTTTGATCTGGTTCATCCCGAGGATCTGCCAAGAGCGGAGGCCGCAGTGCACGAGCTCCAATCCGGAAATGGAGACGCCACCTTTGAGTGCCGCGTAAGGAACCGGGAAGGGGGGTATTTCTGGGTGGAGTCCAGCCTCCGTTTGGTTCGCCATCCGGAGACGGGCGCCCCGTCGGGAATTCTGAACGTCGTCCGGGATGTTTCCGAACGCAAGCATGCCGAACAGAAGCTCCAGACGGCTTATAACGCCGTTGAGGCCCTGGCCATTACGGATGCGCTTACGGGACTGGCGAATCGCCGCCGCTTCGATCAATACCTGTCCATCGAGTGGCGGCGCAGCATGCGTGACCGCCAGCCGCTCTCCCTGCTGATGCTCGATGTGGACAAGTTCAAGGCCTACAACGACACCTACGGGCACCAGCGCGGCGACAGTTGTCTGAAGCAGATTGCCGAGGCCTGCATGGATGTGGTCTCGCGGCCCGGAGACCTGGTGGCGCGCTTCGGCGGAGAGGAGTTTGTGGTGATCCTGCCGAATACGGAAAACGAGGGCGCAGTCCATGTGGCCGAGCAGATCTGCGAGGCTCTGCGCAGGCGCCGATTGGCCCACAGCGGCAATCTCCCCGGAATCGTTACCATCTCCGCCGGCTGCGCCACGTTGATTCCCAGCTTCGGGAAGCACGCCTCTGACCTGATCGAGTTGGCCGATCAGGCGCTCTACAGAGCCAAGTTCAACGGGCGGAATCAGGTGTGCAACGGTAACAGGATCGAAGATGGCGGCGATGCCACGCAGACCTTCGCTCTGGCGGAGGCTGCCATCGGGAAAAGAGTTTGAGCAATTCCAGCCATGGCGAAAGGGGCCAGCGGCGGACGATTCCGGAGAGGAATCGTCCGCCGTCATGCCGGAGGGAAGAAGCAAGATGCGGCTCAGCGCACCATTGTGGTGAAGAGCGGGGATTGCAGCAGGCTGTCGAACTGCGCATCGGTGGTGGCGAAGTGAACCGACAGGCGCCCGGCGTCGGAGGCGATGGAGGTGCCCGTCAGGGCCTGTTTCTCAGCGTCCGTGCCGCTCGCCTTGCGAACCGCCAGTCCGGCCGTCAACAGCGAAGAGAGGGTGGCCGAGGCAAAGCTGTCGCCGGTGGAGATGGTGAGGTCGAACTTGACGCCGTGCTGGAAGTTCATCGAGTACCAGGAGGCCTGCAGGCGCTTCTTCAAGGTTTCATAGTCGGTGAGCGAACCGGCCTCGCCCAGCACCTGGCGCATCATGGTTTGCGTGCCCTTCTGGTCGAGGATGCTCCACAGAGGCTCGGAGTCCACGCTCCTCATCGCATCCATCATGGGCGCGTTGTTGAGCAGGCTGGGCGTGACGCCGTCCCGGGCGTCGAGAGCCTTTCCGACCGAATCGGCATCGCCGAAGACCATGGTCGATGGATCGACAAAGCAGACCACCATGTCGGTCTTGGCCAGCGGATAGACTTTGTTGGTGCGAACCAAGGTGGCCTTCAGCTTCTGCTTACGGAAGTTGGCGAGGATGTCCTGCACGGGAAACTGGCCCTGGGCGATGCCAACGGTATCCAGCTTGTCTTCCCCTTCCTTGGGACGGAAGAGGGCAAAGGCCAGTTGCTCGACATCGTGGTTTTCATTCAGGCCGGACTTCTTCAGCGCATCTTCGAATTTCTTGAGCTCGGGCGGCATGACACGCTCTCGCAGATCCATGGCCGAGGTAGAGTTCTCCATCGCGTGGTAGTCGATGGTCACCAACTGCTGCACGTCATGCGGAATGGCGGTGCGGGCATCGGTGGACAACTGCGCCGCCGGCGCCGAAGCAGCCGCGGCAAACAAGATAGCCGGAATTGCAACTCTCAGAAAAGCCTTCAACGAAGATCCTCCACAGTGGCGGCTGTTGCTGAATCCATGAGTAGGAGCCGGTTTGATGTCTTGGACTCGCCTCCATGCTCGATGGTCAGGAACGCCGCTATGTTCTACTTCCATTTTACGCGCTGGGCGAGGGAGTGATGCACATTCAAGCCCGCGATGCCGCTTATGTCCCTCCCGGCCATGCCAAGGGAGCCGCAAGGCGGCGCTCCAGGATCTTGGTTTGCTCATCGAACCCAATCAATTGACGCATCCACTCGTCATCCCGCTCACAAGCAGCCTCGGGGAGCAAGCCGATGACCTCGCCCTCGACGGGCGCGGTCCTGTGGCGCAGGGCCAGAGCCGTGACGGCGCGAAAAACCTGCGAGAGGGGCGTGACGGAAAAATCGGTGATATTCATGCTGAGTTGCGCGCGGCCGCGGACCAGGACTCCCATGGCCTTGACGCCCTTCAGGCCGCCGGAAGCGGCGCGAATCTCTCGGGCGATGGCGCGCGCGATGGCCACGTCGGTCGAGTCGAAATAGATGTTGTAGGCCACCAGGAACCTGCGGGCGCCGACCGCGCAGGCGCCGGCGGTGGGATGGAGGCTGGGACCGCCGATGTCCGGACGGCGGGAGGAATCCTTGCCGACCAATTCGCGCAGCCCCTCGAACTGGCCGCCGCGCACCTCTTCGAGATTGGCGCGATCGGGCCGGGCGGCCGCCGCCTCGTAGAAAAAGACCGGCACGCTGAAACGACGCCAGATCTCCAGGCCTGCCTGCCGGGCCAGCAGCGCGCACTGTTCCAGCTTGATTCCCGAGATGGGCACGAAGGGAATCACGTCGGCCGCGCCGATGCGCGGGTGAGCGCCCCGCTGGCGGGTCAGGTCGATGAGTTCGGCGGCCTTTCCCGCGCCGCGCACCGCCGACTCGACCACCGCCGCCGGGTCGCCGGCGACGGTCACCACCGAGCGGTTGTGGACGGCATCCATCGACCAGTCGAGCAGATGCACTCCCTCGACGCGCATCGCCGCCACAATGGCCTCGACCCGCCGGGCATCCGTGCCCTCGGAGAAGTTCGGAACGCACTCGACAACCGGTCCGCTCATCGTCCCTTAGCCTTTTTCCCGATCCATGGAAAACGAAGAACGGCGGGTTGGAGTTCTTCGCCTTCCAGGTCTCAAGAGTGAGGTCTGGCCCACCCGCCAAAGGCAGCCCCCTACAAGATCTGGTGCCCGCCAGAATGGACTTCAGTACCGAGATGAAGTCTGCCTGAGTCTTCTTTCCCGCCGCAGCTTAGACAACTGAAGAAGTACGAACGCCAAAATGAGCAATACGCTCCCGCGCCAAGGGCTACAAAGAACTGGGGTTGGTCCACCGAAGCACGTGGTGATCCAACGGAACAAGAAGAGTCCAAGCATAGACATGGGTACCCGCTCATCGATCCAAAGATCAAGCAGATACGTTGGGAATGTAAGCACAAAGCTGATCCCCATTACCTGTTCGTTCGTCCGATTCGGATCAAGTCCTAGCGTGGCTAGTCCTCCCCAAACAGTATCAACCAGCGCAACGAATCCGCCGATCAGCGCCAAGGAATCAACCCGATCACTCATGGATTTCACCGCCATTGACATGAGCCCCCCATGGAGCTACAGTTCAACCAATCAAAACCTGGGTAGCAATACTCGCCGCCAAGGAAAACACAAATTGTTCAAAAACCAATCCCCACATAGGCTCAAGCCTGCACCCATTTTGCCGCTCTCGTTGCACAACTGAAGTCTGCCCTTTCAAGACGCCGGTTTGTTCTGACCTGCTCAAATCACTTCAAGCCGGAGCCGCGCACTTCACTTCCAGAACGTATAGCCCAACTGTACCTGAACGCTGGCGTTGACGCCGGGGTTGCGGTCGCCCAGCGAGGCCGAGGAGATGTGCACGCCGTTCACCCCCAGATCGATCGACCGCTTGGCGCGGGTAAAGTAGTGGATTCCAAAGCCGCCCTGAGGCGCGAAGTTCCACACGCAGGTCCCGCCGTCAATGCCCGGCACGCCGTTGACCGTGGGCGTGCTCTCGACATTCGGCGGAAACTTGTGGGTGGTATAGATGAGCGCGCCCGCGCCCTGAAACCAGGGCTGAATGCGCTGGGAGTTGGTGAAAAAGTTCCAGCGGAGGATTACCGGCATGAGACTGACGCCGCGGAAGGTGCCGCCACCGACCAACAGAGGACACTTGTAAGGTAGCCCGGACGTCGGACTTATGCAGGTGTAGTCCTGAAGGTGTGGCGCCGGAGTGTAGGACTGCCAGAGAGGCATAATGCTGCCCCCGAACTCGAACTGGCCGGAAATCATGCGGGAATGAACCACCGGGCTGAGAGGCTTGGATAACTGGAAGCCGGCCCAGAGAAACCTGTACTGCGAGCGTTTGTCGCCGCCGACGCCGTTTCCATAGTTGACAAACGGGCCATACTCCCAACTCCGGTTCTCGCGAACCTGGGCCACGGGGTTTGCTTCGACGCTCATCTGCGAGCCAGCTACAACCGTGTTTGCATAGGGCGGAGTCTGGGCTTTGGCGATCAGGCTACCCGCCATCAAGACAAACCCAAAATGCTTTGCGAATCGAATCAATGTTCTTCCCTTCCCTGTCCCTGTTGAGATGATTCAGACCTTCACAAAAAGGCCGCCACAGCCGGGCGGCCTTTCGAGCGCCTCTTCCAGTACAGTTAGCCGGCCGCCGCTTCCATCTGATCGGCGTCCATATCGAAGTTCGAATAGACGTTCTGGGTGTCGTCGAGGTCTTCAAGCACTTCGAGTAAACGCATCATCTGGTTGGCCGTGTTGCCTTCCAGCTTGGTGTAGGTCGAGGCCACCATGGTCACTTCGCTCATCACCGTGGGAATGCCGGCGGCTTTGATGGCCGCGGCAACGCGCTCGTGGTCGGCTGGATCGGAGATGATCTCCCAGGTATCGCCCTCGTCGTTGAGATCCTCGCCGCCATTTTCAAGCACAATGTCCATCAACTTCTCTTCGCTGGCTGCGGACTTCTCCACGGCGATGAGGCCCTTCTTATGGAACATGAAGCGGACCGAGCCGGACTCGCCCAGGTTGCCGCCGTTCTTTGAGAAGGCGTGGCGGATCTCGCTCACCGCGCGGTTGCGGTTGTCGGTCATCACATCGACGATGATGGCCACCCCGCCCGGACCGTAGCCCTCGAAGCTGATCTCCTCGTAGCTGACGCCTTCCAGCTCGCCGGTGCCACGCAGGATAGCGCGCTTGATATTGTCCTGCGGCATATTCTCGGCCTTGGCCGCCAGAACAGCGGTGCGCAGCCGTGCATTGGTGTCGGGGTTGCCGCCGCCCTTGGCGGCGACCGCGATTTCCTTGAGCAGCCGGGTGAATATCTTGCCGCGCTTGGCGTCCAGCGCGCCCTTCTTGTGCTTGATTGTGGCCCACTTTGAATGGCCGGACATGGGAACCTCAGTGAGAAAGGAAAATGGCGGCGCGGCACGCGCCCAACCTTGTGAGTATACCATCGGCGACGGCTGGCAAGACGGCGCGTTTTCCAGCGGATAGCGCAAGGGATTATTCTCTTCGGAAGCCGTGAAATCGGCTCCCACGAGGTGCTGCGTGAAAAGGATCGGGAATTCTCTGATTGTCGTATTTGCGTTATTGCCTTTCGCCGCCCTGGCCCAGGGGAATCCGGCCGCCGGAACGCAGCCGGATGGTACATTCGTCCGGCTGGACCGGGTCACCGCTTCAAAGGCGATTCCTCATGGCATCGAGATTCGCTGCGGCGCGGCCCTGATGCAGATCACCGCGCTGCGCGAAGATGTGCTGCGAGTGCGCGTGGGCGCGGACGGGCAATTGCCGGAGGACGCGTCCTGGGCGGTGCTGGCCTCGGCCCGGACAGCTGCCGTCGCTGTCACCGCCGAAGAGAGCGCCTCGGCGGTGGGCTTCAGGACTGTCAAGCTGCTCGTCAGCATCCGCAGAAACCCGCTGGAGATGACCGTCACGAGCCTGGATGGACAGTTGATCAGCGAGGACCTGCCCGGACGGCCTATCGAGTTTCACGGCGCGGCCTTCCGCGTCTATCACAAATCGCCCGCCGACGAGCACTACTTCGGCCTGGGCGACAAGCCCGGACCGCTGGACCGCCGCAATGAGGCCTTCAGCAACTGGAATACCGATGCCTACCAGTGGCAGGAGTCCACCGACCCGCTCTATAAGTCGATCCCCTTCTTCATCACCCTCCGCAAGGGCGTCGCGGCCGCAATTTACCTGGACAATACCTGGAGATCCAGCTTCGACTTCAACAAAGAGTACCGCGACGGCTACTCGTTCGGCTCCGAAGGCGGGCCGCTGGACTACTACATTCTGTACGGGCCGGAGCCGAAACGAGTGGTCGAGAGCTGGGCATGGCTGGTTGGAACTACGCCGCTGCCGCCGCTCTGGTCGCTGGGCTACCAGCAGTCGCGCTACAGCTATTACCCGGAGGCGGAGGTCCGGCGCATCGCCGCCCGGCTGCGGAGTGAGCGAATTCCCGCCGATGTAATCTGGCTGGACATCGATTACCAGCTCAACAACCGGCCCTTCACGGTGGACCCGGAGCGCTTTCCGCACTTCGATCAGTTGATTCAGGATTTGAAGGCCGAGCATCTGCATACAGTTTTGATTACCGACCTGCACGTGGCCTATCTGCCCAATTCGGGCTACAAGCCCTTCGACGAGGGTGTGGCCGGAGACCACTTCGTGAAGAATCCAGACGACTCGACCTATGTCGGCGTGGTGTGGCCCGGCAAAGCTGTCTTTCCCGACTTCACTGAACAGGCTGCGCGAGAGTGGTGGGGCACGCTCTACAGGGAGTTCACGGCCAAAGGCATCGCAGGATTCTGGAACGATATGAACGAACCGTCGATCTTCCAGGTCGCCTCGAAGACCATGCCCGACGAGACGCAACACCGTATTGCCGAGCCTGGATTCAAGCCGCGCACCGCCAACCACCTGGAGATTCACAACATCTTCGGCATGGAGAACAGCCGTGGAACGTTTGAGGGCTTGAGAAAGATTGCCCCCAACACGCGGCCATTCGTGCTGACCCGCGCCAGCTTCGCGGGTGGGCAGCGCTACGCAGCCACCTGGACGGGCGACAATTCCGCCACCTGGAACCACCTGCGCCAGACGACGCCGCAACTGATCAACCTGGGGCTGAGCGGCTTTGGCCTGAGCGGCGCCGACGTGGGCGGCTTTGCCGGTTCGCCGCAGCCGGAGCTGCTGACGCGCTGGCTGGAAGTGGCGGCCTTCCACCCCATCGACCGCGACCACACCAACAAAGGCACGAACGCGCAGGAGCCGTGGGAGAATGGCACGCCGGAGGATCTGGCCCTGCGGCGCAGCTACATCGAAGAACGCTACCGGTTGATGCCTTACATCTACACCACGGCCGAGGAGATGAGCCGGACGGGGCTGCCGATGATGCGGCCGCTGTTTCTGGAGTTCCCCGGCAGCACGGTGGAGGACCAGCCGATCGATCTGGCCGACCGCAACTCGTTTCTACTCGGAGCCGATCTGCTGGTGGCTGGGAGTCCCTTTCCGGACGAGGTGGACGACTATACGGTGGCGCTGCCGCCGGTGGGCTGGTACGACTACTGGACCGGAGCGGCGACGACTGAGAGCCAGGTGCGAATTCATCCCAGCCTGACGACGCTGCCGGTCTTCGTCCGCGCCGGAGCCATTGTGCCCGAGCAGCCGCTGGTGCAGAGTACGGATGAGATGCCGAAGGGGCCGTTGACGCTCCGGGTCTATCCGCCACTGGAGGATGGCGAGGATTGCAGCGGCAGCCTCTACCTGGACGATGGCGTCAGCTACGGCTATCAGAAGGGCGAATTCCTGCGGGAAGGATTCACCTGCCGGCAGACTGCCGATGGACTGAGTGTGACCGTAGCGCCGCGCGAGGGCAGCTTCGCCCCCTGGTGGAAAGAAGTTTCGATTGAGGTCTACGGCGCGGACAAGCCGGCCGCCGCAGCCAGCGTCACGGCTCAAGGCAGTACGACTCCAGTCCCGGCCAGCTTCGACGCCGAGCGCCGTCGAATTACTGCCGTGATGCCGGACGATGGGAAAGGGCTGGAGCTGAGGCTGGCTTACTGAGGTTTTGCGGGTGCTCGGCTGTTTTGGCCGAGTAGCGCAGGCAAGCCCTCAAGCTCCCCGCGAAGCTGTTACCCTAGAAGCATGAAATTCGGGGTTTTAGTCTTTCCCGGCTCCAACTGCGACCACGACACCTACAACGTGATTGCCGAAGTGGCTCACCGGCCGGTCACCTTCCTCTGGCACGATTCCGAAGACCTTCAGGGCGTCGATGCTGTCCTGGTTCCGGGCGGCTTCGCCTACGGCGATTACCTGCGCACCGGAGCGATTGCGCGGTTTTCGCCGGTGATGCAGGCGGTGAAGCGCTTTGCCGAGGGCGGCGGCCTGGTGGCGGGCATCTGCAACGGCTTCCAGATCCTGACCGAAGCTGGCCTGCTGCCCGGCGCGCTGATGCGCAACGCCGGACTGAAGTACATCTGCAAACAGGTTCATCTGCGGGTGGAAACCGCCGATAGTCCATTTACGACCCAGCTCGCGAAGGGCGATGTGCTGGAGCTTCCCATCGGCCACATGGAGGGGAATTATTTCTGTGAGCCGGAGGATTTGCGAGCGCTCGAGGCCGAGGACCGGATCGCCTTCCGGTACGCCTCCACGAACGGCGAGATTACCCCTGAGGCGAACCCGAACGGCTCCTTGAGCAACATTGCGGGCATCCTCAACGCAGGGAGGAATGTGTTGGGGATGATGCCCCATCCGGACCGGTCGAGCGAGTTGATCCTGGGATCGGAGGACGGCTGGAAGATCTTCGCGTCAATGATCGAGGCGCTGGGATCGAGACGCTGGCAACGCATTGAGCGCGCCGCGGTAAAGTTGGAAGCTGGCTGAGAATGATTGACATCCATCAACATCTGATCTACGGAGTGGATGACGGATCGCCCGACCTGGAAACCTCCCTCGCCATGGCCCGGGAGGCGGCGGAGGATGGCGTGACCCATATCGTGTGCACCCCGCACGCCAGTGAGCGCTATCCCTATTGGAGCGAGCTCATCGAGGAGCGTTTCGCGCAGTTGAAGCGGCTGCTGCAAGGCCAAATGAATTTGAGCCTGGCGTGCGACTTTCACATGACCGCGGAGAATGTCTTCGAGGCCGCGGCCAACCCCTTGCGCTACTCCATCGACGGCAAAGGCTACCTGCTGATTGAATTCGCCAACACGTCGATTCCCCCGCAGATTCGCGATGCTCTGTCGATGCTGCAAAAGGCGGGCTATACGCTGATCATCACGCATCCGGAGCGGTATCCTCCGCTGCTGGCCAAGCCGGCGATGCTGGCGGACTGGCTTCGCATGGGATGCCTGGTCCAGGTCACCGCCGGTTCTCTCTATGGGCAGTTCGGCAAGATGGCGGAGGCCTTTTCCAACGAACTGCTGGAGCGCAACTGGATTGACTTCCTGGCCACCGACGCGCACAACTTGACGGGGAGGCCGCCGCATCTGAGGAAGGGCTACGACTATGTGGCTCAGCGTGCCGGCAAGGAGACTGCGGAACGGCTGTGCGTGACCAATCCGCGGGCCGCCGTGGAAGGGACGTTCTGGCCGGAGCAGCCCGAGCCGGTGGGGCTTTGGGAGCGGGTTCCGCTGAAGTTCAATGTGAAGAAGTTTGCCACTTCGCGCTCGAAGGACTCCTCCGCGAATTCCGGCCGCGAGACCCGTCAATCTCGCAAGGACGGCTTCTTCAAGCGTCTCTTCTCGCGATAGAGCCGCGCGGTTTGGAATTGGCAACCCAGTCTCTACAACCCCAGCCCGCCATCCACAGCCAGCACCTGACCGGTGACAAAGCGCGGCCCGGCGGCAAAGAAGAGCACAGCCTGGGCCACGTCTTCCACGCTGCCGTTGCGCTGCATGGGAGTCTTGAGCGCAAAATGCGCCCCCTGCCAGGCATCGCTCTCTTCCAGCTCGATCCAGCCGGGAGCGACGCAGTTGACGCTCACCTCGGGAGCAAAGGCCTTGGCCATCGCCTGGGTGAGCATGTGCAGCGCGGCCTTGGATGCGCAGTAGTGAGCATGGCCGGCCCAGGCCCGCATCCCTCCCAGCGAGCCGATGTTGACAATCCTGCCCCCCTCTTCATTCTTGCCGACGCGCAGATGCGCCAGCGCCTCGCGCGCTACCAAGAATGGTCCGCGCGCATTGGTCTCGAAGACCCGATCCCACTGGCCGAGAGTGAGGCTCTCGAGCGGGGCGGACTCGAAGACGGCGGCGTTGTTGACCAGAATGTCGAGCCGGTCAAAAGAGCTCGCCACCGCAGCAATCGCCGAGCGCACCGAGGTCTCGGAGCGCACATCGCACTCGACAGCCAGCGCGCGGCGGTCCAGGCTTTCGATTTCGCGCGCCGTCTCGGCGGCCTCAGCGCGAGAGTTGCGGAAGGTGATGGCTACATCCGCCCCGGCCTGGGCTAGAGCCCGCGCAATCCCCCGGCCCACGCGCCGCGCGCCGCCGGTGACCAGCGCCGATTTGCCGAGGAGTGGTTGGTTGGTCATGGTGATTTGTCCGCGTTCAAGAGGTCATTAAGCGCAGAGATTCAATCTACCGGTCTACTGCTTCCGGCGGCGCTTGTGAATCTCCCTTCGTAATCGCTCGCGAACCCTGTTGCGCGGATTGTAGAAAAGTCCCCATTGCGAAGAGGGCCGTGAACGCCCACATAAGAGCTGTGAATGTCCCACCATCACTCCAGCCATGGTGGCCAGCAAGTAAGGCGAAAGTGCAGTAGAGAGCAGCGAGGCAATAGAGACCGGCAAGGACGGGAAGCGTCCACTTCGGCTCGGAATGTTGAAATGCCGCTGTAGTCACCGCGATCGCTACCAGCCACATCAGAGCTGGGGCAACTAGATTTGAGACCCAAAAAGGTCGGAAGATTAGCGCACTGTATGTGGTGCCGATGGCAATGAAGTAGAAAGTTGCGTTTATTGCGATTTTCTTCCACCATGGGGTCGGCCCTTTGAAGCGCTCGCGGGTCACCTTCAATTCTTCTCCTGTGGCCAAAAAGCTTCCGGTCCTTCTCTTGCGGCGGATCATTCTTCTGATGAAGAAGACGGCGAGAATTATAGACATGCACAGATATAGGACTGACGGAGCCAGTAGCATCATCACAAGCGGCCGGCCAAGCCTCTGTTGCGGCCAAAGCCTACTTACCAGGCTCCCTTCCAAAGTGATGAGCAGGACATAACCCACCACTAGACCTAAGAATGAAAGCATTACCTTGATAGAAAGCCAGCATCCAAAATGGACCCTTTCCGCCAACGACATTGCCATGCCGTTCTTGCTCAAGACCGGTTCCCAGTTCGCTTCCTGGCCGCTCGATTCGCTCATCGCGCCTCCTGAAGACTCTCATTCTTCCGAGGATACCGCCAAAGTCCTTCCACGTCGGTCACTTAGGCTGCGGCTGGCTGGGCGGCGCGCCCGGTTGGGCGGCGGGCTTGTTTGCCGGCGCCGTTGCTCCGGCGGGCGGGTTGGCTGGCTTGGCCGCATCCGGGTCCTTGCCGCCCTCGCTCTTCTCCGGGTGCTTCTTGTAGATCGAGTACTGCTCGCCGGGACGCTTCATGCGAATCTCGATGGCCATCTGGTCCTTGTCGATCTTGTAGTCGTCTCCGAAGGTCTGGAAGCCCTTGGCTATGATCTGCAGGCGCACCGTGTCGCCGATGGGCATTACGTCAATGATGGATTTGCCATCCTCGTTGGTCTTCAGCTCCATGTAGCCCTCGTCCTTACTGCCTGACATGGCGTGAAAGACTACGGCGGCATTCTCGATGGGCTTGCCATTGACGTCGCGCAGCACGGTGACCTCGATGCGCGCGGTGGGCGGCGGCGGCTTGTACTTGCGGCCGCGGCCGGAGCTGTTCTGCTGGGCGCTAACGGTTGGCGGCAAGAGGGCCAGGCCAAGCGCGGCCAGGAGGACAAAGAGAGGCGGATGGAAACGGCGAAGCATGAACCCCATTGTAATTGGTCTCCACTGCCGCGCGGAATACCCTTGGAATTTGGCGAAAAAGAGGGCGATTGGGGCCGAAACGACCCATTTTCGGGCTGAAAAGAGGCCAAAATCCGGGGCTTTCAGTTACTGATTCGTTAACATTACCAAAATGCAAGTTGTTGATTGAGTGAAAGTTATGAGACATTTGCGAGCCAAAAAAGATTTCCACAGGGTGGGGGGGGTGGGGGTCAAGCCTTGGTACGGACCGGTCACATTCCTGACATTTTGTACCGGGGACATATCTGACACTGCCGTAGTCCATTGGCGTTGATTACAACGTGGAGATGGGCTGGAGAGCGAGCAGTGTGATGGAAGAGAAGCTGCGCTTTGTGTTTGAGTATGAGCGCGATGAGGAGTCGATGAAGGCTCTGTGCGAACGGTTTGGCATCCGCCGTGAGACCGGCTATGTGTGGCTCAGGCGTTACCGGCAGAGTGGGCCGGAAGGGCTGTTGGAGTTGAACCGGGCACCGCAACGTCATCCCAACCAGACATCGGTTGCGATCGAAGAAGCGGTGCTTGCTCTGCGCCAGGCGCACATGACGTGGGGACCACGCAAGCTGAAGCGGATTCTGGAGCGGGACCAGCCGGGGCGCGGGTGGCCGGCGACGAGCACGGTGGGCGAGATCGTGAAGCGCGCCGGGCTGGTGGTGGCACGCAGGAAGCGGCGCCGGACGGAGCCGTACACCGAGCCCCTGGCGCATGCTGTAGAGTCGAACCGGGTGTGGTGCGCCGACTTCAAGGGCTGGTTCAAGAGCGGGGATGGGACACGCATCGATCCACTGACGATTACCGATGCCTGCAGCCGCTATCTGCTGCGCTCGCAGGCGGTGGAGAAGGCCGATACCGAGCGGGTGCGTGCTGTGTTCGAGGCCGCGTTCCGCGAGTATGGGCTGCCGGAGGCGATTCGCACCGATAACGGCGCTCCGTTTGCCAGCTCGGCGGTGGGCGGGCTGTCGCGGCTGGCGGTGTGGTGGATCAAGCTGGGCATTCAACCGGAGCGGATCGAGGCCGGTCATCCGGAGCAAAACGGGCGCCACGAACGGATGCATCGCACGCTGAAGCTGGACCTTCGGCCGGCCGAAGACTGGCGCGGTCAGCAGCGGGAACTGGATCGCTTTCGTTACGATTACAACGAGGTCCGCCCCCATGAGGCGCTGGGGATGCAGACGCCGGCTTCGGTGTACGAGCCTTCGCCGCGGGTCTACCCCAGGAAGTTGCAGGAAGTGGAATATCCCGACACCATGCTGGTGCGCGCCATCCAGAGCCACGGTCATTTCCGCTGGAAAAAGCATGATGTCTTCCTCAGTGAGGTGCTGTGGGGCGAACGGGTGGGCCTGTTGCCGTTTGACGACGGATGCCACACCGTCTACTTTGCCCATGTACCCGTGGCGTTGTTTGAAGAGAGAACCAGAAAAACTTACCGCCTGCCAACCAGCAGAAATGAACAAACAAGGCAAAAGCAAAAACAACAGCAAAAACTTCCTGATAATGAAAAAACGTCAGGTATGTGCCCGGTCTAAAATGTCAGACTTGTCCCCGGCCGTTCACCTTTCCGCATCCGGTTTGACTCTTCCGGAAGGACCGATCCAAGTTCAAAGTAGCAGGATGAGGGAATTGATCTGCAAGGATCTTTGCCAGGATTGAACCGTCATGATTGACGACGGCAGGGCTAAATGGTACGACGATCCTTGTTGATTGCCAACGCAGGCATTGCCTCATTGGTAGCAATTGGAGCTACACTGAGTTGTAACATTGCGAGGTTATATGTCCCGGTGGTTCAAAATCGCATTTGCGGCGCTCATCGCTTGTTCTTGGCCTCCTTCGTCCTCGGCTCAATGCGGCTTTCATATCGCGCCTGCGGCTGACGTCAAATGGTACCGCGATGCTGGATGGCAGACACCGGGCACGGCTGATGCCAAGTCCATCAGCAAGGTGAACTTGACTGTCAACGGCAAGCCGTTCGTTTGGCCGGATGGAATCACCGTTTCAATGGTTGTGCATGAAGACGGCTATAGCGTCAGTTTTCCCGAGGCAATCTTCGACGATCAAGGCACTCGCAAAAAAATGGGAACGAGCGTTTTTCAACTAAAGCAGCTCTTGCGTTGGGAGATGAACGGTAAGATTTATGCGTATTCGTATGAACTTTGGCCCTACGATATTGCCTGTTCCTCAACGGTTGACATTATCGACGATAAAGGCGACGGGAAGTTTCGATTGATGATTTCAATGGGACACACATTCATGGGCCTGCATCCGGCGCCGCCGCCGGTTCCGGAGTGGTTGAGAGAGCCGAAGTCGTAGCAGACCATAATTTGCACCGCAGGGGCTAAAGCCCACTAGATTTACGGCTGCCTTTGCGACAGGACTGAAGTCCTGCCCTGATACAAAGCGGACTCACCATCGATATTTTCAGTAGACAATTCGGTTTGTATCGTTTAGCGATTCGCCGCAATTTCGATGCGTCCACGCTGCATCGTCATCAGCAGCATTGGCTTGAAGACGCCACGGAGTGGTTCAATAGGAGTATGCCCGGAACCGGAGCGCTCTTCTTGCTGGCCTTTGCCGGCCTGGTCGTCGCTGTGCTGCTGGTCCTCTTGCAGTTGACGCGGCTGGGCTACCTGGTGCGAGCCACCATACCCGACCGCCCGCGGCGGCGCATGTTCATCGCCTCGGTTTCCTTCCTGGTCACCTTCGTAGGGGTCCGCATCCTGGTCCACCGAATCGTGAATCACGAGGGGCATTTTCAGTGGGTGGTGGTGCATGGCCACCACATTCATCACCTGGTCTGGGGGATTCTGATCCTGCTGCTGGTGGGCTACGGCTGGCTGCTGGACCTGGGACGGTCGCACTCGCCGCTCTCCATCTTCTTCAGCCGGCTGATGTCAGTCGGCTACGGGGTGGGCGCGGCACTGACCCTGGACGAGTTTTCCATCTGGCTGGACCTGGAGCCGGATGCTTACTGGTCCAGCGCCGGGCGGCTCAATATCGACGCAGTCATCCTCTTCGGCGCCTTGCTGGCGGTGGGCGCCGGGGGCGCGCCATTCTTCCGCGGTGTGGGCAGTCTATGGAACAAGCGCACGCTGTTTGGCAAGGGACTCGGCCGCGGCCTCACCTTCCCTATTCGCCGCGCGCGGTTGCTTCGTCCGCATAAAGCGCATCGATCAGGGCCGCGTACCGGCTCGTAATCACGCGCCGTTTCAATTTCATGGAAGGCGTCAGCTCGCCCGTCTCCTGCGACCACTCGTCGGGGACCACGCGGAAGCGCTTCAGGCTCTCAAAGTTGGCCAGGCTGCCGTTCACCTCCCGCACGATTTCGGCGTAGAGGGCAATCACGCGGCTGTCGGCCACCAGTTCGGCGCGGTCCTTGGCCTCGATGCCATGGCGGCGGGCCCACTCTTCCAGTGCCGGGAAGTTCGGCGACAGGATCACCGAAATGAACTTGTGCCTGTCGCCGGCCAGCGCCGCCTGCGCCACAAATAGGTTGGTCTTGAGCTTGTTCTCAATCGGCTGCGGCGCCACCATCTTGCCGCCCGAGGTCTTCAGCAGTTCCTTCTTGCGGTCGGTGATGAAGAGGAAGCCATCCTTGTCCAGGTAGCCAATGTCGCCGGTGCGGAAGAAGCCTTCCGCGTCGAAGGCCTCCGCGTTTGCCTCCGGCTTGCGCCAGTAGCCGGAAAAGACCGAGGGTCCGCGAACCAGCAATTCTCCATCCTCGGCCAGCTTGAGATCGAGATTGCTCAGGGGCATGCCCGCCGCGCCCATGCGGTGGATGCGCGGCGTGTTGAGGGCGATCACCGGCGAAGTCTCGGTAAGCCCGTAGCCCTCCCACAGAGCAATCCCCACCGAGGCGAACCATTTGGCGGTATCCAGCCCCAACGGCGCGCCGCCGGGGACGAAGATCCTCACCCGCCCGCCGAAGGCCTCGCGCACCTTGGAATAGACCAGCTTGTCGGCCAGCTTCCACAACGGCGAAGAGGGCCGGCGGCCGTCATAGACCGTGTCAAGATGGCCGGCACCCACCTTCACCGCCCAGGCGAGCAGACGCTTCTTCACCGGCGACAGGGCGGTGCGGCGCTCCACCTCCTGGCGAATCTTTTCGAAGACGCGCGGAACCCCCACAAAGACAGTAGGCCGGATCTCGCGCATCGCCTGAGGCAGCTTGTCGAACTGCGAGCAATAGGCTACCTGCACGCCGAAGGTGTACATGATGTAGTCCAGTGCGCGCGCCGTAACGTGCGAAAGAGGCAGGAAGGAGATCAATGCATCGGCAGGGGTGAAGTGGAAATCCACGGGTGCGATGTTCTGGTTGGCAGCAATGTTGCCGTGGGTGAGCGCCACGCCCTTGGGTTCGCCGGTGGTTCCGGAGGTGTAAATCAGAGTGGCCAGGTCTTTGGGCTCGACCGAGCGCACGAGGGCATCGAAGACCGGGTCGCGCTCTGCGCCGCGGTCGTCGGCTCCGGCCAGCACCTGGCTGAAGGCGACGGCGCCCTCCGGCGGGGCGGCCGAATCCATGATCAGAATCCGCTCGAGCGCAGTCCGGCCGCGGACCGCATTCAGCTTCTCAAACTGCTGCCGGGTGGAGACGACGGCGATGCGGCAACCGGCATCGGCCACCAGCGCGGCGATCTGCTCGCCGGTCAGCGTGGGATAGATGGGCACATCCACGGCGCCGATGGCCAGCGCGGCAAAGTCGGTTACCGCCCACTCCCAGCGGTTCTCGGCGATCAGGCCGATGCGGTCGCCCTTTTTGGCGCCCCAGCTCAAAAAGGCCTGGCCCAGCGCGCGGACCCGCTGGTAGATCTGGCCGGAGGAGATGGGCTGCCACTGGCCAAATTCGTCCTGCCAAAGGATGGCGCGGGGATTGGCTGCCGCAGCAACCCGCTGAAACAGTTCATTGATGGTGGAAAGCTGAGTATTTTCGGTCATTGGGGTCAAGTGGTAGCGCGGGAAGTTGCAGCCGCGATTATTACGAGAGTGTATCAGCGGGGAGCCGCATCCGCGAAGAATAAACTCGCCCGCAACCTTCCGGCCGCGCTCCGGCACACGCCCGGTCTGCCTGCTTCGTTTTGAAAGAGCCTCCGGCGCCGGATTAATTTTGATAATATGATTGACAGTTGCGCTTAGCTCGGATAGAAAGCGGCTCAGCGATTCGAAAGAGAGGAATTCGCTCATTGAAAGCCGCAAAATCTCCAGCTAGCCGCTATTATCGCCCGGAGCTGGACGTAGTACGCTTTCTGGCATTCTTGCTTGTGTTTCTACATCACACCCTGCCCCACGGCGGGAACCCTCGCATTGAGAGCCTCCTGAAATCTCTCGCCCCTGTTTACTATACTTTTGCTCACGCCTGCCGTTTCGGCCTCAGCCTCTTCTTCACCCTCAGCGCCTTCCTCATCTGTGAACTATTGCTTCGCGAGCGAGAGGCCGCCGGCACCGTCGGAGTGAAACAGTTTTATATTCGCCGCATCTTGCGAATCTGGCCGCTCTATTATCTTGCCCTGGCGCTCGGGTTGGTCTACGCCTTAATGCCGGGCGGCGACGCTGCAACCGCCCCGAAGTTAGGCTGGTTCGCGATCTTCATGGGAGCCTGGTATTCCACGACCACTCAAGAAGTGCTCAACAATCCGGCGAACCCGCTGTGGAGCATCTCTGTCGAAGAGCAGTTCTATCTTTTCGCTCCGTGGATCGTTAAATACTCCAGCCGAAAGTGGCTTTATGGATTCTGCGTGGCGCTTGCAGTCTTTGCAAATGCCTGCCTGTTCTACTTGGGGAAAACAGGGACATCCGATAATTGCATCTGGTACAACTCGTTCGTTCAGTTTGAGTGCTTCGCCGGGGGCATCTTGTTATGCCTGTTTCTTCACGGCCGAGTTCCCCGGCTCGCCGTCTGGCAAAGGTTGCTGCTGACCGCCGGCTGCTGCCTCTTCTGGATGACTGCCGCTTATGGACAGCTATACCGCTCTAACTACTATCCTTCCGGTCCCACTGGTAGTTCGATACTCATTGGCGCGTATGCTTTGTCCACGCTGGGCTGCGTCATGCTGCTTGCGGCATCTCTGGGAGCAACTCCAAAGCTGCTCCCTAGATGGGCAATCTATTTAGGGCGCATCTCATTCGGCCTCTATGTGTACCATGATTTTGCAATCTTTCTCGTGAATCGTCTTCCGATCGGTAGCGTTCTGAACCACGCGAAGCTGATTTACCCTGTGTATGCGTTCCTCTCCACCGCGTTGACGATTGGGTTGCCCCTTGGATTAACGCTGCTGGCGGCGGCGCTTTCCTACCGCTATTTTGAGACGCCCTTCCTCAAGATGAAAAAGCGCCATTCGGTCATCGAGAGCCAGCCGATTCAGGGCGCCGGTTGATTGTTTTCAACGGCAGTGAGGCGCGATTCAAGGCCCGGCGATGCTCCAAAGTCCTCACAGGCTCCGGTTGCTTCCTGCGGGTTGTCTCTCTAAAAAAACATGCGAGACGGAGAGTTTCCGCACGGCGGATTCAACAACGAAGCGCAACGGGTTGGTTCGAGTGTAACTGTTTCCGGAAGACTTGGTGTGGTGTTTTATAGCCCAGGCATTTTCTGGGCCGGTGGTTGAGCCGGTG
>JBEKNI010000048.1:0-30152 GCA_049522975.1 Occallatibacter sp. | reverse complement strand
GTTCCGAGCGAGGTCGTGCCGGAGTAGAAGGTGACCGTGCCAGTGGCCGCCGCGGGCGCAACCGTGGCCGTCAGCGTAACGCTGGCGCCCGCCGCTGGCGTGGTCGTGGATGCGGCCAGCGCGGTCGTCGTGGTGGTCAACGCCGCGCCGCAGGTGACGCCGTTGACCGCGAACGACGCAGGCACGGCATTCGTTGTGCCGTTCCAAGTGCCGTTGAATCCGAGGCCTGAGACGGTGCCGCCGGCCGCAACGCTGCCGTTGTAAGGCTCATTCTTTACCGTGACGTTTGCGCCGCTCTGCGTTTCAATGCCGTTCCAGAGGGATGAGACTGTCTGCCCGTTGGCGAAGGTCCACGTCAGCGTCCAGTTGGTCCAGGCCGTCGTTCCAGTGTTGTCAAGGGTAATGGCCGCGCCGAAAGCGCTGGTGTTCTGCGGTGAAATCGTGTAGACGACATTGCACGCCGCCGCAGCGTGAGCGCAGGGCGCAAAGATGGCCAGTAGTAAAGCCGCGAGTACAGTAAAGTACCCGCTCAGCCGGCGAGTGAGTGCTCGCCCACAGGGGAGAGTGAACTGCTGAGACATGGTTTCTCCTTTACATCAAACACACCAAATTGCCCACTCGTATCCATGTGGATCAGTGCGCCTTGAATGATGCCGCGATTGAAAAGCGCGTCCTGCAGCCAAATACGATCAATGCCTGAGTCTCGGTCGCAGCGCGTGGCAGTGATTGAATAGCAAGATCAAAAAGGACGAAGAAAATGAATTCCTCTTGCATGGGGAGAAAATCCTGGACTCTTAGCAGGCCAAGGAAACTGATGCATTCTGTCTTGGGATGCAATCAAGAGCGCATCACTTCCCCAGATGACACATCTATGACACGACATTCGCAACTGATCTAAAACCCACCATCAAAGCAACGCGTGCATTTATGACGCCAAATTCCGCCAGACTCGCATTCATGAATCTGCGCAGCCGATGCTAAAACGGTCGAGCATAGAGAAGTCAAATTACCAAAGTAATATTGGTAACCTGTCCATCCAGAACTGCTTTTGGCACAACGTCGTAGCCAACTCCAGGACGGGAGAGTGCTGAAAGGGAATGCCAGCGTTCTCTGTTTGGCCCTCCCAAACTCCTGTGCCATTCTCGAAGCCTCCTCATACTTTAACAGGCGCACAACTCTACCCCAACCTGTCTTGCGGAAGATTACGATCTGGCGGCGCAAGATAATCGTAAGTCCGACCTTTGCCAGCTCGATCTCCGCCGCCGGGGCTCCAGTCCAACTGGTCCAATCTGTCAGGGGTGCGCCCGGTCTGTACCCCCTTTTTCGGCACTCCCCTACCCCCTGGGTATACTTCGAGCCTGTTGCGCGGTTGGGCGCGATGACTGCGCGCGATTTGAAACGGCCGCGACGCTCTTTCCCAAAATGCCGTAGAATTCTTGCGGGGCCAACCATTCACCCATTCGTCTCTCAAGCGAGGACATCCATGCGTTTTCTTGTACTTGCCGCTGTTGCACTTGCCACGACCGCCGCCGCGCAAACCGCCGCTCCCTGGGACTACCAGGGCAAGCGGGGCGAACTGAACTGGGGCAAGTTGGACCCGGCCTATCGCGCCTGCTCGCAGGGCCATGAGCAGTCGCCTGTCGACATTCGCGGCGCGCGCCTGAACAAGACGCTCGGCTCAATCGAGTTCCACTACATCGCCGGGCCGGTCACGCTGGTCAACGATGGCCACGCCATCGTGGCGCAAGTGGACCCCGGCAGCTATATCGTCGCTGGCGGCGTGCGCTACGAACTGGTCGAGTTGAGCTTTCACCACCCCAGCGAAGCTGCGGTCAAGGGCAAGCTGACCGACATGGAGGCGCAACTGCTGCACAGGAGCGCCGACGGCAAGCTGGCCGTAGTAGTCGTGCGGCTGGTGGAGGACCCCGGCAATCCGAACGCGGTGCTGGCCGCGCTATGGCCGCATCTGCCCAGGACCGCCGGAGCGAGCCAAAAAGTCAAGGAAATGGTCAGCATTGGCGGCCTGCTTCCCGCCGATCACGGCTACTGGACCTACATGGGTTCGCTGAGCACTCCGCCCTGCACCGAAGGCGTGCGCTGGTTTGTCTTCGAGCAGGATCTGGGCCTGAGCCGCGACCAGTTGCGCGCCTTTGCGGCGCTCTTCCGCATCAACACCCGCGGCCTGCAGGACGCGCACGGGCGGCGCATCGAGGCCAACGAGTAGGACGTTCGCGGCTCGGCCAACTGCCCTTCGGGGACAGGAGCGGTTGGCCTCAGATACCCACCCCCGGTATACTATCTCCATGCATCTCCACGCGGCGCCTGCCCCGCACGGCGCTAGCAGAACCCAATCCGTACTGCGATTCTCGCTGGCAGCCACTCTGGCTTACGTCGTGGTTACCTTTGTGGCCGGGTTGCATGCCCACTCGCTGGCCCTGCTCTCCGAGTCGGGCCACAACGCCTCCGACTTCCTGGCCCTGCTGCTCAGCTTTGCCGCCGTCTACTTCCAATCGCGCCCCGCCGACCACTCGAGGACCTTCGGGTACCAGCGAGCCGGCGTGCTGGCTGCCTTCCTCAATGCTGGCACGCTTATCGTCATCTCGCTGTGGATCGGCATCGAGGCCTTTCACCGGCTCGCGGCGCCCGTGGCCGTACAGCCCAGGCTCATGATGATCGTTGCCGCGGCTGGCGTAGTAATGAACGGCATCATTGCCGCCCTGCTCTGGCGCGTGGCCCGCGACGTAAACCTGCGCTCGGCCTTCTTGCACATGGCCGGAGACACGCTCTCGACGGCTGCGGTCATCGCCGGCGGCGCAGGCATTCTGCTCACCGGCAGCAACTGGATCGACCCGGTTCTCTCGCTGCTCATCGCCGCGCTCATCCTCTGGTCCAGCTTCGGCATCGTGCGCGAGACGCTGAACATTCTGCTGGAAGGCACGCCGCGCGGCGTTTCACTGGCTCAGATTCGCTCCGGCATGGAGGCTGTCGAGGGAGTAGTCAATGTTCACGACCTGCACGTCTGGTGCCTCGGCTCGAACTCCAGCGCACTGGCCTGCCATGTGACCATCGCCGACATTCCGCCTTCGGAGAGCGCCTGCATCCTGGCCAAGCTCAACCAGGTGCTCAAAGCACGCTTCCACATCAGCCACGCAACCATTCAATTCGAGCACATGGGCTGCGGTGAGCTGGAAGGCTGCGTCGTCCCCATGGATGAGATGGCCAGCGGCCAGGCCTACAGCCACCACGGCCACGCGCATTGATTTTTAGCAAATTACTCGAATGTCACTCTTTTCAGAGATAATCCACCTATGGACGAAAGCGAATTCCGCCGCTTGCTGCAACTTGGTCTCGGTCGAGCGATTCTGTATGCTCGCGACCATGACGTTCGAGCCTTAAGAGACTTAATCCTAGACGCCTGTCTAAACTGCTATGCAATTGATCCACAATCTGAGGGCACCCGTGCTGATTTCATGTTGGATTTGGTGAGCACATTGCCGGACAGTGATTTTTACCAGAATGGAGTCCTGGACGCGCTGCCGCAATGCGGCGACGACTGGCACGCCAAGCAGCGATTTCGATTTGCGTCTTGCATGGCGCAAAACGGGGATGAGCGCGCAAAACGTCTAATGTACGAGAGCTTTGTTCCTGGTCCAAGCAAGGGCGAAGCAATCGCCATCGATTTTCTGAACCTGGATGGAATGGCGGGGTTTCTATTCGCAGTAGGAAAGATCGGTGAGCTTCTATTAGCCAACCCGAACGGAGTTGATCTGGGTTGGCTAATGAGCGTTGCAACCGAAAATCTGGGCGAGAAGGAAGTGTGGGACAGCCTGCGGAACGAAGCGGCGCGAAATCCGCTTGTTCAGGCCTATTTGTCTGCGGTCGAGGATTCAGTTGCGAAAATACAACGTGCTACAAATACGAATTCCATAAAGAGCCTTACCTATGAACAACTCAAAACAAGACTCCCTATAAGAATGGGGATTTACCTCAGGATCTGGGGCAAGCAGGCGACGGATGACGATCTATTGCAAGCTGCACACGGACTGAAAACTGCCACTGACGCCGAGATGCAGAGATCGCATCTAACAATCTTCTGGGAACGGCGCTTTCCGCTTGATTGCGGGATACTGTTTGAACTCGCCAGTTCCTCTAACGAAAGGATTCAATGGGCTGCATTGAAAGCTCTTGCTATGATTGCCGATCCCGCTGTACGGAGCCTTGCATTCGATCTGGTTCAAACCCACGCAAAATGGCGAGAACTGGCCATTGGTCTTCTGAGCCGGAATTTTCAAACGGGCGACCATGAAATCGTCCTCAACTGGTTCGAGACGGAAGAAGATTTGGAGACGCTTCATTCTGAAAGTCGGGATCTCTTAGCATTCTGGCGTGTGCATCCTTCGGAGGAACTTTACAATCGGATGCTTCTAGACCTGTACGAGAAGTGCCCATGTTCATTCTGTCGTAGGAATATCGTATCGTCGCTTCTTGAACGCAATGCCTTACCGAGGGATTTGCGAGCAGAATGTGAATGGGATGCGAATTTCGAGATTCGAGAAATGGTTAGCCTCAAATGACAACAATCAATCTGGTGATTCTTGGTAATTTCCAATGAGGGTACTGTCTTTGCTTCGTCATCGCGTCTCGCTCCCCCTTCTTTGCCTTTCTCTTCTTACCTCAATGTCCGTGCGGGCCTTGCCTGCGCCGCAAGCTACAGCGTCCGCACCAACTCAACTTGAAGCGCTCGCCGGCGAGTACACCGACCCCAACGAGCCCGACACGCCGCTCAGCTTCTACGAGTCGAATGGCCAGCTCATCGTCGAGAGCGAGCGCAACATTCCCGTGGAACTCAAGCCTCTCTCCGCCACGGAATTCGGCCTGCCGGAGGTGAAGAACATTTACAGCTTCACGCTCGATGAGGCCGGCCACGGCGTCAGCATGATTCACTCCACCGAGCCCGAAATCGTCTACCGCCGCACCGGCCCGCCCGTCCATCACCTTTTTCGCGACTACCGGCGCAGCGAAGCGATGATTCCCATGCGCGACGGCGTCAAGCTCCATGCCGTCATCCTCAAACCCGCTGACCTTGCTGCGCCGCTGCCATTCCTCATCGAGCGCACTCCCTACGGCGTCTCGCGCATCGACCGCGCCCTCAAATGCGCAAGCCGCCCCGAGTTGGCCCGCTCCGGCTACATCTTTGTCGATGAGGACATCCGCGGCCGCTACCAGAGCGGGGGCAAGTTCGTAATGATGCGACCCATGATCGACCATGGCGCCGATCACCACAATCCCAAAGCTATCGACGAGAGCACCGACGCCTATGACACCGTCGCCTGGCTGCTCAAGAACGTTGTCGGCAACAACGGCCTCGCAGGCTTCATCGGCACCAGCTACGACGGCTTTCTGGCCATGATGGCCGGCATCGACCCGCATCCGGCGGTCAAGGCCATCTCCCCGCAGGCACCCATGATCGACGTCTGGATGGGCGACGATTTCTTCCACAATGGCGCCTTTCGCCAAGGCTACGGCTACGATTATGTGCGCGAGATGGAGTCCAGCAAGGAAGATACTGCGGTCAGCTATGGCACGGACAAGGCTGGCAAGCTGCGCGATGGCTTCGATTACTTCCTGGAGCGCGGCAGCTTCGTCCAGGACGTGAAGCGCTCCGGCGCAAAGAAGCTGCCCACCTGGAAGCTCTTCCTCGCGCATCCCGCCTATGACAGCGTGTGGAACTCGCGCGCCGTCGAAGATCATCTCGACGCCGTCGCCGTGCCCACTCTCACCGTCGGCGGCTACTACGATCAGGAAGATATGTGGGGACCGCAGGAAGAGTACGCCAAGCTCGAACTGCACGACGCCAAGCGCGAGAACTTCCTCGTCCTCGGCCCCTGGCGGCACGGCTCCTGGAATTCCTCGGCGCGCCGCTTGGGGCACATCGACTACACCGAGCCCATCGGCAAGGAATTTCGCGGGCAAATCGAAGCGAAGTTCTTCGCACATTATTTGAAGGACGAATCCGGATTCGATCTCGAAGATAGCGCCAGTTTTCAGACCGGCTCGAATACGTGGATGCGCTATGCGCACTTTCCGCCCGTGGAATCCAAGCCGGCCAGTTTGCATCTCGCAGGCGGGGGCGTGTTGACTTGGAGCGCTTCGACTGCTCTAGCAACAACCAGCTACCTGAGCGACCCCGCCAACCCCGTTCCCTATCGCCATCGCCCCATTCAGCCGACCTACAGTGAAGGCTCGCAGTGGTACAACTGGCTCACTGAGGATCAGAGCTTCGTCACTGGACGCAAGGATGTAGCTATATGGAAGCTGCCTGTTCTCAAGCGGGATCTGACGCTGACCGGCGAGGTCGTCGCCGATATCTATGCCTCGACCACCGGCACGGACAACGATCTCGTGGTCAAGCTCGTCGATGAGTTCCCGGCCGACGATCCCGACGCAAAGATGCGCGGCTACCAGTTGCTCACCAACGCGGAGATCTTTCGCGGCCGGTATCTCGATAGCTTTGAGAATCCAGCGCCGCTGAAGGCGGGAGCGATTCGCGAGTACAGATTCTCGCTGCATGATGTTGATCATGTCTTTAAGGCCGGCCACACAGTCGTGGTCGAGATTCAGAGCACCTGGTTCCCGCTCTACGACCGCAACCCGCAGAGCTTCGTGCCCAACATCATGACCGCCAAGCCAAGCGACTACCAACCGGCGACGATCACCGTTTACTCCGGCCCCGGCCACGACTCAGCGCTGCAGGTGCCCGTGGTGAATGGCTACGAGTAGGCCGGGGGCTTTTGAGCCAGACCCTGCCACTTGACACAGGATATGTGCGCACGTATACTGTGTTCATGAACATTACTCTCTCCATCGACGAACAGATTGTCGAGCGGGCGCGAGAGAAGCTCCGTGCCGTGGGCAAGAGCCTGAACCAGGAGATTCGCGATCATCTCCAGCACGTTGCAGGCGACGATGATGTGGAACGCAGAATCGAAGAATTCCACAGGCTCTCCGGCAAGGGAAATTCGCACGGCTGGAAGTTCAACCGGGACGAGCTCTATGAGCGAAGATAGGCCGCCCGCACGAGCGAATATCGGCGCCGCAAAAACGCACTTGGCCGAGCTCTTGAGGCAGGTTGAGGCGGGAGAAGAGATCGTGATTACCAGGGCGGGCAAGCCCGTTGCGAGATTGCCTGGATCGAGATTGCCGCGCACGTTTCTTGATACAAACGTCCTGGTGTACTGCGATGATAAGTCGGAACCCGTGAAGCAACAGAAGGCTCTTGAAGTCCTCGACGAACATACGCGCTCGCGAACAGGAGTCGTCTCGTTGCAGGTGCTCCAGGAGTACTTTGTTGCGGCTTGCCGAAAACTTGGCCTTGATCCTGGGACGGCTCGCAGAAAAGTCGAAATCTTCGCCATGCTCGATGTAGCTGAGCCAAAAATCAACGACATTCTAGCGGCCATCGATATGCACCGGTTTCATGGGTTTTCATATTGGGATGCTCTGGTTCTGCGCATGGCCAAGCAGGCAGGCTGCCGCATTCTGCTCACGGAAGACATGCAACATGGCCAGATATTCGACGGCGTGAAGATCGTTAACCCATTCCTTTGACTCTCGCGCTAGAATAGAAATCAGCATGGCCCTCCACCACCCCATCCCGGCCCTTCTCTAGCGGCGCCCGCCGCCAAGACTTGATCTCCACCCTCTTCCCAGATCATTCCCAACAAACAGCAACTCGCCCCGGCACGGGCGAATGATGATGATTCGCGCCCAAGAGGTTTTCCCATGATCGACCGTTTGGAACAGATGGAACAACGCTACGAAGAGCTTTCGTCCCAGCTCTCGCTGCCCGAAGTCCTTAATGACCGCGAAAAGTATCAGAAGGCCGGCAAGGCGCTCAGCGCCATCGAGACGCCGGTGATGAAATTTCGCGAGTTGAAGATTGTGCGCCGGGCGCTGGCCGAAACGCGCGCCATGCTGGCCGAGAGCGACCCCGAGCTGCGCGCCATGGCCGAGGAGGAGATTGCGCAGCTCGCTCCGCGCGAGCCCGCGCTCGAAGAAGAAATCAAAGTGCTGCTCCTGCCCAAGGACCCCAATGACGAGAAGAACGTGATTCTCGAAATCCGCGCCGGCACGGGCGGCGACGAGGCCTCGCTTTTTGCGGCGGAAATCTTCCGCATGTACCAGCGCTTCGCCGAGCAGCATCGCTGGAAGGTCGAAGTGCTCTCGACTTCGGAGTCGGGCGTGGGCGGCTTGAAGGAAGTCATCGCCATCATCGAGGGCGAGCGCGTCTACTCGCAGATGAAGTGGGAGAGCGGCGTGCATCGCGTGCAGCGCGTTCCG
Source organism: Occallatibacter sp. (assembly GCA_049522975.1). Classification (GTDB taxonomy): domain Bacteria; phylum Acidobacteriota; class Terriglobia; order Terriglobales; family Acidobacteriaceae; genus Telmatobacter. The sequence goes on along the minus strand of JBEKNI010000048.1, from coordinate 21,812 downwards.
GAAACCGAGGCGCAGGGGCGCGTGCATACCTCGGCCATCACCGTGGCCGTGCTGCCCGAGGCCGAGGATGTGGACGTGAAGATCGAGGCCAAGGATATTCGCATCGACACCTTCTGCTCGTCGGGACCCGGTGGCCAGTCGGTGAATACGACTTATTCCGCCGTGCGCATCACTCACATTCCGACTAACACCGTAGTAAGTTGCCAGGACGAGAAATCGCAGATCAAGAACCGGGAAAAAGGCATGCGCGTCTTACGTTCGCGGTTGTATGAAATGGAGATGGAGAAGCAGAATGCAGAACTGGCGCAGACCCGCAAGCAACAGGTGGGCACCGGCGACCGCAGTGAGAAGATCCGCACCTATAACTTCCCGCAGAACAGGATGACCGACCATCGGATCGGGTTGACCCTTCACCAGCTTGACCTGGTGATGGATGGACGCCTGCAGCCCATCGTCGATGCGCTCATCACCCACTATCAGGCCGAGCAACTCAAGGCCGGCACCATGGGATAAGGAATACCGGCTGAGACGATCATACGATCTGAACCGAATTTCACTTGTTGGGACGATTTGGCAGCATAATTAAGCGCACGGTTGGTGGCACACAAAATCTCTGCGCGGAATACCATCGGATCCAAACGGGTACGAAACCAACCTGCGCTGCATGTTCAAGTTTCTTAAGTGACCAATGTTTGTTCGAGCTGTCGACCTCAATTGCAAGCCACCTGTCTATAACGAAGTCCAGGTATCCTCTGTAAATATAACCTGATTTCACCAAGGTTCGAGTAGCTCGCAGGTGGACTTCCCTCTCGCAGCTGAGATTTCGTAAATGTGCCCAGTCGTGAATGAATCGTGTTAATTGCCATGTCCCTTGTGTCTTGTTCAAAGCGAGCAGATCTATACGGAACGAGTAGTTGTGAAGTTCGACCTCGAGTTGATCAATCAATTGTTGCCTGACCTGAAGCACGGGTATAGTAGATCATTAGTAGTGCAGAATTAAAAGGTAACTTTATAGGAGGCGGAATCAAAAGTGACATTTCGGGCGGCACTTTCGGCAGCCGGACATCGGTTACGTGGCTTATCCACCGCGCGGCAAGACGCAGAACTGTTGTTGCGACGGGTGGTGGCGCGGGATCGGGCATGGGTGATTGCACATCCCGACGACGAACTGATGCCAGAGCAGGCGCGGCAATTCGAGAGCTGGATAGCCCGGAGGGAACGAAACGAACCCATTCAATACATCACCGGCGAGGCGGAGTTTTATGGCCTGCCGTTTCGCGTCACGCCGGACGTGCTTATTCCGCGGCCTGAGACCGAGCATCTTGTCGAGAAGGTTCTGTCGTTGGCTGGCCTTTTCACTGCCCCGCGTATCGTGGATGTCGGCGCCGGCTCAGGCGCGATTGCCATTGCGCTGGCCCACGCGCTGCCCCGCGCGTGCATCACAGCAACCGACATTTCTTCGCGCGCCCTGGCAATAGCCGAGCAAAACGCAAAGCGCAACAGCGTTGCTCTTTGCTTCATCGAAGGCGATCTGCTCGCTCCAGTAGCCAACGAACGCTTCGAATTCGTTGTCTCCAACCCGCCTTACGTCCCAGAGATTGACCGCGCCGCGCTCTCCGTCGAGGTGCGCGACTATGAGCCGGCGCTGGCTTTATTCGCAGGGGATGACGGACTCGAAGTCTACCGCCGCCTGATTCCCGCCGCCTTCGATGCGCTCACTCCCGGCGGCTTTCTCGTCCTTGAAATCGGCTTCGGCCAATCGACCGCCATCGCCGAAATGCTCGCCCGCGCAGGCTTCGAGCAGATCGAATTCGTTCCCGATCTCAAAGACATTCCCCGCGTCGCCTGCGCCCGGCGGCCGTGAGAGCCATTCTTTGTTGCCGAGGGCCGCGCCAAAGGCATAGAATTTCGTCTGAAATCGTTTCCAAGAGGATTCCTCATGCGTAGTTCCGTTTCGCTATTTTTCACCGTCCTTCTTCTGGCCCTTATTTCCGTCCCGCCGCGCGCGCCTGCCCAGATTCCGGCGGGAGGCCAGAGCCCGCAGTCTGTATCAGCCCAGGGTAATGCCGGCGCCGATGCTCAGGCCGCCGCTCAGGCTGTGATCGCGGCCCATCAACCTCTATCCGCTGCCCAACAACAGGACGTTGCGCCTGTGCAGACCCCGGCAGAGATTCAAGCCGCGGCCAAGGCTCGGGCGGAGGCTCAGGCTCAGGCCGCATCGAAGGCGCCGCAGGCAGCAGCACCAGTGGCGCTGACGCCGCCCATGGGCTGGAACAGTTGGAACCACTTTGCCGGCAATGTCACGGATAAAGATATCCGCGCCGCCGCCGACCAGCTCGTGGCGACCGGCATGAAGGATGCCGGCTACATCTACGTGAACATCGACGACACCTGGGAGGGGGAGCGCGACGCGAGCGGCGCGCTGCACCCGAACGCCAAGTTCCCTGACATGAAGGCGCTGGCCGATTACGTGCACTCCAAGGGGTTGAAGATCGGCATCTACTCTTCGCCCGGCCCCAAGACCTGCGGCGGCTACGAAGGCTCGCTGGGCCACGAGGAACAGGACGCGAAGATGTACGCGGCGTGGGGCATCGACTACCTGAAGTACGACCTGTGCAGCTTCATTGACAACGTCATGGAAAAGCAGGCGCCCAACGACAAGGCTGCGCAGATGCAGTTGATGATCGCCGCGTACGACAAAATGAACAAGGCTCTGAAGGCCACCGGGCGGCCAATTGTCTTCTCGTTCTGCCAGTACGGCTGGGACGCGGTTTGGGAGTGGGGACCATCGGTGGGCGCCAACCTCTGGCGGACGACCGGCGATGTGACGGCCGACTGGGATCGCATCTACTCCATCGTCACCCAGCAGGCCGGCCTGGCCAGCTACGCGGGTCCCGGCCACTGGAACGATCCCGACATGCTCGAGGTGGGCAACGGCAAGCTCACGCTGGTCGAGAACCGCAGCCATTTCAGTTGGTGGGCCATGCTGGCCGCGCCTCTGCTGGCGGGCAACGACCTGCCCAACATGAAGCCGGAGATCAAGGCCATCCTCACCAATCGCGATGTCATCGCCGTCGATCAGGATCCGATGGGCAAGCAGGGCGTCCGCGCCTATAGCGAAGGCGAGGTCGAGATCTGGGCCCGCCGTCTCTCCGGCGGAGCGCTGGTTCTGGGCATCTTCGACGTGGGCGACAGCCGCTACTCCACCCATCCCTTCCATCTGAAATTGAGCAAGCTCGGCTTGGCCGCAACCCAGACGGGCAAGAACCTGTGGACCGGAAACGCGGTTGAGCTGACCGAGAATGAACCGCTAAATCTGGTCAGCCACGATGTGGTGCTGGTGCGCATCGACGCGCCGGCGGTCCTCTCCCAATGAGTTGTCGAATCTGAGGCGCGCAGCATTCATCCGCGGAGTTGCTAGAGCGCGAGCCGAGCACCCTAATCACGTAAACCCTTTGCTTTCTGCGATTGGCTCGTTTGCCGGCTTGGGGAAGACCCTGCCGCGGGCGCCTCAACGCGTCGCGGCAGAAGAGTTTGCGGGCTTTCCCGGCTGCGCCTTCTTTCATCGCAGGATTAAAATCCAGAAAACCTGTTGAAAGTGGACCATTCTACTCTATATAGTCATTCCTAGCCGGAGATGCAAGGTCGGAACTCCGGGCAAACGCGGATGAGCCGCAGGCAACACCACGCTCAGATCCCCAGCACCAACTGTCGATATCGCGAACATCTCTCAATCTATTCCCCGGCACTCCAGCTCTTCGAACCCTTCGACAGAGCGGGTGCAGAAAAGAGACAAGCATGAAGACGAAGAAGGATCTTTCCCCGTTCTTTGGCATCCGGCGGCTGATAGCGGCTGCCGCATTGCTGGTTTGGATTTCACTCGGCACGGGGGCGGCCGCCCAGTCGTCCAATGCTGATCGCCCGGCTTCCACGGTCTCGCCGGTGGTTCCACAACAAGTGCGCTATGCGGGCGTCCTGACCGACCGCGCCGGGCAGACGGTCGAGGCCGTCTTTCGCGTCTATGCGGAGGCCGAGGGCGGAGAACCGCTTTGGACCGAAACTCAGCAGCTCTCGGTCGGCGCAAATGGCGGCTATGCGGTTCTGCTGGGCAGCGTCAGCGCCCAGGGAATCCCGCAATCGGTATTTGCTTCGGGACAAGCGCGCTGGCTGGGAGTCAGCGTGGAAGGCGCTCCCGAGCAGCAGCGCGCCTTGCTGGCAAGCGTTCCCTATGCCATGAAGTCGGCCGATGCCGAGGCGCTGGCCGGCCGTCCGGCCGCAGATTTCGTCACCCAAGATCAACTTGCTCAACTTGCCGCGCCGACCCGGCAGAACGCGGCGCAACCGGCCGTCGTGACGCCTGAGGTTTTGTCGGCGGTTACCGGCTCGGGCACGACCAATGTGGTGCCGCTGTGGAGCTCCTCAACCACGCTGGGCAACTCGATGATTACACAGGGAACTTCTGGAATCGGCGTCAATAACAGCACTCCGGCCACAACGCTGGACGTGGGTGGAGCAGCTACCTTTCGCGGTACGGTAAACCTCGTCCCCACAATCCCTGCCACTTCCACATTTGCCACCAACTCGCACCCGCTCGAGTTGAGCGCCAGCGCCTGGTCGTCGACGGCCACTGCGCCGGTATCGCAGAACTTTGCCTTGACGGCTTTAGGCACCGGCAACAATACAGCCACTCCCTCCGGAGAACTTCTTTTGGAGTTCGCCTCGGGAACCAGCGCGCTCGCCTCCACCGGCCTTTCCTTCGCCAGCAATGGCCTCATCACCTTTGCTTCCGGACAGACCTTTCCGGGAACCGGAACGATTACCCACGTTCTTGGGCAGAGCCCTTTGATCGGCGGGGGAACGACGGGCACGGTGACCCTTGGATTGAGTTTCTCGGAGTTGGAGGCAACCCTCAATGGCTTCTACGCGCGGGTGGGCACGTCAAACACCTTCGCCGGCAATCAGGCCATTACCGGCGGCCTCACGGTAACCGGCGCGCTGGCGGCAGCCAGTTCGGCGGTGACCGGCCTGTCGAGCGCGGCGGGCGGCTTCCTCTCCAATGGCGCGGTGACGCTCAAGCCGGCCGGCGCGGCCACCTCCACCGCCGGGCTTAACTCGCCCTTGCTGGAGTTGGGAGCCAGCGCCTATTCCAGCACCTCCTCGTCGGCCGCCGCCCAGAACTTTGCCTGGCAAACGATGGCCTCCGGCAACGACACCGCATCGCCAACCGCCAATCTCTCGCTGCTCTTCGGCGCCGGAACCACCGCCCCCGCCGCAACCGGATTGTCGATCGCTCCCAATGGCACAATCACCTTCAGTCCCAGCCAGACCTTCCCCATCACCGGCACGGGCGGCGGGACCATTACCGGCATCACCACGGCCAGCCCGCTGACCGGCAGCGGCACCTCCGGCTCGGTCGCGCTGGGACTGAACACATCCGCGCTGCTCACTGCCATCTCGCCATCGCTGATTACCGGCATCACCACGGCCAGCCCGCTAACCGGAAGCGGCACCTCCGGCTCGGTCGCCCTGGGGCTGAACACATCCGCGCTACTCTCAGCCATCAGCCCGTCGCTGATCACCGGTATCACGACCAACAGCCCGCTGACCGGAGGCGGCACCTCCGGCTCGGTCGCGCTGGGGCTGGATACAGGCGCCTTGACGACCACCATCGCGCCCCTCTTGCTGCCCTCCCTGAACGGGGTCTATGCGCAGCTTGGGACCGGAAATACCTTTACCGCGGGCCAGACAATCCAGGGCGTAAGCTCAGTCACGGGAACCAACGTGAGCGGATCGATGCTTACCGTCACCAACACCGGCGATTCCAGTTCGACCGCTATCACCGCTGGCAACGGCGGGCAGTACGGAACCGGCATTTATTCCTCCGCGGGTGCTGACGGCTATGGAATCGAGGGCTTTGGAACGCAGACCGGAGGTTCGATCGGGGTCCTGGGAAGCCTTTCCAGCTCCACCGGATTAAGCAACTCGTTCTACTCGCTTGAGTCCGACGACGGCCTGGACGCGGGCGTCTGGGCCGACGGCCCGGACGGGCAGGAAGCTGCCCTTATCGCCACGGCCGACAACGATTACGCAGGGATCTTCTATAACGACAGCGCTACCTCGTCCACCATCCTCGTGCTGAACAACAACAGCGGCGGAACGACCGGACTTGCCGTGCCGGGGATCGGCACCGTCCTGCGCGCCGGCGGACCGGGAGGCACCTGCGGCATCAACCAGAGTGGCAGCATCGCCTGCACCGGCCAGATGAAGGCGCTGGCCACCACCTCCGACGGTGCCCGTCAGGTGGAAACCTACTCCGTGCAATCGTCCGAAAATTGGGTCGAGGACTACGGCTCCGGCCAGTTGTCCAACGGCAGCGCGACCATCGCTCTTGATCCGGCATTTGCGGAGATTGTGAATGTCGGCGTTGACTTCCATGTCTTTCTCACCCCCGGCGACGACTGCAAGGGCCTCTACGTGACCCACAAGACTGCTTCCGGCTTCGAAGTGCATGAGTTGGGCGGCGGCACGGCGAACATTTCCTTCGATTACAAGATTGTGGCCAAGCGGAGAGGACTGGAAACGCAGCGGCTGGTGGATGTAACGGCGCGGATGAAGACGGAGTCGGAGGCGGCCCAATTCAAGCCGTTGGCCCATCCGCTTGAAAACCGGGGACGCGTCGGGCCAGGCCGGACCGCGAAAGGCCTGAAGACAATTGGGTCTGTCAAGCCTTAGGGCAATTGTCGAACGGAATCTCGCTAAGGGAAAACAGGCAACTCCTGCTCCCGATTGGCGCCTTCGGCGGGCTTGCCATAGTACTCTGCCCGCGTTCCGCCGTCTATGCTTAAGAGGGGGCTTTCGCTCTCCTCCATGGAGTTGCCATGAAAACTCGCCTTTTATTCGCAATCGTCCTCGGCGTCACTCTCACCTTAGCCGCTACAGCTCAGAATGTGCCCGCCACACCGCCCGCTGCGCAGAGTCCAGCTCCGGCTGCGGCGCCCGCCCAGCCCCATGGCGGAGGCGGCTGGCAGGGTCAAGGTCAGGGTCAGCGCGGCGGACGTGCTGGCGGCGGCTGGGGCGGCGGATGGGCCGGATTGGCCGGCGGAGGCGGCGTCGCCGGAACCGTCACCGAAGCGGCCGCCGACCACTACACCATCAAGACCGGCGCGGGCGAGACCTATGTGGTTCATTTCAGCGTCAACACCCAAATCCTCAAACAGATGATCCAGCACCGCAACCCTGGCGAGGGCGCTGAGGAGCTGGGCGCTGGCGGCCATCGCGAGCAGTCCGGGCCGCAGATCATCAAGCCCGGCGAAATCAAGGCCGGCGACGCCATCGCCGCCATGGGCGAGGTCGATGCGGCGTCCAAATCCGTCGGTGCGACACACATTCTGCTCATAGACCCGGAGCGTTTCAAGCAGATGCGCGAACAAGAGGCTAACTTCGGCAAGACCTGGCTGGCTGGCAAAGTCACGGCCATCAACGAGGCCAAGGTCACGCTCCTGGGCGGGCCAGACAGCACGGCCCACGCCTTCCTTGTCGACGAGAACACCACCTTCCGCAAACATCGCGAACCAATCACGCTGGCCGACGTGCAGGTGGGCGACATTGTGCGCGTCGAGGGCGCCGTGAAGGACGGAATCTTTCTAGCCGCGTCGGTCTCCGTGATGAGCATGGGGCCGGGCGGAACGCCGACGGTCCCACGCGATGCGGCAGCCCAGCCGCAATCGAAATAATCCTCAGGCAGCCGAATCAGCCACTGCCTCGGCCCACACCAGGGCCTGGGAATAGCACTGAGCCAGTTCCTTGCGGTCAAGGCCGTTGGCGCGGGCCACCGCGTCGCAGGCGTCCCAGTCGCCATACTCGTGGCTCTCCAACCATCGGAGAAGAATTCGCTCGGGATTGGCCTGGCCCTGGAGCGAATCGCGAATCTCCTCGCGCAGCGGCAGGGCGGGGGCCAGTTGTTCCATGGGAATGCGCATCATGGCCGGCAGCAGGCTCAACATTCCCAACAGGTACTGTTCGGCGGGGTCCAGGGCGCAGAGCACGGCGGCCAACTCGCAGAATCGCCCGCGCACAAAGGCCATGCGAAGGATCTCGTCCGGCTGTCCGGAGCTGAGTTCGCTGGCGATGGCCAGTGAGGCGATGCGGCGAAAGGTGTCCTCGCCGACGGCCAGCAGCGCTGCCTGAATCGAGGAAACTTCCTGGCGGATGGCGCACATCGGCGAGTTGACCAGCCGCAGCAGGCGATAGGTGAGCGAAGCGTCGCGCTTGAGCAGCGCGCTCAGCTTGCGCAGGTCGAGCGCGTTGCTTCGCAGAAGGCGAAGGATCTCGATATGGGAGAGTTGGTTGGCGGGAATTTTACGATTCTCAAGCAGCGCGGGGCGGCAGAAGTAGTAGCCCTGAAAGAGCGTGAAGCCCTCATCGCAGGCCTGCTTGTACTCCCGCTGAGTCTCGATCTTCTCGGCGATCAGGGCCACGTTGGCGCCGCGCAGCCGCTTGAGCAGAGTCTGCCGTTCCGCTGCACCGGATTGCGCACAGTCCACTTTGATGTAGTCCGCCATCTCCACCAGCGGATCGAAGCCGGACTTCCAGGTGAAATCGTCCAGGGCCAGTCGGAATCCCCAGGCCTTGAGCTTGCGGCAGGCGGCGATCAGACTGGGCGTGGGCTCCAGGCTCTCCAGAATCTCCAGTACCGTCATGCTGGCGGGCAGTATCTCGACCAGATCGTCGATCAGCGACTCCCGCGTGCAGTTGACAAAGGCCGGGACGCCGGAGGTCAGCTTGTCGAGGCCGAAGATGACCGCATTGTCGAGGATGCTGCAAGTCGCCATGTCGCCATCGCCGCGGAAAGACTCCTCCGGCCCTGCACGGAAGAGCAGTTCGTAGCCATGCACCCTGGCGCGCAGGTCCATGATCGGCTGGCGGGCCAGATAGCACAGCCCGCCGGCGACCTCAGGCTGGGTCAGCATTGCGAGCATGACCTTTTGCGAGTTCGGGGGCTCTGAAGCTTGCCTGGCCACGCGCACCATCCCGAATGTCTTATCGGCGGGATGGTGCGCATCTTGAAGAAAGTTCGCAGGCCGGGCTGCTGATTCCGTAATGATCGCGGCGCTGACTCATCCCATGAACATGCCGCCGTTCACGTCCACGACGTGGCCGGTAATGTAGGCCGCCGCATCCGAGGCCAGGAACCTGACCACCTGCGCGACATCGAAGTCCGTTCCGCGCCGGCCCAGAGGAATATTGGCGAGCATCGCCGCGCTAACCTTTTCGTCCAGCACGGCGGTCATGGGCGTTTCGATGTACCCCGGTGCCACGGCATTGACGGTAATCCCCCGCGAGGCCACCTCGCGCGCAAGGGATTTAGTCAGCCCGATCAGCCCGGCCTTGGAGGCGGCGTAGTTCACTTGGCCGGCCTGCCCCGCCCGGCCCACCACGCTGGCCATGTTGATGATCCGCCCCCAGCGGTTCTTGATCATCTGCCGCAGCAGGGCCTGGGTGAGCAGAAACGGCCCGGTGAGGTTGATGGCCAGCACCAGGTCCCAGTCCGCCCGCTTCATGCTCATCATCAGCGCATCGCGGGTGATGCCGGCGTTGTTCACCAGGATCTCGACCTTGCCGAAGCGCTCCACGACCGCCTTGGCCCCGGCTTCGATGGATTCCTGATTGGAGACATCCAGCCGGAAGGCCGCCGCCGCGCCGCCCAGAGCCTCGATCTCCGAGGCGACCTCGGCCAGTTTGGCTTCGTTGATGTCGGCCAGCGCCAAAGTCGCTCCGGCCTTCGTCAGCTCCAGCGCAATCGCGCGTCCGATCCCCTGCGCCGCTCCGGTTACCAGCGCAATTCTTCCCTGCAAATCCGCCATCTTCCTCTCTGACCTCCGCGCGCTCACTCGCGCCCTTTCGTCCAGATTATAAATGGGCGAGGGCCATCATCTGGCTGGACATCCAGGGTCTCGCCTTGAGGCCCGGGACTCCGCCAACCCAATCGCCCCTGAGTCTGTTAATTGCCAGCCTTATCCCGTCGGCGCAACAACCGCCGCGACGGGCCGCGGGACCAGCGCCGGACGCACCAACTCCCCAGGCCACACATAAACCGCCAGCCGCCGCGTGTAGTGCAATACCGGCTCCAGCTCCGGCAATCGCAACCCGGCCGCCTCGGCCAAGTTGTTCTGCTCGATCTCCGCCTGAGCCTCTTCCAGCGGACAGGAGACGTGGTGCAGGTTGGCGCGGATGGCCTGGCCGGCCCGGTTGCTGGAAAACAGGCAGTAGCGCTCCATCAGGAAGTATTCGAGCGTCCCTGGATGGCTCTCCAGCAGCCGCCGCGATGGCCCCAACCCGCGGTAGCGCGCCTCAAAGACCGCCGGGCTGTCGGCAAACCGCCTGCGGCTGTAGAAGGAAAACTCCCGTTCGCTCCGCTGTTCCAGATGCATCTCGGCCCAGTGGTACGGGAGGCGATAGAGAGCGCGCCCCACGCCGATGGCCAGCAGGTTGTTGGAGTCCAGCGAGAGGCAAACTACCCCCGGCGTTCCCGTCCGCTCCTCGCGGACATAGGTGCGCAGACTCAGATCCGGAAAGCCGCGCGCCCCTGGAATCGGCGGCAGCCCGCGCACCTTGATCCGATCCATCCAGAAGGGCATCACTCCCAGCCACGCCGAACCCTGGTAGGTGTCAACCTGCACGCCCTGAGGCAGCAGCGGCGCAAGCGATGCGGCCGGGAGCGGCCAGTGGGCAAGCAGCAGGTCGTTCCAGCGCTGCCGGATCAGCCAGCGGCCTGACGGCAAAGGCCGCGGTTTGTGCGACGTGCGTACCTGATACTCCAGCATGGCCCGGATGCTCCTGTATTGCTTCCATCGGACTTGCCTTGAATTGCCCGACCATACAGATGCCCCACCCTTCCCGCTGTCATCCTGAGCGACCGGAGCGAAGCGAAGGGAGTCGAAGGACCTGCGTCTTGCATCATTGCGGCTAGGGTGGCAGACCTCAACCGGCTCCGGTCGCGGGATGCACACCCCAATCCGCCCCCATGCCGTATTCTGTTCGCGAGCACTCAACAATGTCCAGTGAATCTTTTATGCCCCCCGGAGCCCGCAACCAGACCGAAGTCTTCGCCGTCCACGGCGCCGAACCTGAGGTTCTGGCTTACGCGATGGCCAAGTACTCCCGCTCGGCGCTCTCCATGCGCGAGTCTCTCACCGAGATCAGCCGCCAGCGCGCCGAGCAGTTTCTCAACACCTTTTATTTTCAATACGGCCACCGCTCCATCGCCGACCTGGCGCACGTCGCTATGGCTCTGGAGCGGCTCAGCCTGCTGGCGGCCATCGTCGTAGTGGACGAGCAGCGCTGGGACGGCCAGGAGCGCTCGACGCGCTACCAGAACTTCCTCAAATCCGGCTGGTATTTCCCTGATTTTGGCGCGGATTCCGCCTCCGCCCAACTCTATTCCGAAACGATAACCAGTCTCTTCGCCGCCTACCAGCGCGCGACGGCAGCGGTTCTTGAGGCCTTGCGCCGCCGCGTTCCCTGTCCGGAGACGCTCAAGCCCGATGCCTATGAGCGCACTCTCAAAGCTCGCGCCTTTGATGTCGCCCGCTACCTGCTTCCGCTGGCCACCAACACCTCGCTCGGCCAGATCGTGAATGCGCGTACCCTGGAAACCCAGGTCTCCCGCCTGCTCTCCCACCCCGCCGCCGAGATCCGCGACCTGGGCGTCAAGCTCCGTGAAGCCGCCACCGGCCCCGCCTGGAACGTGAACCCTCAGGCTGGCGAAGTCCGCGCCGCTCCCACGCTGGTCAAATACGCCCAACCCAACGACTACGAAATCCAGACCCGCACCGAGCTGGCGGTCGCGGCGGCCGAGATCCTGAAAGATCTTCCCATAGCGTATGCGCCGGTCGTCGATCTAATCGAGCGTACCGAGACCCTGGAAGTCGAGTTGGCCGCAACGCTTCTCTACTCGGCCAGCCACCACCCCTACCGGCAGATTCGCGATCTGGTCGCCGCGCTGCCCGAGTCCCGCGCCAACGAAATCATCGAGACAGGCCTGCGCCACCGCGGCAAGCACGACGAGGCGCTGCGCGCCTTCCACGCCGGAGCATATCTGCGCTTCGATATTCTCATGGACATCGGCGGCTTTCGCGACATGCACCGCCATCGCCGCTGCACACAAATCATCCAGCCCTTCACCGCCCTGCACGGTTATGAGACTCCGGTCTGCGGCGACCTTGGCCCGGATGTCAACATCCTCGCCGAAGCCGGCGTCCTTGCCGATTTCCAGTCGGCCATCGAGCAGGCTCATGCCGCCAGTGCGCGAATCGCCGCCGGCACGGCGCCCGAGGCAGCCCAGTCGGCGCTCTATCTGCTGCCGCTGGCCACGCGCATCCGCTCGCTCTTCAAGATGGACTTCGCCGAGGCCCAATACATCTCGGAACTGCGCAGCGCGCCCGCCGGCCACTTCAGCTACCGCCGCGTCGCCTGGGAGATGTTTCTAGCCGTCAAGCGCCAGCACCCGGCCTTGGCAAAGCACATTCACGTCACCGACTTCACCAAGCCCATCGACCTGCTCCAGCGCTGACGAAACGTAGCGATCACATGCGCCCAGCTCCTTGACCGTGATGCGCCCAATCGCGTATAAACGAAGTGTTGGTTACGGTGAAGGAGTTCACCTTTAACCGCTGTCTACCTAACAGGCCGGACAGATGATGACTCCTGACAGGGATCCTGTTGCGGTGTCATGTCCCGGCCGGTTCCCTGAATGAAAATCTAGGAGTTGCTTCGATGATGAACATCTGGGCTCTGGCCGCTCTGTGGGTGGGACTGGCTTTGGTTGCGACGCTGCTGGCGATCTGGTTCAAGATCTCGACGGCGCTTTCTGAAATTGTTGTGGGCACGGTGGCCCAGTTAGTGATCGTCGCGTTTTTCTGGCAGGGCGGACTGCTGGGCAACACCGAGTGGATCAAGTTTCTGGCGGGGACGGGAGCTGTCGTGCTCACCTTTCTTGCCGGCGCGGAACTCGATCCCGTGATCTTCAAAACCAAGTGGCGCGAAGCATCGGTCATCGGACTGGCGGGATTCTTCGGGCCGTTTCTCGGCTGCACGGCCATCGCGCATTACGTGCTCCATTGGTCCGTAATGTCCAGTTGGCTCTGCGGCGTCGCTCTTTCCACCACCTCGGTTGCCGTGGTCTATGCCGTCATGCTGGAGCTGGGCTTCAATGTCACCGAGTACGGGAAGTCGATTCTCGCCGCTTGCTTCATCAACGACATCGGAACCGTGGTTGCACTGGGATTGATCTTCTCGCCGTTCACCGTCAAGACGCTGATCTTCGTCGCGGTCTCTATCGCGGTCTTCGTGCTCCTGCCCTTTGTTACGCCGCGGTTCTTCAGCAAGTTTGGCGGGCGCGTCTCCGAGATCGAAGCCAAGTACCTTCTCTTTTCGCTCTTTGCCATGGGCGGCCTGGCTATCTGGGCCGGCAGCGAACCGGTGCTGCCGGCGTACATGATTGGCATGGTGCTGGCCGGAACCGTGGGCAAGGACCATGCGCTGATCCGCCGCCTGCGCACGCTTACCTTCGGGCTGCTCACGCCGTTCTACTTCATTCGCGCCGGATCGTTTGTCCTGGTGCCGGCGTTGATCGCCGCTCCGCTGGTCATGCTGATTCTCTTCGGGGCCAAGTCGCTTACCAAGGCTATCGCCGTCTATCCGGCGGTCCGTGCGCATCGCTACGAAGGCAATTCCGGGGCCTACTACACGCTGATGATGTCCACCGGCCTCACCTTCGGCACCATCTCCGCGCTCTTCGGCCTGAATCATCAGATCATCAACCAGGAGCAGTATTCTTACATCGTGGGTACGGTCATCGCCAGCGCCGTCATTCCAACCATGATTGCCAACTCGTTCTTTCTGCCCAGGCATCTCCTTCCCCACGCGCTCACAGGCAAGCAATCGAATCAGACAATCCAGCGGCAGGCCGCCGCGGAAGAGGTATAGGTGACCACCATGGGAAGCCCGGTCTTTGTTGGATTTCAAAGGATACTCGTTGCATTCGATGCGTCGCCCCACGCCGAGCACGCCTTGAATGTCGCCCTGTCGATGGCGGGAGATATGAAAGCCAAGCTCTTCGTCCTGGCTGTGATCCGGCCGCCCGAACCCGCCGAGAGCGCGGAGTTCCATGCGGTCCTCGATGCTGGGCGAGAGCGATTCGAGGCCAGCTTTGTCCCCATCCGCGAACGCGCCAGGGAAAAGGGTATCGAACTCGAAACGGATGTCGTCGTAGGCCATCCGGCGGAACAGATACTGCATCGCGCGGATGCCATCCAGGCCAGCCTCATTGTTCTGGGCAAGCGCAGCCACACCATCCTCCATCGTTGGATGCTGGGCTCGAATTCGGAGCGCGTTCTCAAGTACGCGCACTGTCCGGTGATGATTGTGCATTGATGGGACGCCGTCATGAGAATTTCGAATCGGGTGTTGGAGTCCGCCTGAAACCGCCCAACCGGGCGGATGACTCCTCAAGTGCTGGAGGCGTCATGTCCGATCCCGAAGCTGAAGCGACAAGGACGCGACGCCCAGGAGAGCTGAACGATCCCCAGCAGAGGCGCCTCTACGTCACTTGCAAGTACATCGACGGCCTGCTCTCGGAGATCGAGCACGCGCTCCATTTCGCCACATCGCAGTCCCCGTTTCCCCGCTATTATGTGGACGTAACTCCCGCGCAGGCTCTGGAGATCGAAGGCCGTATCCGCCGCTTCCGCTCGGAGTTGTTGCAGATCTTGGCTTGGCAGCGCCTGAAGCCCGAGCCGCCGGAGATTCCAGTGACGCGGTCGATCATGACGGACCTGTCTTTCATCGACAATGCCATCGAAGAACTCAAGCCCAAATATCTGCGCGGCTGCGGGGCCGTCCCCGAGGATGCGGTCGATGACCTGAACGGAGCGATTCATAAGCTGCGCTCCCTGACGAAAGAGATGGAGAGCTATCTCCGCCAGGAGTTGAGCGCGAATATCGAGCCGCGTCTCAGCATGGGGAATCACTGATGCAGGAATACATCGGCGCTTCGATAGCAGAAGAGAACGGCAGCCTTAAGACTGAGTCATCCGTGTGTATGGACGGCGCCTCCCGTCTGCTGCGGCTTGCGAATCTGGCTCAGGAAGTTGGAGCTGAGCCGGTCGTGGAGGAAGCATGTGAGCTTGCAGCGAGAGTCTCTGAAGGACGTTTCTATGTAGCGTGCATAGGTCAGTTCAAGCGAGGCAAATCTACCCTGCTCAATGCTCTGATTGGCCACGAGGTTCTCCCGACCGGGTTTGTTCCGGTTACGGCTGTACCGACCGTGATTCGGTTTGGCGACGCACTGCATACACGCGTTCGTATGTGGGACGGCTCCTGGCATGATGTTGCGATCTTCGATCTGAAGGAATACGTGACCGAAGAATTCAATCCCGAAAACACAAAGTCCGTGGAGGGAGCGGAAGTATTCGTGCCCAGCCCCTTGTTGTCCTCCGGAATGTGTTTTGTGGATACGCCGGGTTTGGGTTCGGTCTTCACCGGAAATACGGCAACCACGCAGGCGTTCATACCTCACATTGATGCGGCATTGGTGGTGGTCGGAGCCGATCCGCCGATTGCGGGCGAGGAGTTGGCGCTTGTGGAATCCATCGGCAAGCAAGTTCAGGATTTAATCCTGGTGATCAACAAAGCCGACCGCACCAGCGATCCGGAGCGTGCGGCAGCGGTCAAGTTCACGCGCGAGGTTCTGGAAAAGCGGCTGCATCGTCCAATGGGAGAGGTGTTTGAGGTGAGTGCCGCCGAACGTATGGAAGACCGCGGTCCGCTGCGGGATTGGGAAAAACTGCTGGCAAGCTTGCAGTGCCTGGTTAAGGACTCGGGCAGAAATCTCGTTCGCGCCGCCTGCGACCGAGGCATCCAGCGCTTAAGTGAACAACTGCTGACGATTATCAGTGAGGACCGTGACGCGCTTCAGCGGCCAATCGAAGAATCTGAACGGCGCATCGAGCTGATGAATGAAACCATCGACGAGGCTGAGCGCTCCATGCGCGAGCTGGATTACCTGTTTATGGCGGAGCTGCATCGGATTTCGGACCTCTTCGGTGAACGTCATCGGCGGTTTTTCCGTTCCGCGTGGGCGGAATCTGACGCGGAGTTTGGTGAGGGGCTGCCGTCTGTGCCCCTCGGCTTTGGCCCGCATTATCGACGCCGGGTGATGCACCTGGCCCAGGAGATCTCTCGCCGCAAGGTTATGCCTTGGCTGAAACCGGAGCAGGAAGAGGGCGAGCGCCAATATCGCGCCGTGGCCCTTCGATTTGTGGAGATGGGAAACAACTTTCTGAAAAAGCTCGCCGGTGCGGGCCTTGGCGAACTTACGCGGATGCCTCATGCGCTCGATACTGAGAGAGGCTTCCGCGTGCGTTCCAGGTTCATTTTCGAGGACTTCATTGGAACTGCTCAACCCTCATCACCGCTGCGCTGGCTCGCTGACATCTTCTTGCCGTTTGTGGGTGGACGCAAACTTATCACGAACGAGGCTCGTGAATTTTTGCGACATCTTTTGGAAGTGAACAGCTCGCGCGTGCAAAACGATGTTCTCAATTGCATTCAGGATAGCCGGGGACGCCTTGAGGCCGAGATCCGAAAGCTGCTGCATGAAATCAGCCGCATTGCCGAACAGGCGCTTGACCGGGCGCGAAAAGTAAAAGCAGATGGAAGCCCCGCCGTACAATCGGCAATTGAGCGGCTCAACCGATTGGAACGGGAGATTTCGGCGCTCGTGTAATCAAAGGCGTCTTCTGGAAAGCGGTTCCGGGTAGGGGACGACGGATTGCCATTATGTCTTTATCATCCTCACATCGCGAGCCAACTTGCGAATTCCTGTGTTGCGTCGAGCGCGAAGAGGAATTGGGCCGCCTCCGAAATCAGGCCAAGATTCGAAAGTCCATGCTGGTTCACGGCCGGCGGGGGTGGGCAAATCGCATTTACTGCGCGCGCTTGTCGCAGATCAGCCGCTGGCGCTCTATGTCGCACAGGTGCGTCAGCGGTCACATCCCGCCGAATTATGCCGATCTATAATCAGGACGATTTACCAAATCATTCCTGTTCCAAGGCGTCTAGTGGCGGCGGTCCGGCTGTCGGCGAAATCCGAGCAAACTTCTGCGGAAAAGCCTGTTCGATGAGCCTTCCAGCGCCATGGATATTGTTGAAATGAAATCTCTTAACCAAACGAAACAAAGGAGCGAAACTCCCGATGCATACTCACGAAATTGAACAGATGTGCGCGGTGGCCAAGGGCCCGAATCACGGCCCGGCGCCTATTCCGCAAGAAGGCCGATGGACGAAGGTCAAAGAAGTTACCGACGTCTCCGGCCTGACCCACGGTGTGGGTTGGTGTGCTCCCCAGCAGGGAGCCTGCAAGCTGACCTTGAACGTCAAGAACGGCATCATCGAAGAGGCGCTGATCGAGACGATCGGCTGCACCGGGATGACGCAATCTGCCGCCATGGCCGCGGAGATTCTTCCCGGCAAGACGATCCTCGAAGCGCTGAATACCGATCTGGTTTGCGACGCTATCAACGTGGCCATGCGCGAGCTGTTTCTGCAGATCGTCTACGGCCGCACTCAGACCGCGTTCTCCGAGGACGGGCTGCCCATCGGCGCCGGTCTGGAAGATTTGGGCAAGGGCCTGCGCAGCGTGACCGCAACCATGTACGGCACCAGCGAAAAGGGCGCGCGCTATCTCGAGTTAGCCGAGGGTTATGTTACCGAGTTAGCCCTGGACGAGGACAACGAGATCATCGGCTACAAGTTTGTCCGGCTCGGTCCCATGATGGACTCGATCGCCAAAGGCGTGGATGCGCAGACCGCGCTGACCAAGGCAACCGGAACCTATGGCCGCTATGCCGACGCCGTGAAAACCATCAACCCACGCAAGGAATAAAGGAGAAGACATGGCTTTGTTTGAAGGATACGAGAGAAGGATTGCGCAGATCGACTCCTTTCTTGCCGCCAACGGCATTGAATCGCTGGAGAAAGCCGAGCAGATTTGCCTGGCGAAGAATGTGGATGTGCGCAAGATCGTCAAGTCCATCCAGAACATTTCATTTGAGAACGCCGGCTGGGCTTATCTAATTGGCGCGGCCGTGGCGATCAAGAAGAAACAAACTGTAGCTGCGGAGATTGCCGAAACGCTGGGCGCGGGCTTGCAGGCCTTCTGCATTCCTGGCTCGGTTGCGGATGACCGCAAGGTCGGCATCGGCCATGGGAATCTGGCCGCCATGCTGCTGCGCGAGGAGACCGGCTGCTTTGCTTTTTGCGCGGGGCATGAATCCTTTGCCGCCGCCGAGGGCGCAATCGGCCTGGCCCGCTCGGCCAACAACGCGCGCAAGACTCCGCTGCGTGTGGTTCTCAACGGCCTGGGCAAGGACGCGGCGCTGATTATCTCGCGCGTCAATGGATTCACCTACGTGCAGACCGACTTCGACTATGCGACCGGCAAATTGAATATCGTTCGCGAGAAGGCATATTCCAAAGGAGAACGCGCAGCTGTCCGCTGCTATGGCGCCGACGATGTGCGCGAAGGCGTCGCCATCATGCACCTGGAGCGGGTCGATGTGGCCATTACCGGCAACTCGACCAATCCCACGCGTTTTCAGCATCCGGTGATGGCGGTCTACAAGAAGGAGCGGCTGCTCGATGGTAAGAAGTTTTTCTCAGTTGCGTCGGGCGGAGGCACGGGAAGAACCCTGCATCCCGATAACATGGCGGCGGGGCCGGCCTCTTACGGCATGACCGACACCATGGGCCGGATGCACTCCGACGCGCAGTTTGCCGGCTCCTCCTCGGTCCCCGCGCACGTGGAGATGATGGGCCTGATCGGCATGGGCAACAACCCCATGGTCGGCGCATCGGTCGCGGTAGCGGTCGCGATCGAAAATGCGATGAAGCAGTAAGAGGATGGGTCCCCCACCCTCGCCGCGTTCTTGTTCTTGCGGCTAGGGTGGGATACCACAATCTCCTCAATGTAGAGCGCGTTTCAGGGATGCGCTTTGTATCAGGGCATGACTTCAGTCGTGCCGAAAATGCAGCAAAAAGGGTGGGCTTTAGCCCCTGAGAGACTACAGTTATAAACTGTAAAGCCATCCGCGATGTTCGCTCTAAAAATGATTCCATCCGCGAGCCGGCGTCTCTCGCCGGCCTTGGATAAGTCTTATCCCACCGGCTCCAGGTGCGCGGTGAAGTGGCGCAAAAACGGCGCTTCGTAACTCAGCCGCAGGCCTTGGATCTGCGCGCGCCGTTCCCAGACCTGCAAGATAATCTCCACCACATAGTCGATGTGGCTCTGCGTGTAGACACGCCGCGGAATGGCCAGCCGCACTAGCTCCATCTGCGCCGCCGCGCCGAACATCAGGCTGCCAATCTCCACCGAGCGGATGCCGCCTTCGAGATATAACTCAGCGGCCAGAGCGACGCCGGGAAACTGCTCCGCGGGAATCTGCGGCAGAAACGCCCGCGCGTCGATGTAGATGGCGTGGCCGCCTGGCGGCTGTACGATGGGCACGCCATGACCGGCGATGTGATCGCCCAGGTAAGCTGTCGAGGCGATCCGGTAGCGCAGATAATCTTCTTCGAGCGACTCCTGAATGCCGACTGCGATAGCTTCCAAATCGCGGCCGGCAAGTCCTCCGTAAGTGGGATAGCCTTCGGTCAGAATCAGCAGATCCTTCTCCTGGCGCGCCAGCACGTCGTCGTTGGTGCAGAGAAAGCCGCCGATGTTGGCCATACCGTCTTTTTTCGCGCTCATGGTGCAGCCGTCGCCCAGCGCGAACATCTCCTGTGCGATTTGCTTAGGCGCCTTGCCTGCGTAGCCCGGCTCGCGCAGCTTGATGAACCAGGCATTCTCGGCAAACCGGCAGGCATCGAAGTAAAGCGGAATCTTGTGCTGGCGACAAACTTCGGAGACAGCCCGCGTATTCTCCATCGAGACCGGCTGCCCGCCGCCGGAGTTATTGGTCACCGTGAGCATCACCAGCGGAATGCGCTCGCGCCCGACCCGCGCAATCAGCGCCTCCAGCGCCTCCACGTCCATGTTGCCTTTGAAGGGAAGGCGCAGGCCGGGTTGCCGCGCCTCAGCGGGCAGCAGATCGACCGCCTCGGCTCCGGCAGCCTCGACGTTGGCGCGCGTAGTGTCGAAGTGAGTGTTGTTCGGGACCACGTCGCCCGGCTTGCACATCACGTGAAAGAGAATGCGTTCCGCTGCCCGGCCCTGATGAGTGGGGATGACGTGGCGATAGCCGACGATTTCCTGAACGGAGCTTTTGAAGCGGTCGAAGCTGCGGCTGCCGGCGTAGCTTTCGTCACCTTCCATGATCGCCGCCCATTGGTGCGTGGACATGGCCCCGGTGCCGGAGTCGGTAAGCAGGTCGATCAGCACATCGTCGGCCGGAAGCAGGAAAAGGTTGTAGTGCGCGGCGCGCAGAAGCGCCTCCCGCTCGGCCCGTGTGGTCCAGCGAATAGGTTCGACACTCTTGATGCGAAACGGCTCGATGATGGTCTTCGTACGCATTGAAATAGCTCCCGCTGCGGAACTGGCCCGCTCGCCAGACCCCGCCCATCCTACGTCCAACAGGCCTCGCCGCGCAACCGGCCGACAGACAATCAGAGAAGTAGCTTTCCCCTTGACTTTGAACAGTAATGTATGTATGGTATGAATGTAATAAGGAGAATCGAGCCTATGAAACCCACCGAGCAGACCAAGAAATACGTGATTTCAAAATACGTGAATCCCGCACGCTTGAAGGGTGAGAAGACCATTCAGGTCAGGGTTGGAAGTGTCCAAAAAGAGCTGGGATGGACGAATCGGACACCGTCAGTTTTTTCAACTTTGTTGTCGAAGGACTTCCAGCGGGAGGCGGGTGTGGAGTTGATTGAGAGACGCGACGGTCCACCTTCCGGCGGGCCGAGCACGACATGGCAACTGGTGTTCCGGGTGCTGGATAAGGCCGAGAAACCCCCTTCGATTGCAGAAGTAGTTCAAGGCAGGACCGGGTTGAGAGCGCTTTACGGACTCTGTGCCGAAACGTTCAGGGCGCTCGGGGGCGGCGAGGAATTTTTGCGGCAAGAGCGGGAGTGGGGCCCGGATGTATGGGAAAGATACGAAACGGAGTCGGCTAATCTTCGGAATGCGGAGACCGCAAAGTGACTCGCGTCTATTGGGATTCGATGCTTTTCATTTATCTGCTGGAAGCAAATCCAGTCTTTGGACCGCGGGTGCAACGTCTTCATCAAGGAATGTTGCGGCGCGGCGACATTTTGTGCACCAGCATCTTCACCGTTGGCGAAGTTCTCACGGGACCACGGAAGTTGAAGGATACTGCCGGTATCAGCGGCATAAGGACGTTCTTCGGCAGCAAAGATGTTGAGATTTTGTCTTTCACGATCGAAGCCGCCGACAGGTACAGCATGATCCGGGCCGATTCAAGAGTGAGCCAGGCGGATGGGATTCATCTGGCAACTGCGGCAGCGGCAGGGGTTGACCTGTTTATCACCAACGACGGTAAGCTACGCAAGCTCAAAATTCCAGGAATCCGATTCTTTGCGGATTTGGACGGCAAGGTCTATTGAACTCATGTTTGGAGGTGCTCTTATGAGCTTTCACGTTTATGAGAACTGGCGTCGGAAGAGGACGCTAGTGTAGTGTCTCATTAATAGAGCCTATTATACGCATGGGGTCATCCTATGATAAGGAGACTCACTATGCGTGTTGCTCAGCCCATTGTCCTCGAAGCGGATGTCCGCCGAAAGCTGGA
>JBEKNI010000047.1:0-30276 GCA_049522975.1 Occallatibacter sp. | reverse complement strand
GCTCACAATCAAAACCCCAAGCCCTTCATCTGGACCGCAAAGGCAAACGACATCCTGGAAAAAGTGACCCGCGCCAAAGCCGTCCTGAATAATAGACGATCTGCTTGAGACACTACACTAGGCCAAGGAGTCCCTCAAGACGAGGCGCAGGCGATTTTCTGGTGCCACAAGGCGGCGGAGCAAGGGAACGCCAGCGCCCAGAATTTTTTCAGCATGCTTCAGTGGGAGAAAGAACAGGCGAAAGAACCAAATTATTACAGCGAACTCCACAGTTATTGGTCTACGACAATACGAGTGGACACGGACATGGACTCGTTTTGGCTTCCCGACGAGGAACGAACCTGCAAGACGTATCCGGACGATAAGGGTAAGGTAGCGATCGTTGCGTGCAATGTTTCGGGATCGCACCGTGACCACAACATTCCTGTGAAATTCTGGGGAGATCCTGAAAGGAACACGATTTCAGATTGGAAGTGCCGTCGAGAGAAAAACATTCTCAAGGATGAGTTTGTCTGCCGTGCGATTAACTAAAGACTAGAGAGAGACGACGGGTCCCCATCCTTCGTGTACTTTGCAAGAGCGGGAGACAAGAAGCCCCATGCGCGAAGCGTGCTCGCCTCACCTTTGACTCAGCCCCTTTTAAGCCATAGGAGCAGATATTTGACCGGCCCGGTATGGTCAAACTTTAGCCCGTGCTTTCCGCTATTCGGATACCGTATCGGGTGTCCGCTCGCAACGGTGATATCGTCTATTTCAGTTAGCACGGTCCCATTGTGTTCTTGGTCTACGAAAACAAATAGCCCCGGGTCAACGCCCTCAAGTTTCGTTAGCAACTCGCCCACGGTCATTACCATCTCAACCTCCTGAAAGGCAGCTTAGCACGCTGGATGGATCTGCCAGGTGCAACAAGCCACAATTGCGGGACCCGTGACTTATTGCTCTTGGCGCATCAAAGTCGCATTGTTCTCCCATTGGACGTACACTGAGAGAGTACCGGAACCGAGGAGCGATCCCATGCCGCCATCCGCAACCGCCGCATCCATCGCCGAACGCCGCGCCCGCGCCGCCATAAAGCGCCACGCGAGTCTAGTACTCAGCGCCCGGGACCGCGCCGCCTTTTTCGACGCATTGATTCACGCTCCCAAGCCCAATGCGCGACTGCGGCGGGCCTTTCGTGCGGCCAGGGAGCGAGTCGTCGCCTGATAGGGGCTTTATGCCTTAGCGTAGAATTGAGATTGAACCGGTGCCACGCACTCCGCGGCCCCGAGCACGATGATCCTTCTGGACCCAGACCTGGACCCCGACCCCGCGCTGCCAGCGACATCAGCGAAGCACGCGGCTGCGTCCGGCCTTTCAACTGAAAACAAGAATCTCCGCCTGCCTTCCGCACGGACTCTGGACCGCTTTCTTGGCCAAGCGCAAGTTGCCGTCCGCCTAAAAGGCGAGGTTACCGTTCTGCTCACCACCGACGCGGCGATTCGCAAACTCAATCGCCAGTTTCGCGGCAAGAACCAGGCCACCGACGTGCTTTCGTTCCCTGCTAACGGGGTCGGCGCCGAAGGGATGGCCGGCGATCTGGCCATCTCCGTCCCCACCGCGCGAAAGCAGGCCGCCGGGCAAGGCCACTCGCTCGCAACCGAGATCAAAGTCCTCATCCTGCACGGCCTGTTGCATCTTGCCGGCTACGACCACGAAGCCGACGAAGGCAAGATGGCCCGTCACGAGCGTCAACTCCGCGCGCGCCTCGGCCTGCCGCATGGCCTCATCGAGCGCTCGAATGTAAAACCGTATCTCAAAGTTTCCACAAAAGCCCCTTGCCCCATCCATTCGCGTACTTTGCGAATGGGTGGGAAACCACGAACCTCAACCCGCAGCCGGGGTGTCAAGCCATGACCCCAATCTTTCCCTTCCTAATCCTCTTCCTTGCCGCGGTCGAGACGCTGGCCTCCTACATCCGACGCGTCTATGCGGAATTCGGCAAGATCCTCACTCGCGAGGAGCAGGAGAATCTCGACGCCTGGGAGGAGCTGGTCGAGCCGCACATCGGCCTGACGCGCGCGCATGCGGCCATCTGCGCGGCGGTCCTGCAGCAGCTTGCGCTGGGGCTGATCGCCCTGGAATTCGGCGCGGTCCTCTTCGATCGCGCGCCGCATCTGGCCCGTCCCACTCCCGCCGAAATCGCGCAAGCCATTCTCGCGGTGGTGCTGGTGGTGGTCTTCTGCAACCAGATTTTTCCCTTGCTCCTCTTCAACCGCACCCGTGGCCGCTGGGCCGCTCGGCTCATCTGGCCCATCCGCCTGCTGCTTTGGCTGATGACGCCCATCACCGTCTTCATCCGCTTCTTCAACTCCGTAGCCTCGCTGGCCGAGGAGCCGGTCACGCCCGAGGAGGAGACCGCCGTCGATGTCGAGGCGCTGCTCGAAGCCGGCGAAGAGGAAGGCATCCTCGAAGAGAACGACATCGACCTGGTCCGCTCCGCCGTCGAGTTTGGCGACAAGCTGGTCCGCGAGGTGATGACTCCGCGCCCTGAAGTCTTCGCCGTCCCCGCGGAGACCACTCTCGAAAAGTTTCTCGAACTGCTGCGCGAACATAACTTCTCCCGCGTGCCGGTTTACTCCGGCTCCATCGACAACGTCACCGGCATCGCCTTCGCCCACGACCTGCTGCAGATCGCCGACGAGGAGGCCCGCAGCCGCACCGTGGCCAGCATCCAGCGCGAGGCGGCATTCGTTCCCGAGACCAAGCGCGGCTACGAGTTGCTGCGCGAGATGCAGCGCGAGAAGCAGCACATGCGCATCGTCATCGACGAGTACGGCGGCGTCAGCGGTCTGGTCACCATTGAAGATTTATTGGAACAGATCGTCGGCAACATCAAGGACGAGCACGAGGAAGAGACTCTCGTCGAAGATCCGCAGCGAGAGCCGCACGGTGTCTGGCTGGTTCCCGGC
The DNA here is from genome assembly GCA_049522975.1 of Occallatibacter sp. Lineage (GTDB taxonomy): Bacteria > Acidobacteriota > Terriglobia > Terriglobales > Acidobacteriaceae > Telmatobacter. The sequence goes on along the minus strand of JBEKNI010000047.1, from coordinate 27,328 downwards.
AACTTTCCCGTCGATCAGTTGCCGGAGCTATTCGGTGAGTCAGCCGCCCTGAGCGAACTGGACGAGGCCTACGAAGCCACCACCCTCGGCGGCCTGGTCAGCGAGATCGAGGGCCGCATCCCGGTCCCCGGCGAGGTTGTCCTGCTCGAATCCGCCGGCATGAAAATGGAAGTCGTAGCCTCGACCGACCGCCGCGTCGACCGCCTGCGCGTCTTTCCGCCAATGGAAGTGCCTCAATCAAAACCAAGTTGAAGCCACCTCAATCTTGCCCAATTCTACCTAAACGGAAGTAAAATGGGGTTATGTACAAATGTGAACTGCCGAAGCCCCATGAGATGAAGCTCATGGCGCTACTAGTAAACGATAGTTTGCCAAAAGTTGACGTCCCCCGGGTAAACGCTGCGGTCCTGCGCTACCGGGCTTGGACTGAGGCGATGGATGCGCTTGATCTTGAGGGGGAAGCCCTCTTGGCCGAATTAGTTCGGCTTCTCAATGATTACAAGAGGAGCATCGAAATCGATCTGATTTTCGATTCTCCCGACAATTTTCTTTTCCGGCAAAAGGGTCAACACAAGGTCGATAATTCCGTTCTTGAAGAATTCCTGCCGCGTTTAGCCGACACGCGTCTTGTGCCTGGATTAGCGCGTCTCCAAAGTTGTTACGTAGGACCGCAGGCGGCATTTGCAGCCTTCATTTTCTCTGGGGGCGCGCAGACTCCCCTTAACGATGGCGGAATCTATATCAAAAAGAAGGATCAAGATTACGCGTTATCGAGGAAGGTTTATATCAAGGCGTCAGACGGTCCATCGTTTGACGATGCCGGCACGCTTTGTACTGAGGTTGACGTGGCTTATCTTGCTGCAGAATGCAAGACCAACCTAGACAAGACGATGTTCAACGAAGGCATGGAGACCGCAAGAGCATTAAAACATGCAGTGTCAGGATCGCGATATCTGCTCCTGTGCGAATGGCTCGATATGCGGCCGATTAACACAGCTTCTACCGACATCGAAGAGGTGATTATCCTGCGTAAAAGCAACAGGTTGGGCGCGCAGGTGCGCAAACGGTTCAACACCGTCCCAAAGAGGGCGGCTCATAGGGAGGAGTTTGTCAATTTCTACGATGCACATCCATTTAGAGTGGAGTGCTTTAAGAGAGTGTTGGAGCACATGAGGAAGGTCTATCCTGAGACGACTCTGCTTGATGAAACTGCAGTCTTGGAGAGGGGTTACTTTTAACTATGGCAATCCTTCACCAAGTATTCGAGGATGTTCCAATAGACCGAGAGAGCATTCATCAGGAGCTATTGGACCTCGATTTGCGCGGACGCACGAATCTTTTTCCATGGAGGGGGCAATTTTCACCATGCCTTGTCGAAGTTCTGCTTTCCGAGTATTCTTCACACACGGATCGTGTTTTTGATCCTTTTGTTGGTGCCGGAACAACTCTTTTTGAATCATCTAGAAAACAACTAGCTAGCTGCGGCACAGAAATCAATCCGGCAGCGGTAGCCATGGCTGAAACGGTTGGATTTATTCCGCTTGATCTGCGAGAGCGTTCCCTTAGAATTCAGGCGACTGAATTGCTGCTCGATAAGACTTTCGGAAGCGATCTGCCGCTTTTCCGCAGGAGCGAGGAGAGCATTAAGTCCCGACTCGTGGGCCTGATAAATGAGGCGCCTTCAGCGTCTGACCGTCTATTGCTTACAAACAGCCTTTTTCGCGCGCTGAAGTCTACCGCCGATATTGATTTAAGCAGTCTCTATCAGACGTTTAGACAGTATGCTGAAATTGTTAGATCACTTCCGTTCAGTACTAAGGAATGCCGTGTATTTCAAAAAGACGCGCGACGGACATGCTTGGCTGATGCAAGTGTCGATCTGGTTATAACATCGCCACCGTATATCAACGTATTCAACTATCACCAGAACAATCGTCCTGCCATGGAACTGCTTGGCGTAGATGTTTTGGAGGTAGCAAAATCCGAGTTTGGCTCCAATAGAAAAAATAGGGGCAATCGCTTTCTCACTGTTGTCCAATATTGCTTAGACCTTTATGCGGCGCTGACTGAGCTTCGTCGAGTTATTAAGACGTCAGGAAGGGCTATATTTGTGGTTGGCAGGGAATCCAAAGTTCTCGGAGTGCCCTTTCAGAACGGTTCACTAGTCGCATCAATAGCTGAGATGGCTGGCTTTACTTTAGGGCTTCGCCAGGAACGAAAATTCATGAATATGTTCGGAGAACTGATCTACGAGGATATACTTCATTTCATCTCAAAGCCACAACCCACCATCAAGAGAGACGCTCGAGAACTTGCTATTCAAGCATTAAAGCAAGGACTTGACGGTAATCACAGTACTGCCGCGAGAGGTGCTATGAAAGACGCTATTCAATTGGCGCAAAACGTGAAGCAATCCCCTTTGTTTCTCCGGGAACAAACCATTTGCGGTACATTCCACCATGTGTCGTCTTTGGATTGCGAGGTTGAACCCATTGCTTGTATATAGAAGCGTGAGATTTGATAGCCTGCCCCAGAAACTGTGAGCCTCACTAGGCCCGTTCTTCTTCAGAAACCTCCTTCCGCGCCTTCCACGCCCGCCACTCCTCAGCCGTAATCTCCCACACCTCAGACGGCAACCGCCCGGAGACATAATCCTTTTCCGCGACGCCCACCAGGCGCATTCCCTGCCGCTCGGAGATGCGGCGCGAAGCCTTGTTGGCGGCGGCCTTGGCGACACGCAGGACCAGGAATCCGAGCGTCTCAAACCAGAAGTCGTTGGCCCAGGCGCAGGCCTCGCTCATCAGCCCCTGGCCCTGCCACGGAGGAGCCAGCCAGAAGCCGCGATTGTCTTGCTCGCCCTTTATCAGGCTGAGGAAGCCGATCATCTCGGACGGCGCGCTGCGCAGGCGAATCGTCCAGTGCCAAGCCTCTCCGCGCTCCATCTGCGGCAGCGCAATCTCCTGACAATAGAACTCCGCGCCGTCGGGAGGATAAGGCCAGGGCACGCGACTCTGGAGATACCGCACGATCTCCCAATGCGGAAACAGCTCCTGGATCCGCGGCGCGTCGGTCAGCTCCAGTGGGCGCAGGATCAGCCGTTCTGTCGTGCCTTCGCAGATCATGCGCCGATTGTACCAACGCTCGGTCTCTAAAATTCGCGATAATAGGAGTTAGGAGTTTAAGAATCTTTTGAAATCAGGATTTGTCGCCATTCTCGGCCGGCCCAACGTGGGCAAAAGCACACTGCTCAATGCCCTCACCGGCGAAAAGGTAGCCATCGTCTCCGCCAAGCCGCAGACCACCCGCAACCGCATTGCCGGGGTGGTCGAGGTCCCGGCGCGCAAGGGCATCCATCCGGCCGCGCAGATCGTCTTTGTCGATACTCCCGGCGTTCACAAGCCCGGCTCGCAACTCGACCGACGCATGTTGCAGGAGGTCTACGAGGCTCTGGAGACGCGCGACCTGGTGCTGGTGCTGATGGACGCTACGCGGCGGGTGCAGTTGGAGACGGTGGCGGAACTCGCCAAAGAACTGGGTGCCCCAGGTCCCTCGCATTTGGGAACCTGGGATTCCAAAGTTCCAGCCCAGGCCCCCAAACGCGACCCCGCCAACTGGGCCAGCGAAGACGAATTTCTCTTCGGCCTCATTCGCAAGCTCGACTGCCCCGTCTTCCTCGTCCTCACCAAAATCGATCTCGTCGCCAAGGACAAGCTCCTGCCGCTGATCGACACGCTCACCCGGCAATTCAACTTCGCCCAGATCATCCCGGTCAGCGCCCGCAAGCGCGACGGACTCGATCTGCTCGTTCGCAAGATCGTCGAGGCCCTGCCCACCGGCGAGCGCTACTATCCCAAAGACCAGTACACCGACCAGCCGCAGCGCTTCATGGTCGCCGAGCTGATCCGCGAAAGCATTCTGGTCGAGACAGGCGAAGAGGTCCCCTACGCCTCCGCCGTCGTCATCGAGCGCTTCGAGGAGGCCGAGCCGTCCGCTCCGCCGCGCAAGAAAAATCAGGCTCCGGCCCGCCTGCCGCTTACCCGCATTGCCGCCGCGATCTACTGCGAGCGCGACGGCCAGAAGGCGATCCTGATCGGCAAGGGCGGCGCCAAGTTGAAGGAAATCGGCACCGGCGCCCGCCGCCAGATCGAGTCCCTGCTCGGTACGCGCGTTTATCTGGAACTGCACGTAATCGTCGAACCCGGCTGGCGCGAGTCGCGCAGCTTCATCGAATCCCTCGACTGGCGCAACCAGCTTGAGCGGCTCGCCGGGGATCAGATCACGGAAAAGCCGCCGGACGTGAACGAATAAGCCAGCTTATGTTATTCTCGCCGCATGATCGCAGCCTGGACAAGCCGATTGCCTTCTCTCCCCAAAGCAGTGAATGTTCTTGTCTTGAGCGTGCTCGGCTTTCTCGTGACCGGCTCCGCAACTTTGGCCGCGCAGCAATTCCAGCCGCCGCAAGGATCGCTGCTCGCCGGCTTCCGCGAGACCGCCGCGCATCGCCCCGCTCCGCCTCCACTACGTTTGTCCCGTCATCACGATACGCAGGAAGATCTCGGAGTCTGGCTGCATGTCGATGCGCAAGGCCGCGTGCTCGAAGTGCGTGCGATAGATAAGTCAGAGGTTAATCCTGCCGAGTTGCTGAACGCCGTTCGCAACCTGCGCTATACTCCATTCACCCGCAGCGGCGTCCCCGCGGATGCCTGGGCGCAGGATTCGTTTTCGCTGATCGAAATCGAAGACCAGCCCGCGCGTGCCGTGCCTTTTCCGAAGATCTCCGATCGCTCCGCGGCCGCCATCCGGCTTTCGCGCTCCGGTTGCTCCGGCTCCTGCCCCGCTTACTCGGTGACTATTCATGGGGATGGTTCGGTAGTCTACGCAGGCGACCGCTTTGTCTCCATCGCGGGCACGCACGATGCCCGAATTTCCGCCGCTGACTTCGCGGCTCTCCTGGAGCGATTTCGCAAGGAAAATTTCTTTGCCCTGAAAGAAAGCTACGAATCCGGAGTTACTGGTAATCCTACTTACTACCTCTCGCTCAGCCTGCCGGGAAGAACGAAAACGGTCTGGGATTATGTGGGCGGCCGGGTGGGGATGCCGGCGATTGTTACCGAGCTTGAGGATGCCGTGGACCGGGCGGCGGACTCGGCCCGCTGGGTAACTTCCAGCCCTGGAACGGTTGCGGCCATGCGGCAGGCCGGCATCGCCATGACGTCGTCGCAAGCTGCGCATATCCTGCGCGCCGCTGTTGCCGCGGGAGACGTGGTCACGGTCCGCGCTCTGCTGGCCGCGGGTACGCCGGTCAGCGTCAAGCAGCCCCATTTACAAGATGACCGCATCGCTCCCGCCAGTTACCGCGACTCCTCGCTTCTGGAACTCGCGGTCGATTCAGAGAAAGCAGAAAGGCAGTTGGAGATGCTCCAGCTACTGCTTGCTTCTCCAGCGGTGCGCGCGGACCAGGCCGGGAAGCAGCGGGCGCTGGCCCGCGCGGTCGAGCTTGGCCGCGTCGATCTTGCGCGCGCTCTTATCGCCGCCGGGGCCGACCCTTCCGCGCGCTTCGCCGGCGAATCCGCGGATTCGGAGCAGAACGAGACTTACCTCACGCTCGCCGCATCCTCCGGAGTTTGGGCCATGCTCGAGGATGCTCTGGCGAGGCCGTACGATATTCACGCTCTCGATGCGCAAGGCCGCACGGCGCTTGTCAGCATGGTCTTGGATGCGCCGCCGAATGAGGAGATCTTCCCCTTGGTGGATCGCCTGCTCGCCGCGGGAGCCGATCGCACGGATCTCGACCATGTTTTGCTCGAAACCTGCCAGCCCAATTGGATTCCCGGCCTGGTTGCGCGGGGCGGAAATATCAATGCCCGCGATCGCAATGGGAATACGCCGCTCTTTCAATCCTGCACAGTCGAGGGTGTTCAGGCCATGCTCGAAGCGGGCGCCGATCCTTCCTTGCAGAACATCGATGGCAAGACCGCCGTCGAGGTTGCCTATCCGCCCGAGGATGGCAAGGAAGATCCGCGCGCCGCTATCATCCGCCGCTTCCTCGAAACTCACGCTCTGCCGGCGTCCCGTTGACGGGGGTGTCGGGGAGCGGAAAAACGACAGGCATACCCCCAATGCAATCGGCTGGAGCGGCTTGCCGGGGAGCAAATCACCGAGAAGGTTCGGAAGGAAGAATAATGATCATGCCCACGCATGTTATTGTGGTGGCCAGACGCTAGGGTTGTCCCAATGCTCTTTTTCGACTTGTGATGCGAGAGTTGGTTCGTTCATTATCGCAATTAATTCACTCTTCTGTAGATTCAGAGATGACGAATATGTGCGCTTGGTTTGGGGGTCTGGCATTGAAAGGATAACGGTGATCCCCGACTCGGTTTCGTCCGCCAGCTCCATCGGCTGCGTCACGGCATATTTTTGATCTGTGGCAACCAAGCCGGCATCTAGGAGATCCTTCTTGATCGGATCGTTCAGCTCCGAGAATTGAACCCCGGCTGCACGGAGGAGCTTCCCTATCTCTGGCCCAGTAACCAGACGCACCAGCGGCGCCCGTGCGCCACCATATGATGTTGGAATAAGCATTACTACCCCGACGCTAGCTTGCTCTATGTAGACAGCCGCAATTCCGCAGGCGAGAACGGCTAACAGCGCCAGCCTGCCCCATCGCCTTGGGGTGACAAGTTGCTCTCTCCACGTGGATATGGCCAGGATTGCAGTTAGCACAGCCAGGATGGTCACGCTAAAGTTGTCTTTCCAGTTAACGTAGCGGCTAAGAAGATTCATGTCCGGATAACGGAATAGATCAATCAGGCACATGGATGATGCGGGCAAAATGATGGCGATTGCGCAAATCAGTCCTCGGCGAAATGCATTAGCCTTGTGGCCGTGGCGAGCCGGCATAAGCCAGGAACCATCGCCCAGACCGGCACTGCGGTTATCGCCGCAAAAATCAATACAACCCAGGCGCCTACGAATATGCCTCTTACTCGTAGCAACTCGAGGTCTGAAGCTCCCACCGTTGCCAGCACCACGTTTTGTGCGAGAAGGCCCACCGCGTAAAGGGCAGATGCGATCAGCAGGATGGTCTTACTCAGTTTCTCCATGGCTAGGCTCCACTCTCAATTCACGAGAGACTTGTAAGCTGAGTGGCAGCTTAAACTGTCCCGCGAGTTTGTGTTAATCGTGCAGCCGAGCTGGGTACCACCGGTCTCGCCCCAGCCCCCGCAGTTTTCCTCAGGGCTCCTATGCCCCCCTCACCGCCCCCCGCCCGCGCGCCTTCACCGCGTACATGCGCAGGTCGGCGGCGCCGATGATGGCATGAATGGTTGCGCCGTCGTCGGGAGCGGTGGCTACGCCCACGCTGGCGCTCACGGTCAGCTTCTCGCCGCTCTTCATCTGGAATTCCGTCTTCATCAGTGCGCGAAGCAGATTGCCGGCTTGGGTCAGCGCGGCATCCTCGCCGGTCTCCGGCATCAGGATCGCGAACTCGTCGCCGCCGTAGCGGAAGCATAAGTCCTGCTTGCGGCTCAGCTCCCTGATCTGCTGCCCGGCGCGCCCCAGCAGTTCGCTGCCCACCTGGTGGCCGTGCTGGTCGTTCACCCACTTGAAGTGGTCCAGGTCAAGGAAGGCCAAGCTCACCGGCCGACTCCGGCTGCATCGCTTCAACTCCTTATCCAGCGCTTCGTAGAGGTAGCGCGCGTTGTAGAGGCCGGTGGTGTCGTCGGTGATGGTCAACTGCTGGATGCGGGCCAGATCGCGCGCGTTCTCGATGGCGATGGCCGCCTGGTCGGCCAGAATGTGCAGCATGGCGATGGCGTAGTCGGTGAGCTGGTCTGTGCGTGGGTTGAAGATCTCGATGACGCCGTACGTTCCCTTGCGCCCGCGCAAGGGAAGGGCAATGACCGAGCGCACGATCTTCGGCCCGGCGCCGTGCTCGGCATTGATCCGCGGATCGTCCTGAGCCTCGGGAACCAGCAGCGTCTCGCCGTGCTCCGCCACCCAGCCGGCCACACCCTCGCCCACTTTCACGCGCAGATCGCGCAGCGCCGACTCATCCCCGCCCGCGGTAATCGCGTAGTAGAGCTCCTGCCGCGCCTCATCCACCATCAGCAGCGTCCACAGTTCCGCCTCGATGAACCGCTGTATCTGCTCGATGATGGTGCGCAGAATCGTTTCCAGGTCGAAGCTCGCTGTCAGCGAGCGCGCCACCTCATGGAAGACGAGAAGGTCGTCGAGAGGTGTGCGGCTTTCCGTCTTTTCCGTCATCCCTGGGCCCGGTCCTGAAGAGTCTCTCCGCAATTTTTGCACACAACCGCTGTCTGGCGGTCGCGGACAAGTCCGCCGCGCGCATTGCGGCGGTTCTTGAACTATTCCGAGGGAGTGATCCCAATTCTCCAGCCTTCAACAGGCTTTACGCAAGAAAGAATAAAAAGTTCCATCTCACCATGGTAATCGCACGGCAATCGCAACTGCTTCCAGGCCTTTATAAGAAGACCTTGTCAGTCGATCCGCGGCGTGCCCCTGCGAAGCAGCAGGCCAACGCCGCCGCAGACTGCGATAAGGACCAGCACCAAGGCAAAATAGTAGGCCATGGGGTGCGCCCAGCCCGGCGACCAGGCCAGATCCTGGCCCACCCACAGTAGCAGAATCGTCGCGATCACCGCAAACTGCCCGGCAATGACCAGCAAGGTGTGGCCCAGGTCGCGCCGCTTATCCAGCGCCTCCACCTGGTCCGGGGTCAGATGGCGCTCTTCGGGGGGAAGCAGGGAATTTGCCATGGTCGTCTCTCCAGTTCCGTTATTTCAGGCGGGCCGCGCGGGATTCTGGACGGCCTCCCGGCCCGGCTGCTCACACCTTCGATTCAATCACAAGTTGCGGGGCTATGCCAGCGGAGCGGCACGGAGGCCAGCTTCCAGCGGCGCGGCAAGGCTCAATCGGGTTCGCTCCGCAGCCAGCGAATCATCCGCGGGTAGGGCGGCGCGGAGCCTGCCGCGGCTCGTCTGGCGTCGAGCGTAAGGCCCATCCATTGCAGCAGGGGGACTCCCGCGCAGCCATCGCGGTAGACCTGGATGAGGCTCTGGGCCGCGCCCTTGTAGCCGGCAGGATGAAAGACTATCTCGGGAGGAAGCCCAAGGTGCACGGCGGCGGCATAGGACCAGCACTGGGCGGCGATCTCGTCGCCCATATCGGAACCGGCGTTCGATTCGGCGGAGGCGCGCTCGGCCGGCGGCATGACGGCAAGATGGCCGGCCTCATGGAGCAAATCGCCGGGATAGAGCAGCCGCTCGGAATCGACAATCAGGCCGCCCGGCTCCAGCGTGACGCCGGGCAGAAAGGTCTCCGCGCCGAGGGGCGCGAGCCGCACGGTCAGCCCGATCTGTTGCAGCCATCCGACGATACGGGTTGCGGTGGGGTCGAGCATTTCGCCTTCAGTTGAGCGGCTGAGGGAGCTGGAAGGGCTCGGATGCGTACGCCGCCCCGCTCAGTCGTTCAAAAAAGCCACCGACTGCAACGTGCTGATCTCGAAGGGTTTGCGGCAGCGGACATTGGCGCAAGACAGTTTCTCGTCGCGTCTTACCATGTAAGACTGCGCCTTGGCGAACTTGGCCCGGTCGCGCTCGTCGGCGCCCCTGGGCAACTGCGCCCGCTTCCGCCTGACCACCCAGACAACCTTGTATTCGCCCGCCTGACCGCACTTGGGACAAGTCAGCGTGTGGGTGCGCTCTTCGGCCTTTTCGTTAAAGAAATCTCGCTCGTCCATCGTCTTCCGGTTCTCCATCCCGGCAACAAGAACCCGCGCCGGGGCCCCCTGGCCCTTTCGCTCCGGCGGGACTTATTCCATACTAGCCTTGCCATGACGAAACGCAAGCCCGGAAAGTTCTCTGCCGCCAAGGCGGTCAAGGCCAACGCCCGCGAGCGGGTGGGCCAGCCCAAGCCGGCCCGGATCATCGATACCGAGCCGCGCACCGGCCGCCAGGCCAAGCACAAGCCCAAATTGGAAGAGATCATCCGCCAGGAAGAATCCTGATCCCGCAAGGGGAATCCAGGCTCCGGAGCGGGGGAAGGGGGCAGTTTTTGCCTGCCTCGAAGCCGTAAGACAACGGGATAGATAGCATTCCGAAGGAGATAGCCGATATTCTGAACAGTCGTGTTCCCTCAGCAGAGCCTGCCTTACGGCTGTCTTACGACCGTAAGACAACGGCCTGACAGCCGCCGGAGACTGGCCCGCTCACCTTTGCCACCAAATCCAGCGCAGGGTCACCCCAAGCGAATGAGAGCCCGCTCAGAAGATACCTGCGCTCAAGGAGTCGGGCTTGCCGCCGCATCTCCACAGCGATTCGGAAGGACGCATCAGCGCTTGCCGACGGCATTGAGCCAGAGGCCATAGCGCAGGTCGTCCTGCTCAACGTGGGCGGCGTGTATCTCCGCCAGAAGGTGCAACGAATTGCGGTCCAGGGTCAAGCCGTTGCCCTCCTGCCGGGAGACGAACGTCTTCATCCGCTCGATCATGCGTTGGTGATTGAGGCGGTGGGGCGCCAATCCGGGGAACCGGGTGGCTGCCATCATCCCCTCTTCGAGCGCGAAGTGGGTCAAAGAGAACTGCGCCAGTTTGCGCAGCAGCGATTCGGTCCGGCGCGGATCCCGATCCGCCGTCACCGCTGCCTGGATTTCGTAGATGGCTTCGGTCATCTCGCGGTGGTCGCAATCCAGGATCTTGACCCCCACGCTCAACTCACTGTTGCCCGGTATTAACTCCATTATCGTCCTCCTGCTGAAGTTGCTCCGGCGCCGCACTCCGGGGCCGGAATGAAAAGAGGTTGGTAAATCTCCGCGCGCGGATTCCGCTGCCTGGCCGGCTGGCGGCTCAATGCACCCCGTGCCCGACGAGCCAGGGGCCGTACTCCTTGTCCGTCCTCTGAATGTGGGTGGTCAGCCAATCGCGCAGAAAGTTGAACAGATCGACGCTCAGCATGATGTCGCCCCGCTCGAAGCGGGCAATGTATTCTTCGACCCGCTGGATCAGGTCGCGGTGCTTGTTGTGGTGCTCGGGCAGGCCGGCATATCCGGAGGCGGCCATCCTGGCCTCTTCCGACGCAAAATGACGGCGCGTATAGTCGGCCAGCTTGTTCAACAGGTGGCCGGCCACGCTATTCGCCTGGCCCTTCTTCATCGCGTCATAGAGCTCGTTGAGAATCCCGAAAAGGACCTTGTGCTCCTCGTCGATTGTCTTGACGCCAACGGAATACCGCTCGTCCCAGGTCATGAAGCCCACAGTCTTCTCCTTCCGGCGCTTGCCGGATAAAGGAGTCATCGGCGGCGAGGCGAAGAAGTTGAGCGGATTTTCCACGCGCGCAGTCCGATTTGCGCAATGCGGACGGAGGCGTGAAGGGGAGATCCGTTTGTTGATAAATTCTTATCTTTCTGGAATGTGGGTCTCGCGGTTCCCACCCCGACCGCAAGAAAACACGGGCGCGGCCGGCGTGCGGCGCAGATCTCCCCAAACTCCACGAATGTCTTCCAAGTTATTTCTAAGGAACCGCTGACCGAGCCGCTATCGTCTCAGGGCCCAACATCAGCTCTGTCAGCGGTTCCTTAGTCCACACCCCGCTCATTCAGCCATGGACCGTACTCCCGGTCCATGCCCTCGATGTGCTCGGCATAGGACTCGCGCAGGAAACCGAGTAGCGGGCGCATCTGCATCCTCTCGCCGTGCTGCACGCGATGCGCGGACTGAAGAATCTGCGCCAGGATGCGCTGATGTTCCAGGCGATGCTCTGCCAAGCCGGGGAATCCATACTGCTCCATCAGTTGCTCCTCGCCCCAGAAGTGCATGCGGGTGAACTCGATCAGCCGGTCCAGCACCTCGCTGACCTGTTCCCGCCCCGAACCGCGCACCGCCGCCAGGCGAAGCTCGTTCATGGTATCCATCAGAATGCCGTGCTGGTCGTCCATGGCTCGGACGCCCACCGAGCAGGATGAGTTCCAGGTTAAGAGAGCCACACGAGCCTCCATGCCTCACCAATGGAGGTATCGGTCCGGCGCACTGGAATCTTAAAGGTTTTTTGCCGGGTTTACGTGACCAAGGTTTGTCGCAGCCAACGGCGCAACCGCTTATTCCAGAAGGATGCTCGGTTCCGAAGCGGATTCAGCCTGATTGCCGCGCGTGGTCAGGGTGATAGCCGCAGCCAGAATCAGCCCGCCGCCCACCCAGGCGAAGGGGCCCAGGTGTTCGCCCAGCAGCCTCACGCCCAGCCAGGAGCCCAGCGCCGGCTCGATATTCAGAAAAACCCCGGCGCGCGAGGCCGGCACATGATGCACGCCCCAGTTCCACAACAGCGTCGTCGTGGCCGTGCATAGCAGCCCGCTGAAGGCCAGCGCCAGCCACGCCGTCAGGCTGAGGTGCGCAAACGGCGGCGGCGCAACCCGCGCGTGGGTCAGCGGACTCAGCAGCCACGGCCCCATCACCCACGGCAGCAACATCGCCCCGCCAATCAGAATCGTGTAAGCCGAAACCACCGAGGGCGAGCGCGTCCGCATCAGCTTCTTGCTCAGCAGAATCCAGGCCAGCGCGAAGAACAGCGAGAAGAGCACCAGCAGATCGCCCAGCAGGGTGGGTTGCCCCGGCGCGGCCTGTCCGCGACGAATGCCCAGAGTGAGCAGCGCCGCGCCCAGCGTTGAGCCGCACAGCGCCAGCCAGCCGACGCGGTCCAGCCGCTCGCCCGCAAACAGCGTCGCCGCCACCCCCAGCAGCACCGGCATCGCCCCCACCATCAGCGACGCGTGGCTGACCGTGGTGTGCGCCAGCCCCTCGAACTGCAAAATGCAGCAGATGGGAATGCCCAGCGCCGCCGAGACCACCAGCAGCCGGAACTCCCCGCCCGTAAAGCGCCATCGGCTCAGCAGCGCCACCGGCAGCACGCCCAGGCAGGCAAAGAGGATGCGGTAGAGTACCATGTAATCGACGCTCATCTCGTCGAGCGCCAGCCTGCTGAAGTAGAAGCCCGTCCCCCACAAGCACCCCGCCGCAAAGCAAGCCACGTAACCCAGCAGCCGGATGCGCCCCCCAACGCCCGCCCCCATACCCGGCCCCATGCCCGGCGCGATCCGTGACCCATTGCGCGAATTGTCCGTCGAGTTTTCAGCCATCCCTCTTCTACTCTCGCACACGCGCGCAGCCCGCCCCATCAGCGGGAAAGCCCCGATCAAGCTACGCCTTGAAAGGCCACGACTTCAGTCGTGCCGCAAGCGCAATAGAATGAACGCGGGCCTTATTGAGGACTGCATAAGTAATGTCCATACAAACGCGCCGTAGGCGCAGTGGTTGTTAGCCCCGCGCTTCAGCGTGGGGAAAAGGGATTCCACAAGTCTGTCACGGAGTCCCGGAGGGACGGCGCAAGGACATTATTTATGCGGGAACCAATAGCCCCGGAGGGATTAGGCAGCGTCCGGCGAACGCCAAATCGGTCTGCTTTGTATCAGGGCACGGCCGGCAGTCAGGGCTTCAGCCCTGACTGCCGCAAACAGCCCCAACAAAGGTCGGGCTTTAGCCCCTGCGGCAAATCTTTCTCCGTCTGACGAACGCGTGACAGATTCACCAGACACTGCCTGCAACCCTGCCTCCGTTGATCTATTTTTGAAACACTCCCTACCAAAGACCAACGGAGGCGCAGCCTCCGAGCAGCCAGCCAACGTGCCGGAATTCGTTAAGAAGGACCGGGAAGGTCTTCAGTGAGCGCATTGGACTGAAGTCAACAATCAGGAATTCGGGCTTGCCGCTGCGCAGCCACATCTCGCGCTTTGAGAACGGTCAAACGGTGCCCACCAGCTGAAACACCGGAGAAGAGCGCGCTGGTTTGGCAGGACCCACTCTGGCCTTGACAGACATAAGAGTACAGGCGTACTCTAAGACCGTGCGATACTCGCTGGAACACAAAGCACGGAACCACGCGAATATTCTTTCTGTGGCCGCTCGTTCCTTCCGCGAACATGGAGGAAGCAGCGGCATCGGAACGGTGATGAAGAAGACAGGCCTGACCAAAGGGGGCTTCTACCGACATTTCAGCAGCAAGAACGACCTCTTCATTGAAGCAGTGGCGCGAGCGGTCGACGAGGCGGCCAGCGATATGGTGGAGGTTGCAAAGTCCGCGCCCGAAGGTCAGGCCCTGCGGGCCATCATCGAACGCTATTTAAGCGCGCGCCACGCGAATTCGCTGGGAACAGGTTGCCCGCTTTCGGCCCTCGGGCCGGAGTTCGCACGAAAGCCGTTGTCAGTGCGGAAACGGATTGAGGCGTTGCTGGAAGAGTATCGGGAACGGGTTTTGCCTTTTATTCCTGGTAAGACGCGAGAAGAAAAACTCACGAAGTGCAGGTTGCTGTTCCCCGGGATGGCGGGGGTGTTGACGATGGTCCGCGTTACTTCGTCCCCGCAAAGACGTGAGCAGATGTTGATGGAGGCGAGGAGCTTCTTTATCAAGTGCTTCGCTGAAGAGTGAGGATTTTTGTCCGCAGGCTAGGGTCGTACTTCTTTATTCCTGAGACGCTATGGAAACGATATGAACGAGCAAGGAGAAATCCACCATGACGGGCGATCCGATTTGGATGAAGTCCCTGCTAACGATCCACGTGACGGCTGGTTTCGGTGCTTTTCTGCTTGCTCCCGTAGCGCTGATCACAGCCAAGGGTGGCAAACAGCATAAGCGCTGGGGAATGGTTTACCTGTGGTGCATGGGCGTGGTGGCGGCGACCGCGCTGCCCATGGCACTATTCCGGCCGGTGCTATTTCTGGCGCTGGTAGCGATTCTGTCGTTTTATCTCGCGTTCACGGGCTATCGTGTGCTGAAGCTCAGGAGTCTCGCCGGCCCCGGCGCGCAGCCTGTGGATTGGATCGTAACCGGGGCTTGTTTCTTCTCTTCCGTGGCGCTGCTGTTGCTGACCGTGTTGCGTCCGGCGCTGGTGCAGCATATGGGCATTGTGGCTATCTTATTCGGCGCACTCGGCATTCGCGCATCGGGAATGCACCTGCTCAGCTTCATGCGCAAGCCAACGGACAAGAGGCTCTGGCTGTACAAGCACTTCCAGCATTTCATTGCCAGTTACATTGCGGCATGGACGGCGTTTAGCACGGTGACGTTGCCGCAATTCTTCTGGCATACGATGTGGTTGTGGATCTGGCCGGCGGCCATCGGAGTGCCCGCCATCCTGCTGACGACGGCGTATTACAAGCGGAAAGTCACGCCGCGAGAGCAAGCAGTGTCCACGGTTGCCGGGTAAGACGGGCGGCAATCCCGTCGACCTGGGCTGATCGGTTTACGCATCATCGCCTTCCCACTCAAGGAGCGGCTTGGAATGACCTTGCCGCATACATCGAGCCTGCGCTGAGCAAAGCCGAAAGCATGCCCCGAGCTTGTCGAAAGGGTTCCCGATTCCGGAACCTGGGAAACCACCCAATCCATCCCCGCCGCTCCTTACTGTCAAGGATGGGGCGTAGCCGCACCCGGAAAGGATGGAAATAGGGGTCTCGTCCAAGTTGTTGATTCCACGCTCAATCGACTCCCGTTTTCCCTGCGGAGAATTACCCTCAATGAGCGGAGAATGGCAATAGGTCAGGACGGAAACTCATGCAGAGCACAGGTCGAGCACCGGCAGAACTCCATCAGCTGAAGGAAAGCCCCGCTTCCCACCCCGCCCCCAATCCGCCAGAAATCCGGCCGGTTGACCCGCCTGGTTTCGCCTTTTCTTCGCGCTTTTAACCCCGGACCCCCACCCCCCCACCCTGTGGAAATCTTTTTTTGGGCCGCTAATCTTCAATAACTTACACGATATCAATAACCTACATTTTCCCATAGTTGACGAATCAGTAACTATAAACCCCGGATTTTGCCCCATTTTCAGCCCAAAACTGGCCATTCGCTCTCAAAAACCAGCCTTTTCCCACGATTTTTGACACCGTCTTTTTGAAGAGCCAAAGCCACCAGCACACCAACTGCGCCACTGCCCAAAACCGGCCGAATCGGCGAGAATAGTTTCGATGGCGAAGAGGCTGTTCAAGAGGAGACGGAAGCTGCGCGCGAGCGTGGCGCTGGCGCTCTGCGCGCTTTCACCGGCGCTGGCGCAGCGCCATGGAGGGGGCAGCGCGCTGGACCGATCCGATCTGGCCCACGCCCGCGCGCTCACCGACCGGCTTCCCGACAAGCCTTCGCAGCCTCCCGCATTCACCATTCCTGTCGAGCCTCTGGGCTTCTCAGCGCCAGGGCCGAATTACCTGGGCGAGCGCACCAGCCTGGTCTCGCTGGATTTTCTAGCCGAAGATCGCCTGCTCTTCACCTTCCGCGTGCCGGGATTGATTCGCCGCGTGGCCGGCGAGACGGAAGTGCGCCAGATTCGCGCCGTGGTCCTCGCACTGCCGGCTGGAACCGTCCAGGCCGAAGCCCTGTGGACGGTTCACGACCGGGACCGCTACCTGTGGGCGCTCAACGACGGCCACTTCCTGCTGCGCGATCAGAACCACATCGAACTCGGCGACGCCACCCTGGAGCTTAAACCCTATCTGCGTTTTCCTGGGCCTCTGCTCTACCTGGAGATGGATCCATCGCAGCAGTTCCTTGTGACAAGCTCCCATGAGCCCGAAGCGAAGACGGAGAAGCCCGGCGAGGCGCCCAGCCCGATGAGCCAGCTTGGCTATCTGGTGCGCATCCTGCGCCGGGAAAACGGCCAGGTGATGCTGGTCAGCCGGAGCAACACCGCGGTTCACCTGCCCATCAATGCCGACGGCTACCTGGAGCGGCTGCGCGGCAGGGGCGACAAATGGCTGCTGAATCTGAACTCCTTCGGCGGAGGAAGCGCCATCGTCGGGCAACTGACCTCGACCTGCTCGCCGCTCTTCGATTTTGTCTCGCAGCGGGAGGTGCTGGCGACCACCTGCGGCGATGCGGGCGAGGGCAAGCTGGTGGCGATGACGACCGATGGCCGCCGCCTCTGGGAGTACCAGATCGCTGGGATGACGACCATGCCACAGTTGGTGATGGCGCCGGACGGCTTGCGGTTGGCGCGGGAGACGCTGGCCGTCACGCGCGAGATCGACGCTCAGTCGCCTCTGGATCGGGAGGACGTTAAAGGGCAGTTGGTCAATGTTCTCGACGCGGCTGACGGCAAGGTGGCGCTGGCGGCGCCGGCTACCCCGCCGCTGGATGCGGGCGGTAACGTGGCCATCTCCCCCTCCGGACGGCGCGTGGCCGTGCTCAACGGCGGCCAGATTCAGGTCTTCGAACTGCCCCCCGCGCCGCCCCTCCCCGCCCCCGCGATTCCAGCCCCTGTAATTTCGCCCCCTGCCGCACCCCCACCCGCCCGTTGAGTGGAAAGACGATGCGATTTTTCCATTGATCCAGGACTGCTTGTGCCCGGCGATGGGCATCCCGTGTAAACTGGAGTGCGGGAGAGTTTCCTTGTCGACAGATGTTGTACGCTACACTGTTGCCGCAGTTTCCGACGTTGGCAGCAAGCGCCCGTCCAATGAAGATGCATTCGGCTTTTCCGCCGAGCACGGCGTCTATGTTGTCTGTGACGGTATGGGCGGAGCCGCGGCCGGGGAGATTGCCAGTTCACTGGCTGTCAACGAGGTGCTGCGCGTGCTCTGCGACCGCGCCGGGGCCGAGTGCGCGCCGCTCGAAGAAGCGATCGAAGAGGCCATCCGCACCGCCAATGACGCCATCCATTCCCGCGCTCTCGAAGACCTCCAACTGAGCGGCATGGGAACCACGCTGGTGGGCTTGGTGGCCGAAGGGAAGCGCGTGCTGGTCTTCAACGTGGGCGACAGCCGCTGCTACCGGATGCGCAGCCTCCGCCCAGACCGCGCCGAGCCGGAAACGAGCGAGCCGGGGCAGGCCAAGCTAGAGCAGATCAGTCTGGATCACTCGCTGGTTGAGGAGCAGGTGCGGATGGGCCGCATGACCCACGCCGACGCCCTGCGCTCCCAGTTTCGCAACGTCATCACCCGCGCGCTGGGCACGCAGCCGAGCGTTACGCCGGATCTGTTCGAGCTGGCAGCCGAGCCCGGCGACATTTTCCTGCTCTGTTCCGACGGATTGACGGGCGAAGTCAGCGACGAGCTGATTGAAGCCATGCTGGAGGCCGATCTGCCTCTGGAGGAACTCTGCGCCAGCCTGGTGGACGCCGCCAACAAGGCAGGCGGCCACGACAACGTCACCTGCATGTTGGTGCGCGCCGAGGGGTAAGGCTTTCACGGTGAGTCGGCGACTGCCGTCTCCCAGGAACAGTTTGCCCGCCGCCGGTGTCTATGTAAATGATGACCTATAAGAAGTGGATTCTCCGCATTCTTCGCGTCGCGGGTCTGGCCGCGCTTGCCGTCGTGCTTCTCACCTTCGCGGCGGTCCAGTATCAGCAGTGGATGTTGCGCTGGCGCGCCGAGCGGCTGATGGCCGACATGCACCAGATTCGTCTCTATCAAAGCACCTGGGCCGATGCGCAAAGACTCATGCACCGCTGGGGAGCCTGGGGGCACTACGACGGTAGCTGCACGGCGGCGGACTGCCGGTATGAAATTGATTTGGAGGATGCTAGTTGGGGAGCATGGGATAGACAGCGCAGGAGCACTGGCGGCTGGCTCTTGCGTCATCAGACGGCGTATGTGATGTATCGCTGGCTCGGTGGCCGTTCCGCGCTTGTTCATTTCGCGTTCGTTGTGCAAGACGGTACGATCTGGAGGACGATTACCTGGGTCAATATCGCCGTTCCGCCGAAGTTACTAGAGGGGGAAGATTATGGCTATGTACTTATCGTTGAAGCGAGGAGTCGGCAGGCGCTTCGCCCTTCCGGAACCCTCGGAGACGTTCGGGGAGGAGAGGATCAGCTTGCCGAGCATCCTTACTACAAAGCTGGAAGGCCTGGCGGATGCACTTCCTGCATGATGGTTAAGGTCAATTATTCGACGTATACTCCGCAGTCCGATATTGTCCGTCTGACCTCGTTCGACTTTTCCTGTCTCACACGTCTGATCTCTTGCAAGATGCCGGAAGACCTTTTGCCGGCGGCTGGCGCATGGCACTTATACGCTGATCCCGATCCTAGCTATCAGGCGCCTCTCACACCCGCAACAGCGCCCAAACCATGCGACATTCCCATCTGGGTGATCGGACGGGACGCTGTCTCCGCATTTGTCGTTGAGGCAGTTCCGACGGCTGACCAGGAACGAGCAGCCTATCAAGAGGAAGAATCCGAAGACGATTTCGAATCTGAGGCTGCTAGCGTCAGGATCGTCCAACAACTCAAAGGAGCCTACGCCTGGCCTCCCGGAGCGGTTGTTGAAGCCAATACGTTTCCTGGAAGACGTCATATTCCCCCGCCAGAGTTGCCGGAACATTTGACAAAGGGCAAGCGCTATATCTTGCTGACGTCCGGCGAAGACCATGGGGAGGCGGGGGCCCTGTTCGCCGACCGCTGCGGCGTGCAGGAAGACACCCCCGAAAACCGCCGCGAGCTGGAAAAGGGCTTTGCGCAGAACGACAATCTGCGCGGTCCTGAACTAAGGTGATTCTCGTCCGTTCAGTGGAGTTCAATTCCGAAAACCGTCACCCCGAGAGCCGATTTCGCTTGCAGCTATATCATATTGTAGTTACAATTAAATCGTGTTCGTCTGGGATGAGACAAAACGACGGTCCAATCTGGAAAAGCATGGGCTCGACTTCAAAGACGCTCATCTGGTCTATGACAATCCGGACAAGTGCACCTACGACAGTAGCCGCCGGGACGAGCGCCGCTGGATAGACATTGCGCTAGCCGTAATTCATGGTAAGCTGCTGGCCTTGATCTACACCAAGCGCGGAGATCAGGTCCGCATTATTTCGTTTCGGTCAGCATCACGAGAGGAGCGCGAAAGATATGAACAAGACGCCAAGTGAAACCGACTGGAAGCGCGTGCTGGCTCATAAGGAGGGCGATGCGATTCCTTACGAGCCTGGGGATGGCCCCTACGACCCGAATGACGCCGATGCGGCTCGCGCCTGGCTCGCGCAGGCCGACCTGGTTCGCCATGGAAAGCTGGTTCGCAGAGGCAAGCGCGGCCCGCAAGCTGCTCCTACCAAGACGCTGATCTCGCTGCGTTTGTCGCCCGAGGTGATTCGCCACTTCAAAGCCACCGGACGCGGTTGGCAGACGCGCATCGACAGCACCTTGCTGGAATCGATCAAGAAGAGAGCTTAGGCGGCCATACCATCTTCAATCGGCCGCATCAAATATGCTTCTTCTCCCGCTGGAAGAGCAGCACCAGCGGGATGCAGAGGAAGCAGAGAAGGGCCAGCAGGCGGAAGTTATCCGCATAGGCGAGCAGAACCGCCTGCTGTTCGACGCTGCGGTAGATCGCTCCCAGGGCTTTCAGATGCGCGGTGACCGGGTCCACGCCCTGCGCGAAGAGCCTGGCCTGGAGGCCGCGCGCTATCGCGCCCGCAATGGGACTCGCCCCCGCATCCGCCGCCAAGAAATTCTGATGAACCTGCGCGCCGCGCACCAGGATGGTGATTACGCTGGCAATGCCGACCGAGCCGCCGATGTTGCGCATCAGGTTGAAGATGCCGGTGGCATTGCCGATATCCTGCTTGCGCAGGCGGCTCAGCGTCATGGTGGTCAACGGAATGAAGACGAAGCCCATGGCGGAGCCGTTGATGATGTTGGGCCAAATAACCGAAGCCATGCCGATCTGAAGATTGATGTGGCTTAGCATCCAGGTCGAGTAACCCAGCAGGCCAAAGCCGAAGGCCATCAGCAGGCGACCATCGACATAGCGGACAAGCACTCCCACGGCCATCATGGAAGCCATGGCGCCGATGCCACGCGGGCTGACTGTCAGACCACTCTCCAGCGCCGAGTACCCCATCACGGTCTGGAGAAACAACGGCAGCATGGCCGTAATGCCATAGAGTATGAAGCCATAGATCACGGTAACCAGAATGCCCACGCCGAAGTTGCGGTCGGCCAGCACGCGCAACTGCACGATCGGTTCGCGATCTGTGAGTTCGCGGACGATGAAGCCGATGAGCGCCAGCGTGGAGATGGCGGCCGTCCAGCGCACCCAGGGAGTTTGAAACCAGTCTGCCTCCTGGCCCTTGTCCAGCACTAACTGCAAGGTGCCGAGCCAGAGAGCCATCAGGCCGAAGCCGAGATAATCGATCGCGCCCTTGAACTTGTGGCGCAGGTAAGGAGGATCTTCGACGTAGAGATTCACCATGAAGAGCGCCAGGATGCCGATGGGAAGATTGATGTAGAAGATCCAGCGCCAGGAATAGCTGTCTGTGATCCATCCGCCCAGAGTAGGGCCGATGATCGGAGCGACCACAACGCCGACGCCGTAAACGGCCATGGCCGTGCCGTGCTGGCGGGGCGGGAAGCTCTCCAGCAGAATCGACTGCGCCAGCGGCTGCATGCCGCCGCCGCCGACGCCTTGCAGCACCCGCGCCATAATCAGCATAGGCATGTTGATGGCCACGCCGCACAAGAGCGAGGCCGCCGTGAAGAGGAGAATGGATAGGATCAGCAGGCGCTTGCGCCCGATGCGCCGCGAGATCCATCCGGCAGCGGGCAGCATGATTGCATTCGAAACCAGATAGCTGGTTAGAACCCATGTGGACTCATCGGTCGAGGCCGAGAGGCTGCCGGCCATGTGCGGCAAAGCGACGTTGGCCACCGAGGAGTCGAGCACCACCATGAACGTCGCCAGCATCACCGACGCGGCGATCATCCACGGGTTTGCTTGCGGCTTCCAGTCGTGGTGTTCTGCAGCCTCGCTGGGTTTCGCGCCGCTCTCCGCGCTCATTCGCCGTTCCCGCTCTGGGACGAAGCCTGATTGCCATGGACCATGTAGCCATTCTAATATGCTGATGGGTTTGCGGAGTTCCGCGAACGCGCTGTAAATCCCGCCGCTTGAGATTGGCGTGCCGTGAAAGGAAAGATCAGCACATGGCGTTAAACCGGCGTGAGTTGCTTCAATGGATGGGCGGCGCAACCGCCGCTCTTGCTTTTTCACGATTTGCGAAGGCGCAGGGCGATAACTTCCTTGCAACGCGCGCATCCCTGCATGGCTACCGGATTCCGGAGTGGTTCCGCGACGCGAAGTTCGGCATCTGGTCGCACTGGGGTCCGCAGTCAGCCATCGAGTACGGCGACTGGTATGCGCGCGCCATGTATCAGCAGGGATCGGAGCAGTACCTCTATCATGTGGAGACCTACGGGCATCCCTCCAAGGTCGGATATAAGGATCTGGTGGATAACTGGAAGGCCGCCAAATGGGACCCAGAACACCTGATGAGCCTGTACAAGAAGGCCGGGGCGAAGTACTTCGTCAGCACCGGCGTGCACCACGATAACTTCGACTTATGGAACTCGAAGCACACGCGCTGGAACGCCGTGAATATGGGGCCGAAGAAGGATATCGTCGGCATCTGGCGGGACGCGGCGCGCAAGCAGGGATTGCGCTTTGGAGTTACCGAGCACCTATGGATCAGTTACAAGTGGTTTGCCGTGGCGCATGGCGCGGACAAGACCGGGCCGCAGGCCGGTATTCCCTATGACGGCGCCGATCCGAGTTTCGCGGATCTCTATCACGATGCCGACTGCGCGCGCTTCGGCGACCGGCTGGATTGGAACGACGACGGCATTCCCGACTCGTGGAAGCGCCATTATCTTGACCGCATGACCGACTTGATCGATAACTATCAGCCCGATCTTTTCTACACCGACGGCCATCTTCCCTTCGAGGATTATGGGCTGAAGATGGTTGCCCATCTCTACAACGTGAGCGCGCAGTTGCACGGCGGCCAAACGGAGGCGGTTTACACCAGTAAGGAAGAGATTGACTGCGCCATCGGCACCTGCCTGCTGGATCACGAGCGCGGCGTCGCCGACGGCATCGCGGCGAACCCGTGGCAGACCGACACCTGCATCGGTCAATGGCATTACAAACGCGGCCAGCGATACAAGACGGCCAAGAAAGTTATCGATCTGCTGGTGGACATTGTCAGCAAGAATGGCAATCTGCTGCTGAACTTCCCGCTGCCTAACTCGGGCGAACTGGACCTTGAGGAAAGGAATGTGCTGGAGGGCATCACCGAATGGATGGCGGTCAACAGCGAGGGCATTCACGGCTCGCGCCCGTGGAAGATCTATGGCGAAGGTCCATCCACCACAGCCAAGATAGAAACCGGAAACTTCAACGAGGACAAACAGAAGGATCTTACCGCCGGGGACGTTCGCTTCACCGTCAACGGCGGCACGCTTTACGCTTTTGTGATGGGCTGGCCGGAGAAGCAGGCGATTGTGCCAGCTCTGGGCCTGGCCAGCGCACAGAATCCGGGCAGGATCGGCAAAGTGGAAATGCTGGGGTATACCGGCGATCTCAAGTGGAAGCAGGACGAGTCCGTATTGCGCGTGGAGATGCCTGCCGGGAAGATCTCGGATATCGGCATAACGCTCAAAGTCGAACTCGCGTAGCCGGATTGCGCAGAAAGGCTCCGCGTCCAGGTCTTGCGAGGTTTTTCAAAAGGACTATGATTATCGCGGCGGCGAACCGCGCCGATAAGAAGAACGCAGGAGTGCGGGTCCCGCGAGAGCCGGTCCGCGGGGTGGGAGGAAGCCGGATGAAAGACAAGCACAAGAAGGAGCACGCGAAGAACGAGCAGAAGGCAACGGCCGCAAGTAACACTCAGGTGGGCGGGGACCTGCCGGCGCCGGCACCGGTGAATGGAGAGACTCTGCGCGTGGGGAAAGATGTGGACTATGATCGCGAACTGGCCCGCCTCCAGGTTGAACTGGTGAAGTTGCAGGAGTGGATTCGCCACGAGGGCCTGAGGGTGGTGGTGCTCTTTGAAGGCCGCGACGCCGCCGGCAAGGGCGGAGCCATCAAGCGAATCACCGAGTCGCTGAATCCGCGCGTCTGCCGGGTGGTGGCGCTAGGCACGCCAACCGACCGCGAAAAGACGCAATGGTACTTCCAGAGATATGTCGCTCACTTGCCGGCGGCGGGCGAGATGGTACTCTTCGATCGTAGTTGGTATAACCGCGCCGGCGTGGAGCGGGTGATGGGCTTCTGCACCGAGACGCAATACGGAGAGTTCATGCAGAGCTGCCCGGAGTTCGAGCGCATGTTGCAGCGCTCCGGAATCCGCCTCATCAAATACTGGTTCTCGGTCAGCGACGAGGAGCAGGAGCGGCGCTTCCAGGACCGCATGAAGAACCCCACCAAGCGCTGGAAGCTGAGCCCGATGGACCTGCAATCCCGCAAGCATTGGGCCGATTATTCGCGCGCCAAGGACGAGATGTTCGCGTTGACCGACACCAAGCAGTCTCCATGGTTTGTGGTGAACGCGGAGAAGAAGAAATGCGCGCGGCTGAACGTGATCCGGCATCTTCTGTCGCTCTTCGATTACTGCGATCTGACGCCCGAACCGCTGGAGTTGCCCAAGCTGGAGAAGTCGAAGTACGTGCGCCCGCCCATCCAGGAACAAAACTTCATTCCACTGGTTTATCAGTAAGGTATCGGACAACTCCAACGCCAACCATGTCATCTTGGTTGCGAGGTAATGATATGAATCCTCTGCGCTGCGTCTTTCTCCTGCAGTTTGCGACGGCTTTGGCTCTTGGCCAGGCTGTAGACAACGGCAAGCCCGCTAGTCTTTCCAACGAGCCCGAGGCGCTCGTCCGGAGCCTCTATGCTCAGGTGGTGGTTCGTCACCCGATCGGTATCCCGCGGGAGACGGATGTAAGGATTTATGCTCCGTACCTCAGCAGCGCACTGCAGCATCGAATCGAATTGGCACGGGCCTGCGCGCGTGACTGGGATAGAACGCACCCAGACCCCAGAGACAGAACACGCCCAGACCCCAATCTGAAGCCGGAGATGGACTGGCTCGAACTTGGAATCTTCTCCGGTAGAAGCGAGGAAGCCGCACCGCAGGCCTTCGAAATTGAGAAAACAGAATCCGAGAAAGATGGTTCTTTCCGAGTATATGTGAGGATGACCTGGGAGTGGCCGCCCGCACCTAAGTTGGTCTGGACGGTCGCAGCAATCGTGGTCCGGGAAGGGGTTCACCTTGTCGTGGATGACATCGACTACTTGACGGACAAGAGCGGAGATGAGAATGCTTTATCTCGGTTATCGGAGGCCTTGTCCGCAGGATGTGACGGTCCTCGCTGGGTCGGGTGGCCGAGGCCTGACCAACGATAAATGAATGGTGCCGGGATTGCCTCGGCCAGACGACGCTGGCGGCTATGCGCGCGCTCAGCTTGTTAGAATTGCCCCATACAGGCTCTATGCTCGAAGATTCCCATAGTCATGAAACCGTTCTGGAGGTCGTCTTTCCCGGCAGCCTGAGCGCCGTTCCAAGACCAGCCAA
Organism: Occallatibacter sp.; assembly: GCA_049522975.1. Lineage (GTDB taxonomy): Bacteria > Acidobacteriota > Terriglobia > Terriglobales > Acidobacteriaceae > Telmatobacter. The sequence continues at coordinate 1,934 of JBEKNI010000047.1, read as the reverse complement.
CGCTGTGCTACAGTGATACAAATCAAGCCATGAGCACGCCAAAGACGATTGGGCGGTACGAGATCATCGATGAGTTGGGACAGGGCGCCATGGGCAGCGTATTCCGCGCGCGCGACCCCGCCATGAACCGCATCGTCGCCCTGAAGACCGTCCTTGCGGTGGCACTGGCCAGTGAACAAGGCGCAGAATACCGCCAGCGATTCTACCGCGAGGCGCGCGCCGCGGGCGCTCTAGCCCATCCGGGAATTGTGGCGGTCTTCGACGTCGGCGAAGATGAAGGCGTGCCTTTTCTGGTGATGGAGTTCGTCAGAGGGCATACTCTCGACTTCGCTATGAAGAAGGGGGAGCGCGCCTCGCTGGAGCGGGTCTGCGAGATCGGCGAACAGATCGCCGAAGCCCTCGGATACGCTCACCGCAATGGCGTGGTTCACCGCGATATCAAGCCCGCGAATATTTTGCTCACGTCGCGCGAAGCCTACGGCGCCGAGCGGCCAAAGATTACCGATTTTGGTGTCGCCAAGCTCGTCTCCCAGGGAATCACCACCACCGGCCAGATGCTGGGAACGCCGGCCTTCATGTCTCCAGAGCAGTTTACCGGCGTGCCCATCGACGGCCGCGCCGACCTGTTTTCCCTGGGTGTCATCCTGTACTGGATGGCGACCGGAGAGCAGCCCTTCCCCGGCGAGACGATGACCGCGGTCTCGTACAAGATTGTTCACACGGAGCCGGTTCCGCCCGCAAAACTGAACCCCGCAGTTCCTTTGCAACTGGAGAGCGTAATTCTCAAGTGTCTGGCCAAGAACCCCGCCAACCGCTATCAAACCGGCGAGGAACTTGCACAGGCGCTAGCGCAATTGCGATCCGGCGGAAAGGTTGCGAGCCTGCAGGCCACCGCGCCGCTGGCCAGAGGAACCGGAAGGGCATCGGAAGAGACTCTCGACACCAACCCCAAGTCGGGACCGAATTCTGTTCCGGCAGTCGAGATCACTGCAATGGAAAATCCGCCCATGGCGGCTGCGCCGGAAGGGAAGCGAGGCGCGCTGCTGATCGCGGCGGCCGCTCTTCTGGCCGTAATCGCCGTCGGCAGCGGGTATCTGCTGCCACATCGCCACCGGTCCGCGCAAGCGCCGACTCCGGCTGCAACCGCATCCCGGCAGCCGGTAACGCCGCAAACGCCGGCCTTAGAGGCTGTGCCGGAGGCAGCCCAGGCACCTACAGGCAAACCATCAGCCGCTTCGGCCCCGGCCCCAGCGCTCGCGCCCCACTCTTCGTCTTCCTCTGTGGCCTTCGATCCTAAAACGCTTGATCCCAGGCACAACGCTCGTCTCAAGCTGGAATTGGATCACTTTCCGGCTGGCGCGGCCTTCTCCATCGAGATGAATCGGAAGATCTATTTCAAGGGTTCGGTGAGCAACAAGGCGGACTATGAGAGCCTGTTTGTTCCGCCCGGGGTGCAGGAATTCCGCGTGACAATCCGCGGCCTGCAAAGGCCCTCGAATATAGTGAGCGCCGAGTTCCTCGCAGGCAAGCGCATGACTCTGAGGGTTGAGTTAAGGCCTCCGGCCAAGGGATCTTCGGGAACCTCGCAGACCCTCAATCCCGCCACGCAGATTGTTGCTTCCCTCAAGGCAGACCGCTTCTCTTTTTAACGAATCGCCTCCACGCGCGCTGCAACTCTTGACTCCATCGTCGAGGAGCGCAAGAGGTCGCGCTGTCCATCTTGTTCCGGTCGCATTTGCTGCAGTAGCCGTAAGCGTACGCCCATCCCCTCTTGACCTGAGCAGCGGCGTTGTAGGCAGGAGATAGGGACTGATTTCGCAAGTATCCACTTATTTTCAGTGGGCACTTCCGGATCTTCCGCTCAGGCGGCTTTGAGGCTGGTTTTCGCTTTGAGAGTGGCGGCCAGGTTCCAGGGCGGTAACTCGTCGATGCGG
>JBEKNI010000046.1:0-49195 GCA_049522975.1 Occallatibacter sp. | reverse complement strand
AATTTTCCGGGCGGAAAATCCCTTCGATCGCGAAGTGCGCCCCTGCCACTTTTCAATCAAGGCAAATAGCTCATTTAACTGCGGTTACGCAACGCAGGCTGCAAAAAGCGGGGAAAGTCCTGATTTGAAACTCTGCTTTCACAGCGCCCCTACGGGGCGCAACATTTTTCCGGCTGGCGTACCCAGGGTTGCGCTTCGCTTCACCCCGGGCTATTTTCGTCCCCTCTCTCCGGGAGGAAATACACGAAACTGCCGACACGAAACTACCGACGGGAAACTGCCAATAGAACCATCGTTCTTGCCGCCACACGCTCGGCAGTCGAAGGAGTTGGAGTAAAATCATCTTCCAGAATTTTTTCCGCAAAACAAGTATGCCTTAGTCCCCCGCGGGAACGGTAGGCGCAACCGCATCTAGCGGAAATCCCAGCCGCTTCCACTCGTCGTAGCCGCCGCGCAGCGGACGCACGCGCTCGATGCCCAGCTTGTGCAGGGTCATCGCTGTCTTGGCGGCGGTGGCCTCGCTGGGGCAGGAGCAGAAGAGTACGATGTCCCGGTCGCGGGGAATCTCCTCATGGCGCGCGGTGAGTGTGTCGGGCGTGAAGTGTCGGGCGCCCGGAAGGGTGAAGGGGTCGGTCAGCAGCTCAAGGGGATGGCGCAGATCCACGATGAAGACTTCTTCGCCGGCATCGAGTTGGCTCTTCAGTTCCTCGGGCTCCAGCCGGGAGGCGACGAGCTTTTTGAGAACCATGCGGCGGCGCAGGACGCGGGCGACAAAGAAGCCCAAAATGGCCAGGACCATCAGAGCGCCGGAGAATCGGCCCGCCCAGTCCAGCAATCCGGGGGCGCGCCTGAGCAGGTCGCCGAAGAAGCGGCCGGCGGCCAGCAAAGTTCCCAGCCAGGCCGCTGCGCCGATGCCGTCAAAAAGGAGAAATGGCCCAAAGCCCATCCCGTTTTGCCCAGCCACCGGAGGGGCGAGCGTGGCCAGGCCGGGGACGAACTTGGCGATCACGAGCGTGACGGCGCGACCGCGGCCGAAGGAGTTCTGGGTGCGGCGGACGCAGACGGTCGGCTCGAGCGAAAGCTTGCAGAGAATGCGCAGGACATGGTGACCGTATCGGCGTCCGATGAGGAACCATGTGCTGTCTGCTATGAGCGATGCGGCCAAACCAGTCAGCAAGGCAAGCGGAAGGATGAGCTGGCGTTGGGCGCAGAGGGCGCCAGCAGCCAATAGAACCGGCGTGGCGGGCAGCGGGACGCCGAGCTGCTCCACCAGAACCCAGGCAAAGAGCAGCAAATAGCCGTAAGTGAGTAATATGTGTTCCGGCAAGGCCATTGAAAAGGTCCGTTTCAACGTGCAGGGAAGTCAGCCCCCCGAAACCGCCGCGCCCGCCAAGGGAAGCGGCCGACGGCTTGAAGGGTCTCAAGCTATCCGATGATTCCCAAGGCGGATTTGCTTCATGCATTGAGCGGCAAGGCGCGGAAGCAGGAGGGAGGCGCACGGAAACAATGCAGCGCTTCCGACCGCCAGATCATCGAGGCCATCGACGGCCTGGGCAGATGGTCATTGCGTCAGGGGGTTGCCGGGGCTAATCAGAGGAATCGTAAAGTTCAAGAACCTGCGTGCTTGACGTGCTCGAAGAGTACGTAGCGTCTCCGTCGCAAACCGCAATGATATCGTTTTCGCCGGCCTGCGTGAAGAACTGCGACCAGGCAGCCTTGCCGGACGAAAGAACTACACTTTCTAGCAGGTTGCCATTATCGTAAAAGTCGATCTGCCCGGTTGCCGCCGGAGGATTGACGATGGCAGTCAGGGTAACCGCATCTCCGGCGTTGCCTGAGTATTCGCTGAGTTCCAGCGCTGTTGTGGTTGGCGTTGGTCCCGGATTGCTCACGTCGAGAGTTACGGCGCTGCTGGTGTTCGAGATATACGTTGTATCTCCGCTATAAACGACCGTAAGACTCCGGGAACCGGCAGCCATGAAGGTATTCACGAACGTGCATGAGCCGCCGGTGACTGTGCAGTTGTCGATCTCACTGCTTCCGTCGTAAAAGATCACCGTGCCGGTCGCCGCTGCCGGCGAAACATTGGCCGTCAGCGTCGCGGAGTAGCCGATAATCAGGGAGGCAGGCGCAATTTGCAGCACGACCGTGTCGGGCGTATCGCCGGAAACGAAGAGAGAAACCTGATTCGATGTGCTCGATTCCCACGAAGAGTTCCCTGCAAAGATTGCTTTCAGGACGATATTGCCCGAGGCGGAAAAAGTCGTATTGAGCATTGCAACGCCGGCGTTGACATTCGCCGTGCCGATCACCGTCGATCCATTATAAAACGTGACCATGCCCGTGGTTGTCGGCGGGGTGAGATTGGCGGTCAGAGTCACGCTGTCGCCGGTCGCGGTGGCGCTAGTCGATGCCTTCATAGTCATCGTGGTCACCAGCGGACCGCTGACATTCATGGTGAGCGATTTCGAGGTGCTGGAAAGATAGTTATAGTCGCCGGAATAGACTGCGTGGAGTGTTGCCGTGCCTCCTGCCGCAAACGAAGTTGTCAGACTGGACAAGCCACTGTTGACGGCAGCGCTGCCGATATTGGTCCCCCCGTCATAAAAGGTGACAGTACCCGTGGCTGAAGAGGGAGAGACCGCGGCTGTTAATGTCACACTCGTTTGATATTGCGGTGTCGTGGTGGAGGCCTGAAGAGTCACCGAAGAGGATGCCAGTTGATCGCTGTACACACCGATCGAAATGGCCTGAGATGTACTTGATGAATTGAACTCATCCCCGCTGTATTTCGCGGTAATGCTCTGCACGCCGCTGGATGAGAACGTTGTCGAAAGCTGCGCGAATCCATCCAGAGAATAAGGGCTGGAGCCGACTGCCCCACTCCCGATTGCCTTTGATCCGTCATAGAAGGTTACCGTTCCGGTAGCATCGACCCCATCGGCGATCACAGCCTCCAAGGTTACCGTCTGGCCTTCCGTGATGCTGGTAGAGGGAGCGAAGACGGTTACACTGGTTGAAAACTTGTCTTGTGACCCGAAGTTGCCTAAGCACCCGGCAAGCGACAAAAAGAAGATGGGCAGAAGCGGAAGCAGAATACGGCGATGAGAACAAGACATGACATTCATCTCTTTCCCTCAGTTCAGGATTATCCATGAGCGATGCGTTCATTTACGCTAACCCCGGCTTGCGAGAGATGTTGCGGAGAATCAGGAATTTTTTCTGGTGGCGCATCTTTATATTCTCGTCCTTAATGCCTGCATTACCGGCTAACTCGTAATTACTATCTCAACGACATGCCCGTGCGCGTCAAGCTAGCGGACAGCGGACCGGAGGACGCGGTCTTAGCGCGGAACGCGTAGTTTTTTGCAATTCCCCGGCCTTTTGGGCAGGATCTCGACTTTTTGAAGAATGCCTTCCTTCTCGCGTTCTAGGCAAAGCCGCCTCATCCCAACAACTGCTTGGCCACCTTGATGTACAACTCCACCGCCTCCAGCAGTTCCTTCTTCGCAAGCTTCTCTTGCGGCGTATGAGCCACGTGAATCGACCCCGGCCCTAGCAGCAGCGGCTCGCCCCAGTTGGTCAACTGCGGAATGTCGGTGGCGAATTTGGCAACCATGGTGGGCAATCCCTCGACTGCGCGCAGCCGGACAAAGGGAGTATCGAGGGTGAACTCAACCTCGGCCAGATCGCCCGCGATCCCGGTCAACTGAGCGCGCACCGGCCCGGAGTCGGTTACCGTCCGCACCAGAACCTGCGCCTCGGCCTTGTCGGCGATGACGTTGGGAGCGTAGCCGCCCTGGATCTGGCCGATGTTGAGCGTGCTGGGGCCGATGCCCTCCAACTCTGCCAGCGGCATCGCCAGCACCTTCGCCAGCACCTCGATCAGCTTGTGGACGGCGCTCTCGCCCAACTCGGGATAGGCCGAGTGGGCCATCTTGCCGGTTACTCGGAAGGCCGCGCGCAAGGCACCCTTGGAGGCCAGCGCCAGGCGATTGTCGGTGGGCTCGCCGTTGATGAGGAAGCGGCTGCCCTTGGGCGACTTGTTGGCGGCAATGGCGCCGGCCGAGTCGCGCTCCTCGCCGGAGACGAAGAGCAGCCCGATGCGGAATCCCGCCGCGCGCAAGGCCTCGGCGGCGGCGACCTGGGCGGACAGAATGCCCTTGGCATCGCAGACACCGCGGCCGTAAAGAAAATCCTCATCCTCGCTGAAGGGAATGTAGGGCGGGACGGTGTCGATGTGCGTCGAGAAAACCAGATCGGGCCTCTCGCCCGCCGCGCCCGCATAGATATTCCAGCGCGGCCCGCCGCCGGCGCTTTCTCTGGGCTGCTCGACGGGCGTCTTTTCCACCGCCCATCCGCGCCCAGCGAGAAAACCGGCGAGGAAATCCCCCACGGCTCCCTCGTGGTAGGTGGTGGACTCGATCTCGCAGAGCTGGCGGGTAAGCCGAATGGGGTCAGGGGGGGCCATCGAATCTGTGGGCCGACGATCAGTCATGATGCTGCCAGAATATCCTATATCTCTCTTGCCCGGCCTTGCGGCCTGGACAAGCCGCGCTTCTTGGTTTGCGGATTACTCATGAGCAAGAAGTTCTACCGGAACGCTTCCGTTGGGTATAATAGGGAGTCCTCCACAAAACACCATCTTTCTTCAGGTAAGCGCGCATGCGAAGAGAGACTGGGTGTAGCGAAATGGACAAAAGGAGAAGGATTGTGAAGAATCTGTTGTTCTCTTGCCGCCCGGCAGCGCCGAGCGTCTTGTCTGCGTTTTCGAAGTTGTTTCGAGGAACGCAGGGAATTGTTTCCCTAACCGTTTCATCTCTCATCCTGCTGGCGTTGGCGCTAAGCTCCGGCGCGGCGCAGGCGCAGTCCTGTGCAGGCTATACAGATCAGCCCCTGGTCTCTGTTCCGAGTGGAGACTACACCGTGGCGCAGATGGTTACATTGTCCGATGCCCAGCCGGGGGCCGTCATCTACTACACGACAAATGGAGAGAATGCATGGTCGAACATGACCACGCCCAATCCGAACGCGAAGGTGTATTCCGCCCCATTTGAAGTCTCGACCACAACGAACCTCAGCGTCATTGCTCTGGCTCCCGGATACTGCATCAATTACTACATAGCGGGCAGCAATATTGTTTTCAAGACGCCGGCGCAGGACTTTGCGATCAGCGTATCGCCCGCAACGCTCAATGTCGACGTCGGGAAATCAGCCACGGCCACTCTCACCGTAACCCCGACCAATGGCTTCGACTATCAAATTGGCTTTTCTTGTTCAGGGGCGAGCCAAGTCGTATGCGACTTCACTCCGCTGCTTGTGACGCCATCCGGAGGTTCAACCAACGTGCAGCTTACGGTGCTGGGCGTAGGCCTCCCGACGGTGGCAGCTCGGCACCAGAACTCCAAGCCATTCCTCCCGGCAACGGCGCTGGCCGGAATCCTGTGCATCTTCGGCCTGAGAAAGAGGCGCGGGCCGCGGCTGATGATGGTTGCAATGGTTGCCTTCGCCAGCCTGGGCCTACTATCCGCTTGTGGCGGCGGGTCAGGCCCAACGCCAGTTGCCCCCGGGACGGTAACCGTGACCGCAACGATGGCCAATGTGGCGGTATCAACGTTGCAGCACACTACCACATTCTCGGTCAACTAATCCGTGCCAACCGCAACGCCGCTATCAAGGCCTCTCCGCAAGGAGGGGCCTTCGTTTGGGGATTGGCGCGGCAGCGGGGCTGCGGTGTCTCATTTTGGGAGACTCCGCGGTACCGCCTGGGATATAAAGAAATCTTTATGTGCAGCGCGTAGAATGGACTATGGAATGACTACGACGAACGTACCCGCCGCCGACCCAATCCCTAGGAAGCTTCTTCCCCGCGCCAATCATTTCCATGCCGGCCAACCCGAGCCGCTGCCTCATGCCCCCGGCAGTTGGCTGAAGGAGCAATGTCGATGACCCCGGTCAGCGATTTCGCGCTCGACACGCTGCACGCCACAGCGACGGAAATCTTTACCGGCGCTATCGCGGGATGCAACATTCAATCGGCCTTCGACCGGCGCATACGCTTTGAGGGCAACATGCTGCATCGGCTGCTGCCGGACGGCAGCGGACCGGCCTCGATCTGTCTCTCCAATTACAAGAAGATCTTTGTGATCGCGCTGGGCAAAGCCGCCGGCCCCATGCTGGAGACTCTTCTGAGCCGCATGAGCCGCCGCCTCGGCCTGCGCGGCATCTGCTGCTCGAGCCAGCTTCCCCGGAGCCGCGACTGGCGTTTCCGCTACTTCCAGGGCGGCCATCCGCTGCCCAACGAGGAGTCCTTCGCCGCGGCCCGCGCGGCCCTGACCATGCTCCGCAAGGCGCGCAAGGACACTCTGGTCTTTTTCCTCATCTCCGGCGGCGGCTCGGCGATGTTCGACCTGCCTCTGGACCCGAAGATTTCGCTCGACGACACGATCGCCTTCCATCAACTGCTGGTAGGCTCCGGCGCGCCTATCAGCGAAATCAACACGATGCGCAAGCATTTTTCCGCAGTGAAAGGCGGGCGTCTTGCCATAGCCGCCCCGGAGGCGGCCAAGGTCAGCCTGCTGCTGCCGGACGTGCCGCTGCGTTCGCTCGACGCGCTCTCTTCCGGCCCCACCTCGCCCGACCACTCCACCGTGGCTGATGTGCGGGGCCTGCTGGCAAAGTACGATCTGCATGACAGGCTGCCGCCCTCGGTGAGCGCTTTCTTTGAACGCGAAGACCTTCCCGAGTCGCCCGGCAACAAGGGTTGGCGTCCGCCCTTCTTTCCCAAGCTGTCGATACCGGGGATCGCGCCCGCGCGCCGCATCACGGCCGCCGCCACGATGTCGGAGGAAGACGCGCCCTTTCGCGATTCGGTCTTCGAGCTTCTGCTCTCTAGCCACGACCTGGCGGAGAATGCCCGCGCCCTGGCCGAGAAGGCCGGCTTCCACGTCGAGGTGGACAACACCTGCGACGACTGGGACTATGCCGACGCCGCACGCTATCTGCTGGAGCGCTTCCACGAGTTGCGCGCACTCCACCCCAAGCTCTGCCTCATCTCGGTTGGCGAGGTGACGGTGACGCTCGACCGCACTCCCGGCGCGGGCGGCCGCAACCAGCAGTTTGTCATGGAATGTGCGCTCGAACTGGAGAGCTATCCGGGCGAGCGGCTGACCGTCCTCAGCGCCGGTTCGGATGGCATCGACGGCAACACTCAGGCGGCCGGTGCCATCGCCGACCCGACGACCGTCGCCCGCGCTCACGCCTTCGGGTTCCACCTCAAGGCGTCGCTGGCCGCCTTCGACGCCTGTCCAATGTTCACCGCTCTGGGCGACGCCGTGGTCACCGGCCCCACCGGTCACAACCTGCGCGACCTGCGCCTGCTGATCGCCGAGAACCGATAGTCCACCAGAGCCTGACTTTTTTGGTAAAAGCGGCCAAAATGCCTTTCGCAAAGCCCCTGAGATGGACTAATATTATTGTCATTCCCTTTTGATCTACAAGAAGGCTGATTCGTGGCTCGAAGAGAAACTCGCAAGACCGTCGTCAAGACTGCCGACATTCGCACCGTCGCGGCGCTCGCGAAGGTCTCCATCGCCACGGTCTCGCGCACCGTCAACAGCTCTTCGGGGGTCAGCGACCGGCTGCAAAAGCGGGTCTGGCAGGCCGTCAACCAGTTGAATTACTTTCCCAACACCCATGCCCGCACGCTGGTCTCGGGCCGCAGCCGGCTGTTTGGCGTCATCGTTGAAAACATCACCAACCCCTTCTTCCCCGAGTTGATTCAGAGCTTTGAGGAGATCGCGGTGGCGCACGGCTACGAGATTCTGGTCAGCTCGACCAACAGCGATCTAGCCGTGCTCACCCGCTGCGTGCGCCGGATGCTGGAGCGCAAGGTCGACGGAGTGGCCGTGCTCACCTTCGGCGAGGAAGAGCCGGTCCTCGGACAGTTGATGAAGCACGATGTGCCCATGGTGCTGGCCGAGTTTCGCCTGGACAACCCCAAGACCAGCACCATCCTGATGGACTACGCCACCGGGATCCGCGCCGCGGTAGGCCATCTGGTTGAGTTGGGGCACACGAAGATCGCCTTCCTGGCCGGCCCGCACACGCTCCACTCGGCCATCACCCGCGAGAACGACTTCCGCGCGGCTATGCAAGCCTCGGGCCTGGAAATCCAGAAGAAGTGGGTCATCGAGTGTGACCACATGCTCAAGGGCGGCGTGACCGGTTTTCGCAAGCTGCGGGCGCTCGCCGCGCGCCCCACCGCCATCATCTGCTCCAACGACATGACCGCCATCGGCGTACTCCGCGCGGCCTACATGCAGGGCCTGCGCGTCCCCGACGACCTGTCGGTGATCGGCCTGGACGATATCTCCTTCACCGAGTACACGCTGCCCCCGCTGACCACCATCCGGCTGTCGCGCGTGGATCTGGCGCGCGCCGCCTTCGAGGCCCTCCGCCAGCAAGCCGAGGACCCCGCCAACCCCAGGATGCAGCGTGAGTTCCTGGTCTCCACCAGCCTGGTAGTGCGAGGATCGACAGCCAAGCCCGCATCCGACGCGGTAGCCGTGTCCGCTGCCTGATCGATCCCCAACCTGTCTGCTCCCGCTTCGAACTGGTCGAGCGAAGACGATAATTGCGCCTTCGACTCCCGGCATGGAAAGACACTGTGCGGTTGGGGCAGAAGATTCACCGTAGCGGACCGAAAATAATCCATCAAGTTGTTGCTTAGATTTGGATATTTATGGTCTAATTTGTCCATGTTCGAGCGTATCGCCGGAAGCGCCCCCATGCACGATGCCTTTCCCCGAAGGCGATAAATCAGGCGAAAGATCAGGCTTCACCTTTCAGAGCGAGCCGCGCCATTGAGGCGCGGCCCGCCATTCGTATGCAATCGACACGCCCAAACCTTAGATTCCGCGGCGCCTGTGATTCGCCCGCCGCACGATGGACTACTTGCTGCCCTGACCGGCGAGGCTTCCCCCCTCGCGCGTCACAACCCTTTTCCTGGAACTGAGGAGGTTTCCATGCAATCGTTCGTCTTCGCACGCCTAAGCCCGCTGCCCAGGCCGCGGGCGCTCTTCTCACTCTTGCTGCTGGTTCTGGCCGGCCTGATGCTGCCCGCCGCCGCGCGGGCGCAGACCGCATCCTTCAGCTACGCGATCGCGGCGCTGGGCGGCGGCTTCGGCGGTCCCGCCGCCGTGGCGGTGGACGGCGGCGGCAACGTTTATGTCGCCGATTCCGTATACAACGCGGTGTATGAGATGCCCCCCGGATGCGCCTCGTCGAGCTGCGTGACCACCCTGGGCGGCGGCTTCAGCTATCCCGAAGGCGTGGCGGTGGACGGCAGCGGCAACGTTTATGTCGCCGATACATTCAACAGCGCGGTGAAGGAGATGCCCGCCGGCTGCGCCTCGTCGAGCTGCGTGACCACGCTGGGCGGCGGCTTCTACGGTCCCGCCGGCGTGGCGGTGGACGGCGGCGGCAACGTCTATGTCGCTGATAACGATAACTACGCGGTGTACGAGATGCCCGCCGGCTGCGCCTCGTCGAGCTGCGTGACCACCCTGGGCGGCGGCTTCAACTATCCCCAAGGCGTGGCGGTGGACGGCAGCGGCAACGTCTATGTTGGCGATAGCGGCAACAACGCGGTGGAAGAGATGCCCGCCGGATGCGCCTCCTCAAGCTGCGTGACCACCCTGGGCGGCGGCTTCAGCTTTCCCTGGAACCTGGCGGTGGACGGCAGCGGCAACGTCTATGTCGCCGATACCGAAAACCGCGCGGTGAAGGAGATGCCCGCCGGCTGCGCCTCGCCGAGCTGCGTGACCACCCTGGGCGGCGGCTTCAGCTATCCCCAAGGCGTGGCGGTGGACGGCAGCGGCAACGTCTATGTCGCCGATACTTACAACCGCGCGGTGAAGGAGATCATGACGCGCGGGGTGAACTTCTTTTCCGTCCCGGTGGGAACCGCCAGCGCTCTGTCGCTGAATTTCACCTTTGATAGCGCGGGAAGCCTGAGCAGCACAACTCCCTACCAGGTGCTGACGGAGGGCGCGAAGAATCTGGACTTCAACGCGGCGGCGGCGCAAGGGTCGAATCTCTGCAACGGGACCACAGCCTACACCGCGGGCAAGATCTGCACGGTCAGAGTGACCTTTACGCCAACGAAGGCGGGAACCCGCTACGGCGCAGTGGAACTGCTGAACGCGAGCGGCAGCACGATTGCCACAGCTTACGTCTACGGCACGGGCCATGGCCCGCTGGTCGTTTTCAGCCCGGCCACGCAGAGCATACTGGGCGGCGGCTTCGGCGGTCCCGCCGGCGTGGCGGTGGACGCCAGCGGCAACGTCTATGTCGCCGATTTCGTATACAGCTTGGTGTATGAGATGCCCGCCGGATGCGCCTCGTCGAGCTGCGTAACCACGCTGGGCGGCGGCTTCGGCGCTCCCTCCGGCGTGGCGTTGGACGGCAGCGGCAACGTCTATGTCGCCGATACCTTCAACAACGCTGTGAAGGAGATGCCCGCCGGCTGCGCCTCGTCGAGCTGCGTGAGCACGCTGGGCGGCGGCTTCAGCGCTCCCTATGGCGTAGCGGTGGACGCCAGCGGCAACGTCTATGTCGCCGATACCGGCAACAGCGCGGTGAAGGAGATGCCCGCCGGATGCGCCTCCTCAAGCTGCGTGACCACCCTGGGCGGCGGCTTCAGCTTTCCCCGCGGCGTTGCGGTGGACGCCAGCGGCAACGTCTATGTCGCCGATTTCTTCAACAACTTGGTGAAGGAGATGCCCGCCGGATGCGCCTCGTCGAGCTGCGTGACCACCCTGGGCGGCGGCTTCAGCGAGCCCCAAGGCGTTGCGGTGGACGCCAGCGGCAACGTCTATGTCGCCGATTACGGAAACAGCGCGGTGAAGGAGCTTAACCGCGCCACCCCGCCTTCGCTGAGCTTTGCCGCCACCGCTCTGGGCTCGACGAGCAGCGACAGCCCGCAGACAGTGACGGTGAATAACATCGGCAACGCGACCTTGAACTTCCTGGCGATCGGCTTCCCCGACGACTTCCCGGAGGACATCGCGGCCCCGAACGATTGCAGCACCCTTGGGTCGCTGGCAGCCGGAGCGAGCTGCACGCTGTCCGTCGATTTTGAGCCGAAGACACTGGGACCGCTCGCCAGCTCGGTGGTGCTGGTGGATAACTCGCTCAACCAGACCTACGCTGTCCAGGAGATCCCGGTCAGCGGCACGGGCCTTTCCCCGCAGGCCATCACCTTCACCGACAGCCTGCCCGCATCGGCCAATTACAGCGCGGGCCTGGCTTACACACTGAGCGCGACCGGCGGAGGGTCGGGCAATCCGGTCGTCTTCAGCCTCGTCTCTGGACCGGCGACGCTGGCCGGCAGCGCGCTGACCATCACCGGCGCGGGCACCATAGTCGTAGCCGCCAACCAGGCCGGCAACGCAACCTATGCCCCCGCGCCGCAGGTGACGCAGAGCATCACCATCAAAACGGCCTCCCAGACCATCAGCTTCACGGCCATTACCGGCGCGCAGTATGCGGCAACGCAGATCACCCTCTCGGCCACGGCCAGTTCCGGCCTTGCGGTAACATTCACTTCCGGGACGACATCGGTCTGCTCCGTCACGGGCAATACTCTGTCGTTGTTGATTCAGGGAACCTGCATCGTTCATGCCGCGCAGGCCGGCAACGCTTCCTGGGCCGCGGCTCCAACCGTCACGCAGAGTTTCGCGGTCTCTCTCGCTCCCCAGACCATCACCTTCACGCCCATCACGGGAACCCAGCACGCCGCATCGCAACTGACCCTTGCGGCCACAGCCACCTCCGGCCTCACCGTTACCTTCACTTCCGCTACGGCCACGGTCTGCTCCGTCTCGGGAAGCACGCTCTCGCTGCTGATTCCTGGAACCTGCATCGTTCATGCCGCGCAGGCCGGCAACACGACTTACGCCGCGGCCACAACTCAGGTGCAGAGCTTTGCTGTCACCCTTGCGCCCCAGACCATCACCTTTACCGCCATCACCGGCAAGCAATACGCCACAACTCAAGTGAGCCTGTCGGCGACGGCCAGCTCCGGCCTGACGGTCACCTTCTCTTCCACAACGACTACCATCTGCACGGTCGCGGGCAGCACGTTATCGCTGCTGACGCCGGGCACCTGCATCGTCCATGCCGCGCAGGCCGGCAACAGCGTCTATGCCTCAGCGACCACGGCGCAGAGCTTCGCCGTCTCTCTTGATCCCCAGACCATCACCTTCACGCCCATCACCGGCAGTCAATATGCGGGGACGCAGGTGACGCTGACGGCCACGGCCAGTTCCGGACTAACGGTCACCTTCTCCTCCACCACAACCAGCATCTGCTCGGTTTCGGGAAACACGTTATCGCTGCTGACCGCGGGAACCTGCGTGGTTCATGCCGCGCAGGCCGGCAACAGCGTCTATGCCTCGGCGACCACCGCGCAGAGCTTTGCGGTCAAGGCCGCCCTCTGACAACCCACCACCAACCAGAAGCCGGGGAGCGCAGTACGCGCTCCCCGGCTTGCGTTGAGTCCCAATCAAGCTTCGCGGTTTTGCTCCACGCGCCGGGATGACCGCAAGCAGCGTCAGCCGGGCCGCGGATGAACAACTACTGCGCTGCAGGAATCTGCTCCAATTGCGCGTTGAGGTGGACCGCGCCGCTGGTTACGTTGAGGGTCCTGGTCCAGTCCGTAAATCCCTTCTTCTTGACGGCAATCTGATGGCTGCCGGGCGCGACCGTAACCGTGGACGGAGTGTTGCCGACAAATCCGCCGTCAATTTCGACATCGGCCCCAGGCGGGGTGGAGTCGATAATCAGCGAGGCTTGAGCCGGAGCGGGTGGAGCGACCGGGGCGGCAGCCGAGGCAGGCGCGGTAGCTTCAGGAGGCGGAGCGAAGTTGGCCATGTTCAGATGCATGTCGCCGTCAACGAATGCGGTGATCTCGGTTCCTTGGGGAATGGTGATGTCCTTGCCGTGAATGAAGAGGAGCAGCGGCGCGGCTGGAAAGAAGACTATGGCGGTGCCCACCATTCCCGCAGTCATTGCCCCAACATGCCCTCCGCCCTTGTTCTCCTGCATCGCCCGCAAGGCGGCCTTCTCCTGATCCTTGAGCCGCACATAGCTGATGGAAATATTCAGCTTGCCGCCGCGTCCCATGCTCTTCTTGGTCTCTGCCTCTGTTACCGTGGCAATCGCCGTTGATCCCTTGGGAATGACGGTTACATGGTCCACGCCGACTTCTTCGACAACCTCGAAGGGAACTTCCTGGCCGACCTTGGCGTGCGCCGAGGATATCGTCTCGCTGAGGCGAAGCTTGATGGGGGTCCCGTCGAGTAAGGTGCCTGGCGCGGGAGGCTGCGCGGGCGCGGCTTGAGTCGCCGGAGCGGCTGGCACCTGAGCCGGGGGCGCTTGCTGATCCGCCGGCGTTGCGGGAGGTGGTGCTGGCTGCTGTGCCAGGACCAAGGGGCAGATGCCCAGGAATACAACTGCGAGAATGTTATTGCGCACGGGTCATCTCCTTACGATTCAAAACCGCCAGGACTGTCAAGGAATACCAGGACAATCATCAACCTAAACCCTGCTTCTTGCAAGAAGTTTCTCGGAGGGCTCAAAAGACAGGCTACCGAATCGGCGCAAGCCTGACCCTCGATGCCCAGACGCTCTGCTACAGAAATCAGCTACGCCATGAAATCGTCCGCCCTCCATTCCATATCCTCTCTTTCGTTCTCCCTGTTCCCTTGTCCCCAATCCCTGCGCTGCTATGATTTCTTCCATACGCATGGCCTCGGCACCACCATCTCCGCGCGCGGAATCCGAGCTTAAGGGCGACTATCGCCCGCCCGGCCCGGCAGCCGCTGAGACGCGTCCCGACCTGGCGAATCTCCGCGTGGAACCGGCGGATGTGGCCTACCTGATGCAGCTGGCCGACGCGCTGAACACCACGCTGGACCTGGAGACGCTGCTGCGCCGCACTTCGGAGCTG
Source organism: Occallatibacter sp. (assembly GCA_049522975.1). Taxonomy (GTDB): domain Bacteria; phylum Acidobacteriota; class Terriglobia; order Terriglobales; family Acidobacteriaceae; genus Telmatobacter. The sequence continues at coordinate 35,181 of JBEKNI010000046.1, read as the reverse complement.
GTGCAGGGAGTGATTCCCTACAGCATCTTCGCCATCTTGCTGGTCAATGACCGCACCAACGAACTGCGGCTAAGGTTCAAGATCGGCCAGACGACGCGCGTCGAAGGGCTGCCTATTCTTATGGGCCGGGGCGTGGTGGGCCAGGTGGCGCTGACCCGCCAGCCGGTGCTGCTGAACGATGTGAGCGCGTCAGAGATTTACGTCGAAGTGAATCCCAACGTGCGCTCCGAACTGGCCGTCCCGCTGATCGCCAAAAACCGGCTGATCGGGGTGATGGACATCGAGAGCGAGCAGGCCGATTACTTTCGACCCGAGCATCTGCGCCTGCTGACGTTCACCGCCTCGCGCATCGCGCAGGCAATTGAGAATGCCCGGCTATACGCGCGCGTCTCCCGCCAGGCGCAGACGCTGACGGTGCTGAACGAGATCGCCACGGAGCTGACTTCGATTCTGGACCTGGACCCGCTGCTGGAGCGGGTGGGGCAGCTTTTGCGCCGGCTGATCGACTACCAGATGTTCACCATTCTGCTGCTGGACGAGCGGGGCGAGACGCTGATTACGCGCTACGCCTGGCGCTTCGGCCATGCGCACGCGCCGATGCGCTGCATACCCGTCACCGCGGGCCTGGTGGGCGCGGCGGTGCGCGAATGGCGGCTGGTCAACGTGCCGGATGTGAGTCAGGACTCGCGCTACTTGGAAACAAATCCAGAGACCCGTTCTGAGTTGATTGTGCCCTTGTTCCACAAAGGGCGCATCATTGGCGTGCTCGACCTGGAACACACGCGCACGGGCTTCTTCCACGAAGAGCACGAGCGGGTGCTGACCACGCTGGGGGCGCAGATCGCCATCGCTATAGAGAATGCACGGCTCTACCAAGCGGTGCGCTCCCAGGAACGGCAACTGGAGCGGGACATCGCCATGGCGCGGGAGGTGCAGTTGCGGCTGCAGCCGACCGAAGCGCCGGAAGAGCACAACGCGGAGATGGCGGTGCGCTTCCTGCCGGCGCGCACGATTGGCGGTGACCTCTACGACTTTCTCGATTATGGCTTCAAGCGCACGGCCATCGTGCTGGGGGATGTGAGCGGCAAGGCGGCTCCGGCGGCGCTCTTCGCGGCCTTGGTGAGCGGGATCATGCGCGCGGCCGCCAAGCAGCGCCCGGAACCGGCGCGGATGCTGGCGCTGCTGAACGACGAGTTGCAGGAGCGCAAGCTGGAATCGCAGTACGTGACCATGCTCTTTGCCGTCTGGAATGGCGAGAGCCGGATTTTGCAGGTGGCCAACTCGGGCGCGGTGCAACCTATCTTGTGCCGCAACTGCGAGGCCACGCCGGTGCAAGCCGAGGGCTTTCCGCTGGGGATGTTTCCCGGCGCAGTGTATGAGGCGCTCGAAGTGGCTGCCGAGCCGGGAGACGTGATTGTCTTTGTCTCGGACGGAATTCTGGACGCGGGGAATGCCGAGGGCGAGATGTATGGGGCTGAGCGGCTGGCCGCCGTGTTATGCAGCCAGCACGAGGCCTCCGCGCAGGAGATCGCCGACGCCCTGCACGGCGACGTCAGCCGCTTTCAGGGCGAGGCGGAGCGGTTCGATGATGAGACGATTATTGTGCTGAAAGTGCGGTGAACTATGGGACTGGGCAATCCAACGGCGTTTGTGCGGATTTTTCTCGGTCACTCCCCAGATCGGCGACCAGATACCGATGATGCCATTGAAGAGTTTTAGGGTAGATTGCCGTGCTTCCAACGGGGGCATCACCGGTGACATTGCGTTAAGCAGCCTGTTGCGTTACGCTGTTGTGGACTCCCGAGGCGGGCGTTCTGGCGCCTGATAATTGCTCTGGCTAGCCCCAAGGCATTAATAAAACACGAGTTACTTGCCTGGGCGCGCGATCGCGCAAAGACATCGTTGGATGATGCCGCAAAAGCGGCAAACGTTGATCCCGAGATCCTGGAAGGGTGGGAAGCGGGAGACGGTGCTCCAACCGTCAGCCAATTGCGGAACCTCGCGGGGAAATATCATTTTCCGTTGGCTCTCTTCTACCTTCCGAAGCCCCCAACGGATTTCTTGCCTCTGCGCGACTTCCGCCGGTTGCCGGATGCGAACGACCGCACCATCAGCGCGGAACTAGCATTGCACATTCGCGATGCCCACCAGCGGCGAGAGCTTGCCTTGGAGCTGCACGATGACCTTGGCGAGCCGGTGCTGCCATTCCGGCTCAGAGCCACTCTGAACGATTTGCCAGAAGCTGTCGGGGAAGAAATTCGTAAGTTCATTGGTGTGACGGATGCCGATCAGCGTAAAGCTGCAAGAGAGAGTCGTGCGTTCGACTTCTGGCGACGGAAGTTGGAAGAAAAGCACATCTTGGTTTTCGTAGCCGGCGGTCCACATAACATAGTCGATATGAAGGAAATGCGGGGCTTCGCCATAGCTCGCAATGAAATCCCCGTCATCGTAATCAATGGCCGCGATAACAGTCAGGGCGGAAGGTGCTACACCCTATTGCACGAGCTAGCCCACGTTCTGCTTGGAGAAAGCGCCCTGACGAATGGAGAGGGCGGAACGGTCGAAGAGCAAAGGATTGAACGATTCTGTGATGCAATCGCCGCGGCTGCCCTGATGCCGAGTGACCTCATGTTGTCCTTTGTTCAAGTGAGGCCGACTGGTGAGCGAGGTTGGAACGTCGAAGAGTTGCGTACGATGGCAAACGCGATAGGCGTAAGTCGCGAGGCATTCCTGCTACGGCTTGTCACCATGCGACGGGCATCATGGGATTTCTACATGGGCTGTCGGAAGAAGTTCCAAGATGACTACGAAGCGGCTGCGGCAGCAAAAGCTCAGGCTCCCAAGAAGGAAGTTAAAATCAAATACCCGACCCTCTTGATGAGCTGGAACGGTAGAGGCTTCACACGCCTCGTGCTGCGAAGTTACTACGATAACCGAATCACGCTGAACGATGTGTCCAGCTATCTCGGCGCAAAGGTGAAGCACATTTCTGCGCTAGAAAGGGCAGCGTTTCAGACAGCGGAATAGCTCCGCCCACGATGATCTATTGTATCGATACAAGTTCGTTGATTGCGGCGTGGCACGAACGCTACCCAATCGAAAACTTTCCCAAGTTCTGGGACCGCGTTGACGGCCTTATTTTTGAGAAAAGGATGGTTTCACCCATTGAGGTCTTCTTTGAGACAAAGAAGCGTTCTGATGAGCTGCATATATGGCTGAAATCCCGTAAAGCTGATGTATTCCTTGAACTGGATGACGCCGTGCAGAATGAGGCCGCCAAAGTTCTGGCGAGGTTCCCGCGCTTGGTCGGAGAAAAGAAGCTGAACACATCTGCGGACCCCTTCGTGATCGCCCTCGCCCTCGTTCAAGGGGTTCCGGTTGTTACCGAGGAGAAACCTACAGGAAGCGACCGCATACCTCACATCCCGGACGTGTGCGCAGCGTTTGGAGTGGAGTGCAAGACCCTCATTGATATGATCCGCTCAGAAAAGTGGGTTCTCGGATGACGGGCTGCTATAGATCGCAGTAACCGATTCATAGATAGCGCAGGCTAAGGAGATTGATCTCTTGTCGCCGCCATTTAGGCTGCGGCTCCGAGACCGTTGCGATTGTGTCGTCTTCGGGGGGACGGGCTATGGCCTGCTATGCGAATTTGGTGTGGTCCACCTGCTACGCCTTAGCTGCCACATAACAAGAACTTCGCTCATTGGCGTGGCGGCCAAAGGGATAGGTACTCGAAGGTCGCCTTACGGGAACAAACCAGCCCCGGAGAGACCACCTTGCGTCCGTCTCCTCCGGGATCGTTCGATAGACTGGAGAGGAAAGGCAACCTCGGAGCTCGCTTGCAAATCGCCACCGAAGAACGCATCATCCGCCCGGCAAAGAATGTCTTTGGAAGCCTGCGCTTGCCGGGCGACAAGTCCATCAGCCACCGCTACGGAATGCTGGCCGCATTTGCCGAAGGCACTTCGCGGTTTACTAACTTCTCTACCGGGGCCGATTGCGCCTCGACCCTGGGCTGCATGGAGGCGCTGGGCGCGAAGGTGCGCCGGCTGGACGATGGCTCGGTAGAGGTGACCGGCGTGGGCGGGCGGGTGACGCCTTGCGCCGCGCCGCTGGATTGCGGCAACTCCGGCTCGACGATGCGCATGATCTCCGGCCTGCTTGCGGCGCAGGAGGGGAGCTTTACGCTGGTGGGCGACGAGTCGCTCTCGCGGCGACCGATGGAGCGGATTCGCGCGCCCCTGGCGGCGATGGGCGCGCGGCTGACGCTCACCGAAGGCCACGCGCCGCTGACGATTGAAGGCGGGCCGCTGACGGCTATCGACTACGCCACGCCGGTTCCCAGCGCGCAGGTGAAGACTTGCGTTCTGCTGGCTGGCTTGCAGACCGCGGGTACGACCACGGTGCGCGAGGCGGTGCGCACGCGGGACCACAGCGAACTGGCCTTGCGGGCCCTTGGCGCTACGCTGACGCGCACGCTGGATTCGGTGTCGATCAGTGGCCCGCAGAAGCTGCACGCCATCGAGGCCGCTGTGCCCGGCGACATCTCCTCGGCGGCGTTTTTTCTCTGCGCGGCGGCCTTGTTTCCCGGCTCCAGCCTGGTGCTGGACTCGCTCGGCCTGAATCCCACGCGCGCCTCGCTGCTGGACGTGCTGACCGCGCTGGGCGCGCGCATCGGCGTGCTCAACCTGGAGGAGAAGAACGCGGAGCTGGTGGGGATGGTGCAGGTCACGGCTCCGGCCGAAGGGCTAGGGTCGGCTACCATCAGCGGGGCGCTGGCCGCGCAACTGATCGACGAGCTGCCGGTGCTGGCGGCCATCGGGCCTTATACCAGGGGCGGCATCCGCATCCGCGATGCAAAGGAACTGCGCGTGAAGGAGTCCGACAGGATTGCGCTGGTGGCGAGGAATCTGCGCGCCATGGGGGCCGAGGTCGCCGAATTCGAGGATGGCCTGGACGTGCCCGGCGGCCAGCGTCTGCACGGGGCCATGATCGATTCCGGGGGCGATCACCGCATCGCCATGGCTTTCAGCGTGGCCGCGTTACGCGCCGAGGGGGAGACACGGATTCTGGGGGCCGAATCGGCGGCGATCAGCTTTCCGGAGTTCTTCGATTTGCTGGATTTGGTGGCGGAACGATAGGGCGAGGCTTCGTGGCAGCCCACCCTAGCCGCAAAAACAAGAGCGCGGCGAGGGTGGGGCACCCAAGGGGTTTCGTGGTTTCCCACCCATTCCGCAAGAAAACGCGGAATGGATGGGGCACGGAAGTTTACAGCAAAAACAAAAATGCTCTAACAACAAAAAACTACTTGCTTGCGGGCGGAGCGGCCGAAGGCTCCGCAGTTTCCTTGACAGCCGAGACACCTGGAACGACAGGCGTGGTATTCACCTGGCCCGAGGCTGCTTCGTTGAGATTGATGCCGTAGTGCTGCAACGTCGAGGCCAGCGTCTGGTAGAGGCCGGCGCGGTCCTTGGCATAGGCGGCGTTTGCGGAGATCAGGTTGTCTTCGGCCGTGGCGAGATTGCGTTCCTGGAGTAGGACATTGGCTGTGGTGGAAGCGCCGAGATGCAACTTCTTGTTTTCGGCATCGACGCTCTGCTGCTGGAAGTCCCTGGTCGCAATCGCGGCCTGCACCTGCGCCCGGTCATTGGTCAGCGCGAATTGGGCATTGACCACCTGCATGCGGATCTGGGTGTAAAGCTGCTCCAGCCGCAACTCAGCCTGGCGGTACTCCATCAGCGAGCGCGCCTGCACCGACTGCGCATACTTGTTGCCGATGGGAATATTCAAGCTGAAGCCGATGCCCTTGTCGGGAGCCGAGCTGTTGAAGGCGTTATCGAGGGCGGTTCCATAGCCGGTGGGGGCAACGTACATATAGGTGTTCGGTTTTGACTTCGCGAGGCCTGAATTACTTGTCGGGCATAAGCCGCCCGTGAAAAAACTGCAAGTAAGGTCGGGGTTGATGGAACCGGCGAGGCCCTGTCCGGCCAGGTAGCCGAAGATGTCGAATGTGGGCAACAGGGCATTGCGAGCGCCCTTCAGCGTGATCTCATCGTTGCGCAGCGTGAGCACGGCCTGCTCCAGCTCCGGCCTCTGCTGAAATGCCTCCTGCACCAACTGCTCGACCGGCTGCTTTTCCTCGGGAATCTCCTCGATGGTCACGCGGTCGGTGGGAATCACAGGGGCTACCGAGAGCGCCGGATCGTTCAGGTTGCGGGCGATGGCCTGCTTGATGATCTGCTGCTGATAATTCAGAGCACTCTGTGAACTGATCAGGGCCTGCTTGTCGATGGCCACACTTGAGTCGTCCTGTACCACCTGCAACGGGGCCACGGTGCCGATCTCCAACTGCTTACGGTCGTCGCCGGCCAGCTTTGTGCTCTGCTCCAGGGCGCGCTGCTTGGCCTGCACATCCTCATATGCCTGCACCAGCCCCCAGTAGATGCTTTCCACTTGATTGACAGTATAAAGAACCTGCTGACGGAAGGACGAGTCGGTGATGCGCCGGTTATTGGCCGCCTGATAAATGAAGCGCTTGTTGACCCAGATGCCGGCGCCCTGCAGCAGGTGCTGGGTGACCGTCGCCTTGAAGTCGGAACTCAATTGCGGACTGTAGGTTGTGACACCGTTGGATGTGGTGGCATAGGTGTTGTTGAAGCCAAACTGCAAGGCCGTGCCGGTAACGAAGCCCTGATTGTAGTTGAAGTTGTAGGTGTTGGTCGTGCTGGTGCCGCCGGAAAAGAAGCTGGTGGAAGGGATGTGGTCGCGATCGAACTGGATGGCGGCCGAAACAGAGGGTTCCAACGCTTCCGGCGCAGGGCCGGCGCCTGCCGTGGTCAGGGTCAATCCGGCAGCGCCGGAACCCGCGCCGCCCGAGCCGACGGTCGTTCCGCCGGGCCCCCCCCCCGTCGTCAATGTCGAAGCAGAGCCGCCCAGCGTGCCGGTGATCAGCCCGGAAGGCGCGCCCAGCGGCGATGCCCCGGTGCGCGTGCGCAGAATGTCCGTATCCGCGATGTCCAGATCGTAGCGCGCAATGGCGATGTCGTAGTTGTTCTCCAGAGCCAGCGCAAGCGCGTCGGAGAGGCTGAGGTAGATCTTGCCGTCCTTTACCAGGTCAGCGAGTCGCACGGAGTTGACGAAGCTGGCCTTGGGGATGGAGGTCGGGCGGTACATGTTGATCGGGTCGCCCAGCAGCTTGCCCGCAGGCTTGGAGAAATCCCGCGCGGTGGAGCGCAGATTCAGCGGCTGTGTGAGCGCTACCGCCGGAGCCGCAGGCAGCTCGGAGGCCGCTTTATCCGGAGCCGTTGCTGTCGCCTCCTGCACTTGCTGGGCTAAGCCGGAGGGCGTCCCCGCCGCCAATGTCAGCATGACCGCGGCTATCGCGCGCAGCCGGTTGCCTGCATCTCCGCGAGAAGTACTCCCGGTCCTCCGCTGCTCAAACACGCTTTTACCGAACAATTGCATAGTTCCTCTCCACGATATGGTTCATCTTTGGGAATTGCCGAAGCACCTAGGGCGCCATTCTCAAAGACGCCCGGAGAGCCTCTCCGGACGCAAATTTGTGATTTTCCAGGACGATTCCTGACTCTTGCGTAGCGGGCGGCTTTCCCCCTATCGGTCAATACGCGCGCGACTCGGAATTCGTTCCAGAGCGCAGCTTCGCTGCCGTTCCCGGCAGCCCGCCCGCGCATATGGAATCCTGAGTATATCAACCGGGGGGCGGGGATCAGGGACTAGGGACTGAGCGGAATCTTGGTACGGAGGAACTGCGCGGTCGGCTACTCTATGAACATCACAGTTTTCCATGACCGAATTAGGCCAATCCGCGCTCCAGACCTGGAAGCTGACCCTGGCCTACGATGGCACGGATTTCTGCGGCTGGCAGGTGCAGCCGGGTGAACGGACCATTCAGAGCGAGTTGCAGGCCGCTCTGGGGCGCATTACCGGAGAATCGCCTCTGCCCCAGGGCTCGGGGCGGACCGACGCCGGGGTTCATGCGCTCGGCCAGGTGGCCAGCTTCGCCCTTGCTGCGCCCATTCCCGCGGAAAACCTGCAACGCGCTCTGAACCGGACTCTGCCCCCCTCCATCCGAATTCTTGAGACGAGAACCGTACCACGCACATTTCACGCGCGGCACTCGGCCGTGGCCAAAACCTATGAGTACCGCGTCTTTCGTGGAGCAATTTGCCCGCCTTCCCTGGCTCGCTACGTCCACGCCTGCTCCTGGCCGATGGACGTGGATGCACTGCAAAGGTCAGCCCGGCTTCTTGAGGGCGAGCACGATTTCCTGAGCTTTGCCGCCACTGATCCGGAGCTGGCAGGTCTCGGCTTCGATCGGGATGCGGAGCCGGAGCAACGGCCCATTCCGAGGGAGGGCTTTCAGATGGAACCGCCAACGGCTCCAACTATCAGGACCATCTTCTCCTCGGCCTGGGAGAAGCGAAGGACCGATGCCGGGGAGTTGCTGGTCTATCGCGTTCGGGGCAACGGTTTTCTGCACCACATGGTCCGCAACCTGGTGGGAACAATGCTGGACGTGGGCCGGGGACGTTTTGGCGCCGAGGCAATCCCCAATATTCTTGCCGCGCGCCGCCGCGCCGCCGCAGGACCGACTGCTCCAGCGCGGGGGCTGTTTCTGTATTCGGTGGAGTATGACAGCCGCGCTTATGGCCCCTCGTGAGCAACTGAATCGAGGCTGTCGAAGCCCGAACTTCGCCCTTTTGCGAAACTTCCCTGCTACCCTGAAGCCACAGCCATGGCGAGCCCTTTTTCCAACTCGGCCTTCTCTCGGGTGACGGCGCTGGCCGAACTGAGAGCAGTTCACCTCGCCTTTGCCTGGCTGCACGGCAATCCCAAGACGATCATGGACTGGCAGGCGGAGATGGTTGCCATCCCCGCGCCACCCTTCGGCGAAGAGGCGCGCGCTCATTGGCTGGCAGCGCGTTTTGCCGGGGCCGGCCTCCATAGAGTAGAGAGGGACGCTATCGGCAACGTCTTCGGCTGGCTGCCCGCGGCCCGGCTACCGCCGGAGAGCACTGGCCCGGTGGTGGTGCTTTCCGCGCACCTGGATACGGTCTTCCCCGCTGGGACGCCGCTCAATCCCGTGGTGGAGGACGACCGGCTCACCGCTCCGGGAGCCTGCGACAACGGCGCCGGGGTGGCGGGAATGTTGGCCATCGCAACCGCACTCATTCAATCGCAAGCCGAGTTGCCCGCACCGCTCGTCTTCCTGGGCAATGTGGGCGAGGAGGGCGAAGGCGATCTGCGCGGAATGCGCTGCCTGTACCGGAGTGCGTTGGCGGGCCGCATCGCCGCGCATATCGTGATGGACGGCGCGGGAGCGGACTCGGCTGTCACCCAGGCTCTGGGCAGCCGCCGCTACAGGGCGACCATCTCCGGCCCCGGCGGCCACAGCTTCACCGATGCGGGGACGCCCAATCCCATTGCCGCACTGGTCTCGGCGCTGGCTGTGCTGGCCGAGACGCCGCTGCCGGACGAGCCGCGCACCACGCTGAACCTGGGCACGATTCACGGCGGCACGAGCGTGAATGCCATCCCCGAGAGCGTGCTGGCCACAATCGATTTCCGCTCCACGAGCGCGGACGAGATGCTGCGGCTGGAGGTGGCCCTGCATCGCGCCGTCGAGGATGCCGTGGAGCGCTCGAACGCCCAGGCTAGATCCCATTCCGCGCACGGACGGGGCTTGCTGGCCTTCACCATCGACCTGATCGGCGACCGGCCCGCGGCGCAACTGCCTGCCGGCTCGCCGCTCAAGGAGGCTCTGAGCGCCGTAGACCGCCATCTGGGTCTGCGAACGAACCTGCGCCTGGGCTCGACCGACGCCAACATTCCGCTCTCGCTGGGGATTCCGGCGTTGTCGATCGGCGCGGGCGGCGAAGGCGGCGGCGCGCACACGCTGGCCGAATGGTACTCGGCCAAGGACCGCGAGGCTGGGCTGAAGCGGGCGCTGTTGCTCACGCTGGCCATGGCGGAATGGGCTGCGGAACAGTGACCCGGTAACCCGCGCCAAACACTGCCCACCCGACGGCCACCTGCCCGCAACCCCGGCTGCAATAATCCAAAGAGATGAAACTGCGCGCCTACCTGCTGATGCTCTTCGTGGTCGCCGTGTGGGGATCGACCTTCGTGCTGGTCAAGGGCGCGCTGACCGACGCCACGCCGGCGGCCTTCAACCTGGTGCGGATGACGCTGGCCTTCGCCGTGCTGGGGGTGGCCTATCACCGTTACTGGCGCGAGATTCGTGGCTGGCAGATTGGGGCCGGGGCGCTGGTGGGACTGTGCCTCGCGATGGGCTACCAGTTCCAGACGACGGGGCTTGCCCGCACCACGCCCTCGAAGTCGGCGTTCATCACCGGGCTGCTGGTGGTGATGGTGCCGCTGCTCTCGATCATTCCCGGCCTGCGCCCGCCCGGCGCCAGGCCGCTGCGCTGGAATGCCTTCCTGGGAGCCGCGCTGGCGTTCATCGGGATTGTGCTGCTAACCGCGCCGGCCGCTGGTCGCGCGCAGGGCCCGGTTTCGCTGATGGGTCAGGCGGCGCGCCTGCTACCCGACATGACTTCCATCAACCTGGGCGACATGCTCACGTTGGGATGCGCCCTGGGATTCGCCTTCCATTGTTTGGCGCTCAGCCACGTCTCGCCGCGCATCGGCTTTCAGCCGCTGGCGCTCTTGCAGGTGGGCTTCTGCGCGGTCTTTATGGCGCTGAGCCTGCCGCTGATCGAGCATCCGCGGATTGCATGGACGCCGCGGCTGGCAGTGGCGCTGGGGATTGCCGCGGTGCTCGCCACTGCCGTTGGCTTCTCTGTCCAGAGCTGGGTGCAGTCGGTGCTGCCTCCCGCACACACCGCGCTGCTGCTGACGCTGGAGCCGGCCTTCGCCTGGATTACCTCGTTCCTGGTGATGGGCGAACGGCTCGGGCTACGTCCCGCCTGCGGCGCGGGGCTGATTCTGGCCGCCATCGCGCTGACTGAGTTGGTGCCGCAGCCGCATCTGGCCACGGCGCATGAAGCGTAAAGCAGGGACTAGGGACAAGGGAGCAACGAACCGTGCTTGCGCGGCGCTAAGCACCGCCGCGGAATTGGATGATGCGGCGGCGGTCGCGCTTGGTTGGGCGGCGCTCGGGCAAGGGCGCGAACTCCCGCATCGCCTTGCGCTCGGCAGCCGCCTGGAGCCGCGCGGCTTTGCTGGTTTCGGTTTCGCGGTAGAGCGTCTGCGCCACCGCAGCCGGACCGCGCATCTGGCTCAGCGCGAGAACCTCGATCTGAAAGTCGCCGCCCTCGTTCTTGACTTCGAGCTTGTCGCCGACGCGGACCTCGCGGGATGGCTTGGCGGCGATACCGTTGGAGCGGATGCGGCCCAGATCGCAGGCCTTCGAGGCGAGCGAGCGCGTCTTGAAGAAGCGCGCCGCCCAGAGCCACTTGTCGATGCGGATCGAGTCCATGAGGCTATTGTCAACCATGGAGGACAGAGAACAGGGAATGGGGACTAGGGACTAGGGAATGCGCAGCCTCTGAAGAGTGAGGCTGGCTCAGAGAGGCTTCAAAATCTGGCGAAAAGGTGGCCTTTTTGAACAAAAAGGCGGCTCTTTGGGCCAAAAAAGGGCAACTATATATTTGGCGCACAAGGAGGAAGGCGAATGAGAATCTTAAACATTGTCTCAAGTTGGATTTTAGTGAATCTCGTTATGGCTCACGCATCGAGTGCTATATCCTGGAGCCATATCAGGAACATGCCAGAAGCACACATCGCTCCAGTACTGATTGCCAAAGGTGTCTTGGTATCGAATCCTCATAGCCACGACGTATTGCACTTGGACGCTTGGAGGCGTGGATTGACTGAGGACAATTGTGTTAACAGGGTCCTCCCCTTGCATGAGAACTGTTTCAACGAAATTAGAAACTTGTGCTTGAAGATCACCTTTACCTCCCACCTGAGTAAACCACCCATCCGCTTGTTTCAAAGCATCCGATCCGTAAAATATCCAGCCTTCTTTTCTTACGTGAAGTGCTGGAGATTTGCCAAAGTTGTAGTACCAAATATGTCCAGCCAGCCTTTTCTCCAAAAAGTCTGGAGGACCTGTTTGGCTCAAAATCGCATCATCAATTTTAGTGGCGAAAATATATGGTCTTTGATCTCTCTGAAAGAATTCCTTTGTAGTGTGAAGGTTGTCGCGGCTAAGGCACACCAACCATGCAGTCAGACTTGCATAGATAATGACTGCTACCAATGTGAGACTGTTTATAAGCCTCGTCTTATTGTTGTGGGAGTCATCTTGTTTTTGCTTGGCCCTGTATTGATCTATCAGGTCTTTTGCAAATTGGACATTTATTTCTCCAGAAACTCTAGCATCGCCGTCCCATTTGCACTGATTATGCTGAGCGCCATTCTCATGTGGCTGGGGATGTGGCTTGTCGGCTCCGGGTTTGAGGTGTTTACTTGACATGGAGGTTCAATATGAAACATGAATATCACGAAGGACCAGGGGCGCGAAAGAGATTTGATGAAGGAATGACAAAACTCTTCCGTGCGCCTAAGATAACGGCACAAAACCCGAAGACTAAACCGAAGCGCAAGAAGGCTGAGGCCAGCAAGGACTAGGCTTTGCGCTTGCCGCGTCCCTGCCGTTTATCAGTGTGACGTGGCCGCGCCCAGGCCGATTAACTCGTTGTAGGTAAGCCGTTTGCCGGCGACGTTTCTCATAGCCGCTTCAAACCGCGCCTGATCGTTCATGTTCTTCCGATTGTTATAGCGGAAGGATTGCTCATCCAAGTACCGGAACAGATGGAATGGTTCGATGCTCACGTAAGTTCCATTGATTCCACGTTTTACAAGGCTCCAGTAGTTCTCAAGGCCATTGGTATGAACTCTGCCGTTCACATATTCGACAGCATGGTCAACGACCTGATGGGCGTAGTCGCTGCCGAGTCCTTGATAGGACATGAGGGCATCGGTATACAGCGCCGCGCCAGCTTCCACATGCTTTTTGACTTCCGCGTGAAGCAAAGCCTTTTTGCGGTTGCTGATAACCTCCGTGCGAACCTCTCCGCCCCGCTCAAGCAAACCCATGACAGCAGTCTTGTCCTTGCCGCCTGTGCCAGTGATGCGCCGTTCCCGCTTGCTCAGGTGCATATTTCGGGCCTTGCCGCCGATGAAGGTTTCATCAGCTTCCACTTCGCCGGAGAGCATCAAACCGGAATCTTCGTGCATGGCTTTACGAATTCGATGGAGCATGAACCACGCGGACTTCTGAGTGACTCCAAGGGACCGGGCAATCTCGCAGGAACTGACGCCGTTCTTGCAATTACAGATCATCCAGAAAGCGCACATCCATTTGTCCAAGCCGAGAGGGGAATCCTCAAAGATCGTCCCTACCTTGAGGCTGAATTGCTGTTTGCATCCGGCGCAGAACCAGATGCGGCGAGTCTTGATGAACGAATGTTTCTCAGAGCCACAGCGCGGGCAAGAAACCACGCCGTTCGGCCAGCGAAGATTGAGCGCATATTGAAAGCAGCGGTCAGGATCGCTGAAATAGATGATCGCATTTTGGAGAGTCTCAGGCGCTTCCATGATTCAAATGTACGCCGATTCGCTCTGTGTGTCAAGTATATAATTGCCCAAAAAAGGGGCAAAATCGGGGGTTTGATGTTACTGATTCGTTAACATTACCAAAATGCAAGCTGTTTATTGTGTGTAAGTTGCGAGCTTCTTTCGGGTAAAAAAAGATTTCCACAGGGTAGGGGGGTGGGGGTAAGGCGGATTTTGGGAGAAGAAACGGAGAAGATAAAGGGGAAAGAAGCGGCCGGAGGCCGGTACGGACCGTGCAGATCCCTGACAGAATGGACCGGGGACATTCCAGAGAGATTGGCGGAGAACGCGGGCGCGGCGATGGTAATGTTTATCATGCTTTCTCAGTGGCGCGCGGCGTGGAGAGCCCTCTGCTTTCTCCGCTCGTCCTTTCTATTCCCATTCTTCGCTGGCGGAGGGAAATTATCTGCAACGAGCGAAAAGGAAAGATATGGTCTGCTGCTTCGGCCTGCGAGATTTACACGTTTGTAGCAACAGGGAGCGTTTGATTTCTTATACTCAGCCCACGATGGCACTTGACGCCCCTGGCAATCGAACGCGCGGAGGGCAAAGCTCCCGATACGCTGATCTTCCGCTTTACCGGCCCGGTTACCCTGCGCAATCTCTTCGGAATGCAGGAGCAGTTGCGCGGCGGCGCGCTGCCGGCTGTGACCATTCTCGACCTCAGCGGCGTTCCCTACATGATTCGGCGGGGATGGGCGCGATCATCAACCATTACGTCCACTGCCAGAACAAGGGCGTCCAGTTGATCGTTGCCGGGGTCAACAGCCGGGTGATGGAACTCTTCAAGATGACCAAAGTGGACACGGTCATCGCGTTGGCGGGGACGGTGGAAGAGGCGGAGGGCTGAAGCGGGATTTAGGGGCCCGGTTCCAGGGGCTACGAGACGCTGAAGTGTGTAGCTGCGACTGGAACGATAAGGTGGTAGTCCCCATAAATATCATTGCCCCGGGCACATGCTTCACTTGCGTGAAGTAGGAGCGACGCCGGGGCTTACATGGATATTGTGCCATGACGTGCTGCGGACAGGCTCAGGTTTTCGGGTGTGATGTGCGAAAAGCGTCCCTCCGGGGCTAAAGCCCACCTCGATGCTGTTGGCTTTATGCGGGGGTTGAAACCGCCGCCTCCCTCCGCAATCTGCAATCTTCGACTGTATTTTTATGCTGGCCGGCGTTCATGGACTCTCAGGTCCCAAAGGCGGGAACTGGGGCGCCCGGCGCTCGACGATCCGGAGAGTTGCACAATATATGGTGCAACTGAACTAATGCTCATAGTATTTCCGCTTAATATCCGCTAGTCAACTATAAAAATATGTTTGACTTCCATAGATTTTCAGCTAATATATATTTTTGGAGTGGTTAATCATGTCGAGCGATCAGCAATTCAATCTCGTGCTAAACCGCCTTGAGAGCATCCTGAAGCTCTTGGCGCTGCAAACTACAGCCGGCAAAAAAGCCGGCGACGTGGCCATCCTATTGGAACGCGCCGGCCTAGATCGCAAGCTAATTGCGGAGGTGCTAGACACATCTCAGGACTCCGTTCGATCGCTAATCTCCCAAAGCAGGAAGAGCAAGACCCCAAGAAAGGGGGCCACACGTGCCGCAGAAGAGTAATAACGGCGACAAAGATTCTGATGCCCGTCTAGATGTCGTGATCAAACTGCTGGCCGCCATTCTGACTCGGGATCTAGAGAAGGGCGAGGCAATCATTAAGCTAGACAAAATGGCCGTTAGCCGCGAAATGATCGCCGACGCAGTCGGCGTCACGATGCATAACGTGGCGCAGGTGCTCTACGCCGCTGGCAGGAGGGCGGAAGGCAAGGTGCAAAAACGCGCAAAGCGGAACCGTAATCAAGCGGAGGGAGAACAGTTATGACGACCGAGGAGCTTCTCGCCAACATTGGGCAGCAGAACGAAATCATTATCAGTCTGCTTGCGCGGCTCGCCTGGACCCCAGAACAAATAGGAGCCATTATCACGAGCGGCAAGCGAAATCCGGATGGATACGTGATCGCCTACAATGCTCTGGACGGATCCAAAACAGGAACGCAGTTGGCTACCATTGCAGGGGTGACACAGCAGGCTATGTCCGGGACGCTTCAAGCGTGGTTGGACGAGGGCATCATCCTGAACGTTGCCGGCGATGCCATGCCCAAATACAAGCGACTCATGAGGGTTCCTGAAGCTAGGAAAAAGGGGAAACGGAGTAATAATGTCGCCAATGAGCAATAGTGAGGACGTGCTTCAACGGATTGAGTCGAAACTGGACCAACTGCTCCGGCTTGCGGCTCTGCAAATGACAGCAGGCTTGAAACAGGTGCCTGCAATACAGTTCCTCGCAACTGCGGGGTTCGATAGACGCATCATCGCAGAACTGCTCAATACGACCCCTAACACGGTCAGTGTGACGCTATCCACCTCCAAAGCCAAGGCCAAGCGAAACGCAAAGGCTCGGACCGCCAAAACAAGTGAGTAGGAATCCAGCAAAGACCTATGACCATTCAGCCCACCTCAGAGTTCTCGGCGACGTCGGAAGAGACTATCCAGAAGATTGCTACGGAACTTTCCACATCTGATAGGAAGTATCGCGTCTTTAAAGCAATATACAGCGGTGGCAACAAGCCGAAGGGTGCCGCTGCGCTGGCTGCTAGCACGGGCCTCTCAGAGATGGTGATTCTGCAACTCGCTACCCCAATGGCGCACCAACAGTATTTCGAAGGGTTAAAACACAATGGTCTCGTAGCGTTTCGAAAGCACCCTCACATAAACGCGGTTCGGCACAGAATCCTGAGGCTGGCCAAGAATCCGACGAAGCTGAAGCAACACGTATCTTCTAGGACACCGCGTCAGACGATTTTGGTGCAAGTCGACTCCAGGAAACGCACGGAGGTGAGCGCGAGAGAGATCTTCATCGACGACGTCGAGGAGTTCAAGCTGGCGAAGGACCTGAAACCAGCGCAACTACCCAGCCTCGACCCTGCGCGCCTGCCAGAGAAGATATTCAAGTACGGCGTCGCCTCCATCCTAGGCAACAAGGGTAAGTTCCAGGACTGGGGCGGAGAGAAGAACGACCTGTATACGTCAAACGTGACCGTTGGGGGGCAGCGCAGGGTCGCCGCGTTTGCTTTCAAGGGGCCCGGCACGCCACCACCCCTGACGATCGCCAAATTGGGGAAAAACGGCGACCAAATCCCACGGCTATTCTTGACTACGGCAGATACCTTCTTGGTGCAGTTTGAAGGCCAAATCGATGAAGCTGTCAGGAGCGAAATGCTGACGCATGCCATTCGAAAATCGCTCGAGACTCGGAAGGAGATCCTATATGGTGTGATTGAATTGGAGGACTCGCATCGCCTGAGAGCCAGCTACGGTTCACGCTTCACTCCCTACAACGTGCCTTCATGATCACCGATAAAATCCGGGGCGCTCGGTGAGCGGCTTACCTCTCTTTTGCATTTTTCCACCCCGCCTTATCAAGGCAGAGTCGAAGCAGTTCCGCCGACGCCCCTGAAGTACACTGGTCGACGCGGACGACGCTGGAGATGATCAAGTGGGAGCACTCGATCTTCGCGCTGCCGTTTGCGCTGACGGCGGTGCTGCTGGCGGCGAATGGGCTGCCCACGTGGCGGACGTTGGGATGGATTCTGGTGGCGATGGTGGCGGCGCGGTCGTCGGCGATGGCGTTTAATCGCTGGGCCGATGCGGAGCTGGATGCGGCTAACCCACGAACCAAGTCGCGCGCGATTCCCGCCGGACTGCTTTCGCGGGAGTTTGTGCTGGGCTTTACGCTGCTGGCGGCGGCGGTGTTTGTGCTGGCCTCCGCTGAACTGAACCGGCTCACGCTTTTTCTGTCGCCGCTGGTGCTGGCGGTGCTGTGGGGGTACAGCTACCTGAAGCGCGTGACGCGCTGGTCGCACCTGGGGCTGGGGCTGGCGCTGGGACTGGCGCCGGCGGCGGCATGGATTGCGGTGCGCGGGGCGCTGGATGCGCGCATCCTGGTGCTGACTGCGGCGGTGACACTGTGGGCGGGGGGCTTCGACGTGCTGTATGCCTGCCAGGACCTGGAGCACGACCGCGCGGCGGGGCTGCACAGCTTGCCGCAGGCGGCGGGGCTGGCGGCGGCGTTCTGGACGGCGCGGGGGATGCATCTGGCGATGCTGGGGCTGCTGGGGTGGTTTGGAGAACTGTTTCATTTTCGTACAGTGGGCTGGATGGGGGTTGGGGTGGTGGGGCTGCTGCTGGCTTATGAGCACTCGCTAGTTTCGCCACGCGATCTGCGGCGGCTGAATGCGGCGTTCTTTACGATGAATGGCGTGATTGCGATGGTTTTTCTGGGATTTGTGGCGGGGGATTTGTGGTGGCGGTGACCACCTGCGGTGGGCAGACGCTCGCTAGTCGCTCGCAAGGGGATCGTGGTATCCCACCCATGCGCCAGAAAAAAAGGCGCATGGATGGGGCACGGAGCGAGGTGGGCGGCCAGGAGAAAAGCAACCGCAGGTCCTTCGACTCGCTGCGCTCGCTCAGGATGACAGGCTGTTGCAGGAGCATAGGACGAGGAACAATTGAGGAACGGAGAAGCAGAAACGAGATGAGAGTTGCGATACAGGGTGAGCCAGGCTCCTTCAGCCACGAGGCGGCGGCGAAGCTGGTTCCGTATGGGGTGATCGTTCCATGCGCGCTTTCGGCGGAGGTCTTCAGGATGCTGAGCGAGGGCGTGGTGGAGGCCGCGGTGATTCCCATCGAGAATAGCCTGGCCGGCTCGGTGCTGGAGCACTTCGACCTGCTGCTGACGCACGATGTGCGGGTGGAGCGGGAGACGCTGCTGCGCATCCGGCACAATTTGATTGCCATGCCCGGCGTAGCGATAACAGAAATAGATCGCGTCTTCTCGCATCCGGTGGCGCTGGCGCAGTGCCGGCGGTTTCTGGCGGAGCATCCGGCGATGACGGCTCTGCCCTCCTATGACACGGCGGGGAGCGTGAAGCAGTTGGTGGAGTTGCAGGACCGGCGGGCGGCGGCTATCGCCAGCGAGGCGGCGGCACGCTATTATGGCGCGAAGATTCTGGAAGCCGACGTCGAGGACAACGCGGAGAATTTTACGCGCTTCTTTCTGGTGCGGCGGACGGCGGATGCGGTGACCGATCCGGAGGCGAACAAGATCAGCCTGGCGTTTTCCGTGGAGCATCGGCCCGGATCGCTGGTGGCTGCGCTGGTGGAGCTGGCCGCGATTGGCACCAACCTGACCAAGATCGAGTCGCGGCCGGTGCATGGCAAACCGTGGGAGTACATCTTCTATGTGGATTGCCTGATTCACTCCGCGGAAGAGGGTTCGCGGTCCGTCGAGGCGCTCGGGCCCCATTGCGTGATGGTCAGAGAGCTGGGGCGCTACCGGGAGGCTGGGCGTTAGGGCGGCGCGTGGCGGATGGACGATTGACTCGGGCGGCGCTGGCCTGGCTTTGAGGATTGCAAAAAAAGTCGAACGGCCGGGAGCGCAGCCGATGGTGCAGGATGCGCCCAGACCGTTCGAGGAGGCCAATGATGTTCTCTCTTTTCGAATCCTGTGATTTCACTGTTGCACAGATGGGGATAATTCTACGCAAGAGTTTTTGAGGCTGGTTTCATTTTGGGAAGGGACGTTCGGTTGGGTTCATTCAGGGCGCGGGGGCAGATGCTGGCGGAAGGCCTGATCGAGGCGCGGGCTGGCGGTTTGCTGGACGGCCTTCTCGACGCGGGCGCGGAGTTCAGCGTTGGGAGCGCCGCGGCCAATGGCCTCAATCGCCTGCGGGGCTTCGCGCGCGTCGCGCTGGATGAGCGCGAGAAGGAAGTCGAAGGCCTCGGGCAGGCGGGTGAGAGCGATGGCGCTTAGGAGGACCGAGGTGAACCAGGCGTCGGAATGGGCTGTTGGGCCGGCGCGGAGGCGGGCGATGAGCGCGGCGAGAGCCTCCGGCGCGCGCGTTTCGGCCAGGGCAAAGGCGGCTTCGGCGGCCAGATCGTCGCCCTCTTGCAAGGCTAATGCAACCAGCGGGATGGCGCGCGCGCCCTCGACCGAGAGCAGCGCGGAGTAGACGGCGCCGAGGACCTCGGGCTCGTCTTTACCGATCAGCGCGCGCAGGCGCAGGATGAGCGCGCTGCTGGGACCGCCGACCTGGCCGATGGCGCGCGCTGCTTCGATGCGAACGGTTTTGTCGGTGTCGGTCAGCGGCTCCAGGAGAATGGCGAGCAGATCGGCGTCGTTGATGCCGGGGCAATCGACCAGCGCGTGCGTGCTGGCGCAGCGCAAGGCGCCGGCGGTGTCGGAGAGGCCGCCGTAGGAACCCTCCATCTGGTGATGGCGCAGGCCGCGTAGGTAGGCATCCTTCTCGCGGTGCTCCAGCTTGACGAGCACCTTGACGAGGGCATTCTTCGCCCAGCACTGAGGGTCGGATTTGGCGGCGTCGAGGAAGAAGCGGTCGTAGGCGGCGAGAATGTCCGGCAGCAGTGCGAAGAGTTCCGTATCGGCGGCCATGCGCGCGGCCTTGGCTACCAGGAAGTTATTGCGATGGGCAACTGCGCGGCGGAGTTGGGCGATCTGGGAGGAATCGGGAGCTGGACCAGCCTTCAGTGCTTCGCGCAGAGCTTCCAGCTCGGCAAGCTCTTTGTCGAAGCCGCGCGGAGCAGGTTTGGTGGTTTGCCTGGAGGGCATAAGCTACTCCGCAATCTTGAACAGCGTACCTCAGGGACTAAAGCCCCGCCGATTCTGGCGTCTCTTCCGGCACGACTAAAGTCGTGCCCTGATACAAAACCGCAACCTTAATCCGCATTACTCGCACCCTTTCCTGTTCCCTCTTTCCGAGTGGGCAATTACGCGACAAAATACTTGGCCTGAGGATGGTGAACGACGATGCAGTTCGTGCTCTGCTCCGGCTCCAGATGAAATTGCTCGGTGAGGCGCACGCCGATGTTCTCCCCGGGTTTGAGCAGGCGGAAGATCTTCGCCTGGTCTTCGAGGTTCGGGCAGGCCGGATAGCCGAAGGAGTAGCGGGAACCGCGATACTTCTGATGAAACAAATCCGATACACGCGGCGAATCCTCGCCGGCGATCGAGAGAAACTCGCGCGCCTGCTTGTGAGCCAGCTCGGCCAGAGCCTCGGCTGTTTCTACTGAGAGGCCGTGCAGGTAGAGGTACTTCGTGAAGTCACCGGCCTCGAAGAGGCGCTGAGTCTGGCGGCTGGCTTCGTCGCCGATGGTAACGATGGAGAAGCCGACCACGTCGCGCCGGCCTGAATTCAACGGCTCGAAGAAATCGGCAATCGAGAGCCTGCGGCCCTGCGCCTGGCGCGGGAAAGAGATGCGCTCCAGCTCGCGCTCGGGGTCTTCGGGATGGAAGACGATCAGGTCGTCGCGTTCGCTGGCGCAGGGATAGAAGCCGATGATCGACTTAGGCTCGAACCAGCCCGCCGCCTTTACTTCTGCTTCGAGGTCGAGGAGGATGGGGCGGTATTTTTCTTCGACCAGGCGCAGATAGTCTCCCTGCGCGGCCGTTTTGAGTTGCCACTGATTCTTGAAGAGGGCGGTCTCGTTGAGATAGGGAAAGATTTCGTCGAGGTTGTAACTCTTGTAAACACGCGCACCCCAGTAAGCCGGTCGCGGAAGGGCCGCGACTCGCTCGACGACCGGGGAACGGCCCTCCGGCGTGAGTTCAACCAGAGTCAGCTCCGGCGTGGCGGCACTGGGCTTGTTGAAGACCTTCACCGTGCGGCCTTCCTCTTCCCTGGCCGCGCGCACGGCCGGATCGTCCGAGGTCAGATCGGCCATCCCATGCAATCCCGCGAAGGCATCCTCGGCATAAAAGACCGGGCCCGCGTACTCTTTGCGCAAGTCCTCCTCCACATACTTGCGAGTGAGCGCAGCCCCGCCGCAGATGACGGGAACGGTGAGGCCGAGCCGTTGCAGGTCTTGCAACACGTACTTCATTTCAAGCGTCGACTTGACGAGAAGGCCGCTGAGGCCGATGGCATCGGCGCCGTTCTCGCGCGCGGCGGCGATGATCGCGTCGGAGGGCTGCTTGATGCCCAAGTTGACGACGCGATAACCGTTGTTGGAGAGGATGATGTCGACGAGATTCTTGCCGATGTCGTGCACGTCGCCCTTGACCGTGGCGAGAACCATTGTGCCTTTGCCGCCACTGTCGGATTTCTCCATCTTCGGTTCGAGGTAGGCGACTGCGGCCTTCATCACCGCGGCCGAGTCGAGGACCGAGGGCAGTTGCATCTTGCGCGCGCCGAAGAGATCTCCGACGGTCTTCATGCCGTCGAGCAAGACCGTATTAATCAGTTCGAGCGGGGAGTGATTTACCAGCGCCGTCTCGAGCGCTTCTTCCAGAGTTTGTTTGTTCTCGCCCAGGCCAATGGTCCGCTCGCCGCGAATGATCAACTGCTTGAGCTTCTCATCCGTGGTGAGATTCTCGACCGCGATCTCATCTTCCCGCACCGAGCCTTTGCCCAGGCTGGTGAAGTGAGCCATGTAAACTTGCAAGGGATCGCCGCCGGCGCGGTCCTGTCCCCAGTCTTGGAAGATAAGTTTGCGCGCTAATTCGACTTCTTTCTCGGGAATCTTGTAGAGCGGATAAATCTTCGAATAGTTGACGATGGCCGTGTCGAGGCCGCGGTCCACGGCCTCCTTGAGGAAGACAGAGTTCAGCACGCGGCGCGCATAGGCGTTGAGGCCGAAGGAGATATTCGAAACACCAAGAACGGTGCGGCAGCGCGGTAACTCTAGCTTGATGCGGCGGACCGCTTCCAGGGTCTCGATGGCAGCCGAGCGATAGTCCTCCTGACCGGTGGAGATGGGCAGAGTTAGAGCGTCGAAGATCAGATCCTCGGGGCGCAGTCCGTATTTGTTGACGGCCAGATCGTGGATGCGATGCGCGATGGCGACTTTGCGGTCGGCGGTGAGCGCCATGCCCTGTTCGTCGATGGTGAGCGCGATGACCGCGGCTCCGTAGCGGCGCGCCATGGGCAATACAAGGCTGGTGCGCTTCTCGCCGTCTTCAAGGTTGATGGAGTTAATCACCGGCTTGCCGGGAATTCGCTTGAGCGCAGCCTCAATGACATTGGCTTCGGTCGAATCGACGACGATTGGCGCAGTTACACGCGTGGCGATCTTTTCGAGGACCGCGTTCATGTAGCCCACCTCATCCTCGCCGACGATGGCGCAGCAGAGGTCGAGCATCTGCGAGCCTTCACCGACCAGGCGCTTGGCCAGGGTGAGAATGCCGTCGTAGTCGCCGGAGCGCACCATGTTGCGGAAGGTTTCGAGGCGGGTGGTGGTGTTCATTTCCTCGGCGATGACGATGGGCTGCGCGTCGGCTTCGAGCGGCTGCGCGGAGAAGGCGCTGGCGGCGACCGATTGCGGCTTGACCGAGCGCGGCGCGGGCGCGAGGCCGCGGACCGCCTCGACGACGGCGCGCAGATGCTGGGGCGTGGTACCGCAGCAGCCGCCGACGATTTGCACGCCATATTCGGAGACAAAGCGGCGATGATATGCCGCCAGCTCGGCCGGGGTGAGTTTGAAGACCGCATGGCCGCCCTCGTTCTGCGGCAGGCCGGCGTTGGGCAGCACGCTGATGGGCAGGGTGGAGTTCTGGCAGAGGAAGCGGACCGCGTCGTTCATCTCCGCCGGGCCAGTGGCGCAGTTGAGGCCGATGACATCAGGTTGAAAGCTCTCAAGAACGGCCAGAGCCGCGCCGACCTCCGAGCCAAGCAGCATAAGTCCGGTAGCTTCGAGGGTGACCTGGACCTGGAGGGCAATGTTGCGGCCGGTCGAGGGGATGCGGCCCTCGCGCGCGTCGCGAATCGCGTCCTGGCAGGCGGCGATGGCGATCTTGGCTTGCAGCAGATCCTGGCAGGTTTCGATTAGCAGCAGGTCCACGCCGCCCTCGATCAGGGCCTCGGCCTGCTCGCGATACGACGCGGCCATGGCGTCGTAACCAATGTGGCCGAGCGAAGGCAGCTTGGTGGTAGGCCCCATAGAGCCGGCGACAAAGCGGGGCTGCTCGGGCGCGGAGTACGCATCGGCCACCTCGCGAGCCAGCCGTGCCGCCGCGAGATTTAATTCGCGGGCGCGGTGCGCAATTTCGAACTCCGCCAGCACAATGCTCTGCCCGTTGAAAGAACAGGTTTCAATTACATCGCAGCCGGCTTCGAGGAACGAGGCGTGAATATCGCGAATCACATCGGGCTGCGAGAGCACTAGCAATTCGTTGCAATTCTCCTTGCCCCAGAAGTCCTGGAGGGTGAGGTTCCGTTCATGCAGCGCGGTGCCCATCGCGCCGTCGAAGATCAGTACGCGCCGCTTCAGTTCTGAGAGAAAGTCCGCCAAAAACCCTCCTGCCTTACCGGTCGCCTGGAGAAACGGGAAATGCAGCCCACCATTTAGGATAGCTGGAGTTTTCGAGTTGAGAAGGCTTGCAAAAGGAACGGGCTACGATTTCGCCGCCGTGAGCGCCTCGATCGGCACCAGCATGTCTTCCTTGCGCATGACCAGGTTGGTGGCGTTGAGCGTGGCTAGCTCGAATCCGTGGCCGTGGGTGATGGCGTCGGTGGGGCAGGCCTCGACGCAGTAGCCGCAGAAGATGCAGCGGTTGTAGTCGATGTTATAGACCTTGGCGTAGCGCTCGGACGAGGAGATGCGCTGCTCGGCGGTGTTGTCGGCGGCCTCGATAAAGATGCAGTTCGCGGGGCAGGCGGCAGCGCAGAGGAAGCAGGCCACGCATTTCTCGAGGCCATTTTCGTCGCGCTGGAGGACGTGCGCGCCGCGGTAGCGCTGCTCCAGGACCGCTCCGCGCAGGGGGCCGGGGCCGTCGGGATAGTTTTCGACCTGAGTGGGCTGGACCATCTCCCGAAGGGTGATGCTCATGCCCTTGGCGATGCCGGCGAGATTGCGCACGATCGACATGAGGCCAGTATACGATGGATTCACCTCAGCGGCGGGCCTTGGGCGGGAGGGACTGGCCGCGGTTGTTGGCAGGCGGGGTGGTGACGGGCTTGCGCGCGGGAGGCGGCTTGAGCGTCTGCTGGCAAAGAGGCGAGTCCTGGCCGCGGGCCAGCTCTGGAGCGATGCTTTGCGCGGCGCAGAGCCGCTGCTTCATGGCGTCGGCCTCCTTGCCGCTGAGGAGTTGGGTGCGCTCCAGGCCGCTAAAGGTGTCCAGGTCGTAGCGGAAGACGCTGTCCTCGGGCTTCTTCGCTTTGCCGTAGTCGAAGTGGCTCCATGTGCCCATCAGTTGCCGTCCGTTCGGCTCGGCCAGGAGCGCGTAGACCTGGGTCAGCGCGACGCCCTGGGTGACGCCGGTGCTCCAGATGGGAGCGGTCTGGCTGCCGCGCATCCAGCGCGCGGCCCACATGTGCTGCGCCAGGTCGTAATGGAAGGCGGTGAAGAAGGTGGTCGCGGCGCACTCGCGGCAGTCGTCGTAGAGAGCGCCCAGCTCGCGCGGCTCGCCGTCGGCCAGGAGCAGCCAGTCGAGAAGGCGCAGGTTGACGCCCCGGATGAGCGGCGCTACGGTGTGTTTGGTGAGCGAGAGGCTCCAGACGGTGAAGGTGTCTGCGCCGGCCGGCGACTCGGGCGTGGCGCGCAGTGTGGTGACTACCAGGGCCGCATCGTACTCGACGCCGATCTCGCGGATCGCCGTCCATTTTTCAGGCTCCAGCGAACGGGTGACCCAGGTGACGACGGACTGGTCGCTGGCGGAGTGGAAGTCGACCCAACGGAAGTTCTCGGGAGGCTGCTGGGCAGGCAGGGGCGCTGCGACGGTGAGCGCTGACGCGATCAAGATGCAGAAGGGACGAAATGGGACGAGCCGCATAGGTCTAGGTATAGCAGAGAGGTACCTCGGCGATCTCCCCATTTCCGAGGTCCGAAAATCCGGAGATGGGGCGCCCGGCTTCAGCTTCTTCAACAGATGCAAAAGAAACGGTCAGCCAAAGACTCGTGCGTAATTGGGAGGGTTCCGGCAGGCCGGAGCAGATCAAATGACCTGCTCCGGCCTGTTTTGCAGTTAGTTGACGGTGATGCTGAAGGTTTCGGTACTCTTGCAACTGCTCGAGTTCGTGTAAGTGGCCACGTAGGTGTTAGTGCCGGAGTTCAATGGAATGCTGTTGATCTGGCGCGAGGTGGAGTTGTACCCATTGGGACCGGTCCAGCTCCATGATCCGCCGCTGGTTGGTTGAGGCCCGAGGTCCACAGTAGCGCCGGAGGCTACGGTTGCCGAGGATTCCTCTACCCACGCGCCGTTGACGTAGATGTAGGGAGTGATCGCGGTCGGAGTGCAACCGCCGCCGCCCGTTACCGTGATGGTGAAGGTCTCGGTGCTCTTGACGTTGCTGGTGTTGGTGTACGTCGCCACGTAGGTGTTCGTGCCGGAGTTCAACGGGATGCTGTTGATCTGACGCGAAGTGGAGGTGTATCCGTTGGGTCCGCTCCAGCTCCAAGATCCGCCGCTGACCGGCTGAGGCCCGAGGTCCACGGTAGCGCCGGAGGCTACGGTTGCCGAGGATTCCTCGACCCACGCGCCGTTGGCGTAGATGTAGGGAGTGATCGGGGTGGGCGTTCCGCCTCCGCCTCCGCCGCCGGTTGTGGAGTAACCGACACTGACGATGTTGCTTTGAATGGAATTCATCGACGAAGTGGACGGCTCTCCGGAGGTCATCACCCCTTCAAAGAACGAACCAATCGAACCATCGCTATTGTCGCCTCCGGTACCGAGGACGATGGCGCCCTCCTGTTTCAAAGGCGAATAGCCTGATGGCAAACTGCCTGAGTAGAAGGTGGTCAGCCCCCCGCTCTGCGCGTTTCCGCCCATCAACGTAAAATCGGTCTGGCCATTGTTCAGCAAGACTGCTGTCACAAAGGGAGAGGTCAAGCCGGTATTGCCGGAGTCGGTGCTTTTTCCCGTATTCGAATCGTAGAGGCCATTCTCCAAGTCGGCCTGCACCCAGGGTCCGCTGCCATAACAGGAGTAATAGCACTCGTTGCTGAAATTGATGGCATCCATGTGCGCGTCGCCGTTGTCCCTCTCGTTGGTTTCGGCGTTGCCGTAATCGAAGCAGCACGATGCGTTGAAGTGAGTTCCCGAGGTCACCATATACATGCCTTCCGGCGCGCCATTGGTCGCAACGCCCGAGGTGCTGTTATTCCGGTAACCCATTCCTGCCGAGATATACAAGCCATAGACTTCGTTGCCGTCGGCATAGACAAGCAACGAGTTCGCAGTCGCGCCTTTATCTTGCCCGGCGCGCTGACCCGGACCTTCGATAGAGAGATCGTTGTGATAGGAGGTCTGGTCGTAAATCTTTGTGACAGTACAACTGGTACCGGCGCAAAAACTATCCTGCGCCGCGGCATCCGCATAGCCGCCAGTGGAGAGGGTCTCGACATTGAGATAGGTGCTGTCGGACGAACGCTGCACCTGATAGAGCGCGCCGTTGTAGCTGGCAAACAGGGCGCGAGTCATGCTGTGCGCCGCCACACAAGGTGTGCCCGCGCTGGCAAGGATATCGCAGGGCAGCGATGCCGCCGCCGCGGACGTTGCCATTCCTCCGGGAATGGCAACTAAGATGCAGGTTATCAAGAGTGTTTTCGAATGCCGAAGGCATTGATGCCAACAAGCGCAGATGAAATCATGCGCCCGCACTGCGGCTTGCTTTGAAGCCGGGGGGACAGTTGAATTTGTCATTCCTGTGTTTTCTCCTATTGACTGGATTTCGATGCGCAGAGGTGGGGCGAGAGTTTTATACGCCAAAAACGATGTACAGCGGAAATGATCTGGCATTCCTGATTCGTGCCGTTATTCAGGCATCCTTGGCCAAATCACTGTACCTTCCAGCCAGAGGAGCGTAAATCGTACTACTTTTGGCTGCCCCCCCTTATATCGTATTGGATTCAATTTTGTCAAGAAACTATCGGCATTTGTGTGAAATAAGGCGGGCAACGTAGTTGGATTGGCCGGGAGCTTCGCAACGGAAGGCGTCGCTGTAGGGCAGGCTGCCGCAGGTCTGCTCCAAGGCGCTAACGGCGTCGGTCTGGGCGCGACGGCGGGTCTGGCCGGCTGGGTCCAGATCGTCCACGCCGACCGGGCCGGTTCCCGAGAGATGAACGACATTGCTCACGCGAACTGCGCGGGAGAAGCCGATGATGGGCTCGAAGGGTGAGGTGCCGCTGATTTTTTGTCTCTTCACTGCCTATTCATCCCAGTAGCCCCAAAGTTCCGTGTCGCAGCCCAGACAGTGTCGCTTCTCTTCGGTTGCCTTTGTGATTCGTGTCTGGCAGACCGGACAGCGGCGAAGCGCTCTTTCGAGCATGCTCCCGACCACTACGAGTGCGATACCAACGGTGCAAAGACTAGTGTCGACCGTCTTGATGACATCCCTAAGTGCCCCAAAACCGAAAAAGCTCATGAGAACACCTGGCGCGGCACCGAGAAACATAAGGATGAGTGCAGCGCGAAGGACGCTCCCGGAGATCTGACAGTTGTTTAGAACAATGATCCGGGCGACGCTGGGAATTGACGGAAGACTGGGCTGCGCTGGTTGGCTTGAAACCTGATCCAACTTTTTAGTTTCCATCAGATGAACCTCATGGAGTAAAGTTGATCGCGTTTGCAATCCACCCTCTGGTTCAACCAGAGGGTGGATTGCGGGATTGCAGCTTTTGATCTCAAGTGAAGCTGGCGTCCCCAAGCCTCCAGGTTACAGGCCCTTTTCCGCCAGGAAGCCGATCAGATCGACGACGCGGCTGGAGTAGCCCCACTCGTTGTCGTACCAGCTCAGCACCTTGACGAGGTTGCCTACGACCTTGGTCAGCGGCGCGTCCACGATGGAGGAGAGCGCGCAGCCCTTGAAGTCGGAGCTGACCAGCAGGTTGGAATCGACGCCCAGAATGCCCTTGAGCTCGCCCTCGGCGGCGGCCTTGAATGCGGCATTCAATGCTTCGGCCGTCACCGGCTTCTCGGCGATATAGGTCAGGTCGACGACCGAGACGTTGGGGGTGGGGACGCGAATGGCGAAGCCGTCCAATTTGCCGGCGGTCTCGGGGATAACCAGCTTGAGGGCCTTGGCGGCGCCGGTCGAGGTGGGAATCATGCTCAGGGCGGCGGCGCGGGCGCGGCGCAGGTCCTTGTGCGGGAAGTCGAGGATGACCTGGTCGTTGGTGTAGCTATGGATGGTGGTCATCAGGCCGCTGACCAGGCCGCTGGTCTCCAGAATGACCTTGACGACCGGCGCGAGGCAGTTGGTGGTGCAACTGGCGTTGGAGATGATGTTGTGCTTGGCCGCGTCGTACTTGTCCTGGTTGACGCCCAGCACGATGGTGATGTCTTCGTTGCTGGCCGGTGCCGAGATGATGACCTTCTTCACGGTCGCGCCCAGATGCGCCTTGGCCTTGGCGCCGTCGGTAAAGTGGCCGGTGGACTCGATAACGATCTGCGCGCCGACATCCGCCCAGGGCAGCTTGGCGGGATCGCGCTCGGCCCATACCGTGATCTTCTTGCCGTCGACGGAGATATAATCCGCGCCGGCGGTGATCTCGTTCTTCAGGTTGCCCAGGATCGAGTCGTACTTGAGCAGGTGGGCCAGCGTCGCCGGGCTGGTCAAGTCGTTGACGGCGACAAAATCGATTTCCGGATTGCCGAGAGCGGCGCGCAGGACATTGCGGCCAATGCGGCCGAAGCCGTTGATACCAACCTTTACTGCCATTTGTGGTTTCTCCTTCGTAATGGGTGAGACTGTGGTTTGAGCTTGTTCGAGCCGGATGTATTCGGCGCCTGGAGCCGCCCGGAGGGCAATTCCACCAAACTCATGATCGTAACATTCTTGTCTGCGTAGACAAAATCGAGAGATGCTTTTGTCCCGCCTAGCGCGGGACCTTTCGCATTGATAGTATGCCCTTCCCATTACGGGATTGGATGTGACGCGGTGCACACGATTTGCGGCCACGCCGGGAAGTATGGTATTCCGGTATCATTACGAATGTGACGAACCTGTTGAAGGCGGCATGAGAAGACGCTCCAGACGGACCCCTAACACCTCCGAATCCACAGGCAAGATCGGCCAGGAACTCCCATCGAATCAACCGGCTCCGCTGGTGCCGCTCTATCTGGACGTGGTTGCGACGCCGGCCGTGCAGGCGCATGCGCACCGGCCTCAGGAAGCTGCGCGGCGGCCCGCTGTACAACCAACGGCTGTGCCGGTAGCCTCCGAGGCGCGCCCCGCCAAGCCGGAACGAACCGCAAAGCCCGAGGCACACGCAAGAACTGAGAAGCCCACGCGGCAGGAATGGAATGAACCGCCCAGCTCAGGTCGCCTGGAGCTGGAGACCCAGCCGGATAGCTCTTCGGTTCCCGCACCGGAGCCGGAGGCGGTCGAACGCTCGCCGCAGGGCCCAAAGGGCTTTGTGGTGCTGGCCATCGGCCTGCCCGGCTCGGGCAAGACAACCTGGTTTCGCCGCCGCGGCGTCACGCCTCTGTCGAGCGACCTGCTGCGCAACATCCTCTTCGACGATGTCGAGGAGCAGCGCTACCAAGGGCTGGTTTTCTCCACGCTGCGCTCGCTGCTGCGAGCCCGGCTGATTGCCCGCATGCCGCTCAATTACGTGGATGCCACCAACCTCTCCATCCACGAGCGCCGCCAGTGGATCAAGATGGCCAAGAGCTTCGGCTACGAGGTGCAGGCGGTCTTCTTCGATGTGCCGCTGGAGGTCTGCCTGGAGCGCAACCGCAAGCGCGACCGCTCGGTCAGCGAAGACGTGATGCGCAAGATGGCCGAGAAGCTCAAGCCGCCGGTCTTTGAAGAGGGCTTCGCCAAGATCACCGTCGTGAGGGTGAAGAACGCGGGGTGAGGATGAAACTGTGTTTTGTGATTCACTCCTCAATCCGCTATTTCGTCATCGCATCGACCGGTATCATGCTGATTCCGGCGAGTGCGCAAACATCGCGAATGCCCTCGGCAAATGACGATGTACGATCCTGCCGGGTATTCACGCAGAAATTTTATGACTGGTATTGGAATCGGTTCGCGGATAAGGCGAACGATCTCAATTTTGACGAGCACAAATTGCATTGGTATGACGACGCGGTGAAGCTTAAGCCCGCAGTCTTGAGTCCAGAACTAATCGGACTGATTAAGAAGGATCAAGCCGCGCAAAAGGCAACCGGCGGTATCGTCAATCTGGACTTTGATCCGTTCCTGAACAGTCAAGATCCGCAGGGGAAGTATCTGGTTTCGAAAGTGATTGTTACCCAAAATCATTGTATGGCAACATTTGATCGACACAGTGTAGTTGCGGAGTTGAAGAAATCTGGATCAAGCTGGTTATTTATTAATTTTCACTACGCCTATTACTCCGAGGACGGCAAAAAAAAGGAATTTCCCGACAATGATTTGATCCATATTTTGAGCAATTAACATGGAATTGTGAAGGATTCCAAAGGATGACTTCCCCCGTTTCCGTTATTTCCGTCGAACCTTGGCTGCGCGGAACACACACCGAGGTTCCGGCAGCAGGCCGCGCCGTCCTGCATGCACTCGATCTGGCTCTCGACGATCTCACCCGCTGGTCCGCCGGCCTTACCGATGCCGAAGTTCACTCATAGCCGCTTGGTCTGCCAGCAATCGCCTTCCATCTGCGCCACATCGCCCGCTCCACCGACCGCTTGCTGAGCTATGCCGAAGGGAAACAGCTTTCGGCGGAGCAGTTGGCGGCGCTCAAAGCCGAGCAGACCGGAGAAGAGACGCTGGCCGAACTCCTGGCCGAGGTCGCCGAGGTCGATGCCTCCTTCTCCAACGCGGCAGAGCGTGTGCGCGTCTTGGCGACAGCCGACCTCAACATCCCTCGGGGCGTGGGACGCAAGTAGTTGCCGACATCGATCGGCGGCGCGCTGATCCACGTGGCCGATCACACCCAGCGGCATGTGGGTCAGGTAGTCACGACGGCCAAGGTGCTGAAGGCGCTACGGGCCCCCAACCCTCAAGCAGCAACTGCCGCGCGGGACCGCGAACTGACCCACCACGTCTGGGCTCAGCGATGACTGCGCCAAATATCCTTGGAAACGTCGGCCTTCAGATGGGGCGGCTCACACTGCTGGGACGGGGTGCTCTCCTACTCCGCCCCCAACTCCCGCACAATGGCCACCGAGGCCGAAGCGCCAATGCGGTTGGCGCCGGCTTTGAGCAGCGCCTCGACTTCGGCCAGTGTGCGGATGCCGCCCGCGGCCTTCACGCCGCAACGGCCGCCGGCCACGCCGCGCAGCAGCGCCACGTCGGCCGCCGTCGCGCCGCCCGAGGCAAAGCCCGTCGAGGTCTTGATGAAGTCCGCTCCGGCCTGAATGGCGAGCTCCGCCCCGCGCAGCTTCTCAGCCACGGTGAGAAGCGCGGTTTCCAGAATTACCTTGAGCAGCGCCCCGTGATCGTGAACGATGGCGGCCACCGTGCGAATGCTGCTCTCGACGGCCACATGGTTGCCGCTCTTGAGCTGGCCGATAGAGATCACCATGTCCAGCTCGCGCACGCCCAGCCGGATCAGCGCCGTCGCTTCCTGGCGCAGCGTCGAGACCAGCGACGCGCCCAACGGAAAGCCAATCACCGCGCCCACTGGAATACCCGTGCCGGAAAGCATGCTCACCGCCGTCGAAGCCCATACCGGGTTCACCATGGCGCAGGCGAAGCGGAAGTGGATCGTCTCCTCGCACAGGTTCTTGACCTGATCGCGAGTGGCCTCGGGCTTCAGCAGCGTGTGGTCGATCACGGCGGCCAGCGCCTGCCAGCTTGCCAGAGCCCGCGCGGCGAATGCCGCCGAATCGAAGCTCCCGTTGTCGAAATCCAGCTCCGCTTCCTGAGTAGGTGTGGTCGCAGTCATTCGATCTTGCTCCTTGCCCGCCCAATGGCGGATTCAGCCGGCGGCTCATCGGGCATCCTGCCGGAGATGAGTATAGTCCTGACGGAGCGCGGACCCAAATGGACAAATCAGCCCGGATCGACCGGTCGCAAATCCAGCCCGGCTGCTGGCCTTTCGGAAGATTGATTCCATGGTCTGTGTGGACACCCCTCGCGCCGTTCCCGCCGCAGCGGCCCCGGAATCCGTACCAGGCTCCTGCGGCGAAACCGCTGCAATCCCTTGCATAGGGATTGAAGAATCCAGTCCAGAACTTGTAGACGCTTATCACCCCCTGCCTGGAATCGATCTGCGATCCGTCGGTTGGAGTTCCTTGGCCGGGAGGCAAGTCCCCCTTGAATCACGCCTTGACGTGTTTTTTGTGTGAAATTCTGATGACAGGCTTATGGGAAGCTGTGATATGGTGTTTTTACGGCTCTTCTTGCGCCATCCCCCGGCGCGAAGATGCATGAAGGCACTTGCTTTCATATAGGCCCCAATGAGATTGATTCCGGTGAGTTCACTTGGTTCCGAAGGGAACGCGGTGGGAAGGCCCATCGAAGTGAGGCTGGCGAAGCCATGTCCAAAATTGCATGGCGGGAGAGCCTGACCGGGTAGCGCCCTCGGGCGCGCCGTAGCAGCACCGGGAGTCGAATTGGTTCGCCGGTTACACCTGCGGAGCCCTGAGAGGCGCGTGAAGCAGCGCCTGGGGCTGGGAGCATCGAGAGCTTTCCGCCTGTTTACCGCTCCTGGCGCAAGGGTCGCAATGCCCTGAAGGCGCTCCTGGATCTGCGGTTCTTTCCCAGCTACATCCTTCATCGCATCCAGCGGCCAGAGCGGGTCAGGGTGTTGGAATTGCTAGGCGTTCTGGCTATTGCGGGTGGCGCTGCGTGGGAGATAGCCCGGTTCCCGGCGGCCGGGGTTGAGGCGCTGTGAACGGGATTTTCCTTGCGTCTGGCTGAGCCGCACCCACTCTTGAAGGCAGGTTGGCAGGCGCGCCTTCGAACCGGCGCCTTGGCCCGGTTGGAAGGCATCGTAGTAGGCAAGAGGAACAGCATTGCGCTGTCCTGACCAGGGATCTGATTCCGCAAACAATCGCCGTGGAAGTGAATGAAAAAGAACTGGAGCCTGCGGATTCTTGAGTCCTCCACGGTTCCAGCAGCGGTCCGTCACCAGCTCAGGAGCAGCGCGGCGGGAGAGAGATATGCCTGAAACAAAGGGATTGGTTGGGCCGGGCGCAAGTGAGCGCATACTGGCTACAGCGACGAGTCTTTTTGCCCGGCATGGTTACAATGGCGTGAGCACGCGCGATATCGCTTCGGCAGCGCAAGTAAATGAGGTCACCATCTTCCGGCATTATCCGCGCAAGCACGACCTCTATTTGGCAGTGATGAAGTCGGGGTTGCGGCAGTTGCATCTTCGCGGCGATCTGTTGACCAGCATCGCCGAAGCCCGCGACGGGCAAACGGCTCTGGCGCGCACCTTTGACCTGATCTCCAAGACGCTGATGGAAAAGCCCGATGTTCTGCGGCTCTTGCAATACAGCGCGCTGGAGCTGAGTGCGGATTTCGAACCGCTGGTCCGCTTGCACCTGAGTGAATTCGTCGAAGTGACCGCCCGCTACCTTGAACCCTGGATCCAGAAGGGAGAACTGCGCTGCGCCAGCGGCAAGACGCTGATCTTCACCCTGGTGGCAATCGTCGCCAGCTATAGCGCCATTCAACGGGTATTTGCAAGCGAAGGAGTGAACCCGGATGGCATGTTCGAGGTTTGCGCTGGTTTTTACGCCAATTGAGTATAATCGCGGCGTGAGGCTGGAACAGGCTGTGTTGTCGCAAGCGCCGCCTGATCCAGCTTCTTGATACGGCCATTCCGCCAAACGATGCGCGAGGAAGTCAGTCTCCGCGTCCGCGCTTGGGTAAGAGAGAAGGACAGCGGCATGAAATGTTCTAAGTGCAAGGCTGGCGGGATGTATCGTGTCAAGCGGGAAGGCCTGCTGCACAGACGAGTCTACCCTCTGTTTGGCTATTACCCCTGGAAATGCCGGCAGTGCGAAAAGATCGGAATGAAAAAGAGTCGCAGGGAAGGGCGGACGGCGGATCGGGAATCGGAACCTGAGTAAGGCTCTGCTCTTCTGGTGAAGCGTCAAATTCTGCTTAACCGATCGCCAGGTGAGCGGGAGCAATTGCAGGGGAGGCCGGGGCAGTGGATGAAACAGAGCCCGCAGCCCCAGGCTCGAACGGGAGACGGCAGGTAGCCGTGTCGGGGCGCCATGAACCGCGCCCAGTTACCGCGCCATCCACCATCGGATTCAGACTGAGGAAGAGCTTATGTTCCCCATATCGGTTTTCGCGCGGCGGCTCAACTGGAAACGCATGCGAAACAAGCTGCTTGGCTCGCTGTTCGACGGGGGCGCATTTGCCCTTTCCGCGATGCTGGCCTTTGAGTTGCGCTTCGATTTCGCGCTGCCCGCCATCTATCTCCGCCCGATGGAGGCGGCGCTCGGCATCTGGGTCGCGGCGCAATCGGCCGCCTTCATCGGCGCCAGGGTGGATCGGGAGAATTGGCGCTATACGTCGGCCTACGACGCGGTCCGCATTATCCTGGCCAATTCCGTGGGATCGATGCTGGGCGCCGTGATTATCTTTGTTCTGCTCGGGCCATGGGGCATTCCGCG
>JBEKNI010000045.1:0-32205 GCA_049522975.1 Occallatibacter sp. | reverse complement strand
TCTGGATCTGCCGCTGGGCGATGCCGCGCTGAACCTTGGAGTGGTGGCAGAATACTCGGCGATCAACGCGCTGCAGAATGCCAGCCGGCTGGATTCGGCTTTTCTCTCCAAGCTGCTGGTCAAGCACAGCACGGGCGTCTCGGTGCTGGCGGCGCCGGGCAAGTTTCCCCAGTTCCCCGCCACCAATGAGGCCATCGACAAGCTGATCGCGGTAGCCCGGCAGGACTTCGAGAATGTTGTCATCGACATGGGTTCCAGGCTCGATTTGATGGGGACCAGCCTCTTCAAGGAAGGCGCCACGGTCTATCTGGTGATCCAGGCCGGCATTGCCGGACTGCGCAACTCAAACCGCCTGATCTCGCAGTATTTTGCGACCGGGGTTCCCAAACTGGAAATCGTGCTCAACCGGTATGAGCCTCGTTCCATGGGCGTTCCGGAAGACCAGATCACCAAGGCTCTTACCCGGCCGGCCAACTGGAAGATACCCAACGATTATGCGGCAGTGCGGCGCATGCAGAGCACGGCCGTTCCACTG
The DNA here is from genome assembly GCA_049522975.1 of Occallatibacter sp. Lineage (GTDB taxonomy): Bacteria > Acidobacteriota > Terriglobia > Terriglobales > Acidobacteriaceae > Telmatobacter. Next base: position 31,670 of record JBEKNI010000045.1, on the reverse strand, counting down.
GCTCTGGAAGATTCGCCCATCTCCCGGCTGATCCATCAGATGGCTCGATCCGCCTGCGGCCTGCCCCCTGCCCAGGAGAAGAAGGCGGGCTTCAGTCTCAAGAGTCTCAGCCGGAGCATCTCGGCGAAGATGAGCGCCCCCGAGGAGACGACCTCCTTCACCCAACTGGGGTTGACCTCGGAGCAGGATAATAATCGCAATTCGCCCAGTGCGGCTCGGCCTGAGGCAACGGCAAACATTCCAGCGAGGATTGTTCCGCCGCCCGCGCCAAGAGCGCAGGCGCCGATCCCGCCCCCGGCTGCCCAGGAACGCATTGACCCAAGAGATGCGAGGCGCGATGCGAGATCAGGTGCCTCGGCCCCCAGCCGGCAGGCCGAAGCCGAACTTGAAACGCGCAGCTACAAAGGCGCCACCTATGTGAAGGGTCCGGATGGCGAATGGCATCTTTTGCAGGATTCGGCCAAGATCATGAAGGAAGAGGCGCCGGCGCCTGCCGCACGCCAGGAGACGCCGCCAGCCCCCGTGCGCCAAGAGGCGCCGCCAGCCGCCGCGCGCCAGGAGGCGCCCGAGCCCGTTGAGCCCCAGGAGAGGGAGACGACCGCCGTCGCATGGTCGACGCCAGCCTCGATTCCTTACGGCACCGCCCTGAGCACCAAGCAGCTCAGGGCCATGGCATCAGCTCCGGGAAAATTTGTCTACACTCCACCCGTCGGGGAGGTGCTTCCGGCCGGAGTCCATACGCTTACGGTGGATTTCACTCCGACAGACATGGTGAGCTTCACGCCGGCGCAGGCTACGGTTCAGATCACCGTCACCAAGGCGACGCCGACCATCACATGGCCGGCGCCGGCCGCCATAGCGTACGGCACGGCGCTCAGCGCCGCTCAGCTCAATGCCACCTCGCAGATTCCGGGAACCTTTGTCTACGCCCCCGCCGCCGGCGAGGTGCTGGAGGCGGGAAACCAGACGCTTTCAGTCACCTTTACTCCAAAGGACACCGGAAGCTACAACGAGGCAAGGGCCAGCGTGCCGCTCACCGTCAACAAGGCTGTGGCAACGATTACCTGGCCTGCGCCGGCTCCGATTGTCTATGGCGCCGCGCTGGGGGCCGCTCAACTCAGGGCCACGGCATCGGTTCCGGGGACCTTCGTCTACACTCCCGCCGCCGGCGCGGTGCTGCCGACGGGAACGCATACGCTGTCTGCAGCCTTCACGCCAGCCAACAGCGCGAGCTTTGCCGCGGATCAGGCCACAGTATCGCTTACCGTGACCAAGGCAAAGCCGGCCTTGACGTGGCCGGCGCCCGCTCCGATCGTCTACGGGACGGCGCTGAGCGCCGCTCAACTCAACGCCACGGCATCGGTTGCGGGGAAGTTTGCATACATTCCAGGCATCGGCGCGGTGCTGGCGGCGGGAACGCATACGCCCTCGGTGATCTTCACTCCGGCCGATACTACGAACTACACCGCGGCGCAGGCGGCCGTCTCGCTCACCGTCACCAAGGCCAAACCGGCTGTCACCTGGCCGACGCCGGCTCCGGTGGTCTATGGGACCCCGCTCAGCCCCGCGCAACTGAATGCCACGGCATCGGTACCAGGGAAATTCGTCTACGCTCCCGCAGCTGGCGAGGTGCTGGCGGCGGGAACGCATACGCTCTCGGCGACCTTTACTCCGACCGACATCACCGACTATGCCGCGGCGGAGGCCACGGTCTCGCTGACGGTCACCAAGGCAAAGCCTACGGTGATCGCCTGGCCGACGCCCAGCCCCATCGTTTACGGCATCGCGCTCAGCGCCACGCAACTCAATGCCACGGCAACCATTCCCGGCAGATTCGTCTATAGCCCGGCCATTGGCGAGGTGCTGGGTTCGGGACAGCACACGCTCTCGGTGACCTTCGTTCCAGCCGATCCCAACTTCCCGGAGGCGCAGGCCTCCGTGCCGCTGACGGTGACCAAGGCAACGCCAACCATCAGTTGGCAGACACCCGCCGGCATCTCCTACGGCACCGCGCTGAGCGCCGCTCAACTGAATGCCAAGGCCTCTGTTTTGGGAACGTTCGTCTACTCTCCGGCGGCCGGCGAAGTGCTGGCGGCGGGAACGCATACGCTCTCGGTGACCTTTACTCCCAAGGAGACGACGGACGTAGCGACAACGCAGGCTTCGGTGACGCTTACCGTGGCCAAGGCCACGCCCATCATTACGTGGCCGGTGCCCGCCCCCATTCCCTACGGCACCATGCTCGGCGCAACTCAGCTCAACGCTACGGCATTGGTTCCCGGCAATTTCCTATACACTCCGGCCGCCGGCACGGTGCTTGCGGCTGGAACACAAACGCTTTCGGCGACCTTTACCCCCGCGGACGCCACAGACTATACTACAGCGCAAGCCACGGTTTCACTGGTGGTGGAAGGGTTGCCCAATCTCGATACGCTGATGCCCGCCATGACCGATGCGGAATTGGAACGCGCCGGCGCGGCGGACGCAAAGGGGGGAGCGGCGCAAAGCGGCGGCAGCACCCCGAATCAGCAGAATCAACCTGAGACGCGCACCTACAAGGGCGCCACTTACGTGAAGGGAGCCGATGGCCAATGGTACCTCCAGAAGAAATAGACCCGAACGCACCGACAACGCTTCCCGCCGATTTTGGCGAATGGGATAGCGGAGAAGCTGCGGCGGCGCACCACGCCGCAGTTCCCGTGCAGGAGGCTGTTCCGGTTCCGGTTGCGCCCCCCAGGCCGCCGGCCAGAACCGCTACAGCGCGTGTCGCAGTGCTGCCTGCGGCGGGCCGGGCGCCGAGCCCTCCTCCACGCCCGCCGGCTCCGGCTTACGCGGAGGTTGAACCGGTTTATCAGGCGCCTCAGCCGCAGCGCGCGAGGGCGGTAGAATCAAGACCGAAGTTCGAGAGCGCGCCCCCGGAGAAGAAGAAGAGCGGAATGTTGGTCGCCGTTGTCGTGCTGGCGCTTTTGCTGGGTGGCGGCGCGGTGGGCCTGGTGAAGATGAGGTCCAAGCCGGTCCCGGTGAATCAACCGGTTGCGACGCAGACGACGATGGCGAATACGACGATGGAGAATACGCCATCGGTGCCGGCGACGCCGGCGCAGGCGCCGGCGCCGGCGGCCAACGGAAGCCCGGTGGCGTTGGCAAATACGCCAGCGAACAACGCCCAACCGGCGGATACCCCGCAGCCGGATCGCGTGCTGAGCCCGCAGGCTTTGGCCATCAACCAGCAAGCGGCCGCGCCCTCGAGGATCGCAAAGGATCTTGCGGTGGTGGGTGGGAAGGAAGCGCCGCCTTCCGCCGATTTTGGTTCAGTGGGCGCCGAGGGGCTGGGCGCCGGCAACAACCCCTTCAGCGGACAGAGCGGACCCAAGGTGAAGGGCGTTCCGCAAAAGGTGACCATCTCCAGCGGCGTAGCGGTCGGTTTGTTGATTTCGAAGAACACGCCGGTGTATCCGGCCATCGCCAAAGCCGCTCACGTCTCCGGGACGGTGGTGATTCAAGCCACCATCTCCAAGACCGGAGCGATCGGAAACCTCCGGGCGGTGAGCGGGCCGGCGATGTTGCGCCAATCGGCTCTGGATTCTGTGAAGACCTGGCGCTTCAGGCCCTACATGCTCGACGGCGAGCCGGTGGAAGTGGATACCACCGTGAACGTGACCTATGCTCCGGCTCAATGACCGGTCCTTTTGCTTCTTGCCGCTTTCTGGGCAGGGGGAATGATGGTTCCGTGGAAGAACATCGGCTCCCAAAGGAAGGTGGAATTTGGAACTGCTGAATCTGGAAAAGTACAAAGCGGAGATACATCGGACGCTGATCTCCAAGCTGGATCTGGAGAAGCTCTCGCGGGTCAATAGCAGCCAAGCGCGGCAGGCGGTAGCCGGGATCGTCAAGGAGATCATCGCCGACCAGCGCGTGCCCCTGAACTTCGACGAGCAGGAGAAGATACAGGCCGATCTGCTCGATGAGGTCTTTGGCCTGGGTCCGCTGGAGCCGCTGCTCAGGGATGCCAAGATCTCGGACATCCTGGTGAATGACAAGGATCATGTCTTCATTGAGAAAGGCGGACTCTTGCAGAGGGTGGATACGACCTTCCGGGACGACCGCCACCTGCTGCAGATCATTGACCGCATCGTCTCGCGGGTGGGCCGCAGAGTGGATGAGTCCTCGCCGATGGTCGATGCCCGGCTGCCCGACGGCTCGCGCGTCAACGCCATCATTCCGCCGCTCGCGCTCGACGGGCCTTCCTTGTCCATCCGCCGATTCGGCACCGGCCCGCTGGCCGCCAATCAGCTGGTTCAGTTGAAGAGCGTCTCGGCGGAGATGATGGAGGTGCTCTCCTCTGCCGTCAAAGCCCGCATCAGCATCCTCATCGCCGGCGGCACCGGCGCCGGCAAGACCACTTTTCTGAATATCCTGTCGCAGTACATTCCGCGCAACGAACGGCTGGTCACCATCGAAGACGCGGCCGAACTGCGCCTGGCGCAGGAAAACATCGTGCGCCTGGAAACCCGGCCTCCCAACATCGAAGGGCAGGGGGCGATCCGCCAGCGTCAACTGCTTATCAACTGCCTGCGCATGCGCCCGGACCGCATCATCATGGGCGAGGTGCGCGGCGAAGAAGCCTTCGACATGCTGCAAGCCATGAACACGGGCCACGAAGGCTCGATGACGACCATTCACGCCAACACGCCGCGCGACGCCATCTCCAGGCTCGAATCCATGGTCCAGATGGGCAACATGAACATACCCGAAAAATCAGTTCGCCAGCAGATAGCGTCGGCCATCACGATCATCGCCCAGGCCACCCGCATGAGCGATGGCACGCGCAAAGTCACCAGCGTCTCGGAGATCACCGGCATGGAAGAGAATGTGATCAGCATCCAGGAGATATTCTCCTTCCAAAAGAAGGGGATCGGACCCGACGGCAAAGTGATTGGGGTCTTCACGCCGACCCGCATTCGTCCCAGATTCCTGGAGCGGCTGCGCGTCTCGGGCATCGTCCTGCCGCCGGTTCTGTTCGAGCGCGAGACGCAGGTCAATTGAGCGAAGGGGGCAACGGCTATGGGAATGATTGTCGGTCTGGTTTTTCTGGGCGTATTCATGGTGGTGGGCCTGCTGGCGTACGCTCTGGGGAGCGGGGCCGCGGAACAGGCAAAACAGGTCCATGCCACACTCGACTCGGCCCTGGCGACGGAGAGTCCGGAAGAGCGCGGTCAGATCCTCGATCTTCGCAAGAGCGACAAGCTCAGCAACATCCCCTGGCTCAATCGGGAGCTGCTGAAATTTGAAATTGCGCCGCGTCTGCAATCCCTGCTCTATCAAGCGGATCTCAAATGGTCCACCGGAGGCCTGCTGGCAGGCTGCGCGCTCTGCTTTATCATTCCGGCTTACGTGGCTTGGTGGCGCTTCGACTCGGTTTTGATCGGCTTGGCGGCCGGGTTGCCGATGAGTTTCCTACCGATCGGCTGGGCGCTTTATCAACGCAAGAGGCGCCTCGACCGGTTTCAAGAGGGATTGCCGGAGGCGCTGGAACTGATGGTCAGCGCTCTGCGCGCCGGTCACAGCCTGATCGCCGCAATGGGCTCGGTGGCGAGGGAGTGCGCCGACCCGATCGGCTGCGAATTCAAGTCCTGCTTCGAGGAGCAGAACTATGGCCTTGAAATGCGGACCGCCTTGGAGAACCTGATCAACCGCGTTCCTCTCCAGGACATGCGGATTGTGGCGACTGCGATCATGATCCAGAAAGAGAGCGGGGGAAATCTGGCCGAGGTTCTCGACAAGACCGGTCACGTGATTCGGGAGCGGTTCCGCCTCAAGCGGCAGGTTTCGGTCCACACCGCCCAGGGGCGCATGACAGGGATCGTGCTCACCTTTCTCCCGGTGGGGCTGGGATTCGCGCTCTATATGGTCAACCCCGACATGATGAGCATCTTGTGGAAGGACCCGTTGGGCATCAAGATGCTCTGGTATTCGGCCATTTCGATCACGGTCGGGGGCCTGATCATTCGCAGCATTGTCAACATGGACGTCTAGGTGACTTATGGGAATTGCGATCTTTGCTTTTGTTATTGTTTTTCTGTTGATCGTCAGCGGCGGACTTCTTCTGTTCTATCGCGAAGCCATGCTTCAGCGGATCTCGGAGGTGATCAACCCGCAGCAGGAAAAGCCGAAATCCCTGTTGACCACCATCCAGAAGACGGGTCTTTCGATCGGCGGCGTGATCGAGCACTTCGAGAATGTCCTGCCGAAGAGCGAGGCCGAGGTCTCGGTAATCCTGCAGCGCCTGCAGCGCGCCGGTTTTCGCGATGAGTCCGCGGTCAAGGTCTTCTATGGCTGCAAGGTGTTGGTTCCCCTCCTGTTCTGTATCCTGGCCTTCGTCACCAACGCCGCGAGCATCGGTCCGTTTTTTGTCTATGCGTTGTGTCTGGGCCTGGGTTTTCTGGTGCCGGATTTCTGGCTAGGACGCCGCATATCCAAGCGCCAGAGCGCCATTCGCCGCGGCCTGCCGGATGTGCTGGATCTGCTGGTGATCTGCATCGAGGCCGGATTGAGCATGGACCAGGCGACGGCCCGCACGGCGATTGAATTGAAGAGGGCGCAGCCGGAGCTGTGCGACGAGTTGAACATTGTGGTGCTGGAGCAGCGCGCCGGCCGCCCACGCTCCGAGGCATGGAAACACCTGGCGGATCGGACCGGCGTAGATTGCGTGCGCAATCTCACCACCATGCTAGTGCAGGCCGAAGCATTTGGAACCAGTGTCGCCAAGACCATGCGCGTCCATGCCGACACCCTCAGGACCCAGCGTGTGCAGGCAGTCGAGGAGGCAGCGGCGAAGCTAACCATCAAGCTGCTCTTCCCGCTGGTGTTCTTCATCTTGCCGGTGCTTTTCGTGGTTGTGGTAGGCCCTCCGGCCATTGCCATTGCCGAATCGTTCAGGACTCTGAATCATTGAGGAAGGAGGAGTTGATATGAACAGTGTTACGGTTATTCAGATCGTCGCTGGCGTGTTGTTTGTCGTCGTGCTGGTTTTCTTGATCCAGCGGCGCCGCACCCAGGTCAAGTAGCGCGGATTCCGCCGATCTTCCAGCGGCGCCGCTAAACAGCGCGCGGCTGGTCAGTTGGAGGTCCGCGGGGCGGGAACCTCACCGCTTGGACGTTGGGTGCGGGGCCGGTCCTGTTCGGGCTGGAAGAGCATGAAGGAACTTGTTGAAAGAGGAGGATTCTGATGGATAGCACTACGATCATCCAAATTGTTGCTGGTGTGCTTTTTGTCATCGTTTTGATTGTTTTGATCCAGCGCCGGCGCACACGGGTCAAGTAGCGCGGGTTTTCACGGGCGGGCCGGCGGAGCCGTGAAACTGGGCGGTTTCGCTGGCCAGCCGATCATTCCGCTGGCCAGGGCATCGCTGATTTGGCGATGACAGGATGAGTGTGTCCCATCCCGGAAGCGGGCAACGACGGTGTGCGCCTTTGCACGGTTCTGAGACAGGCCCGGCTGCCTGCTCCGCGCAAGGCGAAGAGGGATTCGTTCCCGGCCGGGGGTGCAGAGGGAGGAGTTGTCCGGACGGCTCTTGGGGAAGAGGAAGACGTTGATTTGACAGTTGGAACTCCGGGTGAACGCCCCGGTGCCGAGTCCTCGCTGGAGGCCGGAGGTTGAATGGAATTGCAACGACTTTGCGCATACAATCAGACTCGCGAATGTTTTCTCGGCCTGGAAGTCGCTGCCGCCGATCTTTCCTTCGGAGCGCTTCAGGATGTGCTTGGAAAGCTGTCGTTCAAGTCTGGGGAAGGCCTCTGGATGTCGCCGTTCAGAGGAATTCCAGAAAAGAATATGCGCGTCCCGCTCGATCTGATTTACCTGGACGACGATTGCCGGGTCATTGAAGTTGTCGAGTCGTTCCCCACCTTCCGGGTCTCGCCTTCGAGTCCGCTGGCCGCCAGCGTTCTGGCGCTGCCAACCCATTCCATCTATTCGTCGCAGACTCAGCCGGGCGATCAGTTGGTGCTATGCGTGGCCGAAGAGATGCAGCGCCGGCTGGAGCGTTTTTCCAGCCCCGGCGGCGTTCCCGGGGAAGTGCAAGGCGCCGTCCTACTGAGGGGAAAGCCTCTTTGGAGCGGCGGTCCGGGCGTTGTGGAGATGGAGGACCGCTCCGGGGAGGAGAGCGGCAGGCCCAGCGAGCCGTATGAGATGGATCTGGCCGAACCGGGGATGAAGGACGTCAGGGCGCCGAGGAGTTGGCTGGAGCGCTGGTGGTCTCCAGATCCGAGGAAGGCTCCCGATATGAGAAAGGCGCCACGGCATGTGGTGCCCGGCTTGGCCGCTTATTACTGGACCGGCGGCTCTCCAAAGTCGCACGCCGTCCGCGATATCAGTTCGACAGGATTGTACGTGGTGACGGAGGAGCGCTGGTATCCCGGCACCTTGATCCTGATGACCCTGCAAGAGTCCGACGGCGGGACACAAAACGTCGAACATTCGATATCGGTGCACTCCAGGGCGGTCCGCTGGGGCAACGACGGCGTGGGCCTACAGTTCATCCCGCAAGATGCAGCGCCTGCGCTCAAGGGGGTCAATCCCCTGGTCCATGGGGTGGAGAAGAAGGATATCGAGCGTTTCCTGGAGCGGCTGCGCAAAGGTAACACCTAGCCGCGGTGGGTGCCATGAACGCGCTGGGTACCTTGGTGCAAGAATCATTGACGGCGCCGGCATTTTTGGGCGGACAATGGGGGGAGGAATGAGCATGAAGCTAACATGTAATCCGCATGGAAAGGTCATGAAGCTGCTGGGCGGCTGCAACCCCGGCACGGCCTCTGGCGGAGCCGGCGCCCGGGCCCGGTCCATCGGCGCCCGGCTTCGCGTCCGCCTTGGCTCCGGCCAAGAGGGACAATCGCTGGTCGAGTTCGCCGCGGTGCTGCCGCTGCTGATCCTGATGGTGCTGGGCATGTGTTCGATCTCGCTGGCCCTGATTGCCTATCAGCAGCTTGGGGAAGCCGTATCGTATGCCACGCTGGTGGTGCTTGCGCCCGCCAACGGGACGCTCAACGGAGGCGACCCGTGCGCATCGGTCGCGGCATCGGTTACCAGCCAGTTGCCGAGTTGGAACGCATCGAATTTCCATTACACCGTGACCTTCTGGGACACCAGCGGCACAGCTCATTCTTCGGGCGCGCTGGCTGGACCGTCGCCTTCGTGCAGCAGCATCTACACCGACATGACATCGGGCAAGGCCGTCCAAGTGACGGTGACCTATCAGTACACATGGTTTTACCTGAGGAACTTTGACCCCGGCAACCTGTCGAGGTCGCAGACGGCAATTGTCGATTGAGGGTGGGTACTTCAATGAAGTTGTGCGGTTTGTCATTTTTGCGAGGAGCGCTGAAGGATGAGCGGGGCCAGGCATTGGCTCTGGTCACGTTAGGCATGGTCTGTTTTGTAGGGCTTGCCGGGCTGTCGATGGACTTGGGCCATGGTTACTATGCCTTGCAGGAGCTTCAGGCCTCGACCGACGCGGCCGCATTAGCGGGGGCCGAGGCCATGCCCAACACCGACCAAGCACAAACCAACATCAATCTCTACAGTTCGATCAGCGGGGGCCTGAACACCAGTCCGGCGCTGCAGGGCGCCGCAGTCTCAGAGACCTTCATGTGCTATCCCACGGTGACGACGGCCATCGGAGTGCCGTGTGCCGCCTCCACCGGCTCGACGTCGGGAAGCTACAACGCGGTGCAGGTGGTCCAGACGGCATATGTCAACCTGTGGTTTGGGAAGATCTTCGGCGTGCCCATCTTCAACCTGACGGCAACCGGAACCGCGGCGGCGGGGGGCAACGTCGCGCCTCTGAACGTAGCCATCGTCCTCGACACTACACATTCCATGAGTTTTTTGGACGACGACTGCGGCGCGGGCGTTACGGAGATGAGTTGCGCGCTGAATGGTGTTCAGACGCTGCTCAAGTACCTCTATCCCTGCTCGCCCGCTCTTACCACCTGCTCAATTACCAACGGCGTCGCCTCGGGTTCGATGCAGCGGGTAGCCATGTTCGTGTTTCCCAATCTGACGCTTGGTTCGTATAAGAATGATTCCAATTGTAGCGGCACCGCGCCGACCAATAATGATTATCAGACTCCCTCCAAGACGGCGACGAGCTACGCTCCAGCGAGTTACTCTCCAGCGTCAGGGACCTATGAGCCGTCCTTGGGCCTGAGCGCCGGGGACGCGAATGGCTTCTTCAGCGACTACCGCACGGGCGACCAGTATTCCACTGCGGCGACTTCGCGCACGCTGAACACCAACTCTCTCCTGGTGAAGATGGTCGGGGGGATGAGCGGTTGCACCGGCATTCAGGTTATGCCAAGTGGCACCGGAACCTTCCAGGCGGGACCGATGTACGCGGCGCAGGCGGCGCTGACCGCGGAAAAAGTACTCTATCCAGTTGCGTCCAACGTGCTGATTCTGATCAGCGACGGCGCCGCAGATACCAGTGGCGACAGTCAGTTCGCTACCGGCAGCGGAAGCGTCGCTGGTACTCCGACGCCTCTTATTTATACTGGGCACTACCCGACCTCGGGGAAGGACGATTGCCAGCAGATGATCCAGGCGGCTCAGGACATTCATGCGGCGGGAACTCAAGTGATCGCCATCGCCTATGGCGCACCGAACACCCGTTGCGGCGTCTCACCCTTGAATTTTGACACCGATATCTGGGCCACCGGGAAAAATGTCCCTTTCACTACGGTCAGCCAGCTCACGGCCTGTGTGGCGATTGAGAATGTCGCCGACTCCTCCAAGGACTTCTACTCCGATTACACGCAGACCGGCTCGGGCAGCACCTGCAAGAACTGGGATCCCAACTACAACGGCACGAACAACCCGCAGGTAAACAACGACAACAGCCTGCAGAACATCTTCAAATCAGTAGGATCGCTTTTGGGGGGACGTCCGCGGTTGATTCCCAACAGCCTGACACCCTCCGCAATGTCCTAGAAGGCCGTCCAGGTAACGGTTTTCTATCAGTACGATGATTTTACCTGAGGAACTTTGACCCCGGCAATCTGCCGAGGTCGAGGAGGTAGTCCAATGAAGTTGCGCGGATTGTCATTTTTGCGCGGAGCGCTGAAGGATGAGCGGGGCCAGTCATTGGTTCTGGTCGGGCTGGGCTTGATGTGTTTTATCGGGCTGGCCGGATTGTCGATGGACATGGGCCATGGGTACTATGCCTTGCAGGAGCTTCAGGCCTCGACCAACGCGGCCGTGCTGGCGGGGGCCCAGGCGATGCCCAACACGACCCAGGCGCAAACCAACGTCCAGCTTTACAGCTCGATGACGGGAGGCCTGAACACCAGCCCGGCGCTGCAAGGCGCCAACGCGACGGCGACCTTCATGTGCTATCCCACGGTGACGACGGCCATCGGAGTGCCATGCATAGCCGCGACCGGCTCGATCACGGGAAACTACAACTCCTTGCAGGTGGTCCAGACGGCCCATGTCAACCTGTGGTTTGGAAAGATCTTCGGCGTGCCCATCTTCAACCTCTCCGCAACCGGGACCGCTGCGATGGGGGGCAACATCGCGCCTATGAACGTGGCCATCGTCCTCGACTCGTCACTATCCATGACTGCCACGGATGACGACTGCGGCACGGGCATCACGCAGATGAACTGCGCGCTGCAGGGGGTTCAGACACTGCTCCAATACCTCTATCCCTGCTCGCCCGCGCTTACAACCTGTACAATTACCAACGGCGTCGCTTCGGGTTCGGTACAGCGGGTGGCCATGTTCACATTTCCCGACGAGACTCTCGCTACATACGCGAATGCTTCCAATTGTTCCGGCACGGCGCCGACCAACGCCATCTACCAGACCCCCTCGAGCACGGCGACGAGCTACACTCCAGTGACAGCGACCTATGAGATTTCCTTGGGTCTGACCGCCGGGGACGCGAATGGCTTCTTCAGCGACTACCGCACCGCCGACCAGTATTCCACGACGGCGACTTCGCGCACACTGAATCCTAACTCGCTGCTGGTGAAGATGGTCGGGGGCAAGAGCGGTTGCACCGGCCTGCTGCCTCCGACTACTTCAGGCCGCGGAACCTTCCAAGCAGGTGCGATGTATGCGGCGCAGTCGGCGCTGACTGCGGAAAAAGTCCTCTATCCGGCTGCGACGAACGTGCTGGTTCTGCTCAGCGACGGCGGCGCAAATACCAATTACGCCGGTCAGTTCGCCGGGTCTCCGACGCCTCTCGTTACTACTGGATATTACCCGACCGCGACGAAGGACCCTTGCCAGCAGATGATCAAGGCGGCTCAGGACATCTATGCGGCGGGAACGCAGGTGATCGCCATCGCCTATGGCGCACCGAACGACAATTGCGGCGTCACGCCGCTGAATTACGACACCAACATCTGGGCCACCGGCAACAATGTCCCTTTCACTACTGTTGGCCAGCTCACGGCTTGTGTGGCGATGCAGAATGTCGCCGATTCCTCCAAGGACTTCTACTCCGATTACACGCAGACCGGCTCGGGCAGCACCTGCAAGAACTGGGATCCCAACTACAACGGCACGAACAACTCGCTGGTAAACAACGACAACAGCCTGCAGAACATCTTCAAGTCAGTGGGATCGCTTCTGGGCGGGCGGCCACGGTTGATTCCCAATAGCCTGACAGCCACCGCAATGTCCTAGGATGCGGGTAGTCCGCGCGGGCGTAGAGCGCGTATGACGCGCGGCGGTGAATTGAGGCGCGAAGAGAGGTGCAAAAAGAATCCCCGCGGACGGATGTTGTCCGCGGGGATTTCTGTCCATGGGCCGTTCCGGGAGGCCGTAGCCCTTGCGCCCCATTCAATTCGTCTCTTCCGGAATGATCAGCAGTATCTCCACCTTGACATCCTGGCCATTCTTCGTGGCCGGCCTGAATTGCCACTGAGAGAGCGAGTTCAGCACGAATTGCGCCTGGGCGAAGTCGGGCGGGAAGACTACGGCCAGCGCCTCAAAGCGGCCGGCCAGATTCACAAAGCCGTGAATCATGAGAGCATCGGAATCGATGGCGTCGGGAGGGATATTGGGCAGAACCAAATCATAGGGCCAGGGCGCTTCCAGGCGCGAGGGGTCGCCCGCAGGGACGTTGCCGGGGTTGGCAAGCGAGTAGGATAGAATCCAATTCTTGGGCAGGCCCACCTTCAGATATACGGTGTAGGACATCCTGCCGCTCCATAGATCTGCCGCCTCCGGATACTGATCCGCCAGCGACGATCCCACCACTACCGCTCCGAATTGTCCCTCCCTGGGCAGCCTGATGCGCCTGGTGGAAGACTGGCCGACGAGACCGGAGCCTGCTTTGGCCCGCTGTGCGTCTCCATCCCCGGCAGAGCCGTTTCCGGGTCCCGCTCCAGCCGTCTTGCCCGCTGACTTGACTGTCGAATCTCCATTGCCATCCTGCGAGGCATCCTTTGGCTGGCCCGCCGTCAGCGTCCCTTGGGAATTCACGGACGCCGACTCGTTCACCGGGGGCAGCGCGACGGCGCCACTTGCCATACTTGTGGGCGAGAGCGAGATCACGGTGGCGTTGCTCGGCTGGGCCGTCGAGGCCGCGGTTGAGAGGGGCGCCGGGGGCGTCGGCTTGGGTCCCTCGAGAATCACCGGCGCGGTGGTCGAAGGAAGAATGAGCTGCTTCAGCACCGGCTGAGCGGCGGCGGGAAGGGCGATATCCGCCAGATTCGGTTCCTGATTGGGCTTCAGGATCGAAGGCTTGACGTGGGAGACCGGCGGCTTCTGCGCCACCGGCGCGACGATCGTTCTGGAGGGAGTATTGGCCGGATTCAAGATCACGATGGTGGGCACGGGAATTTCCACGGCGAGCTGCACCGGCTTGGGAATATCCGGCTGGACCAGGGTCTGGGGTCCCGGCGGAGCCTGAAGAATCTGGCGCAAGGCCGAGCGCTGTGCCGAGGCGTGTGCGGCGGGAGCCGGCGGTTTCGGGGGCTGAGGGCTGGGAGGCCTGGCGCCTGCCACGGCCTGTTCCATTTCGGAATCAAGCGAGCGCAAGTCCAGATGCCGCACCTCATACCGCTCGGCGATCTTCGCGGTCTTCACCTTGGGCGCGGAGAGAAAGCCAAGCAGCAGCAATCCAACGGCGACAGTATGGGCCACAGCGGAAACCAGTAAGGAATATGGCTGCTGGTTTAGCCCCGGCTGCGCCGAAAATAGCGATATCTCGGGGGAAGAGCTCATGACCGGATGAAATTCCTCCCTCGTGCGGCGTGCTGTTCCGGGATCGGGAGATCATTCCAGAGATTTTCAGCCTCATCGATGACGGGCGGTGAAAAGGTTCTGTTCTCTCCCGTTAAAGTTAGATTATAATCTTTTCCAGCATCATTACGTGGCAGGCCGTTGGCCGATGACTCTTTTGGTACCTCCTGTTGATACGGCGGTACCGCCGGAGGCCATCACGGTGCGTTATGGGAATAAACTGAACACGCATTTGAACTTGTTTGGCGATCTGTGCGTTGGACTCCCTTTTCGGCGTAGAATCGGAATGGGTTTCCATCGGCGCCGCAATTGCCGCCAAGGAACAGAAAGGCGAAGCTGGCTGGGTAGCCAGTTCAAACGGGTTACTAAATGAACCGAAGACTACTCACGATCCTCCTCATCGCTTTTGTCATTGCCGCCGTATGCACTGTCCTGGTCTACCGCCTGGTTCAAAGCAAGGTGTCGGTGCGGCCGCCAGCCACTACGAGCGTGGTCGCGGCTAAAGTTGACATCAAACTTGGAACCGTTCTCAAGGCTGAGGATCTGACGAGCATCGAGATCGCGGGAACACCTCCCGCCGGCGTCATTCTGGAGAAGGACAAGGCCAACGCCATTGACCGGGGCGTCATCTCGGACCTCTACGCTGGCGAACCGATCATCGAAAATCGCCTGGCAGCCAAGGGCATGGGCGGTGGATTGGCGGCGGCCATTCCTCAAGGCATGAGAGCCTGCGCGGTCAGAGTTGATGAAGTGGTGGGCGTCTCAGGGTTCGCCACTCCGGGAATGCACGTGGATGTTTTGATCGCGGGCACCCCTCCCGGCACGCCCAACCCCCAACAAGGCACGGTGTCGAGGACGCTTCTTCAGAACATCGAAGTCTTGTCGGCGGGCACGGAAATTGGGAGAGACCCTGAAGGCAAGCCGAAGCCGGTGCAGGTGGTCAACCTGTTGGTCACTCCGGAACAGGCGGAAACACTGAGCCTGGCCACCAATCAAGTAACGATCCGGCTGGTGCTGCGCAATCCGCTGGATACAAAGACTGAACCGGTTCCCGGCACGGCCACAGCCAACCTCTTTGCGGACCCGAATGCCGCGCCGGTGAAGGCGCCGGTGAAGCGCGCCTCGGCGCCAAAACCCGCCGCGCCTCCGCAGTTCTCCATCGAGGTGATCAACGGCAAGACATCGAGCGAAGAAAAATTTGCTACTCCCGGGGGACGCCAGTGAGAGCGAAGACAAGTATTACCATCGCATGTTTCAGCGTATTTTCTCTGCTCCTCTGCGCCGGGGCTGGCCTGAAGGCTCAAACCTCGCCGACTCCTGCTCAAGCCGCCGGCGTCTCCAGCCAGGACTCGGCGAACGATCTATCCGTCGCAGTGGGCAAGACCGTGCTGGTGGACACAGCATGGCCGATCAAGCGGGTCGCCAACAACCTGAGCGAAATTGCCGATGTGCATCCGACCAGCCCGACCGAAATCATGGTGCAGGGCAAGGCCCCTGGAGAAACCAGCGTGATTGTCTGGGACACCCATGGCGGCCGCCAGTTCTTCAACGTAACGGTGCGCGCCAGCTCGTCAGTTTTGAACGACAACCTGGACTCGATCCGCCGCGAGCTAAGAACCGAGCTTCCCGGACAGACCCTGAAGATCACCTCGGACAACGGCATGTTGTTCCTGCGTGGAACCGTCAAGGATCTGGACAGTTCGGCGCGCGCGGTCAAGATTGCCTCGACGGGCGGCAAGGTCGTAAATCTACTGAACATCGAAGTGCCTCCTTCCGACCCGCAGATTCTGCTCAAAGTGCACTTTATCAGCGTAGATCGCACCAAGGAACAGCAACTCGGCATCAACCTCTTCACCACTGGCCTGGGAAACACGCTGGGTAATATTACAACCGGACAGTTCTCGCCGCCATCGGTCGGCCTTCCCAACGTGGGATCGACCACCGTCGCCAATGGCGTCACGACCATCCTTCCCGCGTCGATCAGCTCGGCGGCCGTGTCGAATGAACTGAACCTCTTCGCTTTCTATCCCGGCCTGAACCTGGGCGCAACCATCGAGGCGCTGGAGAGCAAAGTCGGGGGACAGGTTCTGGCTGAGCCGAACCTGCTGGCGACCAACGGCAAGCAGGCCAGCTTTTTGGCTGGGGGCGAATATCCCTATCCCATGGTTCAGGGCGGTTCGGGCGGCGTGGGGGCTGCGATTACGATCATGTTCAAGGAGTATGGAGTTCGCCTGAATTTCATACCCACGGTAACGCCCCGCGGAACGATACGGCTGCAGGTGGCACCCGAAGTCAGTGCGCTGGATTTCGGTGATGCCGTCGAGATCTCCGGATTTGAAGTACCCGCGATTACCACGCGCAAGGTGAAGACCGAGGTGGAGTTGGCCGACGGCCAGAGCTTCGTCATCGGCGGCCTGCTGAACAACACTGAGTCCGACGCCTTCCAGAAGATACCCTTCCTGGGAGACATCCCAATTCTCGGCAAATTCTTTCAGTCGATGCAGAGGACCAAATCGAACACCGAGCTGATCGTGATCGTGACGCCGGAGGTTGTGGCTCCCATTCAGGCTGGAGATCCCTTGCCGTCGCTGAAGTTCCCGGCAAAATTCCTGCCGCCCAACTCCGGCATTCCCATGAATACGCCGGACGCCAAGACCGCTGCGAATACGCCGCCTCCGGCGCCGCAAACACTCCCCGTGGAGAAGTTGATTGACACCATGAAGCCGGAGACGCCGCTGGTGATCGATTCAGGCACGGGCGGCTTCGGCGCCGGCGGCGGTGCAAGTGCGCCGGCCTCTAATACCTCGCCTGTTCCCGAGGTCCAGACCCAATGAGGTTTCCGGCTGCCCCTCCAGGCAGCCGGCAGCCCTCCTTGAAGTGCCGCACGGAGCGCGGCCGCCGGCAGGCGAGAGGATTTCAGGCAAGCGGATGAATCCGTTGAACTGGATCAAATCGGGGCTGCGCAGTAGGCTCTTCGCGCGCCGCCAGGCCCTGCGGGATGTAAGTCTGCGGGTCTTGAATCTGACGCGCAATACCGAACTTGCCAACCGCATGGAAGTCGCCGATACCGGTCCAAAGCGCAACAAGGGCCTGCTCGGCCGCGAGCGCCTCTTGCCGGGGGAGGGTCTATGGATTATCCCCTGCGAGGCAGTGCACACCTTCTGGATGCAATTTCCCATCGACCTGGTCTATCTGGACAGCAAGAACCGCATCAGGAAGCTCGTCGGCGAGGTGGCTCCATGGCGGCTTTCGGCCTGTCTCTGGGCGCGCTCGGTCCTCGAGCTTCCGGCAGGCACGATCCGCAACACACGGACCGAGCCGGGAGACATGCTCGAGTTCTCGGATATTTCTTTGACCGGTGACGGCTCAGGCGCTCCAGAGGCATGAGATGTTTGCGCCTGGAAAACCAAGGGAGTCCTCATTCCGAGGGTTAGCGCGCGGGTTCAGTTGCGTGCAGGGCCGGAAGACGCCACTCTTTGAGGACTTCAAAGGCCGCGGCCGTCGCCGTGAGGGCCGCGAATGTTCCCGTCACACCCGGGTGCACGATCAAAAACGTATACCCAAACCGGATGGCGAGCGACCAGAGAAGCGCGATACACAGATATTGAAGAGCGCTACGCACTCTGCGGTATCCCGCGCTGGCCGCAAAACAGCCGAATGCAAGCCCCGCAACCAGATCGATGACGTAGTGCTCTCCGGTGGAAAGTGTAGCCAGCCCCGTGCCCAGAAGGAACGCCAATGAAAATCCCCGCGAGAGTTTGCCTGGAGCAAAGAGTACAAATATAAGGGCGGTTGCGACGTGCAGGGAGGGAAAAGCGTTGGGAAATGCGCCGAGCCGAACCAAGACCGGCTGCACCGCGGGGGGATGAAGCCAGCGCGCGCCAAAGGCATAGGCCGGTCCGCACCCCGGCAAAACGGCATATAGGAGGGGTGCGGCAACCAATTCAGCGGCGTATGCCAGCACCACTGAAGCGCGCGGATTCCGGTAGCGGCTGACCAGGAACCAGCAAATCATCATGGGAACCAGCGCCTGATAGACAACGCCCAGCGGAGCTCTCCAGATACCTTGCAACGGCTGCGCGATCGAGGCGGGCGAAACTCCGAGCGACTCATCCACCCAGAGCAGAACATAATCGTATTTCCACGGAAGCAAAGCGCCTTCCCGCGCCATGAAGATGGTCAGAAGGGTACCGAAGACGAGGTTCAGAGTCAGGGCAAAGACAAGCAGGGGACGGGTTCTGTCCCTCTCGTCCCTGAGCATCCAAATCACGGACACGAACAGCGCTATCAGCCCTAGTATGGCGGGGTTCAAAAGAAACGAAAGCAAGTGCATTTCCCGTCCAATCGATCCTCCGTCAGCCATTGTTCACCGGCGGAATTGTCAGTGTAACGCAGCGGGAATCCGAATGCGAGTGCGCACGCGGGCATCTGGACAAGGCGGGGCGGGCCCTTGGCATAATCTCATCCCCCCGGCGACGAGGCGCTGGGATCGCAAGCTTCACGAAAGCGGGTCCGGAATCTCCGCGCTTCCGTTATGAGCTACTACCGCCTTCATGCCCATGATTCTGGTTGCGGCCAGATACCACGCCAGCCACACAGGCGAGGTCCAAAGGAAGTAGGATGTGGGTATCTTGATGCCGAAGAGGAGTTCGGCGCTCATCACGACACTGCCGAAAGGGAGCACCGCGAGAAGGATCCTGGACCGGGTAGAATACGCGCCTTCTAACAGGGCCGGTATCGCCAGGCAATCATCGTAAACCCAGGAATACGGCGCCGTCACCAACGAAACGAGCATCACCACGCTGCCGTCTTTCATCCAGTCCCAGGCGTGGCGGCGCGGCCAATAGCAGCTCAGCGCCCAGACGCATGCTAAGGCGGCAGGCAGATAAGTGAGCCACGCTGTTTGCGGGCTGAGCCAGAAGCGCAGCGCGACGCTCAGGCACGGAATGTGGGCGTTCTCGATTCCCGCCGTGCGCATCATCCGCGCGTAATCGCGCCACGCCGCCGGGGCAATGCAAAATGCGGCTGCGCAACTGGCGGCCAGAGCAACCGCCAAGCCTGCCAGCAGTTTATAGGTTCTGGAAAACAGAATCCACGCCAGCAGCACTACGCCGAAAGGCAGAAACAGTTGAGGCTTCAACGCGCAAAGCCAGAGGGAGGCTCCAGCCAGGAAGGGGCGTCTTCGATGCAGATCGAGAAACAGCACGTATCCCAGCAGCGCGAAGAGGGAAGTCTGCCCCATCAGGAGGCAGAGCAGGGCCGGTGCGAAGGAAACTCCCAGCCAGTGGAGACAACTCCTGGAGCTGCCGTGCATTCGCCAGAGAATGCGGACCGAAAGCAGCAGGCACGCCAGAAGGACCAGGGACCACAGAAGCGCTCCGGCCTGCACGCCGATGAATCCGAGGGGAAGCGCGAGGGGCAGGTCCCAGGGCGGGTTTCTCATATAGAGGACACCGGCCTGGGGAGGAAATCCCGCCGCAAGCTCGGTCCGCGCCATCTCCTCCGGGTCATACGGGCTGGCGTGGTGGACAAGCTGCTGGCCGGTAGCCCAATAAACGACGAAGTCACGGCCCCCCGCGAAATTGGCCAGCGGCATCACGCAGAGGAACAGAGTGGTAAACGCAAGCGCCAATGCAGTGACGCCCACAATCGCCAAATCGGCGAAGTCGTGCTCTGCCTCCGGCCCGGGAATCTTCAGTTTGCTGGCCATGGAGGCTATTCTACTTCACGAGAGAGATAGGTTCGCCACGCAAGTTCAAGCTATCCCGCGGGCGCGAAAGAGCCAAAGCTCTCGCCGTTGAGCTATACCGCGTGAATCCCTTAACTCCCATTCCGGATTCTGGCTGCGCACTATCGGGCACGGAAAGCTGTGTGCTGTAAACAGGGCCAGTCTGCCCATGTCAAACTGTATACAGATGTTTACACCTTGCAGGGAACCTCTTTGATTACTATCCGAGTAAATTGTTGATTTATAAAGATAATAGCCTGAATTGCAAATGGCACGAAACATGCAACATCCAGGGCAACCCGGCTTCGGGCTGGGAAAATCAACTTACGGGGAGAAAGAAAATGAACACCATGCTTCTCAAGCTGTTTGTGAAGTTCCAGGACCTGATGAGCCGCGAAGAAGGCCAGGATCTGGTTGAATATGCTCTGGTCGTTGCTCTGGTCGCCTTCGGCGCTACCGTCGGCATGAAGACCTTGGCGAGCGGCCTGAACACCGCATTCACCACCATCAGCAGCACTCTGTCCTCCAGCCTGGCATAAACCTGTCAATGTACCGTCAGGACCGCCAGGTTCATCGCCTTTGCGGGAGGTGCGCCCGCCGGAGCCGGTGCAAGAAAGATCACCTCGCCGGCAAAGGTCACACTCCACCGAACACAGAAGGAGGCAGGAGAATGCGGCCTTCAATTTTAGGACTCGTCCTCAGATGGCAGCGCCTGACAATGCCGGAAGACGGCCAGAACCTGGTCGAATATGCTCTGGTAGTTGCTCTGGTTGCGTTCGGCAGCGCTGCCAGCATGAGGTCCCTGGCCTCGGGCATCAATGTTGAGTTTTCAACTGTCGTCTCTGTGCTTAGCAGTTCCATGACCTAGATTCTGTCAGGGCAGGCTCTGGCCGGCAACCGTTAAGCTTTTTGATGATTTGCGGGAGAGGCTCGTTGCGCAAGTCAATTGCAATGCGTCTCTCCTTCGTTTTTCAACGGCGTTTCCAGGAAAGCTATACTTCATTTGACTTCCTTCAGGTCGCCACTAGCTGGGGGGCTGGTGTCGACTTGAGTGAATCAGCTTCGAAGTACAGCATTCCTGGAAACGCCAATCTGTGTTTTGAAGCATCTCCACAGACGGCGGAATCAAAGGCCAGAACGGCTGGGCCGACGCAACCATCCGCAACCATCCAGGAGCGGCGGCCTTGTGTGGCAAGGCAGAATGTTTCAGAGCCTCTGCAAGACGCCCCAGCGCCGCAATCGTCCATTCCTCGGCCATGACTCCGGTCGCAAGCGTCCGGGAGTGTAGAAAGTGAAATTCAAGATGAAAAGGACGCGGCGGATTGCCCTGGCTTGGATCCTGTTGAGCAGCGGGATCTCCATTATCTGGGGTGTTGCGATTGCCCGGACCGCAACGGGTGGGCCGATAGACTTCAAGGCTATTTACTACGGCACGCGATGCCTGCTTCAAGGCCATGACCCCTACCAGGTAAGTCAGCTGGAGAGCGTATACCAGGCCGAGCACGGGGCAAGCCCACGGGAGTCCATGCAGCACCGCCGGCTGGTGACGCTCTATGTCAACTTGCCCACCACTTTCATCTTCATAGCCCCGTTTGCGATGCTTCCGTTTTGGGCGGCGCAGGCGCTTTGGCTGGGTTCTCTCGCCGTAGTCTTCATTCTTGCCGCTTTCCTGATGTGGAATATAGGAGCCAGGCGCGCGCCGGCAATCTCCCTCGTTCTTGTTTGCATCCTGCTCGCCAACAGCGAAGTTCTCTTTGGCACCGGCAACACCGCGGGGATCGTTGTCGGCCTTTGCGTAGTGGCCGTCTGGTGTTTTCTTGAGGAGCGGTTTGTACCCGCCGGCATCCTTTGCCTGGCGGCCAGCCTGGCCATCAAGCCCCATGACACGGGTCTGGTCTGGCTCTTTTTCTTTTTGGCGGGCGGCGTCCATCGAGTGCGCGCGCTTCAAACTCTGCTCCTCACGCTTGTGCTGGGTCTGTCGGCCCTTCTGTGGGTTTCCCACGTCGCGCCGGATTGGGCGCAGAATTGGCAATCCAATCTCGCGGCGATCTCCGCGCCCGGCGGGCTGAACGAAGCCGGCCCCGCTTCCCTCACCAGCCGCACCGCCGGAATGGTAGTCGATCTGCAAGCGGCTCTCAGCGTCTTCAGAGACGATCCGCGCGTCTACAATCCGATCAGCTATCTGGTCTGCGGGGCAATGCTGCTGGTCTGGTCGATTCGCACTCTCAGGTCGCGTTTTTCGCCGGCCAGAGCCTGGCTTGCCCTGGCGGCCGTCGCGCCACTCACCATGCTGGTGACCTATCATCGGCCTTACGACGCCAAACTCCTCTTCCTCACCGTTCCCGCCTGCGCTATGTTGTGGGCCGAGGGCGGCGCGATTGGATGGATTGCGCTGCTAGTCAATGCTTCGGGATTGGTGTTGACCGGGGATATTCCTTTGGCGATTTTTATCAACCTAGCCAACAAACTGCATGTGGGAACAGCGGGAGGCTTCGCAGAGATTCTGACGGTTGTGCTGACACGGCCCGCCTCGCTGCTCTTGCTGGCGATGGCTGTTTTCTATCTGTGGGTGTATGTGCGGCGCGGCGACGCAGATACAGACCGAAGCATGGCGCAGACCGACTCAGTTCCCACATGACGAGGATGCCGCACAGGGAAAGAATGAACGGCCGCTATAAACTGAGAAGAGAATTCCAGGGCTTCGACATTCTGGAGCGGAAATGAACCACGTTCCTACCCTTGACGAGCCGCCGGGACAGTTCCATTCCCGTTGGCCAGAGTGGGCCGCGCTTGGTTTGTATGCGGGGCTGGTCGCCTTCGCCATCCCCTACCATGAGCCCTCAGCAGATGTGGCCCAGGCTTGGCAGCTCGCGCGGAGTCTCTCTCTCCCAGCCTTGTTTGAAACTTACATCCGTTACGAAGGTTCGCCGGGCCTCTGGCATTTCCTTCTTTGGCTTCTGATTCGCGCGCATCTCAGCTACGCCGGACTTTCGTGGATTTGCGGGGCAATCGCCGTTGGGGCCACTGCGCTGCTTCTTTTCAAATCTCCCTTCCCGAGTTATCTCAAGCTGGCATTGCCGTTCACCTTCTTCCTTGTGTTTCAATATGCTATAGCGGCGCGGAGCTATGTGCTTGTGCCGATTCTCCTCTATCTGATCGCTCTGCGGTGGAAAAAATCTCCCTTGGTTCTTGCCCTTCTACTCGGCCTGCTGGCGAACGTGGCGCTCCATGCCGCAGTCATCTCCGCGGGACTCGCCCTGGTTTACCTCATCGAGCAGCTCCAGAACCGCGGCGCATTGAACCCTCGCCGCAGGCGCCAGTTCTGGTGGGCCGGGCTTCTTCTTCTCTCTTTTTGGACATTTGCTCTGTGGACCGCTTGGCCGCCGCGCGATTTAACCGATTACCTCTCCTTTCGCCTTCATTCATCCTTGTTTAGCTCCTTTGCAAGATCTCTGGCTTCGCTGGTTCTGCCCGTCTTCCAGCCCTGGGTGCTTTCCATTCCATTCTGGGTTGCAATCGCTCTCTGCCTGCGCGCCCGGCGCAGACTCTTCTATCTTTTGCCGGTGTTGTTTTTGGCCGCCTTCTGTGGGGCCGTGGCCTCCGATTGGTGGCATTTTGGCCTGATGGTCCCCCTCGCTATCTCCCTTTCGTGGATGACCTGGCCAGATTCGGGACTGACGCCCACGAGACGCGAATCGGCCGGGCGCATGGCTTTAGCCGCCGTGGCCTGCCTTCAAATCTTCTGGTCGGCCTATGCCATTGAATTCGATCATTACCATGCGTACTCTCCCGATCTTGCGACAGCCGGGTTTCTGCGTCCCTTCGTTCAGCGCGGATCGACCATCGCAATCACGGATCTCCATGACCCAGTCGCTCATGCCGGAGCTTTTTTCTCGGTCGGAGTTTTGCCTTACTTCGAGCGCGGTATCTTCGTCAACCAGCAGGAGCCATTCTGGTCGTGGAGCGATCAGAATCCCACGGAAGAAGGGTTCCTGAAGGCTCTCCCTTTGCATCCCGCCGTGGTTGTCGTGGGGGTGTATGGAACCAGTCCAGACGCTCCCAGCGTCTTATCGCATCCGAGGATCCAGATGTTGAACCGCGCCGGCTATAGGATGACCAATGTTTTTTGCGGGGCGATGCCGGAGGGTTTTCGCCTAATGAATCACAACTGCGACTTGATCTTTCAGCGCATTGACGGTACCCAGCAGGACTCTGGAAAAGAAGCAAATCGATCTTCCGGAGCCAAGTGATCCGGCTGAGGCGCGACAACGGCCTAGAATGGGTATGAATCGAAGGGGAAGGGAATTGATGGCGGCGCGATTCTTGGTAACCGGCGGGGCCGGCTTCTTTGGAGGCATTCTCAAGCGCCAGTTATTGGAGAGCGGCGCCGAGGTGGTCAGTGTTGATCTGGTGCCCGACAGCCTCCGGCATCCCGCGCTGAGCAACATTCAGGCCGACATCCGCGATGAACAGGCGATGCGGGGCATCTTCACAGCGCGCCCGTTCGACGCGGTCTTCCATATCGCCGCCATGCTGGCGCACGGAAAAATGAACCGCGAGCTGCTGTGGACCTGCAACGTGGACGGAACTGGGGTCATAGCCCGCTGCTCGCGGCAGGCCGGGGTTCGCAAGCTGGTCTTCACCTCGAGCAACTGCCTGTGGGCCAGCAACCTGGGCCATCCGGTCCGCGAGGACGACCCGCCCGCTCCGGTGGAGATCTACGGCGAGTCCAAGCTGGCCGCCGAGAAGCTGCTCAGGCAATTCGAGGATGGTCTGGACGTGGTGGTTCTTCGCTGTCCCACCATCATCGACAGCGGCCGGCTGGGTCTGCTGGCAATCCTCTTCGAGTTTATCCGCGAGAACAAGACCGTCTGGGTGGTGGGTTCGGGCGGCAATCACTACCAGTTCATCCACGCTGGCGATCTGGCGCGAGCTTGCGTTCAGTCTCTCGATTACCGCGGCTCGGCCACCTTCCATGTAGGCAGCGACAACGTACCCAGCCTGCGCGAGTGCTATGACGCCGTGATCCGGGAGGCCGGCAGCCGCTCTCATGTCCGCTCGCTGCCCAAAGGACCGGCGCTGGCGGCCATGCGCCTGGCCCACAGGCTGGGCATCTCCCCGCTCGGCCCTTACCACTATCGGATGATCGCGGAAGACTTCGTCTTCGACACCTCTCGCATCCGGAAAGCGTTAGGCTGGCGGCCCACTGTGACCAACAGCGAAATGCTCACCACGGCTTACCGGTATTATGCGGAGAACCGCGAAGAGATTCTCGCGCGAAGCAATGTTTCGGCTCACTCGCGCGCTGCCGCAATGGGCATTCTGCGGCTGCTGAAATGGATCTCATAAACATGCCGCGCTGTGTCGCGAGCCAGCACTTTGCGTGCTCGTCCCGGACCGAATCTACGCCGTGGCGCGCTGCTGATCGCGGCCGCCGAGGCGCACGCTTACCACCTTGGAGACGCCGGGTTCCTGCATGGTCACGCCATAGATCATGTCGGCCGACTGCATCATGCGCCGGGAATGGGTGACGACCAGGAACTGCGTCTCCCTGCTGAGTGAATGCATCAGATCCGCGAAGCGGGCGACGTTGGTCTCGTCCAGCGCCGCATCCACTTCGTCAAGGGCGCAGAAGGGGCTGGGGCGGAACTGGAAGATGGCCACCAGCAGGGCCAGCGCGGTGAGCGACTTCTCGCCGCCCGAGAGCAGCAGCACATTCTGCAGCTTCTTGCCGGGCGGCTGGGCCACTATGTCGAGGCCGCTCTCGGCCTGGTTCTCCGCGTCGGTGACGCGCAGAAATGCCTGCCCGCCCTGAAAGAGCCGCGCGAAGACGCGGGCGAAGTTCTCGTTGATGCGTGCAAAGGCTTCATCGAATCTGGTGCGCGAGATGGTGTCGATCTCCTTGATGGTCTCCTGGGTGTTTTCGATCGACTCCATCAGGTCGCTGCGCTGCGCTTCCAGGAAGCTATGCCGCTCGGCGGTCTCTTTGTACTCGTCCAGAGCCATCATGTTCACCGGGCCCATCTGCTCGATGCGCTGGCGTAGCTCGCGGCAGGCATCTTCTATGGCGGCCAACTCCTTGCCGGCCAGGCGCGCGATCTCTGCATCTGCGCGCAGTACGGCAGCTTCCAGGTTGACCTCGGCCAGGCAGCTTGCCTCCAGGTGCTCGAGGTCGGAGCGCAGCTTGGCCGCTTCGCTGGAACGGGCAGCGCGCTGCTCGCGCAACTGGTCGAGAGCAGCCCGCCCGGTCTTCAATTGCGTCTCCATGGCCGCCAGTTGCTGGCGCAGAATCTGCGCCTCGGCGACCAGCGTTTGCGCCAGAGCCAGCGCCTCGGCGCGCGCGGCCTTCAGCTCTTCTTCGCGCTGGGCCAGTTCCGCGCTCTCTCTGACGCGCTGTTCGCACTCTGAGGTGGCGGCGGCGCGCTGTTGCTCGATGGTGAGAACGCGACGCTCCAGGTCGGCATAAAGCCGGTCGATGCGCTGAAAGCCGGCTTCGGCGCCCCGCCGCCGCTCCTCCAGGCCGGCCAACTCCGCTGTCACTCGCGAAGCTTCCTGCTGCAAGCCTTCGCGCTTCTGCCGCAGGATGGCCAATTGGGCCTGCAACGCATCCAGAGCCGCCTCGGCCGCCCGGTGCTCGGCCTCCAGGCGAAGCATCTCCGCGCGCTGCCCGTGAATGGAGATCTGCCGGGCCTCCCGCGCGTCCTTGTTGCGGGCAGCCTGCGCCGTCCACTCCCGGAGCCGCCGCCCGGCGCGCTCGGTCTCGGCCTCCATGTGCTTCAGCGCCGCGCCCTGATTGGCGGCGTCGCGCTCGGCCAGCCGCCGCTCTTCGCCGCGTGCCTCCAGTTGAGCGGCCAGCTCTTCGATGGCCTTGGCCAGAGCTGATGCTTCCGTCTCCGTCTGCGCCAGGGCGAACTCCAGCTTGCCCAGGCGGCCTTCGGCCTCCCGCAACTCACGCTTCAGCGCCAGCGGGCCTTCGCTGGCCGGCTTGCCGCCGGTCACCGTTGCATTGTGGAAGCACTCGCCGCCCGGCGTCAGGAAATAGGCGTGCGGGTAGCGCGCGGCCAAGCGCAGCGCCTCATTCGGATCTTCGACCACGTAGCTGTACTTGAGCTTGGGCAGGATCGATTCCAGCGTCCGCCCAAAACCGTTCAGCACCCGGATCGAATCCTTGAGCGGAGTCAGGCCCGCGCCGCCGATCGTCTCGTTGCCTTCTTCAAAAAGTCTGCCCTGCTCGATCGGATGGATCAGGAATGTGGCCCGGCCATCGACGCCGGACTTGAGCAGCAGGATGCCCTGCTCGGCAGCCGGCCAGCTCTCCACCACCACATAATTCAGTTCCTCGCGCAGGAACTCGTCCACCACGGCCTCGTATTCGCCGCTCACCTCCACAAAATCAGCCAGCGTCCCCTTGGGCGCCATGCCCACAGCCAGCGCGCCCGGCTTGAGCAGCTTGCGCACCGAGTCGCTGGAGTAGCTGTGATTGCGAATCAGCGATTGCAGGGCATCGCGCCTGCCAGCCACCGCAGCCTGATCGCCGCGCAGTTGGTTGGCGCGCGCGCGTAGCGCGTCTTCCTCGCCGCGGCGGGCCTGCAGAGCCTCGCGTAGCGCCGCAATCTCCCCCTCCAGCCGCTTCAGCGCATCCGCCGCGGACTCGAATCCCTCCCGCGCCTGCCCGCTCTGCGCGTTCAGGCTCTCCAGATCGCGGCGCGCCTGGCCCAACTCGGTCTCCAACCGCGCAGCTTCGCGCTCCAGCGCGGCCAGGCTCTCTTCGCCTTGTGCCGTATGATTGCGGGCGTCGCCGGCCAGTGTCATCAACTGCATGGCGTGGCGCCGGGTTGCCTCCAGTTCGCGCTCTGCCGCAAAGACCTCCTCGGCCGCCGCGCGCGCCTCCTGCTGGCGCGCCTCCGCTTGCTGGCGAAAGGCCTGAGCCTCACCGGCCGCTGTCTCCAGGAAGCTCTGCTGTTGCGCCCGCTCCTCGGCAATGCCGTTCAACTGCCTCCGCGTCTGCTCCAGCTCGGCGCCGGCGGCCGCGATGCGTGTCTCCAGCTCGCTGGCGCGTTCGGCATTGGCGCGCTGACGCGCCGCGGCCCGCTCCAGTTCGACGGCCGCCGAGTTGGCCCGGTTCTGCGCCTGCTGGCCCTCGTGGTCCAGTTCGTAACCGCGCTCAGTCGCCGCGTGCTGCCTTGCCTCGGCCTCTTCAATCTCCGCCGCCGCGCCGCCGATCCGCTCGCTCAAGGCGGCGATCTCCGCCTCCAGCTTGACCTGTGCCGCGTCCATCAGTGTCATGCGGCTGGCCAGCGCCACGCGCAGCCGCCCACGCAACTCATCCCGCACCACGGCGAACCGCTCGGCCTTGGACGCCTGACGCTTCAGGCTGTTCATCTGCCGCGTGACTTCCTCAAAAATGTCGTCCACCCGGGCCAGATTCTGCTTGGCGCTCTGCAGGCGCAATTCAGCCAGCCGCTTCTTGTTCTTGAAGCGGGTAATTCCCGCCGCCTCCTCGATAATGGACCGCCGGTCGTATGGCTTGGAGCTGAGCAGTTGCCCGATCCGCTCCTGCCCGATGATCGCGTAGCTTTCCGGGCCGAGCCCCGTGCCCATGAAGATCTCCTGGATGTCGCGCAGCCGGCAGAGCTTGCCATTCAGTAGATACTCGCTTTCGCCAGTGCGGAACAGGCGCCGCGTCACCTGGATCTCGCCCTTTTGCGGCGTGCGCTGGAACTTGCGCCGGCGAATCTTCAGCACCACCGCCTGCGGACCCTCGCCACTAGTGATGCTTTGCGGCTGGCCCGATCCTTCGCCCGCATCGTCTTCCAGCGTCTGGCCGGGCTGCTCATTGGCGACGATCTCCTCGGCCTCATTGGCTCGCTGGCGGCGTACTTCCTCCTCGTCCCAGTCGGCCGGGCCGTCGTGGTCGACGGCCACCAGCGGCTCGACCGGAATCGGACCCTCGTATGCCTCCGGATCGACCAGGGTCAGCGTCACTTCGGCCATGCCCAGTGGCTTGCGCTCTTTGGTTCCGGCAAAGATCACGTCCTGCATGTGCGTGCCGCGCAAGGACTTGGCGCTCTGCTCGCCCAGCACCCAGCTCACCCCGTCCAGGATGTTCGACTTGCCGCACCCATTCGGTCCCACCACCACGGCAATCCCCGTGCCCGCCACGGTCACTTCCGTGCGGTCGCAAAAGCTCTTGAAGCCGAGGATGTGGATCTTCTTTAATTTCAGCATTCTCACTCCGGGGTGATAGGGCTCTTCTTAGCCTCTCTGTCTGAAAGCAACTAACCTGAACAAAACTGTCATCCTGAGCTGTGTTTGGCGCGCTCCTTGCGCCAAACGGAGCCGAAGGACCTGCTGTTGCTTTTTTGCCTTGATCCGTGCAACCCGCCGCGAATGCATTGCCACAGCGAAAATGCAGCCTTCTGATTACCGACTCTACGGCCCCCGGAGGGCAGGGTCAACTCGGCAGAGAAGGGAATTTGTGGATAAGGGAGTCCGGAATTCCTCTTCTTGGAATCTGCCAACAAAGCTGTGCGGAATTGGGATTTTCTCAGCAACTTGGCCGGACTTGAGGCCAATTCGATGCCGTCTCTTGCCATCCGGTTGCCGGAAGCTCCGGAACTGGCCAGGCTTCAGTCGCCGCAATTCCGTCTCCGTCAAGCGTATGATTGAGCTTGGAATCGAGTATCTGCGCACCTGGTCGATAGGTTTGGATCTGTGAATAGTGCTGTGCACGGTTCCTATCGCCCTCTCCGGTACTCGGCACTCAACGAAAGCAGGAAGTCTTGCCAGCCTTTTACCATCATCCGCAAGCGCTGGTTGAATCCAGCGACATCGGCGAAGGCACGCGCATCTGGGCATTTGCCCACGTAATGAAGGGTGCGCGCATCGGCGCGAACTGCAACCTGGGCGATCACTCCTTCGTGGAATCGAGGGTGGTGCTGGGAAACAACGTGACGGTCAAGAACGGAGTGGCGATCTACGACGGCGTGGTGGCCGAGGATAACGTATTTATCGGGCCGAACGCGGTCTTTACCAATGACCGCAATCCACGCGCGGAAATTAAGAAGACCGCGGACCAGGCAGTGCCGACCCGGCTGCGCGAAGGCGCCACCATCTGCGCCAATGCCACTGTGGTATGCGGAGTTACGGTCGGTCGCTATGCCTTCGTAGGCGCGGGCGCGGTGGTCACCCGGGATGTTCCGGATTACGCGTTGATGGTCGGCGTCCCGGCGCGGCTGGCTGGCTATATGTGCGAGTGCGGCGAGAAGCTTTCCGCCTCCCGCGCCTGCACCTGCGGAAGAAGATACCAACCTCAGGGCAACGGCCTTGCTCGCGCGGATCAAGACCCGCCGGCGAGTTCTCCGGCGTTGCTCTGAAGCTGGCGCCGAGGCGCATGATCTCCGTGAACCAAATCGAGGCAAACCCAAGCAATAGGATGCTCGCCTATGCAAGCCGGATGGACGCGGTCAAAACATCACCACACGGAAAATACCCCCTCCGTGCGCGGCTTTCATAGTGCCATCGCCGGATGTAAATACACGAAATTCCCGGTGTTTACGAGGGTGGGTGTAGATTTTGGCGCGCGCAACCGGGTCCAACAGCGCATGATGCAATTTCTCATTCTGCAATGTTGGCAGAAACTGGCAATCGGGTTAGTTGTCCGGTGAGCGCTATGTGGATCCCATCTTGTATCTGTGTATGATGCGGACACCCAGCTCACGCAGCGGGGCTCGACAGCGATGACCTACGACGCCAACGGCAGCACGCTCTCGGACGGCATGAACACCTGCGTCCGGGATGCGCTGAATCGGCTCGTCTCGGCGGATAACCACGGCGCCAGCCTTTCTCATGATCCGCTGGGGCGGCGCGTGAGCAAGACGATTCAGAAGCACGGCCACCCACTTCCTCTACGACGGCGTAGACCCCGTGCAAGAGTTTGGAACAAACCAGGGACAACCTGCTGAGCGTTTCATGCGCACCACCTCAACTGAGACCGATCAATACCTGACCGCCGCGCTGGGAAGCGCCATGGAACTGACGTGAGCGAAACGCGGAGATGGTATCGCTGGACGCCGGCTCGTCAAGAGCGGGCATCGCCAGGTATTGGTTGGCGGCTCAGCGCCATGCCATAGGCGCGTCGCCACAGGGTGTCAAAGGGGCAACTTCGGTCTTCATCCCTTTCGGTGGCGGCCCGCTTCATTTTCCCATTGACAGTGTTCGCAGGGGCGGAATAGGCTCCAATGCGCCGGAAGAATGCTCTGCCGGATACCGAGAAAGCCACATCGCTTAAACCGCGCGGCAATTTGAGGGCAATTCCTCCCGCGCATGCGCGTGATAACGTTTCCGTTTGCGGTCTAGCCGTACGCCCGGAATCAACCTCCCTCCTCGAAAGGAACCCCATGCGTTTGGATTCGCATCACCGTCCCCTCCCCTGTGGGCGAGCACTCACTCGCCGGCTGAGCGGGTACTTTACGGTACTCGCGGCTCTACTACTAGCCATCTTTGCGCCCTGCGCTCACGCTGCGGCGGCGTGCAATGTCGTCTACACGATCTCACCGCAGAACAGCAGCGCTTTCGGCGCGGCCATCACCATCCAAAACACGGGAACGACGGCCTGGACCAGCTGGTCGCTGACCTGGACCTTCGCCAACGGGCAGACGGTATCGCAACTCTGGAACGGCATTGAAA
>JBEKNI010000044.1:0-67692 GCA_049522975.1 Occallatibacter sp. | reverse complement strand
TCTGAGACGGTCCACGACTTGATTTGAGGCATCCTGAAATGTATTTTCGCTCAACTCGCGTGCGCTGCTTCAGATGATCTACTTGCGAGTACCAAACTCAATACTATTTACGGATAAGTTCTAAGCGAAAGCGGCCACAGTCCGCGAGCGGCAAAGGAGTTATACATCGCCGTGAGGGCTGGAATTGTCAATGCGTTGGCCGCTGTCCAGTTGTTGGGACCGATGGAATTGTCCCGGAATACGCCAAAGAGGTACCCGTCCGGGCTGTAGGTCAGAAGAGTGGGGCGATACCGCAAGTCGTTGAAGTACGCGTCGATAGTCTGCGGAGCTGTGGTGTCGGTGAGCCAGAGCCCGTATGCCCAGTTCTCCTCGCAAGGCTCAAATACCGCCGCGTAACGCCGCGCGGCGCCCGCGGCGCCGTAGATCGCAAACGCACGGGGCGCCAGATTGGAGGCTGGCTGCTGATTGGCGTTAAGCGCGTTGGCCAGAGTGCTGAAGTCGTGGCCAGTTCCAGGTTTCCGTTGCTGTCCGTTATCAGCGCCCCTTGGGCGTAGGTTGTCCCGCTCGCCCAAGCAGGAGGTGTACCAAGCCAGATGAGGGACCAGGTGAGCCCGCCATCGCCATCTGTTACAGGCGGCGCTTCCAGGCTGGTCGACCAAGCGGGCGGAGCCGCCCAGGAGGCGCCTGTCGTCTTTGCCTGCTGCAGGTTCCCATTGCTGTCGGTCACCATAGCCCCTTCGACGTAAATCTGCCCGGCTACCCAGGCAGGAGGCTTGCCGAGCCAAACCGTCGTCCATGCGAGGCCGGTCGCGCCATCGGTGACCGCCCGCGCTCCCAGAGCGGTCGCCCAGATTGGCGCAACCGCTCCTGAGCTGCTGACAGGCCCATCCGTTAGGTCGTAGACGAACTTCGTTCCCGTTGCAGTCGCCTCCATGACCGCGCTGAGGAGCGTCTCGGTCGAGGCGAGCAATTTCATCTCCATGCCTTGCGCTGACCACTTGTTATAGAACGCGACAAGGCCGGTGAGGCTCACGCCGATGCAGGCTGCCCAACTGCGGCCGTCGCTGGGGATCCAGGCCGCCGAGTAAAGCGGATTTCCGCCGTTGTCCCGCATCGCGAGCGCGACCAGCCGCATGTATGCCGCGGTATTCGCGTCAAAGTTGGCTTGGAATGTTGCGCCGTCCACATCCAGGTAGAAGGGGTTCATTGCGGGTGACCTCCGGGCCGGTTGCTCTTGCAGGCGGGCATCGACCGGAGCGCCGCGTTGTCATTCAAGGCAATCCGCTCCATTTTGGCACGCGCAAATCCATGGTTTCAAGAACCACGCGCTGCGAGAAGTTGGTGGCCTTGCAACAGCCATTGCAAGACGCCGAGGAATTTCCGGCTTGAGCATCTTTCTGGCTGCCGCGCTTCCCGGCGCAACTATCTGGATATTGCGATTCCGGATGGCCGTCTATCCGGAATCTGCCCATCGCCCGGCCAACCCTCCGCTTTGTTTCCCTCGCCAACCTTGTTATCCTTGGCGAAATGGAAATCGCGGCGATTCAAACGCACGGCCTTACCCGGCGCTTCGGCGACCTCATTGCCGTCGCGGATGTGACCATGAGCGTGGCTCCGGGGCAGTTTTTCGGCTTCCTGGGGCCGAACGGGGCTGGCAAGTCCACCACCATCAAGATGCTCACCGGGTTGCTTGAGCCGAGCGCGGGAACGATGGAAATTCTCGGCCAGCCCTTCGCGGCCGGCGCGCTGGAACTCAAGCGGCAGATCGGCGTGGTGCCGGAGGGGATGGCGCTGCTGGGCCGGCTGACCGCCCCCGAGTATCTCCATTTTGTCGGCCGCATGTACGGACTGGACCGCGAGACCGCCAACCGCCGCACCGAAGAGCTGCTGGACTTCATGCAACTGGCCAACGAGAGCCGCAAGCTGGTCACCGACTTCTCGCACGGCATGAAGAAAAAGCTGGCCCTGGCCGCCGCGGTGATTCACGGGCCGAAGGTGCTCTTTCTCGACGAGCCCTTCGAGGGCGTGGATGCCATCGCCGCCGGGATGCTGAAGAACATGCTCCAGGGAATGTTGAATCGCGGCGCGACCATCTTCCTGACCACTCACGTACTGGAGATTGTCGAGCGGCTGTGCAGCCACGTCGCCATCATCTCCAAGGGCCGTCTGGTGGCCAATGGGTCGATTGAAGAGTTGCGCGCGGGCGTGGCCTCCACCGTGCCGGGCGCGGAGGGCGAACAGCGCCTGACCCTGGAAGAGATCTTCCTCTCGATCGTCGGAGCGGGCGGCGCAGTGGAGCCGCAGCAGGAGCTGTCATGGCTGGCGTAAATGGGGCTGGCATAGACGGGACCGGCGAAGTCCAGACTGGCAACTCCGGCGCGGGAATCTTCAGCGCCCAGGCGCGCGCGCAATACGCGGCCATGGCCAATCTGCGCTGGCGCATCTTCCTCAACGGACTGCGCTCCAGGATGGGCGCGTTCGAGCTGGGCGCGCGCATCGTGGTCTTTGGCATCTATGGCGTCATGGGGCTGGGGCTGGGCGCGGGCCTGGGTACGCTGAGCTATCTGGTGGCTTCCAGGGGGCAATGGCAGTTCTTGCCGATTCTTTTCTGGGGGACGTTCATCCTCTGGCAGATGGTTCCCATCATGCTGGCGTCGTTCCAGGAACAGTTCGACATGAGTATCCTGCTGCGATTTCCGGTACGCTTCGGATCGTACTACCTGCTCTATGTCGTCTTCGGCCTGGCCGATGTCTCGACGATCATCGGCGGCCTTTGCTGCCTGGGCATCTGGGCGGGCGTCACCGCGGCCCGGCCGGAGCTTTTTGCCTGGACGGCGCTCGGGTTGGGCGTCTTTACCCTCTTCAACATTCTGCTGGTGCGGGCCGTCTTTGCCTGGATCGACCGCTGGCTGGCGC
Organism: Occallatibacter sp.; assembly: GCA_049522975.1. Classification (GTDB taxonomy): domain Bacteria; phylum Acidobacteriota; class Terriglobia; order Terriglobales; family Acidobacteriaceae; genus Telmatobacter. The sequence continues at coordinate 64,776 of JBEKNI010000044.1, read as the reverse complement.
AACGCAGGACGCGGGAGATTGTGGGCGCAATCTTCATGCTGCTGATTCTCAGCCTGCAACTGCTGAATCCGGCGCTCCATCAGAGGCGGCACCAGGGACACGCCACTCCGCAGCAGCGGGCTGAGGAGTACCGCCAGATGCGGGCCACCTACGGGCCATGGGTGGAGACCGCCGATGCCGTGCAGCGCTGGCTGCCGCCGGGGCTGGGCGCACAGGCGATTGAATGGGCCGGCCAGGCGCGACCCGCGGCGGCGTTGGCCTCGCTCGGCCTCCTGGGCCTCTATCTGCTGGCCGCGGGCGTTGGGCTGGCCAAGCGCCTGGGGGCCGAGTATCGCGGTGAGAATCTGGGCCAGGCGCCGAAGCGGAGCAACGCGCCTCCATCCCGGAGCAAGCAGGCCCCGAGCCGGAGCAAAGTGCTTCCGATCCAGGCCGATCTGGCGCAGAGCGAGAGCCGGTCCGGCGGCGCCGGCATCGTTGCCGCGGTCATGGAAAAGGATCTGCGCTCCTTGCTGCGCAGCTTTCCCCTGCTCTGGGCGTTGGGCACGCCCATTTTGATGGTGCTCATCCTGGGGAGCATCTTTCGCAACGGCGCTGGGGGGGCGGGGAATTCGTTCCCGTTTGCTATGCCCATCTGCGTAGCCTACGCGCTGCTGGGCTTTACGCAGTTGTTTTACGACAATCTGGGCACAGAGGGTGAGGGGATTCAGATCCTCTTTCTCTCTCCCACGCCCATCCGGACCGTTCTGCTGGCCAAGAATCTCTTCCATGGCCTGCTCTTCCTGCTGGACGCGCTGCTGGCCGGCCTGCTATGCACGCTGCGGTTGGGCCGGTCCGGCGGCATAGTGCTGGCGGCGACGGCGGCGTGGATCCTCTTTGCGCTGCCTGCCAACCTGGCCGCGGGTAACGTCTTTTCGCTCACCATGCCTTACCGCATCAATCCTGGGAGGATGACGCGCCAGCGCGGATCGCAATCTAATGCCCTGCTCGCCCTGCTGGTTCAGTTGGGAGTGCTGGGCGCGGGCGCGGCGGTCTTTGGGCTCTGCTGGGCGCTGGAGGAACCATGGTTGGCAGTGCCGGTCTTTCTGCTGCTGGCCGCCGGAGCGGTCTTCGCCTGGCTGCGCGTCTTGAGCAACGCGGACTCGATGGCCAGCAGCCGCAAAGACACGCTGATCGCCACGCTGATGAAGGCGGAGTGAAGCTAGTTGTGAGTTCTCAGTTGTCAGTCGTCAGTTCTAAGCCCAGAGCGAACAGCAGCCTGTGAATTGGATAAGCGAGGGCGTCCCTTTGAAGCCGTACATACCTGTCCGGGCCGTACACTGACGACTGAAAACTGAGAACTGACGACTGCTTTTAGAACGGTATATCGTCGTCCGAGATTTCGGTTTGCTGCGTGTAATCCTCCGCGCCGCCAGCGGCCGCCGCGGGACGCTGGTCAAAGCTGGCTGCCGAACTGGAAGCGCTTGCCGGCCGGCTGGAACCGCCCGCGCCTTCTTCGCGCCCGGAGAGCAGCGAAAGATCGCTGACGATAATCTCGGTCCGGTAGACCTTCTTCTTGGTCTCCTTATCGTCCCAATTGCGCGTGTTCAGGCGGCCCTCGATGAACAGCTTGCTGCCTTTCTTTACGTAATCCCTCACAATCTCGGCCAACTTGGCATAGGCGATTACGTTGTGCCACTCGGTTCTGTCGCTCCAGTTTCCAGAGGCATCCTTCTGCCGTTCGCTGGTTGCCAGGCCGAAGCTGGCCACCATGGTGCCGCTGGGGGTGGAACGAATCTCCGGATCCTTGCCCACATTGCCCAGAAGGAAGACCTTGTTCACGCTCTTAGCCATCTCGTTGCACTCCAATCCAGTCGTGTACTGCAATCATCGAAAAGCATAACAGACCGTCAGCCTTTGCGGGAAAAACTCTCCCGGAAGGTGGCTCCGGGCTGGTAGGCCGGGGTTTTAACCCCGGCACAAAGGCGGGCAGAAAGAGTCTGGGCTTCAGCCCCTGAGGTATGCTTTTCGGAGAACTTCGTCCGTAATGAAGTCACGACCTACCCAATTGAAGCTATCACCTGTGTTGCGCACGGTTGCGCAGCCATTTGGCCACCCCCAGCGCCAGCAGCAGGCCGCCGAAGGGAATGCATGTCAGCGCCACGATCAGCGCGAACCAGCCGGTGTTGGTGCTGGCGCCGGTGGGTGAGAAGCCGCCCAGCAGGGTTTCCAGCAGCGCCGTGGCCAAAATCCCAGCGCCCAGGATCGACGCGCCCCATTGCAGCAGTTGCCGTGTGCCATCGTTGGAGGGGTAAGAGTTCGGATTCGTCTCGCCTGCGGGCATCATGTTTCTCGAAAATCGAGCCGGTTTGGGTTCATGGTATCCCACCCTCTCGCAAAGCGCGCGAAAGGATGGTGCACGGGGCTTTTCTGATCACTGACCACTGATCACTGACCACTGTCCTTGCGCCAGCCGCAGCATCGCCCAGGTCACCACGCCGGTGATTGAAACATAGAGCCAAAGCGGGAAGGTCCAGCGGGCAACCTTGCGATGCTGCGGGATCCTCCCGGTGAGCGAGAAGAAGAACGTCACCAGCACCAGCGGCAGCGCCACCACGGCCAGCAGAATATGACTGGTTAGCAGCGGCAGGTAGATCATCCGCAGGGCCGCGTGGGCCGGATAGCGGACATCGCCGTGCAGCGCGTGGTGCAGAATGTAGCTCACCAGAAACAACGTGGAGAAGCCGAAGGCGGTCATCATCGCCGCGCGATGCGCCGCAATGCGCCTTGCCTTGATGTAGGTGTAGCCGATTAGCAGCGCGACGGCGCTCAGGCCGTTGAGCAGCGCATTCAGCGCGGGCAGAAAGGCGTATTGCGCGCTGGACGCCGCGGCCGGATGCACATAGATCAGCCAGAAGAGAAACGCCGTTGCCGCCACGCTGATGAGCAAAATGGCCCCGATTGCCGGGCCGGTCTTCGAGGATGGGACCGCGTCCGTCATGGCTTCCTCATTGTCTCGCCTTCGCGCAGAGCATGAGCGTGGTGAACAGCAGCGGCAGGTAGAGCACGCTCACCTTGAGCAGATCGCGGGCCAGCCTGCGCCTCTCGTCTTCATTCGTGGCTCTCAGAATGTGGGCGAAGCGAATCGTGTAAGCCAGGTAGCCCAACCCCAGCAGAGCGGCCAGCACGGCATAAGCCGCCCCGGCCACTCCCAGCAGCCAGGGCGCAAGGCTGACGGGAATCATGGCCACGGCAAAGAAGAGCGCCTCGGCCACGGTGGACCATCCGTCCGGCTGGACGACCGGCAACATGCGAATCCCGGCGCGGGCGTAGTCCTCGCGATAGAGCCAGGCAATGGACATGAAATGCGGAAACTGCCAGACAAAGAGAATGGCGAAGAGGGCCACTCCCGGCCACTCGATCCGCCCCCGCGCCGCAGTCCAGCCCAGCAGCGGGCCCATCGCGCCGGGAAACGCGCCGATGAAGGTGGCCAGCGCGGTCACCCGCTTGAGCGGCGTGTAGATGGCCACATAAGTAAAAACCGTCAGCAGCGCCAGGGCCACGGTAAGCAGATTGGTTGTTGCCGTCAGCCAGTATGCCCCCAAAGCCACCGCCGCGAGGCCGGCCAGCACTCCCTGGGCCAGCGAGAAGCGTCCCGCGGCCATCGGCCGGTCCTCGGTGCGCTTCATGAGGGCGTCGGTGCGGCGCTCCAGAGCCTCGTTCAGCGCGCCCGCTCCGGCCGAGACCAGCCCGATGCCCAGCAGCGTGTCCAGCAGCCCGCGCTGCATACTGGTGATGCCGGAGGCGATCGATCCCAGGTAGAACCCGCCCCAGCCGGTCACCAGCACCAGTCCCACCACCTTGACCTTGAAGAGTTCGCGCAGGTCGTGTATCAGCGTCGCCGTGGCTCCCGCCTCAGGCACATGCAGGCGCGCATGACCGTGAGCGGAGCCTTCGACTGCGGGCGTTGCGGGTTGCGCTGAAGCCGCGGACTGTGCAACGGGAGTCATCTGAATGGGCAAAAAACCTCAATCATTGCGCCGGAAAAGACGGCCGCCGGGAGTCTCTCCCGATGATAGCAAGTGGGGCGTTCCCGGCGGCGCCAGTCAATCGCCCTTATATTTCCCCCCGAATCCGCAGAAAACTCTATCCCACGGCGCGAATTGGCCTTACACTGTCGGTGTAAAGTTCCGAACGCCATGGCCGTCGCCCAGTTGACGCTCGAAATCCGCATCGAGCACGCCCAGTCGCTCAAGGACCGGCGGCACGTGGTGCGCTCGCTCAAGGACCAGCTCAAGCAGGGCTTCAACGTCTCGGTGGCCGAACTGGACGAGGCGGTCACCTGGCAGTCTGCCACCATCGGCGTGGTCGCGGTCTCCCGCTCGCGCGACTATCTGCACGGCCTCATCGAAGAGGTCGAGCGCGCCGCCCGCCGCATGACCAACGAACTGGGCGCCGAACTGGCTGATACCTTCTGGGAGTATTTAGAGAGCTAAAAAAGCAGGGAACAGGGATGAGTTCTAGCCTCATCCCTTCGCGCAATTCGAGCCTCTGAACCGCCCCTTAAGCGCCGCCCGGCATCGGCCGCTGGTGAATAATCATCCAGGATGCGCCGAACTTATCCCGCAGCATGGCGAAGCGGAAGGCAAAGAAGGTCTCCTCCATCTTCATGAAGACCTCGCCGCCCTCGGAGAGCAGGGCATAGATGCGCTCGGCCTCCTCATTGCTGTCGACGGACAGGGAAAGATAGGCGCTGCGCATGGGCTGATAGCGGTCCGGGGGGGCGTCACACGCCAGAATCGTTGCGTCCGCGATCCGCAGGCTGGCGTGGAGAATAGCCTTTTCACATCCCGGCGGGATATTCTTCGGCTCCGGCATCTGCTCGTAGGTCATGCTGAAGAGGATCTTTGCGCCCAGATTCTCTTCGTAGAAGCGCAGCGCTTCAGCGCAATTGCCGCCATAGTTCAGGTGGGTAGTCAGTTTCATTGTTCCGGTTTTCCTTTCGGGGAATGGATTGGAAAAGCGTTTAGCGCGCCTGCTTGCAAGCTGCCAGCAATACGGCGCCGGCGGCACACAATGCAAAGAAACGTAGGGACATCCAGTTGACCTCCGTTCCAGGCAGCCTCTGGGGAATCTCGGGGGTCCCGGTTCGGCGCCAGGAAACTCGCTTAGGATAGCGCCCGGATGCAAGCGAGGCAATTGGAAACTTCTTTGGAGGAATTCTCTGGGGCGAGCGGATCGGTGAGCGCCCATTCCAGATCCTCGGCCGGAGGAAGGAGCAGACAGCGCAACCGGCTGACCGGCTGGGGGTCCTCGCACTCGGCTCTGCTATGCTGAATGGTCTACCCGTGGTGGAAGCGAGGGGATCATGCCGGAGCACAGGGGGCGGAAGCATCATCAGGACCGCGTGGCGCAGACGCTGCGCGATGAGATCGGCGTCCTCATCGAGGGCGAGCTGGTCGATCCGCGCATCAATCTCTGCTACGTCACCGAGGTGGCGCTGAATCCCGGCGGCAAGTCGGCGCGGGTTTATGTGGCCATCGACAGCGCCGTCCAGGACATCGTGAAGGCCGAGGAAGAGACCGTGGCCGGTCTGGAAGCCGCCAAGGGCTACATCCGCTATGAACTCAAGGAGCGGATGGGCGTACGCCACGTTCCCGAACTCAGCTTCCTGGCCGACCGCTCGGGCCGCTTCCAGGCGCGCATCGAAGAGCTGATGGACCGGCATCGCAAGCGGCAGAAGGCGCCCGCCGAGCCGAGTGCCGCGGAATCGCCGGCTCAGGCAGGGTAGCCGTCTGAGTGCATTCCGGATGAACAAGGCCGATTGAGGTTCGTGGTTTCCCACCCCTTCGACTGCGCTCAGGGCAGGCTCCGCAACCAAAGCTATGTACACTTTTGCGTAATAATTACTGCGACGAATGGGCGAGCGCCTGATCTATCTCAGACAATGGATTCTCATTTTCGCACATAGAAACAGAAAGGGAATGGATGGAAGGATCGAGCGCATTCCGGGCACAAGAGTAAAAGCCTGATTCTCCGCGCTCCAGGGTCACCCAAATATCGGTTTCATGAGGCGTTTTTGCCAGATTCCCCAATTGTTGCCAAGCTAGCTCAGCTTGCTGATGAGCAGCCTCGAATTCCTTTAACGATTTCAGAGAAGCAGTATGCTCAACCCGGATCAACGCCACTATCTTTTGGGAGGCCTCCATAAACTCAGGACTTACTTTCGCATTCTCACGAGCGACTGCCGCTGCGCGGTTCATAGCAGTGTTTTCTTCAGCCGAGTTGATACCCCACCGCACAGCGCCTGCCACCAGCACGAGTGCTAACATCGCGCCAACCGCACAGACCCCAGCCAGCGCCCCAGCCTTCAGAATCGTCTTCCGCAGACGAGCCTCAACCGCCGCAACATCTCCGCTTTCCATCACCTTCGCCCTTTCCGATTTGGCCGCAGCCGCGCATCGTTCACCACCTGGGTAACATCCGCCGCAAGAACAAGTACGCGGCGAGGGTGGAGCGCCCAGCCACCATGCGACAATGCGCTTTGGTCTAATGCGGCGCTGTTCCCGGTGCATGTCTGTTATGTGTCCGCACAGCCGTACCGTCTTTCCTCGTGTAGCTGCGCACATGAACTGGTTTGTGCCCGTCTGATGCATGAAACCTATGCGATGTACTCGGATGGCGGCTAGTTGCAGCACGGGCATGGTGGCTATGCTGAGAGTCAGCAAAAACTGGCGATGAAAATGCCAGGAGCCAGAGGCAAATACTTGCAACGGCTTTTCTCATGGGCTCTCTCCGTGGTGAATCGCGAACAAAGTGATAGTAATCCTATTTATGTGATCGCGACAAGCATCCATCCTGTAATCCAACGCAACATCATCTGATTCGGGATTCGCCTCGATATTCTAGAAAGCCTACACCGCATTGGCTCATAATGAAGTCTATTTTCAATAACTTGCGCTCTCTTGACGACTATAGCCGGGATCGTTTTGTACGACTTATGGCACTGCTACACCACTCAGTTTCATGCCCGCGACGTCACAATACCCGGCAGCAGCCAATTGAGATTCCGCTCAAGCGCTCGAATCTGTTAGCCTTGTCCCTGTCGAACCACAGCACGATCTCCGCGCTCTGAAAAGGCGCGGAGTACAGGCAGAGGCCGGTCAGATCCCCCCATCGCCATGACCGGAAGCGGAGTAGCCTGCCTGCGGAACGGTTCAACTGGAGAATCGCTGGAAGTGGAAACTGTTCAAGAACCATCCGCTCCGCACTCGCCCCAGGGTTGGCGCCTGCGGCTGCCCCGCTGGGCCACGATCCGCGAAGCGGTGGTCTTTCTCGGCTTTACCCTCTTCTTTCTTCTCTATGGACAGACGCCGCTCACCGGCGGAGACGGCCTGGGCCTGGTGGGCGCCGATGAGCCCCGCTATGCGCAGATCGCCCACGAGATGCTGGACCGCTTCGACTCGGCGCATACCCTGCGGGGCAGGCTGAGCGCCTGCGTCACCCCGTATCTCTATCACAAGCCCTGGCTGGAGAAGCCGGCGCTCTACTACTGGCGGGCGATGTTCGCCTTCCAGGACTTCGGCGTGCACGACTGGACCGCGCGTCTGCCCTCGGCCACCTTCGCCTTCGTCATGGTGGCTCTCATCTATCTGCACATGCGGCGGTTCCGCCCCGGCGGCCACTTGGACGCGGCGCTGATCACCGTGGCCTGCGCCGGCATCATGGGCTTTGCCCGCGGAGCCTCAACCGACATGCAGATGGCCGCGCCCCTGGCCATCGGGCTGCTCGGCTGGTACGCCTGGTACGAGACCGATTCCAAGTTCTGGCTCTTCGACATCTACTTCTTCACCGGCGTGGCCACGCTAGCCAAGGGGCCGGTGGCGCCCTTTCTGGCCATTGTGATTGTCGCCGCCTTTGCCGCTCTGCGCCGCGAGTGGTCGGTTCTGCGCCGCTCCTTCTGGTGGCCGGGCGCGCTGCTCTATTTCGCCATCGTCCTGCCCTGGTTCCTTGCCGTCCAGCACCAGAATCCCGACTTCTTCCGCGTATTTTTCCTCGAACACAACCTGGATCGATTCAGTACCGATCTTTATCACCACCATGAGCCGTTCTGGTATTACTTCGTGGTGGTTCTGCTGGCCGTGATGCCGTGGACGGTCATTGCGGTGCGGGCGCTGATCGACGGCATCCAGACCTCGGTCTGCGAGTGGCGGGCGCGCCAATCCAGCAAATGCAAGCCCTGCGCAGGCCGCCCCGGCGACGCCTTCCCGGAGTTCCTCGTCGTATGGGCTCTGATTCCTATCCTCTTCTTCTCCTTCTCGAAGTCCAAGCTGCCCGGCTACATCCTGCCCTCCATTCCGCCCATCACCATCCTCACCGGGGACTTCATCTTCCGCCAACGGCAGTCGGGAATCCGCCCCTGGGTGCTGATCAGCCATGCGGTGCTTTGCGGCGTAATGACCATGGTTGCGCTGTTGATGCCCTGGTTTGTGGTTCACAGCCCGCAGATGCCGCCCCTGCCCGCGCCGGGAGCTGCCCAGTTCCTCGTCTTTCTTCGCGAGTGCAGCCGCGAGTGCATCCGAGTGATGCCGCCCTGGCCGGCGCTTGCTGTAGCCGTCTTGTCCTCCTGCGGCGCGGCGATGCTGATTGTGGTGGTGGTGAAAGGCTTCGGCGTGGCCCGCCTGCGGCTGGCCACCACCGGGGTACTGGTAGTCCTGGTACTGTTTCTCTGCGGCGTGGGTCCGTTCTTCGGCCTTCCGGCCATCCCCCAGACCAAGCGCGTGATTCAACTGCTGGACCGCTCTTACTCCGCGCGCCCCTTGGCCGCGCAACTGGCTGCACTGGCGCCGGCCGACGAGACTGTTGCGGTCTTTCGCGTCCGGCGCGACGTCGAGTACGGGCTCTCGTTTTATCGCAATCGCCAGGTGGTCAACTATACCGATGAAGGCGTGCCCGATGAGCAGCACCTGCTGGTGGCGCGCATCACCGGGCGCGGCGGCGTGGACCTGCGCACCGAGGCCGCTCTGGAAGAGTACCTCGAGGGCCGCCACTATGAGCAGCTTTTCAGTTGGCCCGAGCAGGGCCTGATCGTCTACCTGGTGGGCAGCCGGTAAGCCGTCCGCTGTTCACCGCCGTCAGGGAGAAGCATGACAGTCGGCTCTTCCATCGAGATTCTCGACCTGCGGCACTTTGCGGCGCCGGTCCTGCGCCCTGTGCTGGAGGCGGAAGCGGAGTTGTGGAAGCAGCGCCTGCATTGGGATTACCACGTCTCGTCCAGGCTCCTCATGCAGTACCTCGACAACCACATGCTGCCCGGCTACGCGGCCCTAAGCGCCGGCCAGGTCGCCGGCTATGCCTTCTGCGTCTACGAAGGGGCCAAGGCGATTGTCGGCGATCTCTTCGCGCTGCCCGGCCCCCGCGCCGATGGAGAGGCTGGCCAAGAGGTTCCTGCCTACGAGATTGAGGAGACGCTGCTCCGCCACCTCTTTGAGCTGCTGATGAACTCGCCCCAGGTTGACCGGGTTGAATCGCAACTGCTGCTGCACCCCACGGGCTCCCACGCGAACCTTTTCCTCGAAACCGGCTTCCAGATGCACCGCCGGCTTTTCATGGTGCGGCCTCTCGAAGGTTTCCTGGCCGCGCCTCGCGCGCATCTTCCTCTCCGGCTGGATCTCCGTTCCTGGCGCGAGGAGGACATGGACTCCGCCGCTCGGCTCATCTCCGCGGCGTACCAGGGCCATCCGGATAGCGTGGTCAACGACCAGTACCGCTCGGTCCACGGCTCGCTGCGCTTTCTGCATAACATCGTGCGCTACTCCGGCTGCGGCGTCTTCTCCGCGCAGGTATCGCACGTGGTCATGGATCGCATCAGCCGGGAGATGGTGGCCCTGGTGCTGGGCTCGCGGGTCAGTCCGGAGAGCGGCCACATTACCCAGCTCTGCGTCCTGCCCGAGTACCGCCGCTGCGGCCTGGCCCGCATGTTGCTCACCCTGGCCTGCTCCTGCTTCCTGCGCCTGGGCGTCAGCGAGGTTTCTCTCACCGTCACCGAAGCCAACACCGACGCCATCGGCCTCTACAACGCCGAAGGCTTTGAATGTACGCACAAATTCGACGCCACCGTCTGGCAGCGGCCCATGATCGCCTGATAGCTCCCCTGGGAATCCCGCCGAATAAGGCGGTTCTGTCCAGCCTCTATCTCTTGGGCTTGATGTAGGGCAGCAAATTCTTCGGCGCTTCCCGGCAGGCGCAATGCAACTGGTGCTCCCGGTGCCACTGGATTCGCTGCTCCAGCGTTGCCTTAGCCGGCATCTTGTTTTCCGCGTGCCATTCTTTATTCATAGGGCTGCTCGATCCACTGAACGATGCTGTCCCGAATCTACAATAGGCCCTCTACCGGGCAATAAAGTACATCACCCAACTGATCGCGATCGCCGATCCCACGAAGAGCACAAAGCAATAAATCCCGTAGCGAAGCATGCGCATCGGCGTCTCGCGCGAGGTAATGCCGAAGACCGTCGAGGCGAAGAGAGCGAAGAGTACAACCGCCGCAAAGTGAGTCACGACTTCCTCCCGGTGCGAAGATTGTGCGCGTCCACGGCGGCAATCACGTTGAGCAGACCGGCCACCACGATGAAGCGCGCGCCCCAGTCGGCGGTGACCGTTTGCACCTGTTCCGCGCCCAGGCCCAGCATCCGGCTGACGAGGTACAACAGCCCGGTGCCCAGGTCGCCAGCCGTACACAGAATGTCCAGTATGTCGTGCACGCTCGTGTAGAGCTTGCCCTGCATCGCCAGCCCGGTCGCGAACATGCCCAGGATCGACGCCGCCAGCAGCGCCCCGCGGCCCCATTTGCGCAGCAGAAAATGCCCCGCGCCCGGAACCAGCCAGCCGGCGATCAGAGGTGCATAGACAAATCCCTGTTGCGCCGCCGCGTTCTTCTTCTCTTCAGTTGCCATTCCTTCTTGACTATACCGCAAAAGGCCAGGGACTAGTCCCTCAGTCCCTAGTCCCTAAATCCTCACCAGCTCCCTCTGAATCCGTCCCGTAACCCACGCCTTGCCCGGCGCGGTCATCATATCGATTTCGCTTCTCACGCCAAACTCCGGCAGATAGATCCCCGGCTCGACCGAGAAGCACGTATTCGGCAACAGCCGCCGCACGTCATGGGTCTCCAGGTTGTCGAGGTTCGCTCCGGAGCCGTGAATCTCCACCCCGATGTTATGCCCGGTGCGATGGGTAAAGTACTCGCCGAAGCCGGCCGCGCGAATCACCTCCCGCGCCGCGTCGTCAGCCTCGAAGCCGCAGATCGCGCGGCCCTCCGCAAAAGCCAGCTCGACTCTCTGGATGGCCGCGTCCCGCGCCTTCACAACGGTCTCGAAAACCAGTTGCTCGCGCTCCGTCGGTTCGCGTCCCACCACCCCCGTCCACGTAATGTCGTAGTAGACGCTGCCCGGCTGGTTCACGCGCGCCCAGATGTCGATGAGCAGAAAGTCGCCTTCCTTGATTGGCGAGGAATTTTTGGCGGTAGGCTCGTAGTGCGAGTCCGAGCAATTCGCGTTTACGCTGACGTTCGGACCGTCCTCCCAAATCAGCCCCTCGTTTCGCATGGCTGTGCTTAGCCATTGCGCCATCTCGAACTCGGTGAGGGTGCCCGCCGTCCCAGTCGCCGGACGAAGAGTGCGGCCAATCTTGCGCCAGCCCTCATTCAGAATCTCATCAATGGCTTTCTGGGCCAGTCCGTGGCTCGCCACCTGCTTCGCGCTCAGCACCGCTTCAAACTGGGCGACGAGGTCGGCGGAGCTGACAATCTCCTTGCCCAGCCCGCGCAGAAACTCCACCGTCCCCGCGTCCACCATCGACACCAGCATGATGGCGTTGTTGGGCGAGTACTGCATGGCCAGCGTGCGCGCCCCGGCCAGCATCGCCTCGAGTCCGGCGGCCAGCTCTTGCCAGCTCGAATACAGCCCCTTCACTCCGGGCAGCGCGTCCAGCCGCCCCTGCTCGATGCGATGCACCAGCTTGCGCGCCTCGCCCTCGGCCGGCACAAAATAGTACCAGCGCCGCGTGACGTGCGCCTTCTCGTCGAGGCCCAGAATCCGCCCGGCGATCGGGTCGCGGTGATGATGATCGTAGAAGAGCCAGCCGTCCAAGCCGGCCTCGCGGATTGCCGCCTGCATCGCTTCAATCTTCATACCGGCCATGATAACGCGCAGGGCATTGCGTTGGCTCGACCAAGCCAGGCCAAAGAGAATGCGATTTTCCACTGCTGAAGCTTCATTGCTGCTGTAAAATCGACGTAACTGCCAAACGAATCTGAAAGAGGGCAAAGCAGGAATATGATTCTCCGGCGATTGTCGAACAAGCTGGTCCTTGGGTTGGTAAGCGCGGTACTACCACTGTTGGTTCTCTGCTCATGCACGGCTCAGAAGCCCTCGGCCGACACCTCCGCGCCGCACGAGATGCTCGTGACGGCCCAAGGCTTCATAGCCATCGACACTCCCAAAGGATGGGTGCACAGCGAAGGCCCGGGACTTGCCTTTTTTCTACCCGATGGCGTTAGCCCGCAAAAGGCCGACGTCTGGATTTACATCAGCGGCGCGCCGGTCGGCCCGAAGGAAGAGGACAAAGACACGAACTCCTACATTCAATCGGATATTGCAGGATTCATGCAGAGATTCAAGAAAGGGGTCGTGCGCAAGGAGGAAGACCTTTTGCTCCCGGAGATGAAGCAAAAGGTTGCCGTATACACGTTCCAAAGCGGGGAGGCGCAAAACGCCTTTGAGCAGGTCATCTACGTCTCAGACGTGAATCGTGTCCTCACTTTCACCTTGAGCGCAAAAAGCCTTGAGGCGTTCACGAAATCGACCCGGATCTTCCATGAGTTCGCAAAATCCTATCGCGGCAGCATTCAAATGGGCTCACCCGAGGATAAGCCAAACTGATCGCGCTTCACGGCAGCCCGCTCGTCACTCCGCCGATAATATGCGCCGGCTCACCCGACTTTAGTAAACTCAATGGCAGAATGTACTTTTCTTCCCTCACCCTTCGCCGCCCCCGTCCCGCCTTGTGTTGTGCCGCTCTTTGCGCGGCCCTCACAGCCGTCTTCACATCGCAGCCCGCGCCAGCCCAGGGCACCCACCTGTGGACCCAGTCGCGCCTGGAGGAGTTCGAGAAGGGCACGCCGCAAGGGGTCGCGCTTACCAGTGACGGCCATCTGCGTACCGGCCCGGCCCTGACTGAAAAGCTCACCACGCCCTCAACTTTTGTCTGGTCGGTCGCCGTGGACAAGAACGGAACGGCCTATCTGGGAACCGCATCCCCGGCCACCGTGCTGCGAATCGGCCAGGATGGCAAGCCCTTCACGCTCTTCGAGACCAAGGACCTCAGCGTGCAGGTGGTGCGCCTGGGGCCGGATGGCGCGCTCTACGCAGCCGCCATCCCCAGCGGCAAGGTCTACCGGCTGAAGGCCGACGCCACAACCAAACAGGATGAGACCGGCGCCACCGTGGTCTTTGACGCCACCAAGCTGGACCCAGCCGCCACCGGACCGGACGCGGCGAAGGCCGGCGATGCAAAGCCCGAAACCAAGTCGCATTACATCTGGGATATGACCTTCGACGCGGCCGGGCGGCTCTACATTGCCACTGGCGGTCCGGCAGCCGTCTATCGCGTTGAGCTGGACAAGACGGGGGCCAAGCCCGAGGCTTTTTTCTCGAGCGATGAAGCGCACATTCGCTGCCTGGCCTGGGACGTGAAGGGCAACCTGATCGCCGGCTCGGACGGTTCCGGTCTCGTCTATCGCATCAGCCCCGAAGGCAAAGGCTATGTCCTCTTCGAAGCTCCGCGCCGCGAGATTACCTCGGTCGCCGTCTCCGTCAACGCAACCATCTACGCGGCCAGCGTCGGCGACAAGAGCCGCAATCCGCTGCCGCCGTTGCCCGTACAAGCAGCGGGCCAGGGCGCCGTCACCTTCGTTCAGCCGGGGTCGATGCAGGCGGCCAACGCCAGCGCCTCCGTGCCCGAGGGCAGCGAGATTTACGCGCTCGTCGAAGGCCAGGCGCCGCGCAAGATTTGGGCCGGCAAAGACGAGATCGTCTACGCGCTGGCCGCGCAGCCCGACGGCCTGCTGGCGCTGACCGGCAATCGCGGCCGCATCTTCGAAATTGAAGACGACGGCAGCTACGCCGATATTGGCCACCTTGACGCGCAGCAAGGGCTGACTCTCGCCGCGGTCCAGGGCGCGGAAGGGATAGGCGGCATCCTCATTGGAACAGGCAACACCGGCAAGCTGGTCTTCCTGGGACGGGCCGAAAAGCACGAGTACGCCAGCGACGTGCTGGACGCCGGCGCTCTGGCCCGCTTTGGCCGCGTCGAGGTCGAGCCCAGCTCGGCCAACTATGAGTTGCTTACCCGCACCGGCAATGTCGAGCAGCCCGCGCGCAGCCAGAAAGACTGGGGCTGGAGCGACTGGCAGCCGCTCCACGACGGTGCGGTAGCTTCGCTGCCGAGCCGCTACCTCCAGTGGAAGGCCGTGCTTCACGGGAACGGAACACTGGGCTCGGTAGGCGTCAACTATCTGCCCGTCAATGCCGCTCCGGTGGTGGACGAACTGGTGGTAGCGCCGGGCGCGCGCCTCAATCCGCAGAACCAAATTGCCATGCAGCCGCCGATAGTCAACATTCTCTTTCCCGCCGCGGGCCAGAATGTCGGAACAACTTACGATGCCAGCGCTACCGCACCCTTGCAGGCGTTCAAGGATCGCACCGCCATCACCGTCCGCTGGGCGGCGCACGACGACAACGGCGACGACCTCACTTACTCGCTCTTCCTGCGCGGAGACGGCGAGACCGTCTGGCGGCTGCTCAAGGCTGACATTACTGACAAGGCTTACAGCTTCGACGCCGCGCTGATTCCCGACGGCGGCTATCAGATCAAGGTCGTCGCCTCCGATGCGCCCTCGCACACCCCCGCCGACGCTCTTACCGGCGAAAAGATCAGCGAGCGCTTCGAGGTGGACACCACGCCGCCGGTCGTCTCCTCGATTCATGCGGTTGAGGCCGATTGCCAGCATCAAGATTGTCATCCTGAGCGAGCGCAGCGAGACCGGGGTCCCCGGGGACAGGTCTTCGTCCCTGGGGTGGGAGTCGAAGGACCTGCGTCTTTTATTCGCGTGAGCTTCGACGCCGAGGACGCCTTCAGCGCCATTGCCCGCGCCGAGTATTCGCTCGATGCCGGCCCATGGCAGTACATCGAGCCGGTGGGCGGCCTCTCTGACTCGAAGCGAGAACATTATGAAGTTATGATTCCCGTGCCTGCGGAGGCCAAGGATGCCGAGCACCTGATCGCCGTCCGCGTCTACGACCGGCACGACAACGTGGGCGTAGCCAAAACGGTGATTGCCGCCACGGAGAAGTAGTTGGAAGCAGTTAGGAGACACAAAAATGATCCGTCATAGGCGCATCTCTTTGGCGAAATGTTTGGTCATCGGAATGATGATTCTCTACGGGATGCTGTCTCCCGCCCTTGCTCAAAAGGCAGAGCAAGAGCTTCCGGTGATTATTGCTGGGAAGATGCCTCTCTATCCGATCATGGCGCGCGCTGCGCGGATCCAAGGTATCGTTAAAGTTAGGGTCAGGACCGACGGTAAAAAAGTCATTGGATTCGACGCGGAAAGCGGTCCACCGATGCTTGTGAGATTCACCAAGGAGAATATCCTGACTTGGGAGTTTTTCGATCACAAACCCACGACTTTTGTAACGACCTTTGAATACGTGATCGAGGAGCCGGCTCTATGCGGGTACAGTAACGGCACCTCGGTTCTTAACCTCCCATTGAAAATCCAGATCAACGTGAAGGGACTGGAGACTTGCGATCCTGCCGCTAAGTAGTAACTGTACTCATAGGTCGAACTGGTCCTCCTATGCATTTTGTTCCGGGCCGAGCCAATAACATTTAAGGCAGGCGCAGTGCGCTTCGAACTCTACATTGCGGCGCGGTACCTCAGGGCCAAGCGGCGGCAAGCTGTGGTGGGCGTGGTCACCGCCATCTCCATCGCGGGCGTCGCCGCCGGCGTGGCCGCGCTCATCATCGCCCTGGCCATCACCAACGGCATGAGGCGCGACTTGCAGGATCGCCTCCTCGGAGCCTCGGCGCATGTGGACCTGATGCGCGTTGCCTCCGACGGCATTCGCGACTGGCAGCCGCTCCTCGAAAAGCTGCGCCGCGTCCCCCACGTCACCGCCGCCGCGCCGGGAATCTACGGCCAGGTGCTGGTCTCGCGTGGCCCGCGCGCAGGCTTCGCGCTCATCAAAGGAATTGTCCCCGCCCAGGAGCGCACTGTCAGCAATATCCTCGACACCATAACCTCCGGCTCGGCGCGCGATCTTGCACCGGAAGCGCCCAGTCCCGACTCGCAACCGCCTTCCACCCAATCCGGCGTCAACACGCCCTACCCAGCCATCGTCCTCGGCAGCGACCTGGCCGAGACGATTGGCGCGCAAGTCGGAGACGGAGTCCTCGTTACCAGCCCGCAAGGCGAACTGACTCCGCTTGGCCTCGCGCCCAAGTACCAGCGCTTCCGCGTCGCCGCCATCTTCCATTCCGGCTTCTATCAGTACGACGCGGCCATGGCTTTCATGCGCCTCAGCGATGCGCAGCGCCTCTTCAGCGAGCCCGACCTGCTCTCCGTCATCAGCTTCAAGGTGGACGATCTCGACCGCGCGCCCGAGATCGGCCGGGCCATCGAGCAGGCCGCCGGCAAAGGCTACATGACCACGAACTGGATGGAGCAGAACCGCGAGCTCTTCCGCGCCCTCAAGCTCGAACAGGTGGTTACCTTCATCGTCATCGCGCTCATCGTCATCGTCGCCGCGCTCAACATTCTTATCGCGCTGACCATGATGGTGATGGAGAAGACCCGCGACATTGCAGTGATGATGAGCTTCGGCGTCGAGCCGCGCCAGGTACGCCGCATCTTTCTGTTGCAAGGCCTGCTCATCAGCCTCATCGGCACTGTGCTCGGCCTTGCGCTCGGCTACATCGCCGCCTGGGCCGGTGGCCATTATCACTTCATCCACTTATCCGCCGAAGTTTATTATATCGACACGCTGCCCTTCGCTCCGCGTCCGTTCGACGGAGTTATCGTAGCCGCAGTCTCCATCGGCATCTCGCTGCTAGCCACGCTGTATCCGTCCTCGGCGGCTGCACGGATTCTGCCAGCTGAGGCGCTGCGGTATGAGTAGTAGATCGTAAAGACCTTGGTCCAGTATCGATGTTGCATATGATCTGGAAGTAAATTCAGAAGATCGACTTCAACTCGCGTGAGTCTCTTATGACTCAGATACCGAGCTAAGTGTTGGCGGCTGTGGGAAAACTTTGTAGGGATGGAGACGAAGACCAAATCTCTGGTTTACCATAGCCATTAGATAGTGGCTGGTCCTCCTAACAAATTCCAAATCTGAATCCAGATCAGTCATCAAAACCTTGATGCCGTTCCCATGAATAATTTGATTGCGTCTGTTATCAATGGCCTCAAGCCGTTTTTGGTCGAAGGTGTAGTCCTCAATCGGAGCAAAATTGGCGGGTGGTTTGCAGAGACGAAAAAGCATTCCAACCTTCTCCAGTAGGGACTTATATTCCAATTCCTTCAGTTTTTTGGTCAGTAATTCATCGCGGATCGCATCTGCGGTGTGGTCACGGACACTCGCATAGTCGACCGTCTTCTTTTCCAAAAATTGCTCCCAATCTTTGGGAGCTATCAGTGCGCAGACCCTGCAATAGGACCAAGCTGAATCATCGAGCATCGACTGCGCGAACACCAGTGAAGCGGCATCGATGGCAGCTCTCGAGTTTGCGATGGCTGTGTTTGTCATGCCGGCGCAGAGGAATTCTTTCAGCTTCTCATTCCACGGGCTTTGAGTGCCGTCGAGTTTAATAAAAAGTTTGCTATACTCGGGATCTGCTGCAATCGTATCAACAGCTTGCGCATGAATTGGGGTTAACGCTTCCCGAGCAATCGGCAAAGCAACTTCTGCAACTTGTCGCAAAGACATTATGTAGGACCAGTTCGACCAGAATCGTCCGAATGCTTCCGAAAAAATTGCTTCAGAATCTTCCATAATCTGCTCCCGATCAGAATTTAACATGGAACGGCTCAATTGATTGATGTGTGATTCCGCCGGGTTCCGGGAACCCCAAGTCCGGATTGTCGGGCATCGGATTCGCCGTCATCCACTTGACAATGTGCCACATTATGTGTCACATTAAATTCATGCCGAGCGTGAACGTACGCCAACTCCGCGACAGCCGGCAACTCTTCAAGTGGCTTGACGCCGGGGAAGTTGTCGAACTCAAGAAGCGCAATCGCGTCGTGGCCCGGATTGTGCCCGAGTCGCCCAGAATTCAACCCGTCGAGTGGCCGGATTTCGAGGCCCGCGCCCGCAAGATCTTTGGCGACCGCGTCTTCCCGATCGTAGAGGACCTGATCGCCGATAGGGAGGACCGCTTTTGACGGTCTATGCGGATTCGAGCTTCGTCGCGCCGATCTATGTGATTGACGTACATGCGACTGAAGCGCGCCGCCGCATGGGATTACGGCCAATCGTGTGGCTTACTCCGTTCAATCGGGCCGAGTTTGCGCATGCGCTCTACCAGCAGGTTTTCCGAGGACGCTTCTCGGCGGCGGAAGCTCGGCAAGCATGGAATAACTTCCAACGGGATTGCAGGAGCGGAGTCTGGATTCCGGCCGGTTTACCCGAAGGGCTTTGGGAGACCAGCATCCTCCTCGCCGAGATGCACGGCCCCACTCTCGGCGTCCGCACGCTGGACTCGCTCCACGTTGCCTGTGCGCTGGAGTTAAGGGCGGAGCGATTCTGGACCTTCGATGATAGGCAGGCACGTCTGGCCGAGGCAGTCGGACTCGACACGAGCGCCTGAATCCGCTCACTCGCCGGACGCTGGTACAGAGTCTTATTGCGGAGTGATAATCCCGCCCACCGCATGACGCCGGGGCAGCACAATCCCGCGATGATCGACCTCGACGGCAGGCGCGCCGGTCTCGGCAACAGCGGGCAAGCTGGCCCGCTCCAACAGCGCCCCGCCGCAGGCCGGACACCAATCCGCCTGAGTCTCTTCGGCAAGCACCGCACGGCACTGGCTGCAAATCCGTTCCATAGCTTTCAGATTACCGGATCAGGCTAGCCAAGCATCACGCCGGCCACACCGCGCGCCCGGTACACTAGACCTATGCACCCTCCCCTCCGGCTGGTGGCGATCGATGTGGACGGAACCCTGGTGCCGGCCATCGGGCAATCGTTGACGGCGCGTGTGGGGCGGGCGCTGAAAGCCGCGCAGGATGCGGGCATCGTCGTGGCCATCGCCACCGGCCGCCGCCCGGCTTACACCGCGCCGCTGCTGGCAGGCCTGGGCCTGCGAGCGGACACGCCGCTGATCGCGTCCAATGGAGCAGTGATCCGCACCCTGGGCGGCGAGGCCATCGACCGCAGCTCTCTGGTGTCGCGCATCGCGCGCGGGTTGTGCGGGCTGCTTCGTTCCTTTGGAACCGTGGTCTTTACCTTTGACCGTCCAGGGCGCGGCGAACTGGTGCTTGAAGATATGGAACAGGCCCAGGGCCGCGTTGCTCTCTGGGTCGAGGCCAACCGCAATGCCATCGAGGTCGTCAAGCCGCTGGAAGATGCGCTGGTGGACGGCGACGATCCGATTCAGGGCATGGCGGCGGGCAGCGTGAGCCGGATGCGCGCGGCCGAAGAGGCGATCAAGGCCAGCCCGTGGGGCGCCCACTGCGAGTGCGTGCGAACCGAGTATCCGGCGCGCGATCTGTCGATTCTGGACTTGCTGCCGCCGGGAGTCTCCAAGGGCTGGGCGCTCGAAAGACTCGCCGCCCGGCTGGGTGTGGAGCGCAAGGAGACCATGGCCATTGGCGACAACTGGAACGACGTGGATATGCTGGAGTGGGCCGGCCAGGGCGTGATGATGGGCAATGCGGCGCCGGAACTGCGGACCATGGCGAAAATGCGCGGCTGGAAACAGGCTCCGCCCAACAGCGAGGACGGCGTGGCCGTAGTGCTGGAAGCGGCTATCGCCAAACGCGCTGCCGCTGGTAGGTCAGGGCTGGTAGGTCAGGGCTTTAGCCCTGACAAATCAATGAAGTACTACGTTCTAAAGCCCGAAGCGGCGGGGGATTTTGGCCCAGATACGATTTACATCGATATGAGGGCCCGCCCAGTGCTTGTGAAGAAGTTTCACTATGAATTTACCTGCTGGCTCGGAGATCCAATCGTTGAAGCTGTCACGTGTTTTATTGTCACGGAGACAGCGCGAGATAAAATCATCGAAATGGGAGCCACGGGCGCAGCATTCGATTCGGTTGAGGTCTCAACAACCTATCCATTTGAGATAGTTTGTAAGGGGGTTAAGCTACCGAATTTTGTTTGGCTACAGATCACAGGCGAATATGGCAAGGATGACTTTGGCTTTGTAGTTGAACGGGGAGCATACCTGGTTATATCCGATCGTGTTCTTCGCGCCTTTCTGGAACTGGGACTGTACCACGGTCAGTTGGTTGAACTTGAGCGCTGGAATAGCGACAAAGGAACCCAATACAGGCGGGCAAGCGAATGGGTGGGAGGTCAAACCTAGTGTTTTGCCGTTTTATCTCAACCACCAACTTTGGCGGGGTTGCTCAGCTCTGGCTCATAAGACCTGTGATTCATTTACGACTAGCCAGCAAAATCAATGCGGGCCTTTAGACCCTGAGGTATGTTTTTGGGCAAGCCGCTCACAATTTGCCGAATCGCCACAGCCCTTGCGGCTTTCGTCGCCTTGGCCCCCTTCGCCCAGGCCGCCGAGCGCGTCACCCTGCGCAACGGCTTCGAGATCCACTGCGACCATCACGCCGAAGCCGAGGGCCGCGTCCGGCTTTACCTCGCTGCCGGCGAAGACAACTACATCGAGTTCCTCCCGGAAGAGATTGCCATTTTCGAGGCGGTTCCCGATCCGCCCCCGCCGCCGGCAACCACGGAGACGGCGCCCGTCCCATTCACCAAGGCCGCCGCGGACGGAAGGCTCTCTCCGGAGGACCTGGGCGAGATGCTCAACAAAGCCGGCCATGAGCACAACCTGGACGTGGACCTGCTGGCCAGCCTGGTCAAGGCCGAGAGCAACGGCAATGCCCGCGCCGTCAGCCGCGCCGGCGCACAAGGGCTTATGCAACTGATGCCCGGCACCGCGAAGGACCTGGGCGTTCAGGACAGCTTCAAGCCGGACCAGAATGTACGCGGCGGCTCGGCTTACCTCGACGCCCTCCTCACCCGCTACCACGATAATCTGGCGCTGGCCCTGGCCGCCTATAACGCCGGCCCGGAGGCGGTCGACAAATACCACGGCATTCCGCCCTACCGCGAAACCAGAGCCTACGTGGCGCGCGTCATTCACGAGTTCAACCGCCGCGTGCTGGCGCGCGAGGCCGAGGCGAAACGAGCAGCCGCGCGGCATTGAGCGGCGTTGACGGTTCAGCGCGGAGCGATTTCATGGCGTGAGAGTTCTCTGAGGTTTGACCCAGATGGGCAGATTCGCCGCGAGCGCGCCCGGCTGGCCGATAGAATAGTAGAGAGATTGCGGCGGAACGGGGAAAACTTGAATAGGAAGCAATGGACTGCAGGTTTGGCGGTATTGGCGGCATTTGTGGCGCTCATCGTCTATACACAGCACAAGTATCAAATTACCTGGCAAATTTTTCTGGAAGGCTGGCATGAGTTTTTACAGCAATTTCAAAAGGCCGATTGGCGCAAAATCGCCTTTGCCCTGGTCATCATTTACTGCTGCTATCTTATCCGCTCGGTGCGCTGGGCGCGGCTGTTGCGGCACATCAAGAAGGTGGGCCCATTTTCACTGCTCGGCACACAGGTGATCGGCTTTACCTGCGTCGCGCTGCTGGGCCGGATCGCGGACCCGGTGCGGCCGTACCTGGTGGCGAAAAAGACTGGATTGCCGCTGAGTAACCAGGTTGCGGTCTATATCGTCGAGCGGCTGCTCGATGCCGGCGCGATGGCTCTGATCTTCTTCACTGTCATTCTGATTGCCCCGGCGGGCGCGATGCCCCATCCGGAGGTGATCAGGAAGGTGGCGAAAGGCGGATTGATCACTACCGTGGCGGGCGGAGTCTTTCTGCTCGCGGTGCGCATGGCTGGAGAAATGGTGGCCACGTATTCAGAGCGGCTCTTTGGAAGGATTTCCACGAAGCTGGGGCTTGCCGCTGGCCATAAGATCCGCACCTTTCGCGCCGGGCTGGACACGATGCGCAACTTCTACGATTTTGGTGCAGCCGCTTCGTTATCGCTGCTGATGTGGGGGCTGATCGTGCTGGCCTACGTGGAGATCATTCAGGCTTTTGTTCCCGAACTGACGCTGGCCAAGTGCATGATGCTGATGGCTTGGGGAATGCTGGCCAGCATTTTTCAACTGCCCGTAGTCGGTTGGTTTACGCAGATCGGTTTTGTAGCCGCGGCAATGACCGGGTTCTTCATTGTGATTCCCGCAACGGCCATGGCCTGCGCCGCCACACTGCTGCTGGTTACCTTCCTGGGCATCGTGCCCGTGGGGCTGATCTGGGCGCAAGTCGAACACGTGAACCTGCGCAAGGTGGCAGCCGAAAGCGAGCGCCTCAAAGAAGAGTTGACTGAGGAGGAACCAGCCGGCCAGGATAAGCCATGAAGAAGATTCCCTTTGCCTACTCGATTCATCCCGGCGAGATTCTCAAGACGGAATTCATGGAGCCGCTGGGACTTTCCAGCTACCGGTTGGCCAAGGTCAAGCCTAGGCCCCAGGCGGCATAACTATATCCCCCGCCGTCACCGCCGGCTGCGTGAACCGGATACTATCCGGACCCACCGCTCCACCGGTCATGATCATGCTCATCGCCTGCTCCATGGTCATGTCGGTTTCCGTGACCCGGCTGATGGGCAGAATCTGCAGGAAGGCCGAGGTCGGATTGATGGCGTTGGGCAACAGAACCGCGGCCAGCGGTTCGCCGGTCGTCGAGTCGGTCAGGGTGCGCGTCAGGAATCCGATGCTCTTCTGGCCGGGGATGGGAAAGTCCACCAGCACCACTCGTTGGCTGGATTCCTTCTTCGCCATCATGCTGTCGATCAGTTGGCGCACCGACGAATAAATCTTGGCGACCACCGGCAGCCGCTCCAGCGTGGACTCGAAGAGCTCGAAGGCCTGGCGGCCGACTACCAGGCTGGTGACCCGCCCCACAACGTAGAGCATTACCAGCGTCAGCACAATGGCCAGCAGGGATTGCAGCCACGGCTGGGTCAGCCATCCCGCGGGAAAGATGGCCGCAAAGAGCTGGATGACCGGCAAGCCGGCCTTGGCCAGGGTGTTCAAAAGGAAGCTGAAGATCAGGTAAGTAACGAACAGCGGTCCGATGGTGATAATGCCGGCCAGGATGTTGCGTTGCAGGCTGCGCACCGTATGGACAAAGACAGGTTTCACGCACTTTCTCCTGTCGAAGAGGATAACCGAAGCGGGCCTCCGGGGTCTGTGAGCAGGCGCGCGGGGCAGGGCAATCGCATGAAACAATCTTGTTGGCAGGACTGGTTCCGATTGCTATCGCGCCGTAGGCGCAATGGTTGTTAGCCCCGCGCTTCAGCGTGGGGAAAGGGGCCGGCAACAGCCAGCCAGCCCTGTAGGGGCGGCGCAAACGGCGAAATTGTCATCACGATCATGTTCATCCGATTGCCCTGGCGCGCAGGCCCTTGAGCGGACCCGCCGCGCCCCTCCCTTCCCGCGGCGTTCGCATTGCCTTCCGGAGGCCGGTTCCGGCACACTCGGCGCCCAGATCCGGACAGACCCGCTGCGTTTGGAGCTTCCCTATATAGTTGGGGAAGAAGGAAGGCCATGAGCGACTCATCCACTCCGCCGCCAGGGCGCGCGCTGGCCAGTTCATCGGGCTTGACCGTTCCCGGCCGGACGGCCAAGAGACTCCAGCGGGCCGCGGGCGCGCTGCACACGGCCCTGCATGTTGGGCAGAGATTTCTGCCGCCGCCTTACGACAATATCGCCTCGGCGGTCTCCAAACTCATAAGTCCGCATCTGCCGGCGTCTCCAGCCGCGCCGCCGGTCAATCTGGCGCCCATCGAGGACGGTCTGGCTGAGTTGCGAGCGGAGCAAGGCGAACTGCGCGGTCAGTTGGGAGAGCAGAGCGCGTCGCTCAAACGAGTCGAAGATCAATTGGAGCTGGCGAGCCAAGCCGCGGATCGCAACGCTCTTGCTCACCAGGAGTTGATGGGAGAACTGAAGGCAGTCAGCGGCAGGCTGGAAGAACTGAAGGCTGCCGGCCGCAAGACGAGCATCCTCGCGCTGATTGCCCTGCTCCTGTTGGCTCTCTCCGTTGCTCTGAATCTGATCCTGCTCGCGCGCTTTCTCCACATCCTGCCCTAGGAGCCTGTCGGGAGTAGATCTTCCTGCATGAAAAGATCTTCTGGAGCAGCATCATTTTTTTATGTTGTAGTTCCTGGATAAGAGTTTTCGCTGCGACGATCTGAATCAGGCATTCCTATTACCACCTTCGCTGCGCGACGGGCTGCCGGAAAGGCATCGGTCTCGCTTTCCAGCCGAATTTGGTGGATGCCCTCGATTTGAGCGCCATTCACGCCTCGCATGAAGAAAAGGACGGGCGTGGCCAGTCGGCCTATGCGCCGGGTGGTCCACATCTCGATCTTGAGACCTGGGAGACCCCGCCCCTCAAAAGGCCTGTGGGAATGCAATATCCTCGTCCCGTGTGCACATAATTTCCCTCCCCGCGTGGACAATAGAAACAGTAGCAAACGCGAGGCCCCAATGACCACCCTCCAATCCCCAACCCGCGCAATCTTAGTCGCTAGTCCCTCGTCCCTGTCTTTCCCGTTTCTTCGCCCCAAAAACCGCCTTACCCCCACCCCCCACCCTATGGAAATCTTTTTTCGGCCCATTCATTGCTAGTAAACATCACATTATCAACAACTTGTATTTTGATAATGTTAACGACATTATCAACAACTTGTATTTTGATAATGTTAACGAATCAGTAACTGCAAACCCCGTTTTTTGCCCGCTTCTTGGCCTAAAAGGAGGCCATCCTGACCAGAAAAGCCCTCATTTTCGCGTTTTCTGAACGCCCGTCAGTACCGCAATCCGGGACTTATTTCGTTGCGAAAGAGTAGGAGACCACGAACCCTATCCCGACCCGCTGAATCCTCCGGCCTGGAATTGATCCAGTTCGGCCCCGCTCGCCGCAGGCCAGCGCCGTCAAATCTGCTATACTGGTATCAATCTAATATGACCGGCCAGGAAAACCGGTTATCGCGCCGCCCAGGCCTTAGCGAATTGCCCCTAACCCCTTCCGAACGCAATCGAAAGACTGAATGAGGAGGAGTGTCTATGGAACAGGACAACGCACGAAGTGCAAGGGAATTTCTGCTGATCAGCGACTTCGATCAGACGCTTAGCTTCAACGACTCGGGAATCGTACTCTGCGATCTGTTGGGCCTTTCCGGGTTCGAGCAGCGCATCGAGGGACTCTCCCGCATCCACATGGTGCAGCAGGGCGGAGAACTGGCGTATCTGTTGCTGCACGACCCCGAGTTCCGTCGCGTCCGCCGGGATCACCTCGTCGAAGTCGGCAAACGGATCCGCTTGAAGAAGAACATTCGCCTGTTGTCGAAACTGATCGACAACCTGGACGGCAACCACTTCACGTTCTACGTGGTTTCGGCCGCGCCCGAAGAGGTGATTCAATCCGCGCTGGAAGGGATCGTGCCCGCCGATCGCATCTATGGCACGCGCTTTCGCTACCACGCCGGCAGCGGCGAGATTGAATCCATCGTGCGCGTCCCCGCGGGCTACGGAAAGGTGGTCGTGGTGGAGGAGCTGCGCAACCGGCTGCGGGTCGGTCACGACCGTACCGTCTACGTGGGAGACGGCAGCTCGGACGTGCATGTGATGCTGCACGTCAACCGCCTCTCCGGGCTCACCATCGCCGTTTCGGAGAACCGCTACATCACGCCCATTGCCCGCCGCACCATTCTCAGCGAGGATGCCCTCAGCGTTCTGGTGCCCATTCTGGAAGAGATCGCCGGGTGGGACTCGGTCCGCATTCGCGCCTTCTTCGAGTCGCATGGGCTCGTGCTGCAAGAGTGGGATAAGATGCGAACCGACTCGCTGACGATTTGCAGCGCCGAGCCGCGGGAGATGGATGCGGCGGCCTGAAGCGGATAGGGGAGATCTTCAGAGCCGCGCCCTTTCAAAGCAGGGAGTCCATCGGCAGTCGCTTTTCCGGGCTCATTGCCCGGATTCGCTGGTCAGGGTCATCCGCATGGCGGCGCGCACCTCAAGCATGGTCTGCTCGGCGCGGGCGGCGGCGCGGGCGTTTCCGGCCTTCAGAATCTCTTCCACCTGCGGCTCGGTATATCTGGCGCGCCGGGCCTGCATCGGCTGCAAGACCTGCACCAGAGCATCGGCGGCCCAGCCTTTGCACTCGATGCAGCCGATCCCGGCCGAGCGGCAGCCTTCATAGACCTTGGCCAGCGTTTCGGACGTCGAGAAGACCTTGTGCAGGTCGCCCACCGGGCACTTGTCCGGGTCGCCGGCATCCGTGCGGCGCACGCGGGCCGGGTCGGTGACCATGGTCTTGAGCTTCTGCCGCACCACCGGCTCGGGGTCGGTCATCATGATCGTGTTGCCGTAGCTCTTGGACATCTTGCGGCCGTCTGTGCCGGGCAGCTTGGGCGAGGGCGTCAGAAGAACCTTGGGCTCGGGCAGAACCTCACCATCATTCGGACCGCCATCGAGCTTGTAGAACTGGTTGAAGCGCCGCGCCAACTCGCGTGTCAGCTCGACGTGCGCCTGCTGGTCCTGCCCCACGGGCACAAACTGCGGCTGGTAGAGCAGAATGTCGGAGGCCATTAGCACCGGATAGCCCAGAAATCCATAGGTGGTCAGATCCTTGTTGGCGAGGTTTTCCTGCATCTCCTTGTAGCTGGGCACGCGCTCCAGCCAGCCCAGCGGAGTAATCATGCCCAGCAGCAGCGGCAGCTCGTAGTGCTGCTTCACGTGGCTCTGCACAAAGAGGGTGCATCTCTGCGGATCAAGCCCGGCGGCCAGGAAATCCAGCGCCACTTCCAGCGTATTGGGCGCGATGTTGGAGGTGTCGGCGTAGTCGGTGGTCAGCGCATGCAGATCGGCGATGAAGAAGTAGCACTCGTACTGGTCTTGCAGCTTGACCCAGTTGGCCAGCGCGCCCATGTAGTTTCCCAGATGGAGCTTGCCGGTGGGGCGCATGCCGCTCAAGACGCGCGGACGGCCCGAGATGTGTGGAAAGGATGAGGGTACGGATTCAGGCATGGGGCGTATCGATTCCGGGGTGATGCCGAGAGAATGTCGCCGCTCTTCGAGTGAGACGAAAGCCGCTCATTCCATTGTAGCGGCAGGGGGCTCAGAGCCTTATGCGCTCATCGATGTACCAGACCCCAAAGCGCCATTGCCAGCGTGGGAAAGGGCCGCATCCGTCGGCCTGATTGCGGCTGGCCGCATTGATTGTCCGGGACCGCAGTTTCAACTGACCACGCCTGCCGGGAAACAGCCCGCCCAGGGATCCGTGGTCTCTCGCCTTGCGACAGGAAAAAATCGCAAGGATGGGGCACGGGGCTTGGGTGGTGATTTTGAGGGTAAGCTACCAACTGGCCGGTTGAAGTTCATCGACTCCCACATCTCAAAGTCGAGATGTGGGCCGCCCGCCGCGCAGGGATGGGCTGTCCGATCTCAGGATCCAAAGCCGAAACCTGGAGCACCATGGTTCCAGCACTTTTCGCGCCCGGGGATCTGTGCCAATCGCATCAACAACAAAAAGGGGAAGGCTTCACGGTTATGTGTCCTGCGCGGACCAACTCCATAATCGGCACGGTCCTTGGAGCCTGACCCTCAATAGCCACATCGTCAATTGCAAGGTCAAGAATTCCATTGATGCTGGAAATATACGAGTCATCCGTTCCATCGAAGCCGGTGCTGTTCAGAGCAAATGCTGTTCCGTTGCGCGAAAACACTGGTCCGCCGCTTGCCCCGTGGTGAATTGCAATAGTTGTTCGATAGCAAGGACCCGGCAGAAGCACCCGGTGCGCCCATTCGGCAAATACTCGATGATTTCGCCGTCATAGTAAGCAGGTATAACATTCAATATCTGAATGTTTTCGTGCCTGACACTCTCGTAACGCGGATAGGCAAATGTAAACACATGGGAATGCGGATCAGCGGGAACAGTGGTAAGCGCTAGAATCGGGTTTGCGAGGGAAGCCCCGTCCGAATTGCGCTTCATCGGGGCAGCGACGCCCACTGTCAGGTCCGCGACTGGATGGAATGCGCACCTTAGGACCGGACGGATCAGATAACTCCCCGACTCATAGAACTGAACTATCGCAATTGGGAAGATTTGGCTTCCAGTTCGACGGTCGAAGGGCGCTTGAAGCACATGGCGGGCAGTTACAAACAGGCCATTGGTCGAGATGAAGAACCCAGTGCCGAGCAGATCGATCTGATTGTCGGGAGTGTATCGAATAATCGGGAAAATCACTCGATTGGCATCAACATGATTGCCGTCACGTGTTCCGAACCCGAATTTGCCGGGCATAGCCTCTCCACGAAGGGGAAGCGATCCAAACAGTACGGGGTCGTGTTCGGCCATAAAGAAATGCTACCCCAATAACTTTAGCACCTGTCCGATAAATACCTGAGGGCGGTTTTCTCTTGTATTTTCCGCTCGATGGCGGCACAAAGGAAGTAGCTTTGGTGAATCCGCGAACCGCAAATGCACGCACCGGGCGAGGTGTCTGATGGAGAGTGGGCGGTGTTGGAGCCGTTGTTGCGGTTTCCCCAGCGGACTGACGGGCGGGGTCGACCGCCGGCCGATACGCGTGAGGCGTTGAACGGAGCGCTTTGGATTCTGCGCACCGGAGCACCGTGGCGGGAGTTGCCGGAGAAGTATCCGCCGTACCCTGGCCGGCAGCTTGCTCGACGAGTTGAGCGAAAAGCCGATCGGCGACAAGGCGTATGACTCGGACCCGCTGGACCGGCATCTGGGCCAGGAATACGGAATCGAGATGATTGCGCCCAACCGTGAGAACCGGAGCCGAATGCAGGACGGCCGAGCGCTGCGGCGCTACCTGCGCCGCTGGGCCGTGGAGCGGCTGTTTGCTTGGTTGAACTGGTTCGGCCGACTGGTTGTCGGCTACGAATTTCATGCTGAGAACTTCCTCGACATGGTTCGGCTCGGTTGCATGAAGATCCTGTTGAGGCATTTACGACACAACGGATTTATCGGACAGGTTCTAGGCGCAATATGCAAGCTGGGACACGATGACAAGAAAAGGCGTGAAAATCCTTGCGCTGAGAACCCCTGCGATATAGTATTTTGGGTAGAGGAATGTCTCTGTAAGTTATTGATAATGAATTGGATGACTAGGAAGACGGGGGGCTTTCCCCGCTCGGCCTAGAAAGCCAGTACTCTATCCAATTGAGCTACTCGCCCGTGCACTTTCCTATTTTAGCGTCGATTCGCCGTAGAGCGCATCTCGAAATGCCGCCAAGGCAAGTTGAAGCGTGAGGGCGGCCTCCCCGGAGGTCTTTCCGCAGGAGGTCAGGTAAGCGGTGATTCCCAGGCCGATGAGTTCCGGCTCGATCAAGGCGCGGCGAACAACGAAGTCTGCGCGGCAGCAGCGGAGCGGGACGGCGCGAAGCAGGCCGCACAGGCGTTTACATTCGGCCTCGACCGCATCCGGCAGGGCCCATTGCTTCTCGCTCCTTGCAAGCAGGTCGATGTAACAACCCATGGCGTGAGCAGCGAAATCGGACGCCGCATCCAGCTCTCCGGAGTCAAATTCATCCGGCGCCAACTGCGGCCAGAAATCGCATTTAGTAGTCCAGACGGGCGAGCCGGCCGCATTCAGCTTTGACAGAGCCTGGGCCAACGCCGGGAACTGGCCGGCCTCGGGCAGATCCCGGGCGCGTTCCGGGGCGAGGCGCAGATCGACAAACCCCGGCCAGTAGGCCTCGATCTCCGGCGCATTGCCACCCACCTCGAACTCCCAGTCAGCTTCCATCAGTTTTGGCTGTCAATGCCAACAAGAACCGCATCACCGTCGCCTCCGCCCAATGAATCTCATTGCCGGGATCGCGGGAAAGGTAGGCGCAGTGGCCGCCGTAACGAGTCTCCACAAAGCTCACGTGCGAGTTGGCGAGCAGCTTCGCGCGAGTCTCCGGCAGCAGGCGGATGAAGGGATCGTCCTGGGCGTGCAGAATCAGGGTGGGAACCGCGATCTTATCCACCACTCGAGCGGCGGCGGCGCGGTCATAGTAGTCGTCGGCATCGCGGAAACCCCAGTAGCGGGCCAATATCTTGTTGTCGAACTCCCGGATGGAGCGCACCGGACCGATTGCCTTCCGGGGCGCATAAATCTCCGGAAAGAGCTTTGCCTTGCGTCTGTAGCGCGCCATCAGGCCGCGCAGGAACTTCCACTCATAGGCGCGGTTGAGCGGTTCATGGAGCGCGTCGGCGCCGGGGGCCAGATCGATGGCCGGGCAGACTGCGGCCACGGCGCAGAGGGGCGGCCGGCTGCCCCACTCCCCAGCCAGCTTCAGCACCAGGTTGCCGCCCATCGAGTAGCCCGCCAGCGCCACCCGCTCCAGGCCGAAGCGCCCGGCATAATGGCGAACCACCACGCCCACGTCACCGGAGAGACCGGAGTGATAGAGCGTGGGCGTCAGCCTCTCCGTGCCGCCGCAGGTGCGCATGTTCATCCGGATGACGTTCAATCCGGCAGCCCAGGCTCGGGCCGTGATGCCCTGAATGTAGCGGGAGTCCGAGGAGCCTTCCAGGCCGTGAACCAGCACCACGGTGAGCCGCCCGGCCCGGTCCGGCTCAGGCTGCCAATGGCAATGGCAGAGCACGCGGCTACCGTCGGCCGGGTCCACCTCGACCGTCTCGGAGAGAGCCGCCAGCCGAAAGGCAGGCCGGGGAAGAAAATTTCCTGCAATCGTCTGCAAGTGCCCGTTGGAGAGGCCGCGGCGCGGCTCAAACTGGGTGAACCACACCGGCGCTTCGGAGGCGGAATCGCGAGCCGCTGTATTTGCTTGGATTCTCAGGGTCACGTGGACTTGGGAACAAGGGCTGCTGGCTTGTGCGGTCCATGAAGAATTGGGGCGGCGGGTGGGGATCGAACCCACGACATCCTGAGCCACAGTCAGGCGTTCTGCCACTGAACTACTGCCGCCGTATACACCGATTGTAGCATTAAATCATGGATTCAGGCCGGGCCAGAGGTGCGGAAACCATCGATTGCCCCGGCGTCGCAGGCCGATCCGGGTTCAGGGACATACCCAATTCGCGTTACAATCGAAGAGAGTCGGGGCGTAGCGCAGCCTGGTAGCGCATCTGCTTTGGGAGCAGAGGGCCGTGGGTTCAAATCCCTCCGCCCCGACCATCGTAAATAATTGATAATACAAGCGATATTGACAACTTCAGCCACACATCTGCTTTTTGCCACTACATCACTGTAGTCGGAATTGAGACGGTCGCTGCCTCCAAGATCACTCACTGGAATCCTTAACGGATATCACAACAGTCTGAATTCTGGATCTCCGTGTAATGTTTCCACGTAGGGAACGACGAAAGTGATCTCAAGCGGCTCCCGGTTCGGGGGTATTAACCAAATCTGATCTGAACAATTCCCATGATATGCTTTCAATACCCAATAGTAGGGGTAGAGAGGCGCAGTCATGACTTCTCCCACGATCTTTTCCTTTGCCCCAGAGGCCTACGCGGAAGAATTCCGCGCCAAAAGTTTTGTCCATATCCGGAATGCGGTGACTCCAGACTTTTTGGAGCACGCCCGGGCACAGGCATTGCGCTCACCACTACTTCGTGAAGACAGCAGTGAGAGGCTTTTGCTTTTGTTCTTGCTTTTGCTTCGGACGGTTGCGGTCAGGCCCCTTTGAGGGGCCAGCAACCGTAAAGCCACCGGCTCTGCCGGTGGATACTTACTCCCGGTTCCTCAGAATCCTTCCAGCACATCGGCCGCCAGTTGTCGCGCAAAGTCCCGCGAGAGCCGCTCTTGAGCCACTGGGCTCTCCTCGAAGAAGGTTGCCAGGTCGGTGGTGGACTGGTACTGCTGGCGGTAAACGTAGTTCTTGTTCTCGTAGAGGAGTTTGCCGTCCCGGCCGGTGAGCGTGACCGAAACCACCACGGTGATGAGGAAGCTGGACGACTCCTGCGTCGAGGAGTTGTAAGTGAGCGGCGCCACCGTCTGCTTGAGAATCGTTCCGCGCAGGATGGCATCCGGATTCGCGTCCGCGTTTGAGATGACGCGCAGCCGGGTACGCGCGGCGAACTCGCGAATCACCGCCCGGGTCATCACCGTCTCAGTGTGATACGCATCGGTGCGCGTGGCGAAGACCGGCACAGCGAGCGTGCGCATATCGGGCGGCAGATGCGTGGCCGCGCCCAGCGTGTGATACCCGCAGCTAGAGAGCGCGATCAGGGCGAAAGTGATCGGGGCAAATGCAAAACTGCGCATGACTCATCTTATCGCGCAGCCCGCCTCGCTTGCGTGTTTACACGCACGCCGTCGCCAACATTCCCAGCTTCACGGGAGAGAGCCTGAGCCCGTCGGCCCGGTCCTTGAAGTAAATCTCGTTCAACTGGTCGGAATCCAATTGCTCCATGCGCCGAAATCCCACCTGGCGCAACTCGTCCGCCAACCCCTCCGGCGTAAAGAAGAGCTGAAACGGCTCTCCCGCGGCAGCCACGCGTCCGGCCAGTGCGTCGAAGGCCGTCCGTCCAACCGGGCTAAGCGTCTCCGGAGAAATCGCATAGTCGAAGCTCACGGCGCTGCCCGTAGGCAGGCTTGCAATGGTTTCCAGCGTAGCGCGAAAAGCCGCCAGCGTCAGGTAGGGAACCACCCCCAGCCAGCCGAAGAACGCAGGCAGCCGCACGTCGAAGCCCGCCTCGCCCAGACCATCGGCCAGCGTCTTGTGCTCAAAATCCAGCGGCACAAAGGTCAAGTCGCCGGGCACGGAAATCCCCGCCTCGGCCAGCATCGCGCGCTTCCACTCTTGAGTGGCGGGAAAGTCCACTTCGAAGACCCGCAGCGATGGAAACGGATTGCGATAGGCGAAGGTGTCCAGGCCGGCGCCGAGAATCACGTACTGCCGGACCCCTTGCGCGACAGCCTCCGCCAGCCGGTCCTCGGCATACCGGCTGCGCACCGCCATGAAGGCTCGAAAGTCCCGCGCCACCTTGTGCATCGCGCGCTCCATCTGACGGGGAGTCGCCGAACCAACCAGCCGTACCGCGATTGGATCGTCGAGCACCGGAGGCCGGTCCATCAACTGATGCGCCGCGCGGCGAATCGCCACGCCGAGAGCGGTCTTGCTAGCCTTGCCTGTCTCCATGATTTCGAGTGTAGAGCCTTTTCGCAAAAAGCATCCGGAGGGAGCAGGAGGCTTCAGCCTCCTGAACGAAAGCAAATTTGCGAGGCCTTCAGGCCTGGGCCGTTTGAGAACACCTGTTCTTCGCAAACCCTCCGGGATTTTGCGAGCCGTGCGGCGTACCATAGCCCCATGAGCTGGATTGGATGGGCAATACTCTCCGCCGTCTTTGCCGCCGCCACCGCCCTGCTGGCCAAGGTCGGCGTGGCGCATGTGGATTCAAACCTGGCCACGGCGCTACGCACCAGCGTAGTCATGGTCTTTGCCTGGGCCATCGTCTTCGCGCTAGCTCGACCCGGCCTTGGCGCGCTGGCGGAGATTCGCGCCCTCGACCGCCGCACCTGCCTCTTTCTCGCGCTCAGCGGCCTGGCCACCGGCCTTTCCTGGGTCTGTTATTTCCGCGCGCTGCAACTCGGCCCGGCCTCGCGCGTAGCCCCGCTGGACAAGCTCAGTGTCCCCCTGGTCATCCTCTTCGCCTGGCTGCTGCTGGGTGAGAAACTCACCCCTCCAGCCCTCATCGGCGGCCTGCTCATCGCCGCCGGTGCTGTCGTCATCGCCCTTAGCTGAGCGACGGGCGGAAGCAGTTCCGGCCCTCAGTTTGGTCTTGATTTTTAAAAGAATCTTGACAGAATATAATTTCAATACATATATTCGCGTCTGCACAAGAAAAGCTATATGGAATGCAATTCGTGCAGAATTGAGGACATTGGATGATGCAATTCAGAAAAGATGCAGATGGCGGCGTGGCTACACGCAAGGCCAACACATACACAAGGTGTCGCGGCATTGCTTGGCTTCCGGTCGCGCTCGCTCTGCTGGCGGCGCTGGCCGTGGCACCCCACGCTAAGGCATCCAGCAATGGACAGGGCAAGACGCCACCGATGGGCTGGAATAGCTGGATAGTCGATGGCGGCGATTCCGGTTGCGCAAATCTCAACCAAACAATCATCGAAGAGATGGCGAAAGCCATGAGCACCAACGGCATGAAGGCGGCGGGCTACGAGTACATCAACCTCGACGACTGCTGGATGGCCACCAGCCGCAGCTCAAGCGGCGCGCTCGTGGCCGACACAACCAGGTTCCCCGACGGTATGCCCGCGCTGGTCAGTTATATTCATGGCCTGGGACTCAAGATCGGCCTCTATGAGGACATGGGGACCCAGACCTGCAACGCGGTGAGTCCAACGCATCCCGGCAGCGAAGGTTACTACCAGCAGGACATCGACACCTACGCCTCATGGGGGATCGACTACATCAAGATGGACTGGTGCCACACCTCTGGTCTGGATCCCAAGACGGTCTACACCGAATTCTCGAATGATCTCGCGAGCACCGACTCAAATATATTCTTCAGCCTCTGCGAATGGGGCTGGAACCAGCCCTGGACGTGGGCGCCGGCGATCGGTAACTCCTGGCGCACCACTCCCGATATCGTTGACAACTGGACATCCATGATCGAGAACATGGAAGCCACCAGCGCCTATGCGCCCTACGCCGCGCCGGGTGCCTGGAACGATCCCGACCTGCTCCAAGTGGGCAATGGCGGCATGACTTCCACGCAGGACGAGACCCATTTCTCCATGTGGGCCATGATGTCAGCGCCGCTGATCGCCACCAACGATCTGTTAACGATGTCCTCGACGACGCTCGCGACCCTCACCAATGCGCAGATTATTGCAGTTGACCAGGATGCGCTTGGCCACCAGGGCGTTCTTTTGACCGACAACGGCGCTGGATTGCAGGTATGGTCCAAACAGGTCACTGGCGGCACCGTCGTCGCCCTGCTCAATCAATCCGCCTCGTCGGAGAACATGACCGTTACCTGGGCAGAACTGGGTATCTCGTCCACGACAGGCGCCACCGTAACCAACCTTTGGACGAACACGAATCTGGGCACGTTCACCGGCAGCTACGAGACTTCGGTGCCGGCATACACCGCCACGATGCTGAAGCTGAACGTCAGCGGAACAACGCCCACCCAGACCGTCTATGAGGCGGACGCCAGTGCCAATACTCGCGGCGGCACGGCCGTCGTTCAATCCTGCGCCGCCACATATGGTTACTCGTGCCTGGATGGGAACAATGTCGGCTACATTGGTGGCGCCGCTGCCAACACCCTTACCATCAACAATGTGAATGTCGCCGCCGCCGGGACTTACAATATGCTGATCTACGGCATAGTGGACGGCACACGCACGTTTTACATCAGCGTCAACGGCGGCACCGCCGTGCAGGTCGCCATGACCGGCACCAACTGGATCATGCCTATCACCAGCGGCCTCTCGGTGCAATTGAAAGCCGGAAACAACACCATTGAGTTTTCCAACCCAACCGCCGATGCACCCAACCTCGACCATATCGTCATCTCCAATCTTGGCGGCAGCAGCAGCGGCAACCTGATCGCCAACGGCACTTATCTGGTCGAAAGCGTCTACAGCGGCCTTGCGATCAGCGATCCCGGTTCCTCAGACAATAACAGCGTGGTCATGGAGCAGATGACCGTTACGGACGGCACCAATCAGCAATGGACGGTGAACAACCTGGGAAACAATGTGATCACATTGAAGAACGGGGCGAGCGGCCAGATGCTCGATGTGACCGGAGCATCCAAGGCAAACTCCGCGCTCGTCGATCAATATCCCGCCAATGGAAACACGAACCAGGAGTGGCAAGTCATCTCCCTGGGTGGCGGCGAATACGAACTGACCAGTGTGAACAGCGGTTTGGCGCTCGATGTCGATGGCGGAGTGAAGACCTCCGGCGCGGATATCGACCAGTACAGGTACGGCGGCAACGCATGGCAGCAGTGGAAGTTCGTAACCCCGTAGGCCTGATAGCAGAGCATCGAGCAGGATGCTTTGCGGTAGGCAGGCGGCACTCTCATCTACCGCGAAGAACCACCGAGTGTTGAGAAGCCGGAATCCCAGGTCTCGATCTTTGAGACCTGGGATTCTACAAACCCCAACCGGCCGGGTACCCTGTCCCTTGTCACGTTCCCCGCGAAAAGGGTGGGAGGCTAAGAACAGCAGGAGTTATCCCCACCGAAACCGATCCCTGCTCAAAGTCATCGCCCAACTCAAACGTCCGCAGGCCTCTGTCCGCCCTCATCCGATTGCTCACTCCACCGCCCCCCGCAAACCTTCGCAAGCCGCCCGATCCCCTCCCGAATCATCTCCGGCGAAGCATTCGAAAAATTCAGCCGCATATACCGCACACCGGAAGTATCCGGGAAGAAATCCTGCCCCGGCACAAAGAGAACCTTGCGCACCATCGCCGCGTGCATCAGTTCATTCGTGTTCACACCCTCCGGGCAGGTCACCCACAGAAACATTCCTCCCTCCGGATGCGTCCACGAGAATCCCGGCGGCATCGTCTCCCGCAGCGTCGCATCCATGATCGAGTATCGCTCTCCGTAAGCCTGCCGGATGCGCTCGATATGCGCCTCGCTGTCGAAGTCCTTGAGATACCGATGCACGATGCGCTGATCCAGGCTCGAAGTATGCAGATCGGCCGCCTGCTTGGCGATCACCAGCTTGCGGCGAATCTCCTCCGTCGCCACCACCCAGCCGATCCTGAGACCCGGCGCGATGATTTTTGAAACCGTGCTGAGATAGATAACAATCCCATCCGTATCCAGCGCTTTGATCGGAGGAATCGTCGTCCCCGCATAACGCAGGCAGCCATAAGGATCGTCTTCCAAAACAATCAGCCCATAGCGAGCCGCAATTGAATAAAGCGTCTTCCGCCGTTCCGCGCTGAGCGTCCTGCCCGTGGGATTCTGAAAATTCGGAATTGTATACAAGAACTTCGGCCTTTCGCGCTCGATCAACGCAGGCAGCTCTTCCGGAATCAGGCCAAGGTCATCCATGGGCGCCGAGGCAAAGCGCACCTCGTAAGTCTGGAATGCCTGGATCGCCGCCATGTACGTCGGGCTTTCAGTCAGCACGCAATCGCCCGCATCCAGAAAAATCTTCCCCGCCAAATCCAGCGGCTGCTGGGAGCCGGTCGTAATGAGAATATCTTCAGCCGAGCAATCAGTCCCTCGCTTCCGGGACTCCGCCGCAAAGATTTCCCGTAGTGGCGCATAGCCTTCGGTGGGACTGTACTGCAGCGCAGCGGCTCCGCCTTCGCGGAGCACCTGTTCGGTGGCGCAGAGTACATTCTCCACCGGAAAAAGCTCCGGCGCGGGAAGGCCCCCGGCAAACGAAATAATCTCCGGCTGCTCGGTGACCTTGAGAATCTCGCGGATCGTCGAAGCCCGAACGCTGCCCATCCGGCGTGCGAACCTGGTCTTCATGTCTCGCCTCCTTGCCGGCCCCAAGCCTGGCTTCTCAGCGCATTGACGCCGCTCCCCGCTGAATGAGTCAGTGTAGCAAATTGGGCGCGGCAGAGAGGAGCAGCATCCCGGAACCATGCACTCACTTCGATGAGACTCCCAGGAAGCGCCGATTCCGAACGGAGCCTTCCAGGAGATTGTCTCCCTGATTTTGTCGTAGGATACTGGGAATGAGCGCAGATCGAAGACCCGGCCGGGGCGCTCCAGAATAGGAGGATCGATGCATATCGTCACCATGATCGCCGGCATTGCGTGCCTGTTTGCCGTGCTCCTCGATGCCTTCCAGACCATCATTCTGCCGCGCCGCGCCGTCGGCCGCTTTCGCCTCACGAGTATCTTCTATCGCATGACCTGGTCGCCTTGGGTCTTCTTCACCAAACGGTTGCACGATCCGCGCAAACGAGAGTCGGCCTTCAGCTACTACGGTCCCATGTCGTTGATCTTTCTGCTGGTGGTATGGGCGGCTGTGATGGTGGTGGGATTTGCGCTCATCTATTACGCGCTGGGCAGCCCATTTATCGACTCCGCGCAGGGGCCGGGCTTTCGATCGGATCTCTATGTCAGCGGAACAACAATCTTCACGCTGGGACTGGGGGACGTGACGCCGCGAAATCCGTGGGCGCGCGAACTGGTCATTCTCGAAGCGGGCACAGGGTTTGGCTTTCTTGCTGTCGTCATGGGATATTTCCCGGTGCTCTACAGCGCCTTCTCGCGTCGCGAAGTGAGTATTTCTCTGCTCGACGCGCGGGCCGGCTCTCCCCCAACTGCCGCGGAACTGATGCGCCGCCACTCTTATGAAGGCGGCCAGAGCGCGCTTTCTCTTTTATTGGTCGAATGGGAGCGCTGGTCCGCGGAATTGCTCGAGAGCCACATCTCCTATCCGCTGCTCTGCTACTTCCGCTCGCAGCACAACAATCAGAGTTGGATCAGCGCGCTGACCGCCGTGCTGGACACTTCGGCGCTGTTGGTTGCCGGCGTACGGGGCCACGAGGCGCGTCAGGCTCAATTGACCTTTGCCATGGCGCGCCACGCAATGGTCGATCTGGCGCAAATCTTCTCGCTCGCGCCAATCCACAATGCTCCGGACCGCCTTCCCCCTGAGCGCTACGAACAGCTTTACAACCTGCTAGGTCAAAGCGGCGTCAGTGTCTGCCGCGACCCCCGCTCCATCGAGAGGCTTCGGGAGATGCGTGTGCTCTACGAGAGCTATGCCAAAGCGCTCAGCGACTATCTCTGTATGCCGCTTCCGCCCTGGATCGCCGACCAGCCGCGCAAGGACAACTGGCAAACCGTGGCCAGATTGCGCGCCCAGACCGAGGCTGCCAACCCGTCCTCAGACAAGGCAGCCCCAATCGACGATCGGCCCCATAACACCGCCACTCTTGTGGATGATCGTCACGACTTCTGAAGATCGGTCCAGAAACTGTGTTATTGAAAGGTACAGGCTTCACACGTATGTTAGGCGCGCTCTAGCCATTCGCCCAAACATCGCCTCGCTACTCCCGCCGGAACCGGTTCGCCCGCTCGAACTCATCCCGCAACTCCGGCCCGCGCAGGTTTTCGCGCAGATGGGCGAGCCGCTCTTCGAGCGCCAGCAGAGCGGCCTGGACCGCTTCGGTGTTGGTCAGCGCGATGTCGCGCCACATGGAGTAGGGGCTTGCCCCCAGCCGCGTCATCTCGCGCAGCGCGCGCCCGCCAATGTCCTTCAACTCCGGCGCGCCTCCCACCTCCTCCTCCAGCAGCGCGCTCAAAGCCGTGGCCGCAAACTGCGGCAGATGGCTGACCCACGCAACTAACTCATCGTGGCGCACGGGGTCCAAGTCAAGAGTCTTTGAACCCATCGCCACAACCCACTCCCGCCAGCCCTTCACTAACTCAGCGGAATGGAGCGAGCGCCGCCAGGTTGGGTCATCCGTAAACAGCCAGACCGCGCCGCGAAAGAGATTTGCATCGCCCAGCGCCGCGCCGCCCCGCTCCTTGCCCGCCATCGGGTGTCCCGGTAAGAATGCCGCGCGCTCAGGCGTGTTGAAGAGCCGGCCGGCCGCTTCGGTGATCTGTCCTTTGGTGCTGCCCACGTCAGTGACCAGATGCTCGCAGCCGAGCACGCCAGAGAGCTTCTCCATAAAATCAAGCGTCGCATAGATCGGCACGGCCAGTACGACCACCTGGCTCTCCCGCGCAGCTTGCAAAGCGTCTGTTGCAATGGAATCGATGGTTCCTGCGGCGAGCGCCGTCTGCGCCCCCTCAGCGCCCCGGTTCCAGCCCACAATTGAGCCGCGAAAGCCCGCCGCTCGCAGCGCCAAACCAACTGACGTGCCCAGCAACCCCGTGCCTAGAATGGCGATGCGCTTGATCATGCCTTCCTTATTCACTCGCTTAAAGCGTCCTACACACCACCGAAGCAATCACCCGCTTCCCTGTACTCTCGCCAAATGCCGTAACGAAAATCAATTGCGCACCAAATCTCAAGAATTCGAAGGTGAATTCTGATCGAATAGAAGATATACAAATGCTCTAAGATCTTCTGCACGACCTTGACCGAAATCGGCCTTGCGTGATATCCGTGGAGTCGCCTCTGAATGGTTCCGAATTTCAACGAAAATCTCCTCAATCTTCGCAATCTTTTCCTTCAAATGTTCGACATCCTTTTTCTCAATCATAATGTCTTCGCTTTCTTCGCTCTTTCCTCAGCGAGTTTCTTATCAAAAACTTCCGCGAGAGGTTTTAGCAAGTATGTTACCTGCAGCAGGTTGGTAGTTTCGCCATATCGTGCAATCTCAATGGAACTGTAAAGGTTATCCCAAGTTGATATTTCATTTGTGAAAGTGCTTCCAGACTTTGTTTGAACAGGCATTTGCATGATTTTTGTAGGCTTCCCATAGGCAACGGCAAATGTATCCGTTAAATCCTGGTAAGAGTCGCTTGGCCCTATTGATTTAATCCAAAAGAGTCGCGGCTCTTTCTGTCCATCTTCCGAAATAAAAAACAAAGTCGTTGTGGAATAAAGACTTCCCATCTTGAGGGCTGCCTCTCGCCTTCCCATTGAATCGCTATCCCAAAAGAACTTACATTCGACAACGCCAGCATCTTTCTGCTCATCTGATAGGTACAACTCGGAAAAGTCGAGTGTTTTGCTTCGTGCCTCGTCGGTGCAAACGGGATAGGCATTCGGCCATCCTTGCTGATCTCCCCAGTCCGGAAAAGGAATGGACCGAAATTGAGAAATCGTTATTCCCAACTTGTAATTTCGTCTGCTAAAAGCGTCGGGCCACGGTGAACTTGGCTGAAAAATTTCAACAATGCTCACCTTGATGGGTAAAGTCTGATCGCCTCTTCGCACAGAAAGTATCACGTCGTTTGCCGATTGCTCCAAACGCAGAATTTTCTCAATATCCGATCTTTTAGAAATCGGTTGGCCATTCAATGAAATCAAGTAATCGCCGTTTCGAATGCCCGTTTTTGCCGCCGCGCTATCAGGAAGGATGCCATTGATTTGAAGTCCATCACAGGTTACCAGCAATGAAAATCCTAATAGATGGCCTGGGTCTGATACTACAACTCCATTCTTCATCAGAAGTTCCATAGGGCCAAAGTGATCTTTGCACACTCTGGAGAGCCATGCGTTTTTTGCTGAATCCATTGTGAGAACTGTAACGAATCCATCCTCTGCAAGAGATTTGTAATCCATGGATTCTATAAAAGTTTTTCGCGCAATCCCGTCTACAAAAGTTGGGTCGAGTACTCCAAGATTCTCTTTGAAACTGCCTACTGTTGAAAATGAGCGGTTAGTACCCTTGGGCTTCTTCGCCTTTTGAAGTGTTTGCGCCGTTTGATCGCGATGGTCGGCACCTGGGATGGGAGCCTGGGCAAAAAGAGAAGCAGCAAGAATAATTCCTAAAGCCGAAAGCAGAATACATTTGCGCATTGTCGTTCCTTTCCTGGAGATTCGCCACGAGTTTATCACCATCAGATTTGCAATTGCACAAGATTCTTTCCCTCAGGGGCTAAAGCCCGAATTCTTTCGTTCTTTGCCTTGCGGCACGGCTAAAGCCGTGCCCTTTCAAAGCAAAAACTCATTCAGAGCAGTACTACAGCGTTCTCCCCACCGCCGCCGCAATCACCCTCAACTCGCCCATCAGCTTTTCGAACTGATCGAGATACAGAGTCTGCGCCGCGTCGGAAACGGCTTTGTCTGCGTTGGGGTGAACCTCCACCAATATCCCATCCGCGCCCGCCGCCACCGCGGCCTTGGCCATTGCGGGAACCATGTCGCGCCGCCCCGTGCCGTGCGAAGGATCGCCCACAATCGGCAGGTGCGAGAGCTTGTGAATCACCGGAATCGCCGAGATGTCCATGGTGTTCCGCGTGGAGGTCTCATAAGTCCGGATGCCGCGCTCGCAGAGAATGATGTTATAGTTTCCGCCGGCCAGAATGTACTCACTCGACAGCAGTAACTCCTCAAGCGTCGCCGAGATTCCGCGCTTCAGCAGAATCGGCTTGCGCGTCTGCCCAAGTTCGCGCAGCAAGTTGAAGTTCTGCATGTTGCGCGCCCCCACCTGGAAGCAATCGGTATAAGGCAGCATCGGCTCGATCTGCGCGATCTCCATCACCTCGGTGACCGTGAGCAGGCCGTGCTCCTGGGCCGCCTCGTGCATCAGCTTCAATCCCGGAATCCCCAGTCCCTGAAAGGCGTAAGGCGAACTGCGCGGCTTGTAGGCGCCTCCGCGCAGGAATCCCGCGCCCGCGGCCTTCACGCACGCGGCAATCTCGAAGATCTGCTCTCGGCTCTCGATGGCGCACGGCCCGGCAATCACCGCGACCTGCTGGCCGCCGATCTTCGCGCCGTTGGCGAACTCCACCACCGTGCCTTCCGGACGAAAGGCGCGTCCAGCCAGCTTATACGGCGCGGTAATGCGCAGCACATACAGCACGCCCGTGTATAGCTCGAACTTCGCCAGGTCGATGTTAGCAACGGGTCCCACTCCAGCCAGAATCGTCTGCGTCGCGCCCGTGGTTCGATGAACATTCAATCCGGCATCCACCATGGCGTCGATCACTCGATCGATCTGCTCTTCGGTGGCTCTCTCCTGCATCGCAACGATCATTGCTTCGTCCCTGTCTCAGGCGTCTCAGCGCCAGCGCCATGGCCCGGCATATTCGCCTGGGCGTTCCTCTCCGAGGCCAACTCGTCTCTCTGCAAAGCCCGCATCACGTCGATGATGCGCTCGTAGATATGCGTCAATTCAATGTCCGGCAGCGGTCCCTTGTTAGCCGCGCGCACGTTGGCGTATATCACCTTTTCGCGCGCCGGCTCGTAGACCGGCAGCGCCGTGGCAGCCTTCAGGTGGCCGATCATCTTCGCCGCGCGGGCTCGCTCGCTCAATAGCTCCACAAGCCGGCGGTCCAGGACATCAATTTGTTCTCGCAATTCTTCCAGCGTCATTTCATCCTCGTGTTGCAGAAGGCTGCTAGCTACTAACTCGTCCGAGCCTATCTAGTCCCAACAGCTCAATCCACCACCAAGTAAGCTAGGAGCTAGAAGCTGTTTTCTTACCGGGCCAACGCCGTCTCGCTCAGGCGCAGGCCCATGATAAATCGGGCTACCGCTCCGGGCGCTGACTCAGGAGTTGACTTTTCGATCAACTCCACAATCGCGCTGCCGACCACCGCCGCATCCGCGAACCGGCCCACCTGGGCAACGTGCTCCGCATTTGAGATGCCGAAACCCACAGCCACCGGCAGCCCCTTCCCGGCGAGTCCGGTCCATCGCCGGATGCGCTCGACCAGCGCGGCGGCATCGGAAGTCAGCGTCTGCTGTGTGCCGGTAATGCCCACGCGGGAGATAGCGTAAACGAAACCCGTCGAATGAGTGGCGATCGCCTCCAGCCGTTCATCGGGGCTGGTGGGCGCGGCAAGGAAGATCGGCGCAAGCCCCACGCGTTCCATCTCGCTCAGATACTCTCCCGCCTCCTCGACAATCAGGTCGGTCACCAGCACGCCATCAGCTCCCGCGGCCTTGGCGTCATCGGCAAACTTCTTCAGGCCGTAACGCAAAACCGGATTCAGATAAGTGAAGATCACCAACCCGGCCGTCGGCCGCACAGCGCGAATCTCTCCGGCCAGCGCCAGCACGTCCTTCAGGCTAACTCCGCGAGCCACCGCCCGCTCCATCGCCCGCTGAATCACCGGCCCGTCCGCCAGTGGATCGCTGAATGGCACGCCTAACTCGATCACATCCGCCCCCGCGTCGATGGCCGCAATCGCAATCTCCCGCGTGGCATCCAAGCTAGGATCGCCCGCCGTCAGATAAGCCACCAGCCCCGGTTTTTGATCGAATCGTATCGCCATCGAAATTCCGCTAACTTACTGGGTGCCCCACCCTCGCCGCGTTCTTGTTTTTGCTGCTAGGGTGGGAAACCACGAACCTCAACCACGAACCTGTCATCCTGAGCGACCCTGAGCGCAGCGAATGGGGAGTCGAAGGACCTGCTTTTCCGGTCCTTGAATCAACCGCGCTACAGCTTCAACTCCCGCGCCAAAATCCCCATATCCTTGTCGCCGCGTCCGGAAAGGTTCACCACCAGTATGTCACGGGCCGCCATCCCAGGCGCAATGCGCAGCGCCTCGGCCACGGCGTGCGCGCTTTCGAGAGCCGGCAGAATCCCCTCCGTCCGCGCCAACTTCACCACCGCATCCAGCGCCGCCGCATCATCCTGCGCGACGTATTCCGCCCGCCCGCAATCGTGCAGCATCGCGTGCTCCGGGCCGATCGATGCATAATCCAGCCCCGCTGAAACAGAATGGGTCAGCGCGATCTGCCCGTTCTCATCCTGCAAGACATAAGAATACGTCCCCTGCAAAACCCCCGGTGATCCGCCGCTGAAGCGCATTGCATGATCGCCCAGCGCAGTCCCGCGCCCACCGGCCTCGACGCCGATCAGCCGGACTTGAGAGTCCTGAAGGAACGAATAAAACGCGCCGATGGCATTCGATCCTCCCCCCACGCACGCAATCACTGCCGTAGGCAGCCGGCCCTCGCGCTCCAGAATCTGC
Organism: Occallatibacter sp.; assembly: GCA_049522975.1. Classification (GTDB taxonomy): domain Bacteria; phylum Acidobacteriota; class Terriglobia; order Terriglobales; family Acidobacteriaceae; genus Telmatobacter. The sequence goes on along the minus strand of JBEKNI010000044.1, from coordinate 19,877 downwards.
TCCTTCATCTCGCGGCTGATGCAGCGGTGAAAGTCGCGCACCATCGTCGGATAAGGATGCGCCCCCAGCGCCGAGCCCAGCAGATAGTAAGTCGTCCGGACGTTCGTCACCCAATCGCGCATCGCCTCGCTGATGGCGTCCTTCAGCGTCTTCGATCCCGACGAAACCCCGCGCACCTCCGCGCCCAGCAGCCGCATCCGCAGCACGTTCAACTCCTGCCGCTCCATGTCCACATCGCCCATGTAGACCAAGCACTCCAGCCCCAGCAGCGCGCAGACCGTCGCCGTAGCCACGCCGTGCTGCCCCGCGCCGGTCTCCGCAATCACGCGCTTCTTGCCCATCCGCCGCGCCAGCAACCCCTGCCCCAGCGCGTTGTTGATCTTATGCGCGCCGGTGTGCAGCAGGTCCTCGCGCTTGAGATAAATCTTCGCCCCGCCCAACTCCTCGGTCAGCCGCTTGCAGAAGTAGAGCGGCGTAGGCCGCCCCGCATAATTCTTCAGCAGATCGGCCAACTCCGCCTGAAAGGCCGCGTCCGCCCGCGCCAGATCGTACTCGCGCTCCAGCTCCACCAGCGCCGCCATCAGCGTCTCCGGCACATACCGCCCGCCATAAACGCCAAACCGCCCCGCCCGCGACTCAGACGGAACTGCCGGAATTGTGATCGATGCCATAGGGGCCTCCTGCGCGTCTTCCCAAGAATTGGGGAACAATTTAGTGTACTAGGGTCGCGGCAGAGCAATCACGCCGAGTGTTTACGGATCAGAGCAACAAATTCGGGGACAATCTTGTTGTGAATGGTCAGCAGACGCTCCATGCCGCCATGCCTTGCAGCCTGTTCATGGAGTTTTTGAGCCACGACTTCCGGCGCAAGATGGTACTGATGCACCAGGAACTTGTCGGGGCTTTGCGCCACCACCTCCCAGGGCGATAGCGCAGCTTCCTGGAAATCTCTCAAATTGAGCGTCACAATAGTCTGGGCGCCGCAGCGCACAGCGGCGGCAAGAACGTGGCGGTCCTTGGGGTGATTCGTCATGATCGGAATAAGCGGCTCGTAGTCTTCTACCCAGGCATCCTCAAAGTGCTTTCGCAACTCGCCAACCAGGTGCGCGGTCTGTTCTCGTGTCACGCCCAGCTTGCTTTCAAGCGTCCCAGTGGTCTCAACCACAATCTCTTCAGACCAGCGCGGCAGGAATAAGCGAGGCGGCTCCGCGATGCGCAGCAGCGTATCGCGGAGTGCCGCGTTGACAAGAACGCAAGCGTCCAAAATCACTTGGTAGCCAGGCATTATTTGTCCGGGAGCAAAACCTTATCGTACAACCCGGCATCCTCTTCGAATTGAGCGATTCGATTGATTGCGTCAACCTTTTCCCGGTCCCGGCGCTGCCGGTATTCCATCAGGTCCTTCAGGTAAACCCGCCGATGGGTTCCCGTCATGTGATAGCGCAGCTTGCCGGTTTCCAGCAGCTTGACGAAGAATGGCCGGGAAACGCCCAGGAAGTTGGCCGCCTCTTGCGTGGTCAGATCCTGCATCACAGGCGTGATCGTGATGGCCTTGCCCCCCTGCATCCCCTCAAGAATCCGCAGCAAAAGCGAATAAACGGCATCGGGCAGCTCAACAGCCGGTTCGCCGCTTTGGCCGGTCAGCGAGGCTTTCCCCCCTCGTTGCAATAACTTCTGAAGTTGTCTGACCTGCTCCTGCTGAGAGATTGGAATCGAAATCGGATCGAGCGTGGATGTTGTCATAGTGCCTCCAAAGCCGGAAACTAGCTCTTGTGTACCCAACTATAATCACATATAAACGAAATAAGCGCAACAAGCGAAATATTGTTTATACACGAAATCGAATGGAACGATAGTATGTAAATAAATAGGTTGTAAGATAGATAGTAGTGTATAGTAGGTGTTTAGGTGATGCATGGACGACGAAAAAATGAAATTCACTGTTGGTGGAACCGAATTCGCTCTCAGCAGAGCAGATGTAGAGACTCGTTTGCACGGTGTAGATCCTGAGGTCATCAGAGAACTCTACGTCGAAGTGAAGGGCGTCATGTTCCCGATCAAGCAAGCCTTTGCGTGGGTAACGGGGATGCAGAGGGGCGGCTTCACATCGCACGATGCGATGCGCGTGTTTCGCAAGCTTTCACTCCGCATCGGTCCGGATTCGGCAACTTTTGGTGAGCGGTTGTACACGGTTATCAAAAGCCTGAACGAATTCGACAAAAAGGAGGTTCACGGTGTCATGTCCGGGCTTATTGCGGAGAAAGACCGGGACCGTTGCTTTAGGGGCATTTACCTACGGGCCAAGGCGAATGTCGAAAGCCTGCTGTCTCTACGGTATGTGAAGGATTTTCAGGCGATTGCAATGATCACACGGAGCCTCTTCGAATTGACCATTGACATGAAGCTCATCAAGGAAATCCCGGACGCCGTGCTCAAGATTACTACCTTCTCAGAGGTGGAAAAGCTACGCGCAGCCAAAATGATTGTAGCCTTCAAAACAGTTCACCAACCGGAGTCTGTTGATGCAACAGTTCAAGCCCTGTTCATTAAAAACAATGAGAGCGCCATCGAAGTGCAACATAAGGCCGTTTGGGGTGAGAAAGCGAAGGTGAACCACTGGTCAGGGATGACCCTCAGAGAACGGGCTGCGCTTCTAAAGGAGCCGTTTGAGGAGATGTATGAAGATAAGTATCCGCAACTGAGCTGGTACACGCACGCTGCTGGGCTCACGGGGTTCGATCTGCAGGCATCGTCATATGAAAAGCTTGCGACAACCCACCACTATCTTGCCGTTCAGCTATACAAGCTGCTTCTCCGCGCCATTATCGACGAATACCAATTTGTGAAGTGGGATAGCAAAATCCTCGACAAGATGAAGCTCGCGGAGCAAATGCCGTTCAAGGACACAGACGATGAAGTGATAGCGCTGGAGCGGCAGTTGCTAGGCTAGCAAGCCCCCCAACAAATCCATTTTCGCACCACGTGCCGTCTTCTCCGCGAGCCGCGAAGCCACAAGCACCACCGGCTCCTGGCCCGGGAAGGTCGCGATCATCGTCAATTGCCCGCCCATCGCCGCCACCGTGCGCGCCATCGTGGACAGGCGCGGGTCCTTGTGCTTCTCCAGCCGCGATATCTGCATCTGGCCGATTCCCAGAGCCTCCGCAACCGTCGCCTGGCTGATCTTGCGTTCCTTGCGCAGTTCCGCCAGCGTCATGCGCTGCGCCACCTTGACGATCAATTCAGCGCCCCTCTTTGCAATGGCCTCTTGCCGCTTCTTTGGCATCGCCGCAATAACTTCTTCAACTGGAACGGGTCTGTACTTCATGGAACTATTATGCTACATAGGGCATTATGCGCAATAGGGCATCATCGCCCGCCCCTATCTCCACCGAAAAATCCGCAGCGAAACCGCAAACGCCGCCACCAGCCACACCAACAAAATCCCAACCGGCGCGGCCAACTGCCCCAGGCTAATCCCCTGCAGCATGTTCCCGCGCAGCGCGTCGATGGCCTCGGTGAGCGGAAGCGCCCGCACCAGCGGTTGAATCACCACCGGAAAGCGCGAGGCTGAAAAGAAGATGCCGGAAAGAATCCACATGGGCAGCATCACCAGGTTCATCAGCCCCGATGCGGCCTCCATGGTTTTAGCGCGCGAGGCCACCAATAGCCCCAGCGCGGAAAATGCCAGCGACGCGAGCACGCATAGGAAGGCTAACTGCCACAGCGGCCCGCGAAACGGCACGCCGAAGGCCAGCCGCGCAAACCCCAGAAACACCGCAACCTCGATGACCAGTAGAAGCAGCCGCGAGAGCACGAACGAGGCCAGATACTGCCAGCGCGGCATCGGCGAAGCCACCATCCGCTTGAGCAGCTTCTTCTGCCGCGCCTCGACAATGGCGAAGCCCAGCCCCCACATTGCCGAGCCCATCAGGTTCATTCCCAGCAGCCCCGGCACAACAAAATCGATGTACCGCGCGCCGCTCTCATGCACTAACTCGTCCTCTGCGCGCACCGCCTCCTGCCGCCCTGCGGCTTTCTGGATCGCCCGGTCCGCCAAGAGCCGCGCCACGCGCGCATCGGGATTGGTGTCGTCGAACTTATACGCCACTCCGTCTGGCTGCTGAATCGCCAGCAGCAGTATGCTCCCCGTGGCCAGCGCATGAGTGCCCGCGGCCTCGTCCATCGTCGCCGCGGTCAGCCCTTTATCAGCCGCCAGCGCCTGCGTCAGTTGCGTCGTCGTCGCGCCCACCTGCAAGACATCCGCGGGCCGGTTGCGAAAGGCGATGCCCAGCCCCACCGCCAGCAGTATTGGAAAAATAAATGTCCAGAAGATCGCCTCCGGCTCGCGCAGAAAGAGCCGAAAGCGCATGGAAGTTAGCTGAAAAAGCGAGCTGGTCTCTAGGTTATTCATCGCGCAGCGTCCTTCCCGTCAGAGCCACAAAGACATCGTCCAGCGTAGCCGAGTGCGTGCGAAACTGGCTCAGATTCAGCTCTTGCTCATCGAGCGCGGCAAAGATACGCGGCACCGTAGTGTGCAGTTCGCCCACCGAAAGCTGATGCAGCCCCGCATCCACGCGATGCGACTGAACGCCGGGAATCGCCTTCAACAGCGCGACATCCACCTCACTCGACTCGCGCCCCGCCACGGCAAACTCGACAATATGCTCCGCGCCCAGCGAAGCCACCAACTGCGGCGTCGTGCCTTGAGCAATCACGCGCCCATGGTCCATGATCGCGACGTGATCGCAGAGCCGCTCCGCCTCCTCCATGTAATGCGTCGTCAGAATAATCGTTCGCCCCGCCTGCTTTAGCGCATCCACCAGATCCCACAAATGACGCCGCGCCTGCGGATCGAGCCCGGTCGTCGGCTCATCCAGAAACAGCAGTTCCGGATCGCCCACCAGCGCGCAGGCCATGGCGAGCCTTTGTTTTTGTCCGCCACTCAGCGTGCCCACGCGCGCCCCGCGCTTCTCTTCGAGCTGTGCCGTCCGAACCGACTCGTCCACCGAAATTCCCCGCCGGTAAAAGCTGCGAAATAAGCGCAGTGTCTCCTCCACCGACAGCTTCTCCGGGAACTGCGTCTCCTGCAATTGAATGCCAATGCGCTGCCGCAGCTCCGCGGCTCCCGAGCGCCAGTCCAGTCCCAGCAACTCCACGGTCCCGGCGTCCGGAGCCGTCAGCCCCTCGCAGATCTCGATGGTCGTCGTCTTGCCCGCGCCATTCGGACCCAGCAGTCCGAAGCACTCGCCCCGCGCCACTTCCAAGTCCAGCCCATCCACCGCGGCCACGTCGCCAAAGGCCTTCCGCAGCCCGCGCAGCAGCAGCGACGGAATGGCTCCGTCCGTGGTGTGCGCTGCAATTGTTTGTGAGTCCGTCAACAAACTCTCCCTTGCCCAAGACTAAGGGGAAACCACTGCCTCCATCAACCCACGCTGCGCGGGCCTGCTCTCCAGGCCCCGGCGCTATCATCATTCTGTGCAACCCGGGCAACCCCACTACCATCTCGGCGACATCCTGGCCAATGCCATCACCCACGGCATCGGCGCGGCGCTGGCCATCGCCGGCACGATTTACCTGATTGCAGCATCCACGCGCGGCACGGCATGGCTTGTGGTGAGCTGTACTGTCTTTGCCGCGACACTGGTGCTGGTCTACATCTGTTCCACGCTCTACCACTCGCTGGTGCGCACCCGCGCGCGCCACGTCTTTCACATCCTCGACCACTCGTCCATCTATCTGCTGATCGCCGGCACCTACACGCCCTTCTGCCTGGTGACGCTGCGCGGCCCGCTCGGCTGGTCGATCTTCGGCGTCGAGTGGGCGCTGGCCATCTCCGGGATCGTCTTCAAGAGCTTCGCCATTGGACGCTTCGAGGTGGCCTCGGCGCTCGTCTACCTCGGCCAGGGCTGGTTTGTGGTCGTCGCGGTCGTGCCGCTCATCCACACCCTCGGCTGCCACGGATTGATGTGGCTCGGCGCCGGCGGACTGGCCTACACGCTGGGGATCGTCTTCTTCGCCCTCGACCGGCTGCGCTACTTCCACGCCACCTGGCATTTGTTTGTGCTGGCCGGCAGCATCGCTCACTACTTCGCCATTCTCTTCTACGTCGTTCCGGCGCGCACCTGAGCGAACAGTCTCCCGTCCCCAACCCTGACAGAATTCAATCGGATGAGATCGGGCACTGTTATGATGGATGCGAACCCCGGACGATTCACAACGATTTGCGCCGCCCGGGCGCCTGCCTTGGGGATAACTCCCGTGCTCAAACCCACAACCGGCGGCGGAGGACAGGGCCGCACTGGAGAAACAGAGACGATGAAAAAGATTCTTTCTGCAGTATTTGCTACTGTTCTCCTTGCCGGGATGGCGGGGTGCAGCGTAGCCGCGCCCGATGCGGGCCACGAAGCGGTGTGGGTGGAAAAGCCTATTATCTTCGGTCATGGCGGCGTAGACCCAAACCCTGTCCAACCAGGCAGAGAGTTCGGAGCTTTGACCAGCACGGCCATCGATGTCAACATGCTCCCTCAGCGCGTCGATATGGAATTTGACGACATGATGACCAGTAGTGGCGTTCCGGTCAACTTCCACGTTGTAGCTACGTTTACGATCACAGATCCAGTGAAGCTCGTGAGCAAATACGGAGCCGATACCGACGAGAAAGGACACTGGGGATTCTGGCTGCGCACGGTGGACCAGCCGTTACGGACGGCGGTTCGGGATGCCGTGAAGAAAAGGGATATGCAGGAAATGGCGATCTCACAAACCGCGGCAGATGCCGTCGGAAGAGAAGTATCGGCAGCCGCGATTCAGATTGTCCAGCAAACCGGGGTGCCTATTCTCTTTTCAGCAATCAACGTCGGACGCGTCAACCCTCCGGACGCCATCAAGAACCAAAGAATCGAAACAGCCGCTCAGGAGCAACGGGCGATTACCGAACAGCAGACGAAACTCGCCGAGGACCAGCGCAAGGCGGCTGAGCAGAGCAGAGCCGCGGCCGATAACGCATACCGCGAAGCCATGCAGCTTTCTCCGGACCAGTTCCTGCAACTGGAAAGGATCAAGATGCAGAGAGACGTGTGCGCTCACGGGACCACTTGCACCTTCTTTATCGGCGGCGGAGCCTCGCCGGTTATCGACGTTGGAAGAAAGTAGGGAAACGGAGTCCAAGGGATCATTCCAATTCTTTGCATCGCTTCGACCTGACCTTATGACCCAGCCCTCATCGCGCCCCGCACCGGAAAACGCTGCCCAAAGTCCTCTCGCGCGGTTCGCCGCCGCCGCGCGAGCATGGGGCCCGTGGCGGCTCTTCTGGCTCGCGCTGGCGGTGCGGCTGGTGGTCATCGCCATTTGCCACTACTACAGAATCAATCCTGAGGACGATCACTTCCACTTCGGCGCGGAGATGGGACGCATCGCTCGCGCGCTGGCCACGGGCCGCGGTTACGCCGATCCCTTTCTCGGCCCCTCCGGCCCAACCGCCTGGATCACACCGTTCTTTCCCCTGATTCTCAGCGCCATCTTCAAGCTCTTCGGCGTCTATTCCACGCTCTCTGCATGCGCGATTCTCTCCTTCGACAGCCTGCTGAACGCGGGGATGATTCCCTTGATCTGGGAGACAGGCGAGCGTTGCTTCAGCCCGCGCACAGCTCGCTGGTCGGCCTGGATATGGGCGCTCTATCCGGCCGCCATGCAGTACGCCGTCAAGTGGATTTGGGAGACCACGCTGACCGCCTTCCTCTTTCAACTGGCGCTGGTGATCGCGCTGCGGGTTGCTTGCGTCGACGCTGGCGCCGTCGATGTGTCTGGCCATTCCGCGGCCAGGTCCGCCGACGGCCCCACCTGGCTCCGCTGGCTGGCCTTCGGCCTCCTCTGGGGGCTGATCGCGCTTTCCAATCCTGGGCTGCTCCTCTTCTTGCCGGTCTGCGGCCTTTGGATGCTGGCCCGCGCCGGGAAGGCCTGGCGCAAACACCTGCACAAAGCCATCGCCTCCGGCATCGTCTTTTTCGCCGTCATTGCTCCGTGGAGCTGGAGAAACCAGCAGGTCTTTCATCAGTTCGTGCCCCTCCGCACCAACTTCGGAGCCGAACTCTACATGGGCAACGGCCCTGGAGCGAGCGGCATCATGATGCTCGACAACCATCCCGTAAGGAATCTCCGGCAATTCGAGCATTACCGCCAGATGGGGGAGCTGCGCTACAGCGCCTGGCGCGGCGAGCTGGCCCGCCAGGCCATTCGCGCCGATCTGCCTCGCTTTCTGCGCCTCTGCCTGACGCGCGTTTACTTCTTCTGGTTCGGCGTTCCCAACGCGGACCTCAGCCCGATAGTCAACTTCGGACGAGGGCTGAACTACGGCTTCACCTCCCTGGCTGGATTGCTGGGTCTGGCGCTGGCGCTGCGGCGGCGCATTCCTGGCGCCGGCCTCTTTGCCGCGGCATTCCTGCTTTTGCCGGCGGCCTATTACATCACCACCGCGCACGCCCGCTTCCGCCACCCCCTGGAACCGCTCATCGCTCTGCTCGGCGTCTTCCTCTTTCAGCAGGCGGAGCGGCGCTGGGGATGCACGCTGCCCCTCCTGCGACGGCTCTGGCCGGCGCGGCAGGGTTCGTCCCGCGCCACTGTGGAGACGCAGTTTGAAGCCACACGTTCAGAGCGAATCCGGCTCATGCCTTGCGCCTCTTCACAGAGCCTGAAATCATGAGTGGAAGAAGATGCCGGAGTTGACACAAATCGGTCATCAGCCGTCGCCGTCCGCCATTCCTTGTGCGCTCAGGCCTCGCCCGGTCGTGTTCTGGCTGCAGGGCATCACTCTGGCGTGGATGATGGTCGAGTTCGGCGTCTCTTTGTATGCGGCTGCAACGGCGCGCAGCCCGGCCATGCTGGCCTTCGGCTCCGATAGCTTGATTGAACTGCTCTCGGCTGCCGTCGTGCTTTTGCAGTGGATTCCTGGAATGCGGCTGTCCGAGCGGAAAACAGGCCGTGCAGCCGGAGTTCTGCTCTTTGCGCTTGCCTTTTTGGTTGCGGCGGTTGCTGTTGGGTCGTTGGTCTTGCGAATTCGCCCTGACGCGAGTTTCGCCGGAATCGGAATCACCGTGGCTGCTCTGATCGTAATGCCGGTTCTGGCCTCTCTGAAGCGCCGTGAGGCTCGCCGCGGCAGGAATGTCGCATTAGCCGCCGATGCGGTGCAATCCGCCGCCTGCGCGTACCTGGCGTTGATCGCGTTGGCCGGCCTCGCGGTGAACGCGGCATTTCACCTTGCATGGTTCGATTCGATTGCCGCTTTGGCGGCCGTTCCCATTCTCATCAAAGAGGGCCGATCGGCTTGGCAAGGCCAGGCCTGCGGATGTTGCTGAAGGCGTGAATTTCAAGCTGTGCCACTCCCCGCGCCGCACGAATTGACCTCGACCCGCCAAACCCGGTACACTACTCTAGTTTGGCGATTCCTGCCTGTGGCCGCGGAGCCGGACGTTCGCCCTCGCACCTGGAAACCTGAGGGGCTTGAGCGTACTCCCGCGGTTCGGAAGTTTCCGCCCGAGCTATTTCTTTAGGCGCGCACCGGCCCAGCCGGACCTGCGCTGGAGGATTCATGTACGCGGTTATTCGCACCGGTGGCAAGCAGTATAGGGTCGCTCCAGGCGACGTGGTCAAAATTGAAAGCGTGGTCTCCGACACAGGCTTCGTCGAGTTCAGCGACGTGCTGGCCGTTTCCGGCGAGCCCGGAACCCTGGCCAAGCCGGCCGCGGCCAAGGTGATCGCGGAGGTTCTGGGCGAAGGCCGGGGAGACAAGATCCTGGTCTTCCACCTCAAGCGCAAGAAGCAGTATAAGAAGTTGCAAGGCCACCGGCAGAACTTTACCGAGGTGCGCATCAAGGCCATAGAGGCCGACGGAGTCACCTACACCGCCGCCCAGCCGGCATAGCGGCTACTGCGGAATCGGGAAACATCAAGGTGCCCCACCCTCGAGGCGTTATTGTTGTTGCGGCTAGGGTGGGATTCAAGGACAGGAAGGGGACTGAGCAATGGCACATAAGAAGGGTGGAGGCAGCTCCACAAACGGACGGGATTCCAATGCGCAGCGGCTGGGTGTAAAAGCCTTTGCCGGAGAGCTGATTACCGGCGGGTCGATTATCATGCGCCAGCGCGGCACGCGCATAAAGCCGGGCGTCAACGTGGGCATCGGCTCCGACGACACGCTCTTCGCCAAGGTCACCGGCCGGGTCAAGTTCACCGATCACGGCAACCGCGGGCGTTTTGCCTCGATCGAACCCATCGCCGCCGAGTAATCGTAAGTCGGCTCAAATCTCGAAAGAAAAGGCCGCGGTATCCCGTGGCCTTTTTCTATTCCCTGTTCCCTAGTCCCTACTCCCTCTCTGGCTCATTGCCTCTGCAACGGCCTTCTCGACATCGCTCAATGAGAAGCCGCTGGCTGGCTGCTGCACGGCCACCTGGGTTCCGGTGTGGCCCAGGACGGTGGCGATCTCGTTCCAACGAAAGAGGATGGACTTCGCCGGTATCATAACCGGCTGGCGGGCCGGTTCGGGCAGCGCCGTGTAGCCCACCCAAATTCCCAGCGAGAGCAGAATCAGCGACTCATAGACAAACTGCAAGGGATCCGTCAGTGAAGTGTTGCGGGACCAAAATGAAGCGAGGATGAAATCGCTCGCGGACATCAGACCGAAGCCCAAGGAAATCCCGAAGGTCATGCCCCGAACGGGAAGGCGCAAGGCATTCATGCTCAAGCAGAGGAAGGCTAGGAGGCAGAGCTCAAGGATGCTCACCGAACGCATCAATCTTAAGGAGATCGCGGGAATGAGGAAGATGCTGGGGTGCTCGGAGGAAAGCGTTGACAAACTCAGGAATGTGGAAACTAGAGCGGCCCAGCGAAAGGCCACGGTTCCCAGCCGCTGCAGCCCGGAAAAAGGCACGAGCGCTGAGCGGAAGACCTCGATACAGACGAAGAAGAGAAGCACCGCGCTGACAATGTACACCGACCAGTAAACATAGAAGTAGAGATCGAAAGAGTAGCCGTTGTACCAGTGCCGCGCCTGACCATAAAAAAGAAAAAGCAGCGCGGGCATGGCGGCCACATGCAGCGCCAAATAGCTTCCCATGGCCGGAAAGCGGCGATGCAGCTTCCTTGTCCAGAACAGAAAGGCGAATACGGTCCAGAGCGCGAACTCCGCCACCGCCATAAGAGACATCGCCGTTTGTGCAGACATCATAGTCCCCGCCATCCCGAGGGTATCCTCAGGATAGCGCCAAAAAGCCGTCCGCTCAACGAAAACTAGGCTTCTCTTTGGGCACTTCGACCGGTTACTCTTGTGGTCTTACAGGTTACTCGGCAGCTAGTTACCCGACGAGGGATTCGCCATGCAACCGATAGGCGCCGATCCCCCGCATCCCGGCACCGGCATAGTTGCCGTCGCCGACTGGTGATTGGAAATGGCAAGCGCGGTCTTGGGTGAGGTGGCTGCGGCGGCGGCGCCGGCGAGCACAACGGATAATGCGAAGACGCGGATAGCGAGTTTCATGGTAGGTTCCCCCCTGGTAAATCTGGATTGACGGAAGATGCTTCTTCCGTATACTGGAATCGTAATCAAGAAAACTAAACAAGTCCAGCGAATTCAAAGATATATCTAGATGGTAACGGAAATGGTTACCAACGGAAGATTGCGCGCGGGAACCTTGCCCGCTTCTCCACGTTTTCCACCCCCTTTTCCGCCCTCCTTTCTACCCTCCCCAGGTGCTAAAATAGAGGCAGGCAAGTTCGCTGAAAAGCCTCTGTCTTTCAAGTGGTTAGCACCACCTGTTCCAGCCCGGAGAACCACGCCGGCCGGAGCGCCCTCAGTCGAGCCCGCTCAGCGAAGCTCTTGCCAACGGAATCCTATGGCGACCAAAGCACCCGACGAGTATCCCCTCCCCGGCGACAACGACGGCAACGGAAGCTACACCGGCGAGAACATCAAGGTCCTCGAAGGCCTTGAGGCGGTGCGCCTGCGTCCAGCCATGTACATCGGCTCGACCGGCGAGATGGGCCTGCACCACCTGGTCTATGAGGTCGTGGATAATTCCGTCGACGAGGCGCTGGCCGGCTATTGCAAAAAAATTGACGTCGTCATTCACGTCGACAACTCCATCACCGTCGTCGATGACGGCCGCGGCATTCCGGTCGACATGATGCCGCTCTCCAATGGCACCATGATGCCCGCCGTCCAGGTGGTCCTCACCAAGCTCCATGCCGGCGGCAAATTCGACGCCTCCACCTACAAGGTCTCCGGCGGGCTGCACGGCGTCGGCGTCAGTTGCGTCAACGCCCTCTCGCAGGAGTTCAACGTCGAGATCTGGCGCGACGGCCACACCTGGGAGATGGACTTCAGTTGCGGCGAGCCGGTCAGCGATTTGCGCCAGGCCGGCACCAGCCGCCGCCGCGGCACCAGGATTCACTTCCTGCCCGACAAAAAAATCTTTGCCACTACTGAGTTCAACTACGACACCCTGGCCCAGCGCCTGCGTGAGATGGCCTTCCTCAACAAGGGCCTGGAGATCACCCTCACCGACGAGCGCACCACCGACCCCAAGACCGGCGAAGCCCGCCGCACCGAGTTCCGCTACGCCGGCGGCATCGCCGAGTTCGTCAAGCATCTCAACCGCGGCAAGCAGGTCCTCCACGACAAGCCCATCATGATGGAGGCCATGCGCGACAGCGTCGAGATCGAGATCGCTCTCCAGTACAACGACAGCTACTCCGAAACCGTCTTCAGCTTCGCCAACAACATCAACACCGTCGACGGCGGCTCGCATCTCTCCGGCTTCCGCAGTTCGCTTACCCGCACCATCAACGCCATCGGCCAGCAGATGGGCCTCTTCAAGGATTTGAAAGACAGTTTGAGCGGCGACGATGTGCGCGAGGGCCTGGTCGCCGTGGTCAGCGTCAAGCTCTCTCAGCCGCAGTTCGAGGGCCAGACCAAGGGCAAGCTCAACTCCGACATCGCCGGCACCGTCCAGGCCTTCGTCAACGAGCGCCTGGGCGCATTCCTCGAGCAGAATCCGCCCATCGCCCGCCGCATCATCAGCAAGGCCATCGAGGCCGCCCGCGCCCGCGAAGCCGCCCGCAAGGCCCGCGACCTCACCCGCCGCAAGGGCGCTCTCGACGGCGGAGGATTGCCCGGCAAGCTGGCCGACTGCTCAGAGCGCAACCCCGACCGCTGCGAACTCTATCTCGTCGAGGGCGAGAGCGCCGGCGGTACCGCCAAGCAGGGCCGCGACCGCCGCTTCCAGGCCATCCTCCCCCTCAAAGGCAAAATCCTCAACGTCGAAAAAGCCCGCTACGACAAGATGCTCGGCCACGAGGAAATCCGCGCCATGATCACCGCCCTCGGCTGCGGCATCGGCAAAGACGACTTCGACGCCGCCAAAATCCGCTACGGCAAAATCATCCTCATGACCGACGCCGATGTCGACGGCTCGCACATCCGCACCTTGCTGCTCACCTTCTTCTTCCGCCACATGACCGAGCTCATCAAGCGCGACAACATCTACATCGCCCAGCCCCCGCTCTACAAAATCAAGAAGGGCCGCTTCGAGCAGTACATCAAGGACGACCTCGAGTTTGTCAAAGTCATGGTCCGCCGCGCCTCCGAGGGCATGATCGTCCGCCACGGCGAGTTCGCCAGCCGCATCGAGGGCGCCGGCCTCACCCGCTTCATGAGCACCCTCAACGAGTACCTCGGCTTCGTCGAGAAGGTAGACAAGCGCATCCGCAACGAGAAACTGACCGAACTGCTGGCCCGCGCCGAGCTTACTCACCGCGCCGACTTCGCCTCCCGCGCCGAGAGCGATCTTCCCCCCAAGCTCGTCCAGCTCCACGCTCAACTCGTCGAGCAGGCCGAGGACTTCGGCTTCAAATCCCTCGCCGCGCCCCTCGAGGATGAGGAGCATCACACCTGGTCCATCCGCTTCACGGACGCGCAGGGCGCCGAGCGCCACATCGACTGGACCCTGGCCTCCAGCCCCGAGTTCCGCCAGATGATGTCCAAGTACTCGCTCATCAAGGAATTCCTCGAGCCGCCCTTCCTCATCGAATACGCCGTCAAAGCCGCCGCCGACACCAGCCCCGCCCTGTCCGGCCCCATCCAGCTCGGACCCGCTCAGGCCAGCTCAGGCCTTGTCAGTGATGACGAAGCCCCTGAAAACGAAGCCGCCGAAGGCGAATCTGAAAACGCCGAAGCCCAGGCCGAAGCCCGACAGGCCCGCCGCGCCGCCCGCGCTCCCCGCGAGCCGGTAGAGAAGCAGACCGCCCGCGAGCTCTTCGCCTACATCGTCGAGCAGGGCAAAAAGGACTACCAGGTCCAGCGTTACAAAGGCCTCGGCGAGATGACCTCCACCCAGCTCTGGGAGACCACCATGGACCCCGAGCGCCGCACCCTGCTCCAGGTCAAGCTCGAAGACTTCGTCGAAACCGAAGAAATCTTCGCCACGCTAATGGGCGAAGACGTGGAAAAACGCCGCAAATTCATCGAAGACAACGCCCTCGACGTAAAAAACCTCGACATCTAGCGCCCTGCCTCGTAAGTTCGTTCATAAAATGAACTGTCATTTTCGCCCTGCCTCGTAAGTTCGTTCATAAAATGAATTGTCATCCTGAGCGAAGTTGGGCGCGTCCTTTGCGCCCAACGGAGTCGAAGGACCTGTGGTTGCTTTTCGTCGCTTTGTATCGGGCACGACTGGTAGGTCAGGGCTTCAGCACCGACTGCCGAAGCCCTGCAAAATCGACACGGGCATTATGGATTGCTGCACAAATAATGCCAGGCAGCCGCGCCGGAGGCGCAACGTTTGTTAGCCCCGCGCTTCAGCGTGGGGAATGTGGATTCCACACCGGAGCTCCGGAGTCCTGTAGGGACGGTGCGGGACACTTCTTTTGCAGGACTCAATAGCCCCTGAGGCACGCCCCTCGGCCTTCCTCCCGCAGTCTCTTGATAGATCTGTTTTGTATCAGGGCACGACTGGTAGGTCAGGGCTTCAGCCCTGACTGCCGAAAAAACAGTAAATCAACGCGGGCTTTAGCCCCTGAGGCACGCCCCTCGGCCTTCCTCCCGCAGTCTCTTGATAGATCTGTTTTGTATCAGGGCACGACTGGTAGGTCAGGGCTTCAGCCCTGACTGCCGAAAAACACAGTAAATCAACGCGAGCTTTAGCCCCTGCGGGAACGTCTCGCACGGAGGGAGGCGGGGGTTTTCAACCCCCGCATAAAGCCGGCGGAATCAATACTGGCCTTAGCCACGGAGGGACGCTTGTTGCCAATTGCACCCGAAATCCCGGCTTTTTCCGCAGCCTGTTTAGCCCCTGATGGATCTCTTCTGCCCCTGCCCCGCTGCCCGCTCATGATTCAAGGCCAGCAGCCGCGAAAGAATCTCTTCCTTCGTCAAATCGCAAGGCCATCCATAAGCTGCGAAAACCGCCTCGTCCAGCGCGCGATGCGCATTCTGGAGCCACTCAGGACGCTGATTGTAGAGGTTGGTCAGTGTCCGCTTCCTCAACTCCTCCGGCGCAATCCCCGGCGGATTCAGCCACGCATCCCGCAACCGCACAAGCTCCCGCGCCGCATCCGCAATCGCCTTCACCCGAGCGTCCGCCTCTTCCGAAGGCTCCGTCCCCGGCGGCCACGGGAAGGGAAAGGTGTCGAAGCAGGATTCGATATTATATGTAAGCCTGCCACCGTCCCCGCCATCACCATGTCGGGAACCGGTATGAACACTCCAGATACTGTGAACAGATGATTCGAGCACGCCGATGAAGTATTCGTCATCACGAGCAATCACGACGACCCGGCTGTCAGCAAGAGTTCTAACCGGAACAAGTTTGAAGAATCTATGCTTCGAGACCCTGGGCGTAGCAATGTAATTCTGCAAGCCAAGAAGAGCCTTCCGCATTCCGAGGTTCTTCTCGCCGTGTTGCCACCACTGCTCACGCCTCCTCAGCCGGTTGTTAGATATGCGGGACGGATAAACATGGTGCCGGACATACTCGAATGGCATCTCAAAAAGCGCTGATTCCGTTTCTGTCCTGTTCTGAAAATCAACTATGTACATGCCCTTTGGCCTGTCCGTAATATCTTTGGCAATAATCCACGGAACAACAACCTCTGAGTTGGACAATCCATTTGGGTTAACTGGCGCCGCAAGCATCTTGCGGGCGACTTCCGGATCAACCTCGAAATGACCGACCTTTACGGGCCCTTGAAAAGCTATCCCTTGATTCTCCGCAAGAGAATGCGAAGTTGTCAGATCGATGCCTGCACTTAAATCGGCATTGATTGAGGAAACTGGCTCTCCGTCGAGTTCGCGCATCGTTTCAGCGCCATCATCAAAACCGATCATAGAAACCCGAACCGCAGCGCCCTCCAACGTCCACTCGCGGTTACTCCATGCAAAGAAAATCGATCCTTCCACGATGATTCGATCAAGAACAATCCGATTTGAGCCAGCTCGAATGGCTTGAGTTGCGAGAAGCCCTACCCTCGACCGATGGGATTGAACCTCGGCAAAGGACTTGCTGAACCAGTACGTAACGAGGTCGACCTCATGGGGCACGCGACCCTCATAAAGCACAAACAAATCGTCAACGTACCTATCGCCAAGTTCCCTCCGAAGACGCCGGCTGCCCAAAAACGGCGGATTCCCCACAATAAATTCCGCCGGCGGCCACTCCGGCTCATATGCCTTGCCTTCCGCGTCGTAGCGCAGAATTGCATCTCCGTGCTCGATGTTCGCCAGTTTCTCCAAAATCGGCTCGCGATCTTCCCGAATGGCGTGCTCGTGCTTCCACTGCAAAAACCCTTCCAAACGACAACCGACGCCAATTCGTGCGCATAGAACTCTGTCTCAATGCCGAAGAGTTGCCTGGGCGAAACCATCTTCGAGACCACCATCGAGATGCCCTGCTCCGCGGCAAATTGCGACGCCTCCAGCCAAAGGTCCAGCATCCGCCGCAGCGCCAGATACAAAAAGTTTCCCGATCCGCAGGCCGGATCGAGCACTCGTACCGATGTCAGCTCCTCAATCCATGCGCCTAACAGCTTCTCTGACGGCAGATCGACTCTCAGCCGGGCCTGCCGGCCGTTGCGCGCCGCTTCCTCAGCCCGCTCCACCTCCAGCGCCTCCAGAATCCGCTCCTTCGCCTGCTCCCAGCGTTGCTTCAGAGGCCGCACCAGAACCGGCTCGATCAGCAGCAGAATATCCTCTTCGCTGGTATAGTGAGCGCCGATCAGCGACCGCCGCGCCGGGTCCAAAGACCGTTCAAACAACGTGCCGAAGATCGCCGGAGCCACGTGCGACCAATCGTAATTCTTTGAAACCTCGTACAGAATCCCCAGATCGGCCAGATCCAGCGGAATCACCGAGGCATCATCAAAAAGCCCGCCATTGAAATGCTTGATCGAGTGCTGGCCGAAGATGCCATCCGGCTCGCTCATCGCGGTGAAGAGATTTTTGAGCTTGCGCAAAAACTTTCGTGGTAGAAAGCGGTCGTCGCTCTGGATGATCTGGCGGAAGACCCGCTCCGGCAGCAATCCAACCGAGTCGGCGAACAAGCAGAAGAGCAGCCGCATCAGAAAGTGCGCGATCTCCTCGCGGCTGGCCCCCAGATTGCGCTCCTCCAGTTCCAGCCGTTCGGCGAGTTTGCTGAAGAGCTTGGCAGCCTCTTGCGTCACGTATGCGTCGGTATGCTCCGGCCGCAATACGTTGTAGTCGCCAAAGAGTGCGCGAAGAACCTCAAGCGGAGGAAGCGGACAGCTCGCCGTCACATGATTTCGGTTGAGATCGTCCAGGTTGAAGGCGTAGACGCGCTTCTTTGTGGCCGTAAAGTTGGTGTGAACCTCAAAGCGCTCGAAGTCGCACACCACCAGCAGCGGCGGATTGCCCAGGTCTTCCCGGTAATCGTTCAGTTGCTCGTAGGCCTTGTGCAGGTCCCTGTGCTTGCCCTTGTACTCCCAGGCAAAATGATCGCGGAGCCAGACGTCGGCAAAGCCCGTGCCGCCGTGCGTCCTGCTCACCCGTTTCTCAAAGGCGTACCGCTCACCCGTGGGATCGCTCTCGGCGGGGCTTTGCTCGCCCAGCACCTCGCACAGATCGCGGAAATGCGACTGTGCGCTGGCGCGCTCGGTCTGAGAGTTGATCTTCCATCGATGCACGAACTCGGCGACGGTCAAGGGCATGGGATCACGGGTAGTTTACAGCCTGGGTGCCGCCTCCGGCTTTACTCCTCTTCTCCCTCAAGGATTACCCAGGCGGCGCTTCGGGATCCCGCGAAATCGCCCTCTTTACCCTCCGCCCTTTGCAGCCTCGCAAGGGCCGCCGCCGCGCCCCGAAAAATGTAAACCAGGATGATTTATACGTTGCTGAATCGAAAGCACTTAGCCGCTATATTCACTGCGGAGAATTACCCCTCCCGCGCAGAGAATAGAACCAGTCGTAAATCCGAGGCCTAAATGACCACCCTTCAATCTCCAACCCGCGCAATCCCAGTCCCTAGTCCCTTAGTCCCTAGTCCCAAGTCCCTAGTCCCAAGTCCCTAGTCCCTTTTCTCCCTTTCTTCTCCCCAAAAAGCCCCCGACCCCACCCCCCCACCCTGTGGAAATCTTTTTTCGGCCCTCAAGTATCGCGCAACTAGCACGCAATCAACAGCTTGCATTTTGGTAATGTTAACGAGTCAGTAACAGTAAACCCCTGAAAAACCCCGATTTTTGCCTCAAAAACCCGCGTATTGGGCCGATTCGAGCCCAAAAACAGCCCTTTTTGAACGCCCCGAGGATCACTCTCACAGTAACCAAAGCGGCGGTGACTTCACCTGCCATGCCGGTTAGACGATCACAAACCGGTGGCAGGGCGGCTTCGGCGCGGCTCTGACCATTGAGGACACCGGTTCGACGGCGATAACCGGTTGGACGCTGACCTGGAGCTTCGCCAACAGACATGCAAGCCCAGCCGGAAGCATTTGGAATGTCAATCTGGCGCAGAGCGGCACAAACGTTACCCTGACCGACTTGAGTTACGACGGAACCATCGCGGCCGGCGGAAGCCTGCCCCCGTCGGCTTCAGCGGAACCTGGAATAACGCGCCCAATGCCGCGCCGACGAACGTCGCACTGTGAAAAAGGAGGGCGCGAAGGCGGCTTACGGTTGGAGAAGACGAGGCCTCATGTTGATTGTCATACCGCAAGCTCCGATTCCTCCAAGTTCGAAATATGTTTATGAATACGCATAAAGATTGTACTTGACTCGCGCCCAAAATGTTGTAAGAATGTCAGCGTTATTGGAAACACGCCGAACGGTACAGGCGAAATCATCGACACATTTCTCTTGAGCGGCAGTGCAAGTAACAGCTCGCGCAGCGGCCTCTGAATTCTGTTGAGGCGAACGGGCAAATCGTGCTTCGAACGAAGCCGACTCAAATTGCCTTATCTGAACCACTACGACAATTGTTGCCATGCTTTGAGTGGCACTGTTTGAGTTCTATTTGAATTCAAACAGCATCCCTTACTTTGCGGCAAAGCAAAGGTGCCTTCTTGTGCGCGTTTGCCTCACGAAAGGACCACTTCCGAGCTGGCCGCGTGCCTGGAATCAGCCCTCCCCGAAAGGAAAACCATGCGTTTGACAACAGATCATCACTCCACTCTCGTTCGGCGGTCGCACGACCGCTGTCTGAGCGGGTACTTCACTGTACTCGCGGCTTTGCTTCTAACGCTTATTGCACCGTTCGCGCAAGCTCAAACCGCGTGCAAGGTTGTCTACACAATCTCGCCTCAAAACAACACCTCTTTTGGTGGGGCCATCACCATCCAGAACACGGGAACCACCGCCTGGTCCAGTTGGTCGCTTACCTGGG
>JBEKNI010000043.1:0-32927 GCA_049522975.1 Occallatibacter sp. | reverse complement strand
TCCAGCTTTCGGCGGACATCCGCTTCGAGGACAATGGGCTGAGCAACACGCATAGTGAGTCTCCTTATCATAGGATGACCCCATGCGTATAATAGGCTCTATTAATGAGACACTACACTAGGATGGGAAACACTGTCACGAATCACGCCCGGATCAATCGGCCTTCAGAACCTGATCGACCGTCTGAATATCGACTAATCCGTTGCAGCCGTAGATTGCTGGAAGGACCTGCGCGGCGGGATAAGTTCGCCGCAGTTCCGCGACCTTTTCCGTTCCGGCGCGGTAGGCGGGAAGATACATGCGGCCGAGCAGGGGATGGCGTCCCCATGCGCCGGAGAGTTTATCGGCGCGCTCTTCAGTGACCAGAAAATCTCGCCGCAGCGTGGCCGCCACCTCCGGCTGCGGTCTTGCTTCGCCCCAGGTCAGATAGGACGACTGATTCTTGGCGTCATCCTGCAAGAGGGCCAGCAGCACGCCGACCTGCAGGTCTTCATCCGGCAATTGATTGACTTCTGTAACGCCATGCGCGATCAGGATCGCATTGTTGGCGATTCCCTCGAAGAGCGTGGCGGCGCGCGTATTCATGGTGAGAATCGTAGCCTCGAAGCCGACCTTTCCGCGAATGTACAAGTCCTGCAGGTAGGCGAAGGTGGTCACATGGCCGGGGACAACCTCGTGGCTTACTAGCTGTTCAAACTCCGGATAGGAAATTTGCAGGGAAGCATTGATCTCGTAACTCGCCTCGTATTGCGGAGAGCCATCGGCGTTGCGCGCCCGCCCGATGTAATTCATCGAGCCGGAGAACCAGGCGTCCTTGATGGGAAGGAAGCCGATATTCGCGCGAGGCACGCGCGCCAGTTCCTGGGGAAGATACGGCAGAAGATTCTTCGCGCTGAGATTGTCGAAGTGCGCGATCACGGCCGCGCCCAGCGCGCGCACCGAGGCCATCGGAGTCACGCGCTCGCGACGCCAGGCATCGACGGCATCGAGCAGGCTGGCGGCGGGCGAGTAGCCGGCGCGGCCTACTAATTCGGCCACGCGCTCCCGCTTGGCTTGCGGGCTGGAGGGCTCAGGCGGCTTGGCCGTCGATGCCTCGACGCACCGCGCGTAGGGCACGGGGTCGCCCTTGCCGGCAACCTCCATCGCCAAATCCAGCATTACATCGAGAGAATCGGCCATTCCTGTGAGGAATGCCTGGCGCGGGCCGTTGATCCTTGCGGCCTCCGCGCGCACTCCGACGATAGCTTTGGGAAGGTCCACCGCGCGCAGATACTCTTCCACGGCTTCGCGATTTTTTTCTGAGGCGCCGCCGCACTCTCGCAGGCGCGCCGCGACGGGATGCGTGTAGGCAGCGGGCAGCGGCTCGTCGGAGAACCATGAATCAGCGATGAAGCGCCCGACTCCCGAGGGACAGAGCACGTCGCCGCCCCAAAGCGTGTCGATGCCCACGACCGCATCGGCAACATAACTTCCTAATTGATCCATTTGATTCATCAGATTTCCTCCTTCTTCGCGGAACGGAACCAGACGTACAGACAAATGCCAATGAAGAGAAGCGCGGAAAGCGATTGAGAGATGAGATCGTTGGAATAAAACGGGGTGGTGACCAACTCGGCGCGATACCAGGGGAAGAGATGCAAGGACGCGCCCAGTACGCCGCCCAATGCGCCGCCGGCCATCAATCCAGAAGCGAGGATGACGCCGCGCTCGCGAATCCTGCTGCCTTGCTCGCCGCCGGTCTTTTCCGATCTCTTATTGATGAGGTGCGAGAGAAATCCGCCGGCCAGCACGGGCGAGGTCAGCGCCAGCGGCAGGTAAATTCCCAGCGCAAAAACCAAAGAAGAAGTGCCCAGCATCTCCAGAATCAGCGTAATCATCGCGCCGATGCCGAAGAGAAGATAGGCGACGGGCTGATGGCTCATGAACCCCACTACTAACGCCTTCATGATGGAGGCCTGCGGCGCGGCCAGAATCTGCCGCGTGTCTCCCGGCGCGGCCTCGCCGAACTGATAGGCGTGGGCCAGCATGATGATGGTCAGCCCAGCCGTTACAGCGGCCGCTATGACTCCGATGAATTTGACCTTCTCCTGAGCCGACGGCGTGGAACCGAGCCAATAGCCGGCCTTCAGGTCAGTGATGAACTGACCGGAGGTGCATAGGGCCGTGCACACCATCCCCGCAATCGCCATCACGAAAAACATTCCGGTGGTTCCGGAGAGGCCGAAGCTCAACAGCACGACCGAGGAGATGATGATGGTGAGCATGGTCATGCCGGAGGCGGGATTGTTGGCGGTGGTGGCGATGGCGTTGGCGGCCACCGAGGTGAAGAAGAATGAGAAGAGCAGTGTCAACGCCAGACCCAACGCAAGTACCGTCCAGGAGACTTGGAGGCGGCCAAAGAAGATGGCCACGCAGAGGGCGCTTACTACGACGCCGAGGAGCAGGGACAGGACGGGAATATCCCGGTCGGTCCGGTCCTCAGCCGGGGCCTCGCCGTGGCGGAAGGCGTGCAGCGCGATGGCAAAGGAGCCGGCCACCACGCGCAGGGACTTGAGGATTCCGATAATGCCTGCAGTGGCGATGGCTCCCACACCGATGAAGCGCACATAATTGCGATAGATCTCGACAGCCGTCATCTTGGCAATGGGAATCGCGCCCGGATAGACGGCAAGGTCGATGTGGCTGCCGAAGTACCAGATGAGCGGGACGAGCACGAAGCTGGTGAGAACGCTGCCCGCGCAGAAGATCAGCGAACTGCGGATGCCCATCACGTAGCCCAGGCCCATGATGAAGCTGATCGCGTCGAAGCTGAAGACCATGCGGCCGCGATCGGCGAGGGAGCGGATCACCGGCACGAACTGAAAGTCGAGATACTCCTTCCAGACATGGAATGTTGTGACGAAGAAGTCGTAGACGGCGGCGATGGCGGTTGCCTGAAGGAGCAGCTTGGCCTGCGAGCCGCCCTTTTCGCCGGTGACCAGCACCTCGGTGATGGCCGTGGCCTCGGGGAAGGGCAGCTTGCCGTGCATCTCGCGCGTGAAGTAACGGCGCAGCGGAATGAGGAAGAGCACGCCCAGGCAGCCGCCCGCCAGGCAGATGAAGATGGTTTGGACCGGGTGAGGATCGAGATGCAGGATGTAGAGCGCGGGCAGGGTGAAGATGGCGCCCGCTACCACGCTGCCCGATGCCGCGCCGATGCCGGTGATGATGACATTTTCGAGCAGCGAAGTGCGGCGACGGAAGACTCGCGCGAGGCCGATGGCGAGGATGGAGATGGGGATGGCGGCTTCCATGCCTTGGCCGACCTTCAGTCCTGAATAAGCCGAGGCGACGGAGAAGAGCACGCAGAAGACGACGCCCCAGAAGACGGAGCGCAGCGTCAGCTCGGGATCCTTCGCTTCCGGCGGCACGATGGGCTGGTAAGATTCGCCGGGCTTCAAAGGCTGGTAGGCGTTTTCCGGAAGCGATTTCGTTTCATTCTCGCTCATTGATGGATGATCCCCCTTGCCGGCAAAGCCTCCGCGGTTTGCCATTCAAGCGCCCTGACGCTATTTCAGGCCGGATGCCGGGCCGATTCGCTCCCCCAGGGTTGAGCCATTCGGCTGGCCCCTGCCGCGGGGTGCGATCCGGCGCTGAAGTTACAGAGGCCAGTGACAGTCTACCGCAAGATGAGGATGGGCAGCCGAAGCCGTCTGAGAATAAAGACCGCGAATCCCGCAGCGGCGCGCAAGCCTGCCGGCGGACGGTCCCACGCGCCGCTGATTGGCGAAAAGCAGTTGCGCTTTCCGTTGGCATGGATGATAGACTTTAGCCGTTCCCTTATCCAAGCGGTGGAAGGCAGATATGGCGACTTTTTTCAGTTACTCCAGCGCTGACGCGGAATTCGTGCACCTGGTCAGGGTATTCGCGCAGCCAAGTCTCGGCGAGATCTTCGCATTTCAGCAATCTCCGGACGGATCCAAAGATATTTGGGAGAAGATGACCGATCATCTGAGAGCCTCGGACTACTTCGTTGTCTTCGCGGGTGCGCAGTGTAACAAATACCAACAGTGGGAAGTGAAGCGGATTTTCGATCTTGTACACAAGCCGGGAACTACGCAAATACCGATCGTGGTCATGATGGAGCCGATGGAAAGCGCGTTGCTGCACTTAACAGGGGGAATGGCACCGGCAGCTGATTGGCCACGGATTGACGCTGAACAGAAAGACTTAAAAGATGAAAAGGCTGCGGAAAGGGTTGCGAAAGCGATCGCAGAACAATGGGGATTGAATTGGAAGCCCTTCGATGGACTTGCGCAGGATCCTCACCTGTTTTCCTACGAAAAGGACATTATCACGTTTTTCCACAATGTTCAACGCCTGTTTCCGGACGGAAGGATCGATGCGCCAATCGAAGATCTCCGGCCGGACTTGTCGAAGGAAGATAGAGCGATAATTAAAGATATCCGGAATAAGTGGCGGCGCGGTTGCCCGATGGAGTGGAAGGATGTCTGGGATTTTACGGTGCGCGCCGCCAGGACAACGCCAAACAAACTGCCAGAAGAGGAGATCGGCGCATTCCGCCCAAGGGATGCTCGCGTTTTAGCGAAAGCGCTCACCGTGGAAGCGTCCGCTGAAAGCGGGGTGAAGGAATTCACGCTGCAAGAAGCGGGGCCCCGAAAGGAACTGTACTACCCGCGGAGTCAAAACGGGCTGAGGGTGGGAATCATCGTATCGGGAGGTATCGCGCCGGGAATCAATGCCGTGATCGACGGGATCGTACAGCGCCACTTCCTGTACGCGAAACATCACGGCTATTTGAATGGGCTAACGATTGAGGGTTTTCGGGATGGTTTTCTTTCGCTTTCAAAACACCCAATACCGGAGTTTGTCGTGCTCGCGCCAAACAAGACGGAGGCCGGGCAGGCGGGACACGAAGGGGCTTTATGTACGGCAGCGCACGCGCACGAGGGCGGATCAATCCTGGGTACATCGAGAGCCGATGCCTTGTTGGCATCCAAGGACCGGGCAAGCAACCTCATCGAAATAGATAAGAAGCTGGCCGATCTCGACATCCTCTACGTGATCGGCGGCGACGGAACGATGAAGGCCGCTCATGCGCTGTACGAGATTTCGGTGCGAAACAAGAATCGCGATCATCCCCTTTCCGTGGTGGCGATTCCCAAGACCATGGACAACGACGTGCTGTGGGTGTGGCAGTCGTTCGGATTCCTCTCGGCGGTGGAGAAGGCGCGCGAGGTCATCGATCAGTTGAATACCGAGGTGCAGTCGAACCCACGGCTCTGCGTGGTGCAATTATTTGGATCCGACTCTGGGTTTGTAGTCAGCCACACGGTGCTGGCCGAGCCAACCGGTCACTGCCTGGTGGCCCTTATCCCCGAGGTCAACTTCAGCATGACGGGAAAAAGAGGCCTGATTGCCGACCTTCGCCGCCGCCTCTCGCCTAACGATGGAAGGCTGCCGCACGGCATCGTGGTCATGGCCGAAACAGCGATTCCGACGGATGCTCATCGCTATCTCACGAACAACAAGAAATCAGATTTCTTTGTGCATCTGACCGATGAGGAGAAGAGCGCAATCAACGAGTTCGTCGATCTTCGCAAACATAACCGGCGGATTCAGGGACAAACACGGGATGAGTTGCGCTCGGCGGGCCTCAAGATCGTGAGCCAGGGACTGGAGAAGGCTCTCAAAAAAGGCCCCGATGGCAAACTGAAGAAAGAGTGGGAAAATTTCCGGGTATTCTGCAACGAGCCGCGCCACCTTCTGCGCGCCATTCCGCCCAGCTGCCTGGACATTATCTTCGGGCAGCGGCTGGGAACTCTGGCGGTGGACAATGCGCTGGCCGGGTTCACCGATTTCATGATCAGCCAGTGGCTCACCGAGTACGTGCTTGTGCCCCTGGAATTGGCGAGCCTGGGCCGGAAGCGGATTCCCCAGGAAGGCATATTCTGGAAGTCGGTGCTGGCGAAGACGCGGCAGGCTGCGGTCTTAGACTCGTTCGCCGCGGCAAAGTCCAAGGGTGAGTGAAGATGAGAAAAGTCTTCAAGGCGGTACTTCCGGCGGCTGGACTTGGCACGCGCTTCCTTCCAGCCACAAAAGCGATTCCCAAAGAGATGCTCCCTCTGGTGGACAAACCGCTGATTCAATACGCGGCGGAAGAGGCGTACGAGGCGGGCATCTCCAACTTGATTGTGGTCACGGGGCGGGGCAAAACAGCGATCGAGGACCACTTCGATCTGAACATCGAGCTGGAGCATCACCTTCTGGAGAAGGGAAAGGCACAACTGGCCGAGGAGTTGCATCAGCTCATCGACCGGTGGAAGATCGCTTACATCCGGCAGCACATGGCGAAGGGCTTGGGTCACGCTGTCTTGCAGGCGAAGCCGCTGGTGGGTGACGAGGCTTTCGCCGTGTTGCTGGCCGACGATGTCATTCTGGCCCAGCCCTGCTGCCTGGCTCAGTTGCTGGCTGTGCATGAGAAAACAGGCGAAAGCGTGGTAGCGCTGATGAATGTACCGAAGGAGAGGGTTTCTTCGTATGGGATTGCATGGGGCGATCCCGTGGAGGAGTTGAGCGGCGAGAATGCGGTAATTCGACTCCGGGGGATGGTCGAGAAACCGGCGCCTGGCGCAGTCGAATCGACCTTGGCGGTGGTCGGGCGGTACATTCTGCATCCGGGAGTGATTGAGGAACTGGAGCACACGGATGCGGGAAGGAATGGAGAGATCCAACTTACCGACGCGATCGAGAAACTCACGCAAAAGCGAGCGGTGTACGGGGTGATGTTCACGGGCCGGAGATTTGATGCGGGAGAAAAGCTGGGTTTTCTGAAGGCGTCAATCGAGATCGCATTGCGAAACCCGGAGTTGGCCGCTGGATTGCGCGAATACCTGAACCAGCGGGAGACGGAGTTGTAGCGGGGCCGTGCCGGCAAGCGATTTCCAGCCGGCGCGTTTCACAGTTGCCGTGGGTTCTTAATCAGACCATCAATCGCGGTTCGCGGCCGCATGGACCCAGCAGGGACCTTGATCGCTTACGGCCCCCTCCACAGTCTCGGACATGCGCTGCCGCATCCGGCTCTCTCTTGACATGCGCTCGTCAAGTTCATACATCACAATTGCTTGTTCCCGCACGCGTTGGCGGAGGGGCGGAAGGCGTGGCGGGAGTTGCCTGATCTCCACCTTTCGGTGGAGGCGTGGGGAGTACGGGCGCGGTAGTCTTGTCATTCCGCTTCCCCAGAAACGGAGCGCGCAGGGTGCGTGAGGATTGGCAGAAACGATTCGCCGAGAGCCCGGATGCGCTGAAAAGCGCACGGCGCCAGCAGACGGTTATCCCGGTGCTGGATATGGAGATCGGCGGCGACGAGTTCATGACCATGGCTGGACCGTGCTCAGTGGAGACGGAGTTCCAGTTGATGGCGACAGCCAATCACGTGCGGCGCGCCGGCGCGCGAATCTTGCGCGGGGGCGCTTTCAAACCACGCAGTTCTCCCTATGCATTTCAAGGACATGGCCTGAAGGGCTTGCAGATGCTGGCCCGCGCGCGGGAAGAGAGCGGGCTGGCCATCGTCACCGAGGTGATGTCGGAAGAGGACGTGCCGATGGTGGCCGAGTATGCCGATATTCTGCAGATCGGCACGCGCAGCATGGAGAACTACGCGCTGCTGGAGGCGGCGGCGCGGTCGGGGCGGCCGATTCTGCTGAAGCGCGGCATGTCGGCAACGATTGCCGAGTTGCTGCGCTCGGCGCAGTTGATTCTGGACAATGGAAACCCCAGTGTAATTCTCTGCGAACGCGGCATCCGGACCTTCGAAACGGCGACGCGGAATACATTCGATGTGGGCGCGATCGCGCTGCTGAAGCAAATCTCGCATCTTCCGGTATTAGCCGATCCGAGCCACGCAGCGGGGCATCGCGACTTGGTGCCCGCGCTGGCGCGTATCGCGGTTGCCGCGGGCGCCGATGGCCTGCTGGTCGAGGTGCATCCGAATCCCAACAAGGCGTGGAGCGACGGAGATCAGTCGCTGGATTTTGCCGGCTTCGACGAGATGATGGAGGATCTGGAGCCGTGGCTGGCGCTGCGAAGGGTGGTGCTTCGCGACCATGAGTTTTTGCGGCGCAGGGTGGGATTTGCGCGGCGCGAGGGCTCCCAGGTGCGGGCCATGGAGGCGGTGGGATGAGTCCTGCTGCCAGACTGCTGGCGATTGGCGCATCGGTTGCACTGCTGATTCCGGTTTGCGGGTTTGCGCCCGATGCGGGGCAGAGCGCCGACGCGGATGTTATTGTCACTGCCGCGCCGGTGTATGAATCGCTGGCCGCACTGCGCGGAGGAGAGCGGTTTCCCAAGGGAGCGCAACTGCTGCTGATTCGTGCGGGCAAAGCGGGGCCGCTGGCGGCGGGCTTTGCGGCGTCGGCGGACGCGAATGTTTCTTTTGACGGCAAGAGAGTTTTGTTCGCGGGCAAGAAGGAAGCGGGCGATCCGTGGCAGATTTGGGAATTGACGCTGGCAGATCGCTCCGTGCGGAAGGTGATTGCAACCACAACCGATGCTGAACGCCCGCTCTATCTGCCGGGCGGACGGATGGTGTGGGCGCAGCGGACGCCGCGGGGATTTGAACTGGAATCCGCAGAGGACGGTCACCCGCCATCCTATGCGCCCTTGAATCCGACAGCGGGTTCGGGAGTGCTGCCGCTCACGTATATGCAGGCCAGCGCCTTTCCCGATGATGTGCTGGCGGATGGGCGCATTCTCTTTGAGGCCGGCTTCCCTCTCGGCACAGGCACGACTCCCGAACTATTTCTGGTTTACTCTGACGGTTCGGGAGTCGAGTCGTACCGCTGCGATCACGGGCGGGCGCGCTGGGGCGGAAGGCAGTTGGCGTCGGGCGACCTGGTCTTCACTCATGGAAGTTCACTGGCGCGATTTGCTTCGCCGCTGGCGCACGAGGAGTTAGTGGTTGTGCCACATGCGGAGTACGCGGGCGCGATTGCGGAGACGGCTTCGGGCGCGTGGATGGTGAGTGCGCGGATCGCGGCTGGAACGCACTTTTCGTTAAAGTTGTGGAAGCCCGGAACGCCGGCGTTGCAAACGGTGCTTGCACGTGGGGGCGAGGACATTGTCGAACCGGTGGTGGTTGCGCCGCGCGAGAGGCCCAAGCGCCATCCATCGGGACTGCATCCCTGGGACTATGCGAATCTTCTTGCGCTGGATGCGCGGCAGTCGCGCGAGGGCGATCTGAAAATTACGCCCGCATCGGTGCGATTAGAGTCGCTGGACGCCACGGGGCACGCCGTTGTCATGGGCACGGCGCCGGTCGAGGCGGACGGCTCATTCTTTGTGAAGGTTCCGGCCGACAAGCCGATTCGCTTTGCGCTGCTCGATGCGAAGGGCGCGGTGGTGCGCGAGGAACACGGCTGGTTCTGGATTCGGCGCGGCGAGCAGCGCTACTGCGTGGGCTGCCATGCGGGACCGGAGCGCGCATCGGAAAATCGCGTGCCGGGGGTGCTACTGCGCGACACCACGCCGGTGGATCTGACCGGCGCAAGGACTGCGGGCAAATCTCAGGAGAAAACGCCGGGAGGCAAATAGGATGATCCTTCGCGCACTTTTCTTTTTCGGTGCTGTTTCGATTGCTGCCGCACAGACTGCGCCTGCGCCGCCCGCTGCTTCCTCTGCGGCTCAGCCCGGGTCTGCCGCGCATGAGCCGGTGATTCGTTTTGAAGACGCGAGCGATAAAGCTGGCATTCACTTTACGCATAGCTTCGGGTCGCGGCAGTTGGGGTCGCTGCTGGAGGGCACGGGCGCGGGGTGCATCTGGTTCGACTACGACAATTCCGGGCTGGAATCTCTCTACGTGGTCAATGGACGGCCGCTGGATGACTCCATGCATCCGTATCCGCTAAAGGAAAAGCCCGATCCGCTGCCGCACAATCATCTTTATCGCAACAACGGCAACGGCACATTTACCGATGTCACGGAGCAGTCGGGATTGAATCCGGACTTATACGGGATGGCCGTGACGGCGGCGGATTACGACAACGACGGCTATGTCGATCTGCTGGTGACCGGATACGGAAAGACGATTCTCTATCACAACGACCGCAACGGGCACTTCACGGATGTGACGGCGAAGGCCGGCATCAAGGTCGATGGATGGACGATCAGCTCGACCTGGCTGGACTACGACAAGGACGGATGCGTCGATCTGTTCGTGGGCCGCTATGTGAAGTTCGATCCCAAGTATCGCGCGTACTACGCGGCTGACAATTATCCTGGGCCGCTGGATTACGAGGGCGAGACCAACAAACTCTTTCACAATGACTGCGATGGGACTTTTACGGATGTAACTGAGAAGTCGGGCATCGGCGCTTACGTGGGGCGCACGATGGGCGTGACGGCGGCGGATTTCGACAACGACGGCTGGGACGACATTTACGTTGCCAACGACCGGACCGAGAATTTCCTGTTTCACAACAAGCACGATGGAACCTTTGAAGAAATTGCGAACGACACGGGCACTGCCTTTGGTCAGAATGGCGAATCCACTTCGTCGATGGGGCCGATCTTTGCCGATTTTGAGGGCAGGGGGGTGCTCGACCTGTGGGTCACCGACGGCCACTATAACCGGTTGCTGCACAACATGGGCAAGCAGGGCTTTGAAGACATGGGCGCGTCCAACGGCGTCTCACAGACCAACGCGCAGTATGTGAGCTGGGGCACGGGAGTTTACGATTTCGACAACGACGGGTTGCTGGACATTCTCATCTTCCACGGCGGACTGATTCATCTGATACCGCAGGAGCACACGCTGTTTCGCGGAGTGGGCAACGGCAAATTCGCGGATGTCTCGCGCGAGGCGGGGCCGGTGATGAGCGTGCGGACGACGGCACGGGGGGCTTGTTTTGCGGATTACGACAACGACGGCAAGATGGATGCGTTTGCGATTAACCTGGGCGGAAAGGGAACGCTGTTGCACAACGTCTCGACCGGCACGGGCCACTGGATTGAGATCAAGCTGGTTGGCGCGATGCGGCCTGGCGACCAGAGCAATCCCCCCGGCCCTAAGGCCAAGAGCAATCGCGACGGCATTGGCGCGCGGGTGGAAGTTTTTGCCGGGGGCAAGCGGCACACCGCGGAGCGCGTGGCCAGCTCGGGTTATCTTTCGCAGGACGACGGCCGGTTGCATTTCGGGCTGGGCGCGGCGACCACGGTGGACAAGCTGATTGTTCGCTGGCCGAGCGGGCGCGAGCAGACGCTTGAGAAGCTCGCCGTGGACAAAGTGATGACCGTGGAGGAGCCGAAGTGAGAAGGCGCTTCAAAATCGCGATGGGCATGAGGCTGGCGATGCCGGCAGCGGCGCTGTTTGCGGTTGCGCTCTTTTTTGCCGGGTCCAGGTTTGATCGCCCGGTGCGAGCCAGCGAGAGCGATGCCGTGGATTATGCTTCGCCGATCGAGGTTCTGCTCTCGTCCGACGGCGCGCGGCTCTATGTGCTCTGCCAGGATAGCGAAGAGGTGCGGGTGCTGGACGCGGCGAGTTATGCGGTGATCAAAAGGATTGCCGTGGGCCGCGTGCCGCGCGGCTTTGCATTGTCGCCGGACGGGGCGCGGCTCTTCGTGACTAACTCCTGGGGGGATACGCTGTCGGTGATCGATACGCGGACGCTGAGCGTGTCGGCCACGTGGACGGTAGGCTGGGAGCCGTCGAGCGTCGTGGTGGATCGCGCGGGCAAGCATCTGTTTGTGGCCAATCGAATTGGCAACGATGTGGCCGTGCTGAATGCCACAACCGGCGCGGAAGAGAAGCGGCTGGCGGCTGGACGCGGCGCGAGTTATCTGACGATTTCGCCGGATGGAAGCAGGATCTACGCGACGCACATTTATCCGAATCCGCCTCGGGTGCGTACTGAACTCGACAATCGCACCGCGCCGGAGTCGGAGATTACAGTGATCGACGCGGCGCGTGCCGTGGTGGTGGATCGCATCCCGCTGCACGCGATTGCGGGAGTATTTCATCTGGCGTTTTCCTCCGACGGTCGGCTGGGCGCAGTGGCCGAATATCATCCCAAAAATCTCGTGCCGCTGGCGCACTTGGAACACGGAGGCGCGTTCGCTTATACGCTGACGATCTTTGGCTCGGATGTGGGCCAGCCGGTGGAGATTCCGTTGGACGAGCTGGAGCGCTACGCGGCGCGGCCCTTCGGAGTGGCCATTGCGCCGGACAAATCGCGCATCTATGTAGGTTGCGGCGGGTCGGAGATGGTGACCGTGATCGACGTGCCGCGGCTGATGAGCTTTCTTCATGCGCGTCCGCACGCGCAATCGGTGTCGTATGCTTGGGATCTCTCGGCGAGCGGGAATTATGTAATTGCGCGGATTCCCGTGGGCCGCGATCCGCGCGGAGTTGCATTGAGCCGCGATGGGCGCAGGCTCTTCGTGGCCAACCGGCTGGACGATACGATCAGCGTAATCGATACGCGCACGAATCGCGTGGCTTTGACCATCGAGCTGGCCGGCCCGAAGACGCTTTCTGTATTGCGCAAAGGCGAGCAGGCGTTTTATACGGCGCGCTATTCCTTTCAGGGGCAGATCGGCTGCGCCACCTGTCACATCGATTCGACCTTTGACGGTCTTACGTGGGATCTGGAGCCGGACGGCTTTGGGCGCGATATTGTGGACAACAAAATGCTCGAAGGCGTGAAGGGTACCGAACCTTACAAGTGGAACGGCGGCAATCCCAACATCCCCACCGAATGCGGACCGCGCACGGAGAAATACTTCTGGCGGTCGGAGCAGTACGACGATCTGACGCTGACCGACTTGTCCACTTACATTCGCGGTTTGGAGCCGCGGCCCAACCGTTGGAAGCTGCCGGGGCGCGAGATGACGCCAGCGCAGGAGCGCGGACTGGCATTGTTCGCGCGCGGCACGGATAAGTTCGGCAAGCAGATTCCGGAGGCCAACCGCTGCTCCTATTGCCACAGCGGGCCCAAAGGCACTAACCAGAAATTGTTCGATGTGGGGACGCGCAAGGCCACCGATAACTCGGGGATGCTGAAGTCGGCGCCGCTGGCCAGCATAGCGCTGACCGCGCCCTATCTGCACGACGGCTCGGCGCACACGCTGGAAGAAATTTGGACAGTCTACAACCCGGAAGATAAGCACGGGCGGACGAACGATTTGACCAAGGACGAACTCAACGATCTGATCGAGTATCTGAGGACGCGATGAAAAAGCTATTGGTGGCCGCATTGCTATTGTTCGCCGCGGCGCTGGCGTTGGCCGCGCCGCCGCAGATGTCGCGCTTTCGCTTTGAGAACTTCACGACAGCCAACGGCCTGCCTGACAATCACGTGTACTCGGTGTTGGTGGAGGGGGATCGCATCTGGGCAGGCACCGACAATGGGCTGGGTCTCTACGAAAACGGCAAGTGGAAGACTTACACCACTAATGACGGGCTGGCGCATCGCGCCGTGCTTTCGCTGGCGCTGGACAAGCGCACCGGGGATGTGTGGGCGGGGACGATGGGCGGGCTGAGCCGCATCTCGGGCGGACGCATCGACACCTTCACGCAGTTGAACTCAGGCTTGAGCAACGATGTGGTTTACGGCGTCTCAATCGAGGGCGAGAATGTTTGGGTGGCGACGGCGGCGGGCGGCTGCCGGCTGAATACGCGCACCGGCCAGTGGACGCTCTACAATGAGCGCAATACGCCGATGATCGAGATTTGGGTTTACGGTGTCTCCGCCACGCCGTCCAAGGTCTATTTTGCGGTGTGGGGCAGCGGCTTGCTGGAGTACACCCAGGATACGGGGAAGTGGGACAAGTACGACGATCCGGACAACGAGAACGAGATCGTGCTCTTTAAGGATCAGGGGCTGATCCACGAGATTGTCACTTCGGTAAGTTTTGTAGACAATATTGTATGGGCGGCCACGTATTTCGGCGCGAGCCGGTACGACGGGCGCTACTGGCACAACTTTCTCACGAAAGACAGCGGACTTCCCTCGAACTTCATCAATTTCATCAAGGGCGTGGACGCCAATCGCGCCTGGTTCTGCACCGACAAGGGGCTGGCCTACTACGACGGCGTGAACTGGGCGGTTTATCGCCCCTCGCTCAAAGACGGCAAGCCGGAGATGACGGTGCGCGATGCACAAGGAAACGTCACGCCGGTAGCCGTCAGCAGCGCGCCGGCCCACAATTATGTTCTCGGCATCGACTTCCAGGGAGACGATATCTGGGTCGCCACCGCCAAGGGTTTAAGTCACGGAGTTCATCAAAAACAATAAGGAGCCACACCAACATGAATGCATTCGCAGATATTTTGGAAGCCATTGCGCACGCACCGATTCAAAAGCGCGCCATGACCAATCACGGCGTTCTCAACGAGGCATACTCTTATGCCAAGCCAAGCTCGTTTTCGCGCGGCATGAGGATCGATATTGGCGGGGCCTGCATCCTGCTGATCTCGGGCACGGCATCGATCGACGAGCACGGCCGGAGCGTCCACATAGGCGACTTTCCGGCGCAGTTGCGGCGGACCTTCGATAACATCACCGGCCTGCTGGAGAGCGAAGGCTGCACCTGGCACGACATCGTGCGCACCACATGTTATCTGCGCGATATCGACCGCGATTATGATGTCTTCAACGCGGGACGGACAGCTTTCTTCAAGGAGCAGGGACTCGACCCGCTGCCCGCGTCCACGGGGATCCAGGCGCATCTTTGCCGGCCGGAACTGCTGATCGAGATCGAGGCCATCGCGATGTTCCGCACGGACCAGGGATCGGGCGGCAAGGAGTAGCAGTCATGCGCAAGGGATGGATGTTGGCGGCGGTTTGCGCACTGGCGTCGGCGTGTTTGGCGCAGACTGCCGCGCCGTATTCAAGTTCGCTCGCGGAGCAGAATGCGAGTCCGATTACGGTCACGGGCAAGGGGACGTGCGAGTGTGGCGCGCATCCTCCGGGACCGCCCAAGGATCGCGAGGTCACGCCGTATGCCGGCGAGCCTGCCGACTTGAGTCCTTATGAGAAGTTTGCCTCGCCTTACTATCTCTACTACACCAATCCCAACATTTACTCGGGCGCGGGACGCGAGATCCCCGATCCGAAAAACATCAGCGAAGTGCGCATCGGCTTCTTCGGCCCCATCGAGCACAATCCGGACGAGGTTTTTGGATTGCGCATGTTGCACGGCGTGCAACTGGCCGTGGAAGAGGCCAATGCGCACGGCGGCTACGGCGGCAAGCCATTCCGGCTGATGCTGCACAACGATTATGACAACTGGCAGAGGAATGCGGTCTACGGAGACGATCGGCCCACCGATCCTACCATCTGGGGCTCGCCCTCGAATGAAACAGTGAAGATGGTCTACGACGACCGGGACTGGGCAATCTTCGGATCGATCAGTTCCGAATCGACGCACATCATGCTGCGCGTGGCTCTGCGCGCCGAGATTCCCATCGTCAACTCGGCTTCGACCGATCCTACGATTCCGGAGACTTATATTCCGTGGTTCTTCGAGGTCTTGCAAGATGACCGGGTGCAGAGCTTCACGCTGGCGCGGCGCATCTTTACCGAACTGGGGCTGAAGCGGCCGGCGATTCTGCGCGTGAACAATCGCTATGGACGGCTGGGTGTTCCCAAGTTTCGCGATGCCTCGCGGCGGCTGGGGCATCCGGTGGTGATCGAGCAAAAATTTCAGCCGGGCGACACGGACTTCACGCGGCAGCTCAGGGTAATTCGCTCCTCGCGCGCCGACGCCATTGTGTTATGGGCGGATGAAATGGAGACGGCCACGATTCTGAAGGAGATGCGCGCTGCGGGGATGAAGCAGCCGGCATTCGGATCGTATCGCACGCTCGGGCCGACGCTGTTGGCCGAGGCGGGAGATGCGGCGGAGGGATTTCAGGCGGTGTTTCCTTACGACCCTACGCGCAACGATTCGAAGTGGATTGAATTCAATCAGCGATTTGAAACGCGCTTCCACGAGAAGCCGGAGCAGTTTGCCTCGCTGGCCTATGACGCGATGAACGTGCTACTGGATTCAATTTGCAAGGCAGGATTGAACCGCGCGCGGATTCACGATGCGCTGGCCGACATTGAGCAGTACGACGGCGTGACCGGGCACATGGTCTTCGATCCCAACCAGAAGAATGTTGCGCCGATGTACCTGGGCACCGTGCATAACGGCGCGGTGAGTTACCGCGTGGCGACGATGGAGAAGCAGCCACCTGCGGTGGGGCAGACGCCGCTGGCGCGGCAGGAGCCATCTTTGGCCGTCCCGCAGCCTTATGCTCGCGTGGGCGAGGATGGCGTGGATTATGCGGGGCCGCATCCGAGCGACGTTCCAGCGGGGCCAGTGCGGGTGGTGGTCTTTGGGCCGCACGCCAATGACGTTGCGCAGTCTCCAGAGGTTGTGGCCGAGCTTGCTGCTGGCGCGGCGAAAGGCCATGAGTGGAAGTTGCTGGCTGTGGCCAGCGATCAGAACTGGGGTGCGGCTTCAACGCAACTGGTTCACGCGCTGATGGACGAACACGCGCTGGCGATTGTGGCGCTGGACCGCGATGCAAGCCACCTGGCCGAGCAACTGGCGCTGAAGGCATTTGTGCCGGTGGTTGCTTTGAGCAACGACAAGAAGTTGACTTCAACGAATGTTCCGTGGATCTTCCGTCTGCCGCCGGAGACGACGCCGGCGGCTGCGCTGGGCGTGCTGGAAGCGGCCGAGGCGCGTAGCGGGGCGAATGCGGAGCTGCTGCGGAAAGTGCTGGCTTCGGGGCAGTTGGTCTCCGGAGTTGCGTTCCTGCCGACAGGCGAGCCGCGTAGACGGGATTGAACCGCGCGGCTACTTTTCGCTCAGCTCGTAGGGAATGCCAAAGCGGCCAAACTGAATCAATGCCTTGTCGGGGGGCCAGATGTGCAAGCTCTCGACGCGGCTTGAGCCGGCAATGTGATGCGCCTCCGCGACGCCCACGAGCGCGCCGGTTGCGGCTTGGTTGAAGTGAACGGTGAGCGCATCCGAGCCTGGCGAGCGCGTCCATCCAAAGGCATACTCTCCGGGCTTGAGCAGGATGCCGCCGACGCGGACGGGCGCCTGCACAATGAGATAGTGGGAGTACTTGCCCTCGGCGGAGTAGCCGGCGGTGAGCAGCACCACGCCGGCGATGAAGCGGCCGCGGCTGTTGACGATTCCGGAGGCGGTGCGCATCTCGGTCTCGATGTGCTCCTTTTCCACCTGCGCCCGCGCGGGCAGCAGCGAGGCAAGCTCGGCATCGGTGGCTTGCCGCCAGGCCGGTTTCTGTGCCTGGGCAACGCGCGCGAGCGGAGAGACAAGCACAAGGAAGAGCGCGGAAAGGAAGAGTTTCGTGATCAGAGTTTGTTTCATGGGGTCGGCTTTCTTAGGGATTCGAGGGTAACAATGCCGCGCTGGATGGCGGCTGTCGCGGCCTGCGTGCGGTCGGTCACGCCCAGCTTGCCCAGCAGGCTGTTGATGTGGGTCTTGACGGTGGCCTCGGAGATCTCCAATTCGGCGGCGATCTCCTTGTTGCTCTTGCCGTGCACGATCTGCTCGAGCACGTCGAACTCGCGCGGGGTCAGCTCTTCGGTGCCCATGCGCTCGGCGAGTTTTTGGGCGATGGCCGGGGGAATATACGACTTGCCGGCATGGACGATGCGAATGGTCGCGATCAACTCATCGGAGGTCATGCCCTTGAGGAGATAGGCGCGCGCGCCGGCCTGCAGGGCGCGATAGATGTCCTCGTCGCCGTCGTAGGTGGTCAGCACGATGAAGCGGGCCTGCGGCGTTTCCATGCGGATGCGCTCGATGACCTCGACGCCGCTGAGGCGGGGCAAGCGAAGGTCGATGAGCGTAATCGCGGGCTGATGTCGGCGAAACTGCGCGATGGCCTCAACGCCGTCGGCGGCTTCGGCAACAACTTCCAGGCCGTCCTGGACGTTGAGCAGCGCCACCAATCCCTGGCGCACGACGTGGTGGTCTTCGACAACCAGCACGCGGATGGATTCCTTGGTCACGGTTGCTCCTTTATCATTGGGCTCGTATCACTGGGCTCGCTGGCCTATCATCACTTGGAATAATCTTCCAGTCGAATATGTCCTTAAAGTCCATGTAGCAGTTCTTGCATATCCAGCGATAATGATCTGCGGTCGCGTATCCCTCGGTAAAGTCCCCACCCTGAATTGCAAACTTTCCCTGGCAGAACTCACAGTGATCGTGGTCCCATCCTTTACGGTAAATCTCATAGGTTCGGTAACAAAGTTCCGCCTGCCTCAAATAACGTTCCTGTCCGTGTAGACGCCAATCAGTCATGGTGATGCTCCTGATTCACTTGAGGACGGCGGCATCGTCAGACGCGGTCCCATTCCGATCTCTTGGCGCCGGGGCGCGCAGCCGGACGACGGTTCCGGAACCCGGCTCGCTGGTCACCTCCAGCGTGCCGCCGATGGCTGCCGCGCGCTCTCTCATTCCAGTGAGTCCATAGTGGCCGTCGCGCTGCGCGGCAGGTTCGGTTTCTTCGCCTGCGGCAAAGCCACGCCCGTCGTCCCGCACTTCGAGCGCGATCTCGTCCGGCCCGTACTCCAACTGAACAAATAGATGGCGCGCTCCGGCGTGCTTCTTGACATTATGGATGGCTTCCTGGGCTACGCGCAGGAATTCGCGCTCGGTGGCTGGAGGCATCTGCCGGTATGCGCCGAAGATGCTGAATCTGGCCTGCAATCCGTGACTGCGCTCGGCCTCGGCGATGCGGCGCAGGCGGACGGGCAGCGTCGTTTCATCGGAATCCTGCGAGCGCAAGGCCCAGATCGACTGGCGCGCGTCGGCCAGCCCCTCGCGCACGTAGCCGCGGGTCAGGTCCAGATGCTTTGCCGCGGCCTCGGTCTTTTTTTTGCGCAGCAGTTCGGCTAGCACCTCCAACTGCACGGAGACGCCCACGTATCCCTGGGCCAGGGTGTCGTGAATCTCGCGGGCGATGCGGTTGCGCTCGCCGAGTATGGCGCGGAACTCGCCTTCAGCCCGGCGCAGCCGCAGGCGGAGTAGCAGCACGACCAACCCGACAATGAATGCAATCAGCAGCGCATCGAACCAGGCGGTCTGGTAGAAGTGAGGCCGCAGTTCGAAGGCGAGCGCCGCGCCTGCGGTGTTCCAAAGGCCGTCGTTGTTGGCCGCCTGGACGCGGAAGGTGTAACGGCCGGGCGGAATGTTGGTGTAATAAGCGGAGCGGCGGGCGCCGGCTTCGGTCCAGCCGCGGTCGAAGCCCTCCAGCATGAAGCGGTAGCGCACCTTCTGCGGCGCAGTGAAACTCAGCCCCGCATAGTCGAACTGGAAGTGCACGTGGCCGGCTGGAATACGCATTGAATTCACTGACCCGAGCAGCGGCTGAGGCAGGTCGTCCACGGCGAAGCGCTCCAGCTCTACGGGCGGCGGAACGGCATTCACCGGGAAGTGAGCCGGGTCCACCTCGACCAGCCCTTTGGGCGTGGCAAACCACAGGCGTCCGTCGCGGGAGTGCCAGGCCGAGGGGTGGTTATTGGCGGTTGTCTCCCGGCTGTGCAGGCCGTCGGCTGCGCCGAATTCGAGCCAATGCGAGGTCCCGGCCTCCGGTATGGATTTTCCCGGTC
The DNA here is from genome assembly GCA_049522975.1 of Occallatibacter sp. Taxonomy (GTDB): domain Bacteria; phylum Acidobacteriota; class Terriglobia; order Terriglobales; family Acidobacteriaceae; genus Telmatobacter. The sequence goes on along the minus strand of JBEKNI010000043.1, from coordinate 13,290 downwards.
CAGCGCAATCGCAGCGGGCGATACCGTTGGCGGTGGCGAACCAGAGATGGTCCGCGCCGTCATCGAGAATGGCGTGGATGCCGGTGCGGTCGAGATTTGCCGGATTCATGCTGTCGTGCGTCTCGGCGGTGAAGCGTTGCCCGTCCCAGAGGTTCCAACCGCGGTCCTGGGTGCCAATCAGCAGTGTCCCATCGCTACGCGGCAAAAGCGCCGTGACCACGTTGCTGGAGAGACCGTCGGCGGTGGTGAAATTGGCGATTTTGCCGCCGCTCAGCCGCGAGAGGCCGGCCAGTGTGGCCACCCAGAGGGCACCGTTGGAGTCGCGCGCCATCGCGCCCACGAGATCGCTGCCCAGGCCGTTGGCCTGCGTAAAGGTCTCCATGCGCCCCTCAGCCGCCGCGCCGTTGGGGTGAGTCCAGTGCGTCAGGCCGCGACGGGTGCCGATCCACAGCGAGCCGTCGGCGTCGGCCAGCAGGGAGCGAATAAAGTCGTCGGGCAGGCCGTCGGCAGAGGTGAAGCTGTCAATCCGGCCGCCGCGAATCCGGTTGAGGCCGTCGGGCGTGCCGATCCAGAGGTCGCCGTTGGGGGCGGCGGCCAGGGACAGAATCACGTCGCTCAACAGGCCGTCGCGGGCTGAGTAGGAGCGAATGGAGGGTTGGCCGCTTGTGTTTCGGCCAAGTGCGTTCAAGCCGCTGCCGGCGGTCCCCACCCAGAGCGTGCCAGCGTTGTCCTCGACGACAGTGGTGGTGTTGTCAGAGGAGAGCCCGTCGCGAACACCCAGGGTGTGGAAGCGTTGATCGCGCAAGATGTGCAGTCCGCCGGTCTCGGTGCCAACCCAGAGATTGCCTTCGCGGTCTTCCATGATCGCGAGGACCGAGGCCGAGGCCAGCGGGTCGGTGACAGGCAGCAATTGGACCTTATCCCCGGCAACCCATCGCACCAGCCCGCCGTTGGTGCCAATCCACAGGCTGCCTTCGTGATCGAAAAAGAGAGCTTGTATCCGGCTGCCCGGGAGCTCTTTGCCTGCGGTGAAGCGATCCAGAGCATTGTCACCTCGGATGCGATCTCCGTCCAACATCGCAACCGTGCTCTTGTCGGCAGAGGCTACCCTTCCGCGGAAGGATTGAATGAACTCGATCGGACCAGCCGGAATCCACGTGAACATCCAATCTTGAGGCTTTGGCAGTGTCCAGCGGCCGTCTCCCTGGTAGGTCGACGCTCGGTCTTGCGTCTCTACCCACAACACTCCCTCGCCATCCGATATGACCCTGGTGATGGCACTGGCTGGGAATCCAGTCTTGGCAGTAGCATCCACAAACCGCTCTTCGTCGTACAACCGCGCTAGCCCTTGATCGGTCCATGCCCACAGATAGTTGTTCGCGGACTCGACCAAAGCGCGGATTTCGTTCCCCGGCAGCCCATCCTTCGTTGAGAACGCCGTGGCCACCCCGTTCTTCCATCGCGCCAGTCCGTCGCTGGTTCCGATCCAGAGGGTGCCGTCGCGGGACTCCAGGAGGCAGCGAACGTCATTGTCCGGCAAGGCCGGGGTGGAGTTGCGGTCGAAGAGCTGAAAACTGTTGCCGTCGAAGCGGACCAGGCCCACCTCGGTGCCCAGCCAGATGAAGCCGTCGCGGGTCTGGAGCAGGGTTTGCACCGTGTTCTGGGGCAGGCCGTTCTCCATCATCCACGACTGGCGGCCGTAGTTGGCCAGCGGCGTGGAGGGCTCCAGGGCCAGGCCGGGGAGCACGCAGGCCACGAGCCAGCCAGATGCAAGCAGGAGGCGGCGAGCCACCGGCCGGCCTCCGCTGGACAACTGCGAACTCCAGCCTGCAATTCCCGCAAGCTTCATCGAATTGGCATGAAATTGGGCCACGGATCGGGTGGAAGTCCCCTCAAACAGCCTCCGGCAGCGCAAAAACCGCGCACATTCACAGTAATTCAAATGGCGCGGAATGCACAGGAACCTATGCAGAATATCGCAGGAAAGGCATCTTCGGCTCTCCACCTATTGATGGAGTCCAGCCTCACTCCAATGGCTCAAGACATCGCGGCTGCCTGCCGATACTCTTTGTATGTCTCCTGATTTGGTCTCCTGACCGGTTCGTCAAAAGAGTTCCACTTTCGGGTGGCCGCCCATCGCTGGGCGGCCACCCGATTCTTTTTTGGGGCCGCTTCAGGGCTTGCCAGCCTTGGCCGGCGGTGCGGCTGGGGCCGAGGCCGGGCAGGGCGCGGGGCCGCAGAGCGCACCGGTAATTCCCTGGCTCTCGGTCACCGTATAGATGCGGTCGATGGCGGGCAGCTTGACAAACTCTTTGGCGCCGGAGGGCCAGTGAATCTCGGCGGTTCCGGCGTCGGCGGCATCGCCCAGGCCGAAGTGGACCCGCAGATCGTTGGAGGAGAGATAGCTGCCGCCGCTGAGAACATCGCCGCGCTGATGCATTGCGTTCGCCGCCAGATAGACGGTGGCTCCGACTGCATCGCGGGGGCTTTTCGGTCCGCCGACGAGCCTTAACTCGACCCAATGGTGATGGTCGGGATTCACGTTGCGCAGCAGCGTCGGAACGCCATCCATATTATTCATGACCACGCCGATTTTGCCGTCGTTGAAGATGTCGCCGAAGGCCGCGCCGCGGCCGACAGTGACCACAGCAAGCCCGGTACCCTCGACCGCGGGAACCAATTCGAACTTGCCATTGCCGAGGTTGCGGAAGAGCAGCGGGCGCTCCGCATAACTCATTCCCCAATCCAGGTGCTGATCCGCTTGGGGATAGACGTGGCCGTCCACAATGAACAAATCCTTCCAGCCGTCATTATCGTAGTCGAGGAATCCGTCGGCGAAACTGACAAACGGGATGGAGGGTTCCGCTATGCCGGCCTGGTAACTCACATCCGTGAAGGAACCCGTTCCGTCATTCTGAAAAAGAACTTTATAGTCATCGGAGAAGGTGGTATTCACGATGGAAAGATGGCCGTTGTTCTCGTAGTCTCCGGCGGCGATGCCCATATTCGAGACCTCGCGGCCATCCGCATTTAGGGCGTATCCGCTGGCATAACTCACATCCTCAAAGGTTCCATCTCCCTTGTTCATATATAGGTAGTTAGGAGTGGAATCGTTGGCCACCAGCAGGTCCGGCTTGCCGTCGTTATTCACGTCCGCAAAGAGAACTCCCAGGCCGTAGAATCCGTTGGGATCGTCTACGCCGAGCTTCTTGCTGACATCGGTAAAGGTCCCGTCCCCGTCGTTATGAAAGAGATGGTCGTGCTCGCCCTTGAGGCCGCGCGGACCGCAGAGCACGGGCACTGCGCGGTACTGGCAGAAGGTGTAGCCGACGGCCTTCGAGCCGGAGACCGGAGGGTCGGATAAGTCGATTTGAGCGTATCCGGCGACGAACAGATCCAGCCGGCCGTCGCCATCGTAGTCGCCGAAGGTGGCGCCGGTGGACCATGTGCCGAGAGCAACACCTACCTTCTCCGCAACATCCGTAAAAGTCCCGTCGCGATTATTGTGATAGAGGCGATTCTTCCCAAAATTTGTAACATACAAGTCAGGCCAGCCGTCGTTGTTGTAATCGCCCACCGCGCAGCCGTAGCCCCAACGGCCGTTTGCGACGCCGGCCTCTTCCGTCACATCGGTAAAGGTGCCATCATGGTTATTGTGAAAGAGAGCCGCGCGCGGAGCGGCGGCTTTACCGGCCAGCGCATCATAAGTCGAGCCGTTCACTAAATAGATGTCGAGCCAGCCGTCATTGTCATAATCAAGCAGACAGACTCCGGGGCCTTTTTCTTCAAGGATGAGCCGCTTCTCCGGCGTGCCCGCGGTGTGATGCCAGGTTGCCAGGCCCGCTTGCCGGGCTATGTCCTGAAAGATAATTGGGCCGGTCTTGACAAAACCGCCGGCAGTAATGGGACGGTGCTGGCTGTCGAAATCAACATTCCGTGGCCCGGCATTGGCCATTCCGCTTTGAGAAGGCTGCTTCCCGTCGTGCTGCTGAGAGAGTAATGCCGGCGAAGAACAAGCAAGGAGCATAGCGGCTATAAGAGCGGCTGGCCATCCGGGTCTGTGCGACAAAGCGGGCTCCTCCACCGCTTGAAGTATATCGCAATGGGGGCCCAGTCCCGGCGGGTTTCTACTTCTTCTTATCGCGGCAGGATTTGAGGTAGGCGAGGAGAGCATCAAGATCCGCGGCCCGCAAATCATCCCCGAAGGGTGGCATGAGCTTGCTTCCGTTGACGATCTGATTTTGGATCTGCGCTTTCTTCAATCTTCTGCCCACTCCAGACAGATCGGGTCCCTTGTGGCCGCCGGCGTTACGGATCGTGTGGCAGTGCGTGCATCCGCTCTCCGCAAAGATTGCTGCTCCGTGCTCCCGCTGGTTGCGTGAGGACGCAAGACCAGCGGGCGAGCAAACTAACAACACGGCAAGGATGGCGGACCATTTCTTCATTGAGCGCCCGTTCCCCCACCATCGACGGACTGTGCCGTGAGGTCGCTGTGCTTGTGCCAGGGGACGCTTTCGGAGGTAATCTCCGGATGCTTGCGCAGGAACTCCAAAGCGTAGGTGCTGGCGGTGGGATCGTCCTTCTGATCGGCAAAGGCGGCGGATTCGCGCGCGGCAGCCTCCTTCATGCCGAGGCGGCGATAGACGATGGAAAGGATGTAATGCGCGGCCAGGTCGTCGGGGTCGATGGACTGGAGTGTCTCATACTCGGTTCGCGCCCCATCGTAGTCATGCTGCTGATAGAAAGAAAAGCCGAGTTCGCGGTGGGCATCGCGGGAGCGCGGGAACTGCGAGGTCACCTCGCGGAGATCGGCGATGGCAGCGTCCAGATGGCCCTGCGTGCGCTCGACTAACGCAAGGTAATAGAGCGCGCGGGCATTGTGCGGAGCAAGCTGGAGGGCCTTTTCAAGGTGGGCGCGGGCATCGTCGTAGCGTTCCCATTGAAAGTCGGCAATGGCTATGTTGGTGTAGGCGTCGGCGTAGTCGGGGCGCAACTCGGCCACATGCTCGAAGGCTTGCGCGCTGGCGGCGTACTGCTGCGCGTCGAGCAATCCTATGCCGTAGTTATTCCAGCGCATCCAATCCTTGTTGTCCTGCGGGTCTGGGGAGGCCACGGGATTCGCGCCTAACGCGAGCGATCGCGTGCGCGAAGCTATCTCCGCCACCGGCATCTCCTCGTGGTGGGGAACGGCATAGTCGATGAAGTGCTGATTGAAGTGCCGATAGTTCACCTTGGCCGCGATGGTGATGGGGCCCACGGCATCCGCGGGCACCTTGAATTCGTAGCGCACGATCTGCGAGCGCCCCGATTGTATGGTGTTGTTATAGGCAACAACCCTCGTATCCCACACCTGATGAAGGTCATTCAATCCGCCTCTTTTGTTGATCAGGCGGTTCGTAAAGCTATGCGCGCGCGGATCGAGCGAGCCATCCTTCTCGAGCGCCCCGGAGTGCAGGATGGTGCGGCCCGCGGCATCCTTCACCTCAAACTCCACCCAGCTCTCATAGAAATCGCGCTGCTCCGGAACAAGGCTATGGGCGATGCCCTTGTTTTGAATCACGACGGAAGTAGTTAGCACATCCCCGGGAGCTATCTCGAAGGCCTGGCTCCCGAGTGGGGCGACCAGCTTCTCCCCATTGCGCTCGATTCCGAAGATGTCCAAATTCAGCACTCCGTTGCGCAGAAAGGCAAGAGTTTTCTCCAGTTGCTCGTCGTAGCCATAATACTTTGCAATCACCGTATTGCCGCCCAGCCAGCGATGCGAGGCGAGTTTTCCATCCTTGGCTCCATAATCGGGCAGCTTGATGTCTTCCGGCTTCATGTGGCAGGTCTGGCAGGTCGAGACCTTGTCCTTGACGTAGAAGGGCAGCGGGGATTGTTTTGCGAAAGAGGATAACTGCCACTCATCGTACAAGAAGATCGCGCGCTGCCATTTATAGTCATTCAGAATTCTTGGCAGGGCGGCTTTGTGGCAGGCTCCGCAGAACTCGCTCGACTTATAAAAGTCCTTCATCACGGCCTTGGAGTGCCGGTCAAGGTGAGCCAATATCTCCTTGTCGGGGACCTCGCCATAGACCGGCTTGCCGTTTTCATCCACCATAACTGCCGGCTGAGCCAGCACCCAGCTTCCCGTGCCATAGGTATTGACCTTCTGAATGGAATGGCAGACCGAACAAGTTACTCCGTCCGCGTCGAAGCCGCGATCCACGGGAGAATCCTTGGTTAGCGCGCCGGAGACCAAAGCGGTCGGGTTGTGGCAGCCTTCGCAATGGCGGGTAAACTCGACTCCCTTTTCCTTGCGTAGCGCGTTGACGTTCTTGACGTACCAGGGAGCGCGGAAGGAGTTTGCGTGTGCCGTCTGGCGCCACTCTGCGTGAGCTTCCTGATGGCAGTGGCCGCAGTACTTTGCCGTAGGAAAGCTCTTGGAATCGATGAACTGGCCCGTATCCGTCGTCCCATTGGACGGAAGAAAGGGCCTATCTTCTCCAAAGCGATAACTGTAGTGCTCGCTCACCGATTGCGAATAGGCGGAAGGCTGCGCCGGGGCCGGGTTATCTGCCGCCGCGCGGGCAGGTTCAGCGCCCCATGGCTGCAGGCCGATGACGGCGGCGAACAAAAGAGCGCAGGCGCCAGGGAGCGTTCTTCCGGCTGCGAGCGCCGGCTTCGACGGGATTGCGAATCTGTTCTTGCTCATTGGATTTGACCTCCGGGATTCAATGGGGAGACGCTCCATCCCTCAATGGAGATGGAATCCTCCAAGTGCGCTCTACGGGTTCTTGCCCTGTCCTTCTTTGAGAGTTACGATGCGGTCGATCTGCGGAGCGGGGAAATGCTCCGTCGAACCGCTGGGCCAATGAACTTCAATATCATCTATGGCCGTCGAGTCGCCGAGTCCAAAGTGCAGTCGCGGATCGCTGGTGGAGGCATAGCTTCCGCCGGAGATAACATCGCCGCGCTGGCGCATTTTGTTGGCCGTGAGATAAAGAGTCGCGCCAATGGCGTCGCGCGGGCTCTTCGGTCCGCCGACGAGCTTGAATTCGATCCAATGGTGTTTGTCGGGCGAGACGTTGCGGAGCAGAGCGGGCGGGCCATCCAAGACATTGATGACCACATCGAGCTTTCCATCGTTGAAGAGGTCGCCGATAGCCAGGCCGCGGCCCACATAAGTCTGGCCCAGCCCTGATCCCTCGACCGCTGGCATCAGCTCGAATTGCTTGCCCCTAATGTTATGAAAAAGCAGCGGGCGTTGGGCGAAGCTGGTTCCCCAAGACTCCTTATCGACGATGGGATAGACATGACCATTGGCGGCAATCAGGTCTTTCCAGCCGTCGTTGTCGTAGTCGAAAAACGCATCGCCCCAGCCTAGAAATGGAACAGTTGGCTCGGCAATCCCAAGCTGATAACTGATGTCGGTGAAATTAGCGTCGCCGTCGTTGCGATAAAGCGGATCGTAATCGTCGCTGAATGTGGTGTTGAAGAGATCGACCAGGCCGTTGTTCTGGTAGTCGCCAACCGCTATGCCCATGGTGGCGGTTTCGCGGCCGTTCTCGTTGAGAGCATAACCGGAGGAGTAGCTTATATCTTCAAAGGTACCGTCGCACTTGTTGAGATAGAGGTAATTCGGGGTGGAGTCGTTGCCGACGAGCAGGTCGGGCTTACCGTCGTTGTTGACATCGACGAAGACCGAAGTAAGTCCGTAGTAACCATTGTTATCGGCGACGCCGGCCTTTTCGCTCACATCGGTAAAGGTTCCATCGCCGTTGTTATGGAAGAGATGATCCGGCTCGCCTTTCAGGCCCCGCGGGCCGCACATCACGTTCTCTCCGCGGAACTGGCAGAAACTGTAAGCCACGCCCTTGTCGCCCGAGGCAGGCGGATTGGCCAGGTCATAGTGAACGTAGCCGGGGACGAAAAGGTCCAGCCTTCCATCGCCGTCATAGTCGCCCCAGGTGGCGCCGGTGGACCAGTTACCCAGGGCGACGCCGGCTTTTTCAGCCACGTCGGTGAAGGTTCCATTGTGATTGTTATGATAGAGCCGGTTCTTGCCGAAGTTAGTAACATAGATGTCCGGCCAGCCGTCGTTGTCATAGTCGGCGATGGCTACGCCGACGCCCCAGCGGTCGTTGGTGACGCCAGCTTTCTCAGCCACATTCGTGAAGGTGCCGTCATGATTGTTATGGAAGAGCGCGGCTTTGGGAGCCGCGGCTTTGCCGGCCTCGGCCTCATACGTTGAACCATTCACGAGATAGATATCGAGCCAGCCGTCATTGTTGGTATCGATCAGGCCCACGCCCGAGCCATTGGCCTCGATGATGAATTTCTTTTCCGGCGTGCCCATGCGATGCTTCCATGTGGTCAGACCGGCCTGGCGGGCGATGTCCTCAAAGAGGACGGGGCCGCTCTTGACGAAGCCGCCGGCGGTGATGGGGCGATGTTCGCTGTCGAGGACGGCCGGGTGCGCGCCTCCGGTATTAACCCCGCCCACGGCGGAGGGCTGTCCGCCTTCTTTAGGCTTGTCGGACTGCGTGTCGGCGGTGTGCGAGTCCGGCGTGGTGGATTGCGCGGCCGAAGGGCTCGGAGCCGCAGCCAACGCGAAGCAGATTGCCATGCCGGCAACCCTCAAAATCGAAATGCGCAAGGCGAAGAGTAGGAATCTTCCAGCGCGGCATAGAAATGCTGCGGGGCGCGAGGACAGATCGGTTGGAAGACGCTGGGGAAGCAGCGCGAACATTGGACCTCCACGGTTGAACATGCCAACCATACAGGACTGGCGGCTTTTTGGACTCAACCCAAAGATGGAGTTGACTAGCGCGGAGCGGATGAGAAACGGGATCGGCGGACGAAGGCGGTCTTACACTCCTTCGCCGGGCAGTGAAAGAGCAGTTCTCTTTCGGGGTCGGCCGGGGCAGCTTTTCGACTCACTACGTTCGCTCAGAGCGACAAGCCTTTTGAGGGCGCCCGGCGCGGAGCGAAGCAAGACTTCCCGGCTCTTGCAAAGGGGCAGAAGCGCGGGGGGCGGCTGACGGAGACAAATAGACTACCGAACCGGCGAAGCGGAACGTTGGCGCGGACCATGTGACCAGCAAACGCTGTCAGCCAACCGGGCTTTGGCGTCCTTATCCTGTTGCCTGGCTGCGGGCTTCCTCGCGCAGCTCGTTTGCGTCACGCGAGCGGTGGTTCCTGCCCCGCGCTTTGCGCAGTTGCTCTTGCCCGCAGGTGGAACATTCCCAGGGAAAAAAGCCAAAAAATGGGGCCAGCTTCATGCGAAAGAAGCCTTCCCTCTGAATCCGGTAAATCTTAGAGCTGTTGCACTTTGTGCAAACCATGTGCATTGACTCCGCAGTTGTAGAAGATCTGGGGGGAGCTTCTTGAATTATATGCCGAATCGCATCGAGATGTCATGGGGAAATGAGATTTCGCCAACGCAAGGGATCGACGGCCAAGAATCGGTTGGAGCGCGGACGAGGATCAATACCTCAGCCGCGTCTAGCCTTCTTGACGCGCCACCGGCTCCTTCGAAAATACCTGTCAGCGATTCATCCGCGGGTTTCGGGGAAGATTCGCAGCGCCCCTCCTAGGCGCGCTTTTTCGTTGGCCTGCATACCCCGGATAACGCTGCGCTCCATCCGGGGCAATTATCGTCCACTCCCCCCGGAGTGGCGAACGGCGAGCGATCCAGGCTCCATTCTCATGTCTGGATGCGAACCGAAGGGTCATGGATGACTATTCTCATGTTGCTGGAGCACGAAAAGACCCTGGCAGCCTGTGATGAAATTCGAAAATGCAGAAAAGCATCCCTCAGGGGCTAAAGCCCATCTTTTCCTATCAACCATTTATGGCAGGGCTGAAGCCGTGCCCATTCAAAACCTTACTTTCACCACAGGCTGCTGGCCAAGATCATCCGGTCCGGCGTGGTCAAGGACGGGCGGCTGCTGCGCGTCCGCGTTCACCTGCAGGACCGACCCGGCCCCCTGCTGGCTCTGACCCAGATTCTGGCTCGGGAGCGCGCCAACATCGTCGAGACCATCCATGATTGCGCCTATTATGGAGTGGCCTGGGCGATACCGTGATCGATGTGACGGTGGAGACGCGCGGCGCGTCTCACATCACCGCCATCCGTCACACCTTGCGCGAAGCCGCCTTCCGATTCGAGCGGGTACAGTAGAAGAAGCAATGTACAGCCCTACATTCAATCGGATCGCCGACCGCGCCGTTCTCATCGAGGCCATGCAGACTTACTCGTTTGCCATTCTCTTTGGCCCGCAGGAGGCTGGGGCGCCGCTCGTGGCCACGCACCTGCCGCTGGTGGTGCGGGATGAAGGCCCGCACGGTGTGCTCGAAGGCCATTTTGCCCGCGCCAATCGCCACTGGCAGACTCTGGCCGGGCGCGAGACGTTGGTGGTCTTTTCCGGGCCGCATAGCTACGTGTCGCCTATGCTCTATGTCGATCCGCTTTCGGTTCCCACCTGGAACTACATTGCCGTTCACGCTTACGGGACGCTGGAGTTGGTGGAGGACGAGGCTGGCAAGGATGCCCTGGTCACTGGCCTGATGCGCGCGCATGAGCCGGGCTTCGAGGAGAAGTGGCGCGGGATGCCGGAGGAGTTCCGGCGGCCGATGCTGGCGCAGGTTGTGGGCTTCCGCATCCCCATCGCGCGCATCGAAGGCAAATTCAAGCTCAGCCAGAACCGGGACGAGGCCGAGCGGGGCAACGTCCAGACCGCGCACGCCAAAGGCAGTCCCGATCAGCGGGCACTGGCGGTCTGGATGGCAAGGCTGGGCGGGTAAGGAAGCGTGGCGGGCGCCGATTCTCAACGCGCTTGACTTTTGATATACTCGTAGAGTTCACCACAGTGCGGAGGTGGCGAAATTGGCAGACGCACCAGCTTGAGGTGCTGGCGCCCAAAAGGCATAGGGGTTCAAGTCCCCTCTTCCGCACCAGAATTCTCTCGTCCGGTCCAGCCGGATTGAACTCGGAAAGCAGTTTTCAAGATGAATATTCTCTTCGATGTAGTGGTTGTTTTGCACGTGATTGTGTGCTTCTTCCTGATCGGCGTCGTTCTCCTGCAGCAGGGCCGGTCGGCCGACTTGGCGGGTGCCTTCGGCGGCCAGGGCTCGCAGACTGCATTCGGCCCGCGCGCCGCTGCCAACGTGCTCACCCGGCTTACTACCTATTCGGCGATCATCTTCATGTGCACCTCGATTACGTTGACAATCCTCTCCGTTCGAACCACCGGGGGGTCGCACTCGGTTCTGGAGAACTCCAAGCCTGCGCCGGTCTCAACGCCGGCCAAGTCCAAGTAGGGGACAAGACTTGTATTGTCAGTAATATAAGCAAGAACGGCGGGCCAGACGGTCTGCCATTTTTGCGCAGGAGCCTTTTGCAAGATTACATTGAGGCTGCCGCACGTGTCAGGGCAGGCTTTGAGGTCGTGCCATGACACAACTGATCGATCTATGCGGCTGGGGGTTGTTTTTTGCGCGTCAAAGCGCCGGGTTTCCGAGGCCGGCTCCGAATCGAGGCGCGCTATAATCCTCGAAAGCCATGCGCAAAAGCAACTACCGGATTCATGTCACTGCGGACTCGGTCGATGTCGAGTGCGACAACCCCCTCGGTTCCCCGAGATCCCCTCGCTTCTTCGGCGTCTTCGTCATTGCGGACGCCCTGGCTCTGCTCTGCCTCCCGTGGTTTGTTCACGGGCACGGCTCGACCATGTGGGTGATCCTTACGGAGTCGCGCCCAAGTGATCCAGGCTTTGTCGAGAGCGTGATTACCGCCGTTTTGGCAATGGCAATAGGGATTCTCTTGCTCGCCTGGGGCATCCGATACTGCCTGCCCTTCGGTGAGCGGCTTCATTGTGACCGCTCTATGCTGACTTGGTCGAAGATCCGTTGGATAAGCTTTCGCAATCGCTGGGTTACGCGCTCCATTCCGGTCTCTGAGATCGTCCGGGCTTCTTACGGCATCGTCTATAAATCTAAAGGTGTTTATGGGATTCTGCTCGAGAACGGAGTAGATGGCGAGCCATGGAAGTTGTTTTGGGGGATCGAAACTCCGGAGGCCAACCGCATCCTTCGCGGCCTGAAGGCACTCGGCGTGAATGTGTATATCGACCCTGAAATGCGCGAGGTCATTCGGGAGACGCTTCGGGACCGGAGCGCCCAACTCTAGCAAACCGTAGTCCAGCCTGAAGGAAATCTGGCATCCGGCCCTCCGGCCGGGAGATTTCCACAGGGCAAAAACTTTCTTCTTGACAAATATATCTGCAAGATATATCTTCAAGATGTGAAAGACAACCGCACCGCCTACGTCATCCTCGGCATGCTCTCCATCGCGCCGAAAGGCTCCGGCTACGAGATTCACAAGGCTATCCAAGAGAACTTCGGCAGCTTCTGGGGCGAGAGCTACGGGCAGATCTACCCCTCTCTGAAGCGTTTGGCCGCCGAAGGCCTGATCGAGGCGTGCAAGCCGACCGCCGCGGGGAAAAAGCGCCGCCATGAGTATGCGCTGACAGAAGCCGGGCGGGCCAGTCTGCGGGAGTGGCTGGCGTTGCCTTTCCAGAACGATCCGCCGCGCAATGAGTTTCTGCTCAAGCTGTTTTTCGGGCGGGAGGCTGCGCCGGGGGTGGCGCTGGCGCATGTTCGCGAAGTCAATGAACGAAACCGCAGGACGCTGGCCATGCTGGAGAGGATCGAAAAGATGGCGCGGGCGCACCAATCGAAAGACCCCAATCTGCCGTACTGGATGCTCACGCTGGGGTTGGGGCTGGCGCTGACTCGCGCGGCGCTGGAGTGGGGGGAATCGGCTCTCAAGGAACTGGCGGCTTTGGAGCGGGGAGCTCAAGAGGTTCCCAATCCGGTTGTAGGCAACGCGGCGGACTGTGCGGGGTGAACGCGCCTTCGAGGTTTCATTGACCCAATTCAGGACGAAATGGCTGCGGAGATTTTTTAGTCCTTCGACAGGATGCAGGCGGGTTGGTTCACCGTGCGGCAAGTTAGCCCCGCTCCGCGAGATTGCGAGTTAGCAAGTTAGCGGGTTGATTGCTGGTTGCAGGCAGCAGGCGCAAGTCGGGCTGGTTTTCAGGAAGAAGTGCGCTGGGGTTCGTGGTATCCCACCCTAGGCAGGATCGACATATACGGTCTGGCAGGATGCTGGATTCCAACGAAGTTACCGATCCGGCCCTTAACGGATGAAACATTTTATCTTTTCAATCGTCTAATCAGGCATGGAGAAGATTGATTCGCGCAAGTTGCCTGAAGCCGCCCTGAACGAGCGTCGCCGTCGCGCGG
>JBEKNI010000042.1:0-34043 GCA_049522975.1 Occallatibacter sp. | reverse complement strand
TTCAATCAAGGCAAATAGCTCATTTAACTGCGGTTACGCAACGCAGGCTGCAAAAAGCGGGGAAAGTCCTGGGGTTCTTCGACGCCGCTAAGCTCCGCTCGGAATGACAGCGGTGAGGGTGGTGCGCCCAGTTTCATTTTGGCGGATTGCGCTCAATGAACGCCCCGATCAGACGCGCGCATTGTTCCAGAAAGGCGCGGTCTTCCGCGCCAAATGCAGCCTTGTCGTGGCTGTCGATGTCGATCTCGCCGACGATGCGGCCGCGGGCGCGGATGGGGACGACGATCTCCGACTTCGTTTCAATAGAGCAGGAGAGATAGCGCGGGTCGGCGCGGACATCGTCGACGACAATCGTCGCGCCCTCACGAACGGCGGCTCCGCAGATACCTTGCGAGACGGGAATGTGCGTGTGCTCGGTGGGCGCGCCAATAAATGCGCCCAGTTCCAAGATTCCGGTATCCTTGGGGTCCAGCCAATAGAAGCCGACCCAGTTGTAGGCGGTCAGGCTGAAGGCGATTTGCTCGACGGCGAATTCTTCGAGCGAAGCAAGATCGGGCGCTGTCCGGGCGAATTCATCGATCTCCGCGGCAATCTGAGCAAAGAGCGGGTTGGGCATAGCCTCCAGATTAAATGAACCGGATGGCGGGCTCCGCGCAGCTTTGGTTTGGACCCGGTCTGTGGTAGCTTGAAATCGGGAGCAAGCGCCGAATATGCCATCCATTACTTCGTTTATCAAGCATCATTATCGCCACTTCAACGCCGCCGCGCTGATCGATGCCGCCGAAGCCTACAACGCTCTGCTGGCCTCGGGCGGCAAGATGTTCGTCACTATCGGCGGCGCCATGAGCACTGCGGAACTGGGGCTTTCGCTGGCCGAGATGATCCGCCAGGAGAAGATTCACGGCATCTCGTGCACCGGCGCAAACCTGGAGGAAGATGTCTTTAATCTGGTGGCGCATGACTTCTACGAGCGTGTGCCGCACTACCGCGATCTGACCCCAGCCGACGAGGCCAAGCTGCTGGCGCGGCACATGAATCGCGTCACCGACACCTGCATCCCGGAGATGGAGGCAATGCGGCGGATCGAGAACGAAGTGCTGAAGGAGTGGGTGCGCGCCGATCGGGCGGGCGAGCGGTTTTTCCCGCACCAGTTCCTGTACAAGATACTGCTCTCCGGCGACCTGAAGGCCTCCTATCAGATCGATCCGAAGGATAGTTGGCTGCTGGCGGCGGCGGAGAGGAACTTGCCCATCTTCGTGCCCGGATGGGAGGACTCGACGCTGGGCAATATGTACGCCGGACATTGCATCTCCGGCGACGTGAAAAAGGTTCACACGGTGCGCACCGGCATCGAGTACATGATGGATCTGGCCGAGTGGTACACGAAGACTACGGCTGAAACGCCGCTAGGATTCTTCCAGATTGCGGGCGGCATCGCCGGCGACTTTCCCATCTGCGTAGTGCCGATGCTGCATCAGGATTTGCAGCGCGAGCACGTGCCGCTGTGGGCTTACTTCTGTCAGATCTCGGACTCCACTACGAGTTATGGCTCTTACTCGGGTGCAGTGCCCAATGAAAAGATTACGTGGGGCAAACTGGGCGAGAAGACGCCTAAGTTCATTATTGAGTCGGATGCCTCGATTGTCGCGCCGCTGATCTTCGCTTATGTGCTGGGGTGGTAGGGGCGCCGGGGCTGAAGCCCCCTTCACATTTGCAGCTTTATGCGGGAGTTGCAACCCCCGCCTCCCTCCGGGTCAAGCCCTTCCTCGCGGCACTTACGGCGTCAAAGTCAAGAACGCAACTCCATAACCCGGCAGCGTTACATTCATGCGCGCTGCGGGCGTGACGCTCACTGCCGTTGGTCCGGCGCTGGCGCTGGTTGCGGCGTCGATGGTGAGCAGAGAGGCGGAGGTAAAGCTCCCCAGGCTCGAAAGATCCACCACTACGGTTCTAGGTGAGCCAGTCCCGTTGTTGTCCGTCGGCGAAGCCACCGCGCGGTCGGCGATCATGACAGTGACCGTGCCGCTGCTGTTCTGGGTCGCCAGTGTCTCCACGGTGGAAGTGTCCGTGGCGTTCAACTTGAGGATCTTCGGTCCCGGCGAGGCCGCCGTCGAGGGATAGAGGCTGGTGAGCGTCTTGTCCACCCAGTAACTCAGAAAGGTATTGCCACTGCCATCGACTTCGCCATACTGCTGGTCGGCGGTATAAGACCAATGATAGAGCGCCCGGTTGCCCGCCTTGCCGAGCTGAGAGAAGACGTAGGGACGCCATGCGGCGAAGAATGCGCTGGTGCCGCGATGATCGTCCACGAAGACCTGGCCGGGATTGCAGACGCTCATGCCGTTGTTGCTCCAATCGGCGTTGACGTTGTTCTCCGTCACCCAGACCGGCACGCCGGCCAGGTCGGGGCGCGCTTGCAGCGCCTGGTAGAAGTACTGCACGTTGGCTACAAACTGCGGGATGGTCGCGAACAGTTGCACATCGGTGTTTTTCTGGTCGCAGGAGCTATAGAAGTGCGTGGAGATGATATCCACCTGGGTGTTGACTCCTCCCGCATTGGCCGGAGCCAGAAAGGGCGGCAGATAGACCATCGGGTCGCCGCCGTCGCCCGTGTCCAGACCCCAGTCGGAGAACTCGAAGGCCGATAGCTTAATAGTCGGGTCGACGGCCAGCATGGCGGGAACCGTGATGTTATAGAGCTTCACGTAGTCGGCCCCGCTCAGGCCATTGCCGTTGAATTCGTTGAAGATGCCCCACCACTGAATGGGATAACTGCCTGGCGACTGAAAGTGCGTTCCACCCGCATCGAAGCCGCCTTTGTTGTAGTAGCGAACGATGTTGGCCATCATGGCGGCAAAGTCGCTGGCGTGGTTGGCGACATCCAGGGTGACGCCGTCGCTCTTGCACATCCAGGCCGGGGCAACGGCGACTTGCAGCTCAGGACTGTGATCTGCGGTCTCGAGAACCGGCTGAAGCGTCGTGTCCAGCAGCGTGAAATCCCAGTCGTTGGCCGTGCCGGTGTTGGAAACCATGGGGATGGCTCCGGCAACCACCTGGACGCGGATATGCTGCGGCCCAAGCTGGTTCAGCGTAGCTTCGAGCGCGGTTTCAGTTGCTCCCGATCCGAAGTAGTCGGTCGTCCATCCTCCGATCTGGAAGGAAGTGGACATGAACTGCTTCAAGACGCCATCGACGCCGAGCGTGGTATCCGTGGCATTGCCAACTGTGGCCACCACGGCGCTGACCAGAGTGAAACTCTGGGTCGCGTTCTGGCCTGCGAGGCTCACCAGAACGATTGGCGAGTAGCTGCCGGCCTCAGCCGAGGCGCGGCCGGTGAACGTCAAGGTTCCGGATGGGCCGCCGCTGGCTGTCGCAAACTGCTGGGTAACCCCGGCCGGCAAGCCGCTGACGGTAACGGTCGGCGAGCCGGTCGCCCCGGTGATGGTGACCGGCACCTGGACCGACGTTCCATCCTGTGGCACAACGACGTTGGTGCTGCCCAGGGAAACAACAAGGGTTACCGGCGGCGTGCTGGAGCCGCTGCCGCCCCCGCATCCAGTCAACGCAATCAAGAGGCCGGCTATGCCCGCGACAGCGGCCAGACCAAGAAACCGGGCCAGAAAAGTCATAAGCACCTCACCGGGAGGAACCGGCTGACCTGCAATCGTTCAATATAGTCCCCGGTAGCCGGCCGTGCAAGCTGCTCGGGCACAGCTTTGGCGCTTGCGCATGAGGAACAATCGCCGCCACGGGCTTGCCAGGCAACGGAAAAATGAAAACTCTCAATCCTGGCGGTTGCAGGAGGTCGAGACATCGGCTAGACTAGACTAGACCTAGTCAAGCCAAGGAGGCCCACCATGCAGACGGTGAACATCTACGAAGCCAAGACTCAACTCTCGAAGCTGGTCGATCTGGCCTCTTCCGGCACGGACGTGGTGATCGCGCGGGCGGGAAAGCCGGTGGCGCGCCTGACGAGCCTAGACACAAAAGAAAAGCAAGTCATCCGTTTTGGGGCGCTCGAGGGAAAGGGATGGATCGCGGAAGACTTTGACGCGCCGTTGCCGGACGAGATTCTGGCTCAGTTTGAGGGGCGGTAATGCGCCTATTGCTCGATACACATATCTTCTGCTGGTCTTTCTACGAGCCTATGCGGATTTCCCGTGAAACTCGTGGATTAATGAGTCGAGCGGAGGAGGTTTTTGTCTCTTCAGCCTCGATCTGGGAAGTTGCGATCAAGGTCCGCCTTGGAAGGATGAACGTCGAACCGGAAGAACTCTTCGATCAGATTCGGGCGAACGGCTTCCGGGAGCTGCCAGTCTGGTCGAGACATGCGCTTCTTGTTGCCAAGTTGCCCATGCACCACACCGATCCGTTTGACCGCTTGCTGATTGCTCAGGCTATCAGCGAACCGCTGCATCTGCTTACGGCCGACGCGCAACTACGGCAGTATAGCGAGTTGGTGGTGCTGGTGTGAGGGCGGTGGGGGCTGCCCAGGGTATATGGAATGGGCTGATGGCGACCACTGGATTCATCTTGTGCAATTCAATGAACGTTAGCCGACTCTGCGAGTACTAACCTGCTCCTCGATGAGCGCATAGGCGATTTTGCACTAACCGACGCATAGAGGGCTGAGTCCGATGTCCCGGCAGGCGCCAGCCAACTTATTTCCGGACCATGCATCAGTTGCCTTAATTGACATGATAGGGACCGCTAAAGAGAGAGGAGATCCCCCGGCTCCGCCGGGGTGGCAGTAGAACTTTGAGAATTCCGGGAGTATGTTTTCTCTCGAATTGCCTGTGCTGCGACAGTGAAGACAGCAGTACGAGGCTTTTGCTTTTGTTCTTGCTGTTGCTTCGGACGGTTGCGGTCAGGCCCCTTTGAGGGGCCAGCAACCGTAAAGCCACCGGCTCTGCCGGTGGATACTTACATACTCTCATCGCATTTGCAGATTATTTCCGCCATCCTGCTAGCCTGAACTTTGGCTGGTCCGCTCGCATTCTCCGAACCGGAATTGCCGATACCCGGAACTCGCTGAACGCCAGTGCGCCAAACCCCGGCAATCGCCGAACCCGGCTTCGCCGCCCTGGGGTGTAGACCGTTTCACCCCCCAAGGGAGACTCAAAACAAGGGCAATCGGAGGCTTTTGGGGCAAATTCAGGGCCTTTCGGGGTCGCATTTCTGCCAATTCTCAACGCTTTTCACGGAGGGTTTATGAACAGATACGCACAAAACAAAGGAGTTAGTTTATTTTATCGTACCTTTTTGGTGTACCCCCCACCCCCCTATTTACCGTGAGACTGTGAAACTGTGAAGAACTGTCTTCCTTTCACGCCATGGCCCTGGCGCAGGCGCGTCGAAGATTCGGGTATTTCGGCACAACTTCGCCCCGGTAAACTATTGCATGAGGTATTCCGTGCTTCGATTCGCTTTTTTCGTCCTGCTCTTTGCTTCAGGTGCCGCGCTGGGCCAGGTCTCCGCCCAGAAATCTGGAGAACAGAGTCCCGCCGCCGCTCCTGCTGCTGCTACGCCGCAACCTGTCTCCCCGGAGGTCGCGGAGGCTGAGGCGGCGATCGTGAAGTCGGACTGGAAGGCGGCGGAGGCCAAGCTCGGCAGTTGGCTGGCGGCTCATCCCGCTGATGCGCGGGCGCTCTTTGACGCGGGCTACGCGGCCGACGCCCAGAACCGGATGGACGATGCGGCTGGACTCTACCGTCGGGCAGTCGAGGCCAATCCGCAGTCGTTTGAGGCGCATGTGGAGTTAGGGCTGCTGCTGGCCCGGCAGGGCAAGCAGGAGGAAGCGCGTCCGGAGCTGGCGGCGGCGACGCAATTGGACCCCGGCGCGGCCGGCGCCGAGGCCAAGGCGCGGGCGTGGCGGGCGCTGACCCAAATTGACCGCGAGGACGATCCGGCGCAGGCGTCAACGGATCTGCTGGAGGCGCTGAAACTCTCACCCGAGACTCCGGACGACACGCTGCTGGCTGCCGAACTGGCCGAGCAGACTGGCCAACCCGAAGCCGCAGAGTCGGCCTACCAGCACATTCTGGCCAAGGACCCGAAGTCAGCTCCCGCCAACGCCGGCCTGGCCCACATTTTGATCGTGCGCAAGCAGTTTTCCGAGGCGGAGGCCTTGCTGCGGAGGGCGCTGGAGAAGTCGCCCGATGACCCGGTGCTGGCCGCGCAACTTGCGGCCGTACTGGCCGCCCAGGACAAGGCCGAGGCGTTGCCGCTGTTGCAGAAGCTGCATGGCGCCCTGCCCGGCAATGCGGAGATTACCCGCATGTTGGCCGAGGTCGAAGCCGAGGCCGGAGACGCCGCCGGCTCCGACAAGCTGTATATCGCTCTGCTGGCGGCCCGCCCCGACGACCCTGAGCTGCTGGTGGATCACGGGCAGAACCTGCTCCACCTGCTCAGGTACGCCGAAGCCTTCGCGGCCTTCGACAAGGCTACCCGGATGGACGCGGCCAGCGCCGACGGCTGGAGCGGGTTGGCCTTTGCGGCATCGAAGACCAATCAGCCCCAGATCACGCTCCACGCTCTGACCATGCGGTCAAGATACCGCCCGGAGACCCCGTCCACCTACTTCCTCTGGGCGACGGCTTACGATACGCTTCACGACAAGGCGTCGGCGGCGGCCTATTACCATCATTTTCTGGACGCTTCCGCGGGGAAATTCCCGAATCAGGAATGGCAGGCGCGTCAGCGTCTCCTCCTGCTCGACGGCAAGAAATAAGAGCTGGAAGGATGCGAATTTAGAAGTGGTACCGGCTCCGAAAAGGGAAGCCGCAGATTCGAGCCGGAGAAAGCGCGGAGAATTTTTGTTGGACAAACCAACAAAAAGCTCCGATAATCACGATCTGAGTTAGTCCGCAGTTGGGGAGGTCCATCATGCGGTCAGTCATTTCGGGAGTACTCGTCTTCGTCGCCGTGAGCACGGTCCCCCTCTGCGCATCCGGATTCGACGACAAAATCCCCGATCAACAGAGCATCGACGCGCTGGAAATCAAGGCCCGGCAGGCGCCGTCGCACGAGCAGTGCTTTCTCTACGCCAAACTGGTGCATCAGATGACCGAACTCAGCGTGCGGCAGTACGCCGCCGGCGATGTAGAGAAGGCTGCGGAACTGCTGCGGCAGGTCCAGGAGCTGACGCACAAGATCCATCTCTCGATGGCCGACGACAACAAGCGGTTGAAGTACACCGAGATACTCTTGCGCCACACCGCTTTCCGGCTGACCGGGATGCTGCGCTCCAGCAACATTGAGGACCAATCGCTGGTGGCTCAGACGCTGGCGCAGGTCAACCAGGTCCAGAGCGAAGCGATGCTGCAGGTCTTCCGCAAATGAACGGGCGGCCGATTGTAGGAAAAATTTTCCGTCTGATGCGATCTTCCGCCGTGATTCTGGCCTGTTTGCTTCTGGTCGCGCGGTTGTGCGCGCAGAAGCAAAAGCGCGAACCGCTGACCGACGCTCAGGCCGATCAGGTCGCCGCTGCGGGCACAGAGCCGAACGAACGGGTGGCGCTCTACACCAAATTCCTGGATGAACATGCGGAGACGATCAAGGGACTGACCAGCCGCGTCCGCTCTGCCGGGCGCAGCCGCCGGCTGGACGATGAGTTGCAGGACTTTACGGCGCTGATGGACGAACTGAACGCGAATCTGGATGTCTATTCCGAGCGCAAGTCCGACATTCGCAAGGCGTTGAAGCCGCTGACCGAGGCCACGGAACGCTGGCTTGAAACACTTCGCGCGCTGTCCGCCGAGCCGGCCTTCGAGTTGGCCCGCACCGAGGCCATCGAGAGCGCCGAGGATCTGGCTGGCCAGGCCAAGCGCCTGCTGGCGGAACAGACAGAGTACTTCAAGCTCCACAAAGACGAGCAAGGGCAGGAGCGGAAGGTGGGGCAGTGACTAAGAAGCAGTTGTCAGTTGTCAGTGGCCTCGAAGTGACAAACCACACGCTGAAGATGCACACGGTAGAACTAACCGCCAGGAGCGGGTTCGAAACAGATGCTCAGATCCAAATGCGAGAATCGCCCCTCCCGCAAAGGTGATAACTGACCACTGATCACTGTAAGCTGTACTCAGTGGCTGCTGATTCCGTTTCGATCTTTCAGGAAGAGTACCGGGCGTTGCGTCCCAGGGCGCCAATGCCGCCCATCGCGGTTCGTTTCCGGCGGTTTACCTCTCTTAACACCAGGATTCGCCTGCGCGAGGGGCAGATTCAGGTCAGCCTTTCCGATCTTCTGGAGGGCGCGCCGGAGTCCGTAATTCACGCTATCGCGCACATTCTGCTGGCTAAGCTCTACAAGAAGCCCATCGACGCCGCGCACAACCTGCGCTACAAGCGGTTCTCATCGAGCGCCGCCGTCGCCCGGCAAGCGGAGTTGATTCGCGGGGCGCGCGGCAACAAGCGCTTCTTCGGGCCCGAGGGCCGCTTCTATCATCTGGAAGAGGTCTTCGACTCGCTCAACCTGCGCTTCTTCGGCGGGCTGCTGGGCCGGCCCGAACTGACCTGGAGCGAGGGCATGGCCAAGCGGGCGCTGGGCCACTACGACGCCGCTCACAACACCATCGTGGTGAGCCGCGTCTTCGACCGGCCGTCGAGCCCGCGCTACGCCATCGAATACCTGCTCTACCACGAGATGCTGCACCTGAAGCACCCGGTCACGCGACGCGGTCTGCGGCGGTGCGTGCACTCCCGCGAGTTCAAGGCCGAGGAGAGGCTCTTCCCGCAATTGAAAGAGGCACAATCGTTTATCAAGCGGCTGTAGCGAAATGGGACAGTGCCAGCATTGCTGTCGATGCTTGCACTGCAAGCAGGATTGCGCTATTCTGATCCTATGGCGACACTCACGATTCGCAATGTCGATGAAAAAGTCAAGCGCAGGCTGCAGGTGCGCGCGGCGCTCAATGGGCGATCAATGGAGGCCGAAGCGCGGGAAGCTCTTGCTGAACTAGTGATGAGCAGCCCTGTCTCCGCTGAACCCGAGGAAGATTTGGGAACAGCGATACGCAAGCGATTTGCCCCTTTCGGCGGCGTAGAACTTGAGATTCCGCCGCGCCAGTTTTCCTCAAGACCGATCCCGACCTTTGACTGATGATCCTGCTCGACACAAACGTCATCTCCGAGATCATGCGGCCCGTTCCGGAGCAGGCCGTGATCGCCTGGGTTCAATCACTCCCCAGGAGAGAGTTCTGGACCTCTTCGGTCGTCGTTGCCGAATTGCTTTCCGGGATTGACTTGATGCCCTCTGGACGCAAACAAGAGGGACTCCGAAAAGCGGTCGAGGAGATGCTTGCAGAGGATTTTCACGGACAGATCCTTAATTTCGATCTTGCCGCGGCACGCTGTTTCGGGCAAATCCTATCGTCGCGGCAGCGAATGGGCCGCCCGATCAATGAGATGGATGCACAGATTGCCGCCACTGCGAGAGTTCATGGAGCGGCAATCGCTACCCGCAACATTAAAGACTTCCTGGCGTGTGATTTAGTCCTGGTCAATCCCTGGGCAGACAACCAGCAGGAGTTACAAGCCTAACAAAGAGTTACGCCGTCTTCCCGACAGCTACGGCGGCCTCATT
Source organism: Occallatibacter sp. (assembly GCA_049522975.1). Lineage (GTDB taxonomy): Bacteria > Acidobacteriota > Terriglobia > Terriglobales > Acidobacteriaceae > Telmatobacter. Next base: position 24,466 of record JBEKNI010000042.1, on the reverse strand, counting down.
CGGCCCCTCAGCGGGACGGCGTGCGACCCAGGCTAGCACGATGAAGCCCGCGATCACCGAGCCGGCGGCGGCGAGTTGCGCGTTGGATAAGCCCCAGAGAACCTTGGGATTGCGGCGGATGAACTCGACCAGGAAGCGGGCGAGGCCGGCCAGCAGCAGATACTGGCCGAGGATGGTGCCGGTGCGATGGGGCTTGCCCAGCCTCCACCAGAGCCAGCCGCCGATGAGCAGATTGGCGGCGAGCTCATAGAGCGGGGTGGGATAGACGCGGACGTAGACGGGCACGACGCCGTGGGGGAAGGCCATGCCCCAGGGCTGGAATGTATACGAGAAAATATGCACCGGCTGGATGGCGATGCCGTAGCAGCCGTCGCCGGAGAGGAAGCAGCCGATGCGGCCCATGCCGTAGCCGATGGCGGCGGCCGGGGCAGCCAGGTCCAGGGTGCGCAGGCCGCCGATCTTCTCCCGCCAGCCCTGAAAGACGAGTGCGGCGATGCCGAAGAGCATCCCGCCGAACCAGGCGAAGCCATCCGTATCCCACAGCACACGCCAGCCCATATAGTGAAACTCGTCGGGCGTGTCGAGGACGTGCCACAGTTTGGCGCCGATGATGCCGATGACTACGGCCACGGCCACCATGCCAATGGCGTCGGCCCCTTCCCCATTCACCGTGACGCGCGCGCGGCGAAAGCTGCGATGCATGACGAATGCGGCTGCAACCGCGGCCAGCCACATCATCAAGCCGAAGGTTGGCTGATCGCGATGGAAGAAGTACAAGTTGAGGTGAAGATAAGGCAGCATACCCTTCGATTATAGATGCGCGGGCGGGACGGGAATGGCGCCAATCGGGGTGCTGGAGGCGAGCGCGTGGATTATTTACACAGCGGCGCTTGGTCCCGGCCTGGGACTCAGGCGATACTGAGAGCATGGCTGATGATCCCTACAAGGACCTTGAGGTACTTTTTACCCGCCAGCAGATTGCCGAGCGCGTGGCCGAGATGGGCGTCCAGATCACCAGCGACCTGAATGGGGAGAAGCTGGTGATGGTGGGCGTGCTGAAGGGCGCTGCGCCGTTTCTGGCCGACCTTTCACGGGCCGTGCAGGTGGACGCGACCTTCGACTTTGTGGCCACCACCAGCTACGGAAAAGAGCAGCGCTCCTCGGGCGCGGTCAAGCTGATCAAGGACCTGGACGAGTCCATCGAGGGCAAGAACGTGCTGGTGGTCGAGGACATTCTCGACACCGGGCTGACGCTGGCCTACCTGCGCAAGCACTTCCTGCAGCAGCGGCCCAAGACGCTGCGCATCGCCACGCTGCTCGACAAGCCCTCGCGGCGGATTGAGAAGATCGACGCGGACTATGTGGGCTTTTCCATTCCCAACCTCTTCGTCATCGGCTACGGAATGGATTACGCGGAGCGCTATCGCAACCTGCCCGACATCTGCCTGATGTCGCCGGATCATCCGGAGTAGGGAGACAGGGAACAGGGATCAGGCAGACGGAGGCGCGGGCTTCATTTGACCAGCGATCAGATGACCAAGGTTACCTTCGTGTCGGCCTGAACGGGATTGCCAAGAGGTACTCCAAATCTGCCACTTTTGGGGTATTTTTGGGCCGAAGCGGCGGCTCTTTGGGCCAAAAGCTGGGCAAAATCAGGGGTTTGCAGTTACTGATTCGTTAACATTACCAAAAATGCAAGCCATTGATTTCGTGCTAGTTACGCGGATTTTGTGGGCCGAAGAAAGATTTCCACAGGGAGGGGGGTGGGGGTCAGGCGTTTTATGGGAAGAAGAACAGGGGAATAGGAACTAGGGACTAGAAAGACTTCGCGGCTCGGGTCATTGTTCATGCTTCTATTTTCCGCCAGGGGAGGGTAATTCTCTGCAACGAGTTTGGGAAGACACCGATTTGTGTTTCGCTGACGGGTGAGGGGTCCCGGGTCTCAGGATCGGGAGCGCCCGTTGGCCGTCTTCGGCGGGCTGAGCTGCGATTTGGCGGGAGGCGGGGATTTCGCTGGCGGGAAGGGCGTTTTCCGATACCTATCCTGCGTTCGTTAATAAAGTCTTAGTCGAGGAGCGCGACGCGGTTATTGGCGCCGTCTGAAATCCGTCGCCGTGGTTGGCATTCCGTTCATCACCTACAAATCGGATGGACTGAAATTGCAGGATAGCTGTTGGAGGGTTTCGCCGTTTCAGTTTGACAGAATTCTCAAAGCCGGGGGCGCCGTGCAGCGTGACCGTGACGGTTCCTTGCCATTCCGCTTGAACGCGAGAGCCGATGAGCCGCTGAAGCCCTCAGAGAAGCGATCCACGTCGCCGCAGATTCATCTTGCGGGCGCTGGTGCAAAGAGAAGGATGGTCTCAGCGGCCGATCTGCGGCACCGTCGCATAATAGACCGTCTGATTCCTTCTGACCTCCGGCACCCACATCACCGACTTTTTGAACGGTCCTCTGATGTTGACATCCAGACCGTTCATCATGAGGAGATCGACATCGCTCACCGATGTCGATTGAAACGTTTCGCCATTGCCTATCACGAATACGGTCGAACCGCTCAGATCAACCGCGCTAAGAATGGCATCACCTGCGACTTGCTGGCCCGGTGCAGAATAACCAATAGGCAAATAGGTGTATTTTGCATCGCCGCTGCTTCCAATATCGGCGGTCTCCCTTTGTCCCCCGCTCACGCTGAAATCCGGCTTCACGCGAAACATCCCCCCGGCCAAGAAGGCGCTGATCTTAGCTGGGTCCTTGAAAAAGTAAAGGTTCAAGCCGTCGCCCCCTATGTCATTCAGGCTTCCGGCATCGCGGAGACACGGGCTGGGCGGCTGACAGGCAAGTGGAAACGCAAACTCCACGGAATACGTACTAACCTTGAGGGGCAACAACAATCTCGGAAGCGAGTCGAGCGTCTTCTGTGTTGTATTTGCAATGCGTTCAAGTCGCGCTATCTGCTCGCCCTCTGATCGAGCATGCGCACGTATCTGCCACAGGCCGAATCCCACCGACAGGAGGACGCCGCATATCGACACCCAGCCCCAGGGCGTGACCCGCCGTGTCGTCGGGTTACGAAAACTTGTGACGAGCCCGACGATAGTAAAGGCACCAGCTGCAACGACCGACAAGATTTCTGGATCAAGGATCATCTGACACCTGCAATTGGCCCCGTACCAACGGGCAAGCCCACGACATCGAAGATTATGAAACCTTCAGGTTGCCACTGTCCATTTATGCGCGCCAAAGATATCGGCCTGCGCACTTTTCATCGAGCAGCCACGAATCGTGGAGTGAACCTCGCCGGTAAGAACGCGGCACGTCAAGCGACCTTTCCAAAAGCAGTCGCCGATGTCGGGCGAGAAGCAGCCATCCGCAAGAGCGACCAGGGAATCGGAGCGGCAGCCCCGAACTCCGATCATTACTGTTATGTCAGCCAGCGTTCATTGACTTTTCCACCTGAGGATCCTGACCGCGGCTTCGCCGCGTGGGTTGATTCTTAAAAACCGGGGGGTGGACTTTGCCGGGGTTGAAACCCCGGCCTACCTGCTCACATTGATTTTGCAGGCTTTGATATGGGGGTTGAAAGCCCGGCCTACCAGCTCGCGTTGATCTTGCAGGCTTTCTTCCTGCCGGGCCATTTTCGAAGAATCGCGCCGTCTGCCCGCCGTCAGGGCAAGGGCATCTGCTTGCGCATGGCGGTAACTTCGGCGTGGGTCTGGTCGGAGGCGGTGCAGCGGTCGGGATAGATGCGCGGCTCGCCAAAGCGCACCCTTGCGGAGAAGCCGGCAACACCCAGCACCTTCATTAGATGCGTCAGAAACGACTCGTCGCCATACCAGCACAGTTCTATCTCCGGGGTGCGGCATGAACCTGAGACTGAAACCCCGCATTGCAATACGGCCGTCAGAAAGCGCCTAGCGCCTGGATTTCAAGCAGCTTTTGGATGCGCGGCTTCGCGCTTCCCGGCGGTAGTGGCGTCAGTAGCGCCAACCCCTCTTTTGCAACGGCGCGGCTCTTCTTCGGCTGGCCTGTGGCGCGGTATGCCTGCGCCAGGGTCAGCAGCTTGGACGGCACTCTTCGATAGCTCAAGGCAACCGCTCGCTCGGCGCAGGAGACGGCCAACTTCGGGTCTTTCAGAGAAGCGGGTTCCGCGTATAGGAAGTCTTGCGCCGCATCATCAAGAATGGATGGGGAGTTCCAGTCCTTCTTTACCAAATCCCTAAAGATGGCCAGGCCTTTTTTCACCCGTTCTACTAAGTTCCCCTCACGGTGCAGCATGGATTGAATGGAGCCGAGTTCGAGTTGCGCATCGGCGAGAAACGGTCCCCACTGCTCTTGCCCCCCTGCCTGCTTCATGAGCTTTTCCGTAACAACTATCTCCTCAGTCAATGACTTCTCCGCGCTGGTCAAGGCTTGCCGCCGATCTCCCGCTGGCAGCGCCAATGCCGGATCGGCCTCTGCCACATAATCGTAGGACGCTTGAGTCAGTCCACTATTCAGGTCGCCGAGGGCGCGCAAGTCCTGAGGGTCTGCCGCCACCAGGCGCTGTAACGCCTGAATGGATTGCGCCAAGAGTTCATTTGCCTCCGAGTATCTTCCCAGGTCAACAAGAGCACGTGCCTCATCCAAAGTCAGCATATTGCGAGACCGCTGCACCGGTAAGCTTTCCTGGTCGGTTTTGGGCAAAGCGGAGATGCGCTGCAAGCCTATCTCGCTATCCTTGAGCGCCTGTACCGGGTCAATCTCCATTTCGACTTCGGCGATCTTAGCCTGGCCTAAAACCATTCCATTCATGGCCCATCCAAGAGTCGGGTCAATTTTCAGCGCGCGCCGATTCAGGTCAAGGTATCTTCGATATGCAGCTAGAGATCCCGGCAGATCATTGATGCTGTCATCCAAATTGATGCCCAACTCATCGCCCAGCATGTCATAACCGTTTGCCGCATCGAACATCTCGTCTGGCGTGATATTGGCGAATGCAGCCAGCCGGTCATAGTTTGCAATCGCCGCTTGCGTGGAGGCGAGAATCTCCTGAATGGACGCGGTTCCAGAAATAATACCGCTGCGGGTCAAGTGCGCGTTGGCCAGCGCATGAATCGCGTCTCTATCCTTGGAATCTTGTCCGGTAAAAGGCTCGCACAAGGCGATAGCCTTATTTACACTGACCAGAGCGCCAGGCGCATCCCCCAGATTCTGGCTATATAGGCTACCCTGTAGATCCGCCAATTGGGTATAGGCAGACGCCAGATCGAGTTGAGTCTGGCGGTCGCCATTGGCGTCGGCGGCCATGCGATCAAGGTGTTTCAGGACGCTGGTGACCAGCAGCTTCTGCGCGCCGGTCGAGCCGGGAATCTGCTGGATAGCCGTGTCCAGTTCGGTAAGCAGGCTATTGCTCAATTGGCGCAGGTCGGCCGAGCGGGCCTCGGCCTTGCGCCGTTCTGCATCAGCAATGCGCCGCTCCCGGTTGGCTACCCTGGCTTGCCAGACGACGCCCGCGATGCCCGCTATCAATGTAGCAACCAGCACGGCTGCTGCGGCCAGTCCCCAGCGGTGGCGGAGGATGAACTTTGCGGCGCGATAGCGGGCATTTCCGCGGCGTGCCTCGACCGGCAAACCGCCGAGATAGGCGCGAAGATCGCCGGCCAGCCGCTCGGCGGTGAGATAACGCTCCTTTGGCTCCTTGCGCAGAGCCTTCGACAGAATCGCTTCGAGGTCGGCATCCAGCCGCTTGCCGTCGATATCCATCGCGGGCCTGCGCGGCGCCTCCTCGCAGACGGTTCTCAGCATCTGCCCCATGGTCAGGTCATTGAGATCGTAAGGCGGCGCTCCCGTCAGCAGAAGATACAAGAGAACACCTAGCGAGTAAGTGTCCGAGGCCGTGGTGATGGGATTCCCCTGCACTTGCTCCGGACTGGCGTACTGCGGAGTAAAAGATAAGTAACCATCCCGTGTCAGTTGGCTATCCGGCTTGTCCAGAGAGGGAGAAAGTAGCTTGGCGGTGCCGAAATCCACCAGGCGCGGAGTGCCGTCCTCGGCCACCAGGATGTTATCCGGCTTCAGGTCGCGGTGAACGATAAAATTCTGGTGAGCAAACTGCACGGCCTCGCAAACGCGCAGAAACAATTCGATCCGTTGGGTTAGGGAGAGCCGCCCCTCGCAAAAACGGTGGATGGGCACGCCATCCACATACTCCATGACTAGATACAACTCGCCCGCGGCAGTAACTCCCCCATCCAGCAGGCGGGCAATATATGGGTGTTGCAAGCCGGCCAGGATCTGCCGCTCCTGGCGGAATCTCTCCCGGAACAAGTCGGCCGCAAAGGGGACGTCGATCAGTTTGATGGCGACGTTCTGCTCAAAGTGCCCGTCGGCGCGATGGGCAAGATAAACGGCTCCCATTCCGCCGCGCCCCAGCAGGCGGTCGATCTGGTAGGGGCCGACTTGTTTGCACTCCGGCTGGCCGTCCTGACTGCTCTGCGGCTCGCGCCGGCAGGAGGCCATCATCTGTTCTTCCGCTAGACAGGATTCCATGAGCGAACGCACTTCATCCGCCAAAGCGGAGTCTTCGCCACAGCGGGCCGCAATCAAATCCCCCCGGAGTTCTTCGCGCACGTCCAGTGCTTCGGTGACGATCTTTTCAATCAGGAGAAACCGCTCGGTCGTTTCGGCCATACAGAATAATTGCTCTCTCTTGGGCTTTCACCCTAAACCACATATTGCGAACAGCGTGTAGAAACTGAATCAATTCATTTCTTGGCTGACAGGCGCGGACGGGCGGATGCGCCGATACAGCCATCCTTTGATAAACTTCATCTCGCGATCTATCGTGGCTTTGGAGACCATCATCATTTCCGATGTTTCTTCGGCCGTGCACCCCAGGAAGTAACGCAACTCGACAATCTTGACCTTCTCCTCGTCGATCGCTCCCAGTTCGTCGAGCGCCCGGTTCAGGTCCAACAGCTCCGGGCTATCGATCTTGACCCACAACAGATCTTCGTTGAGAGGAACGCTGTTGCGGTTGCTGCCGCGCATCTTGATCTGGTTCTCGCGGGCGTGATCGATCAAAATCATGCGCATCATCCGGGCGCAGAAGATGTAGAAGTGGCGGCGGTCGTCCCAGTCCGTCTTCTTCTGGTTGAGCAGGCGCAGATAAAGTTCGTGGACCAGCACGGTTCCCTGAACCACATCGGGATTGAGTTCGCGATGCACATAGGCCGCAGCTATATGGCGCAGTTGAGGATAGACCAACGGAAGCAGCTCGTCGAAGGCCGCCGGCTCCCCGGCTTTCCACCTTCCGAGAAGCATCGTAATCTCGCCTTTGGCCGGTTCCAAAGCCGTCACCGCCCGCGCAAAATATTGAGCTTGCCTTGCAATCAGAGTATCACCCTTTCCCGGCAATAGTATATGCGGTCAGTGATAAATACATAATTCCGGAAGATGTTTGATCGCTTTCGCAAGGCGTTCCTGAAACACGTTTCGTTATAGGAAAAAACCTGCGCGAAGCAGTTCGGCCTCTCGAAGAGCCGGTGCGCGTTTGATTACCGATTTACGGTGCCGTGAGGCATTTTTCTTCGATCGCTCGCAATAAAAGTTAAAGAGGAAGATCGCTGACTTTTGTTCGCGGTCAATTTGTTCATCGGCTAAAAAGGCAGCCGCGGGCAAACTTGATTATAACGCCCGATTCTTTCAAGGAGAAACACATGATGTTCCATCGCGGCCTTCAACTGACACCCGATTCGCACGAATTCATCCGGACCAGAGTTGAATCTGGACGCTACGAAAATGCTAACGAACTGGTGCGGGCTGCCTTGCGCGCCCTCCAACGCGAGGAGTCTACCTCAGAGTCACCGCAGAAGGCAAACGCCATTGCCGACGGCGATGTGTTCCGGAAGTTGTGGGAAATCTCCGGCGAAACCGCCCAAATTCAACGCTAGTTTTTTCGGAATCACTCGAATCAGAGGGCACTGGACTCCGCTCGGTCTCCGGAAACTTGGTTACAAACAATGGCAACGGCAGCGGCATCTCCATTACCGGAAGTATCTGCGTCGTATCGGGAAGCGCGATCGAAAACTGCAAGAATTCACTACGTCTTCTTGCGAACACCCAGCAGTTCAATCAAGAGCCCAACCATTCGCATCGGCAGCTGATTTTGCCCGTTGTGCATGAAGTCCGACTATTGGGAAGGAGATTGATAGGAATATCGACGCGGCGGCGATTACTTTCAGTGTGCTCGAAAACATCTTTGTGCTCCTCTGCGACCAGCAGTCGATTACGATATTCACTCAACGTCTCCGCTGCCGTACAGCCTATCCAGTTGTAAGGTTAGAGTTCCCTGCGCCCCTCCAGCGCCCGCGCCATTGTCACCTCATCGGCGTATTCAATGTCGCTGCCGGCGGGAACGCCGGTGGCTATGCGCGTAATGCGGACCTGAAAGCCGCGCAGCGCAGTTGCCAGCCAGTGGGCAGTGGCCTCACCCTCGAGAGTGGGACTGGTGGCCAAGATCACCTCATCCACCTCGCCGCGCTCCACGCGGGCGACCAGCGTTCCGGTGCGGAGTTGGTCCGGACCAATGCCGTGCAGCGGCGAAAGAGTGCCGTGCAGCACATGGTAGACGCCCTGATAGCCTTGTGCTCGCTCCACGGCGGCGATATTCGTCGGCTCTTCGACGACGCACACCAGGCGGTGGTTGCGGGCGGGACTGGCGCAGTAGACGCAGGGGTCAAGGTCAGTGACGCTGTTGCAGACCGAGCAGAGCCGTAGGGCTGTCTTCAGGCCGCGCACCGCCTCGGCCAGTGCCGCCGCATCCTCGTCGCTGGAGCGCAGGATGTGAAAGGCGAAGCGCTGGGCGCTCTTGGTGCCCACCCCCGGCAGCTTCTTCAACTCTTCAATGAGCCGCGCCATAGGCTCGGCATAACGGGTCACGGGTTGTCCCTCCGGGAACAGTTATCAGTTATCAGTTAACGCAGCTAACCAGTACTAACGATGGTCCTTTGGTGGCCTGCCCAGCCAAGATGAGACGATAGTGTACTTCGTCCCAGAAAAGCCGTCCTCCTTGCCCTGATGGATTGCACAGGTCACCATCCCTTTGCGAAACGAAATCAGTGTATCGCCCTCAGAAGATGGGTAGCATTCTTCTTTAACCAGTTGCCAACCAAGATCAGCCATTACGGGGCGATAAAAGGAACATATATCCTTCGCTGAAATGCCAGTAATGATTTTTCTTGCCGCTATACCCTTTGAAGGCTGGTATCCCGAAGTGAAATCTGTTTCAGTTGTGAGTGGAGGAAGGGGCAGCGACCTTAACTCCTGTGCAACTTGGCTCTGGAACCTTCCTGCTTCTGGATGCAAAAGATAGTCAACTCCCATAATGCTTAATCCAAATAGAAGTGCAATTCCGCCATAGAGCCAGCGATGCTTCTCAAATAATTTTCCTAGTTGCATTATGTGAGAATCAAACTGAATCATACTTAGGCGCAATCTGTTTGGCTGTTTCACTTTGTCTTGCAATGGCGTGTCGTTCGCTAAAGACTCAACGGTTTGCTTCATCGATCACTCCAGGAAATCCTGTGATGCTCTGCATTTACAGGGTCCGATAAACGATGCCGGTAAATGTATCCGGGCTCATAAAGCCTTTACCCCAGACCGTATCGAACTCGGCCGTGGGTTTCTTGGCGATAGCTTCCTCTTCGCTCAAGCCGGCGGCCTTGAGAGCTGCCACCTTATCGCGAACGGCCGCCAGCATATCGTGAAACTTCTGCAATTCGGCCTTGGAACCCAGCGGTCCGTGGCCGGGAATAATCTTCGTGTTGTCGCCCGCTACGGCGAGGGCCTTTTCGCCGGCGCGAATCATGCCGTCGATCGAGCCGCCCGTACCTTCGTCGATAAACGGATACATGCCGTTGAACCAGATGTCGCCCACGTGCAGAACGTCAGCCTTATGGAAGTAAATGTAAATGTCGCTGTCGGTGTGTGCGGGATCGAAGTGCACCAGATCGAGAGTGTCGCCGTTGCGCCAGATGGTGAACTCCGAATCAAAGGTAACTGTGGGCAAGGCTCCAGCCGGCGAGGCGGGCACAACTCGATGAAAGAGCTTCATCGTCTGTGGCGTCGAGAGCCGCGCGCGAGTCTGGCGATGCGCGAAGATGGTGAATCCAGCGGAATGTAGCCCTTCGTTACCGCCGGTGTGGTCCCCGTGCCAATGGGTGTTGACGAGGATTCCAGGCGCGCTCGCCGACTCCGGAGTTAGCGCGGCAATGGCCTCGCGAATCCGTGGCACTGCTGGGGCGTAACTGGCGTCAATGAGCAGATTGCCGTCGCCTCCGGTTTGCAATGCCATGTTGCCGCCCACGCCTTGCAGCAGGTAAAGATTGTCGTAGAGTTTGGTCGCCTTGACCGGAGTGGTTGCTGCATCATCATGCGGCCCCGCGGCGGGCTTCGCGGCCGGCGCCGATTGCGCTGCCATCCAGCGCGGAGCCATCGCCGCCGCGCCCGCCGCCACGCTCCACCCAAGGAAGTTTCGGCGATTCATTCCATCGGTCATCGTCTTATCCTCCAGACTAGGTGCCCGACCCTCGCGACGTTTTTGCTTTTGTCGCTAGGGTGGGATACCACGAACCCCATCCCGGCCTCTTTTTGCAACTCATCCCATCCCCGGCAGATTGAGCCCGCCCAGAATTCCCTTCATGCTTGACTGCATCGCCTCTTCGGCCTTGCGTCCAGCTTCGTTGACCGCGGCCACTACCAGGTCCTCCAGCATCTCCACATCCGGCTTGTCGCCGCCCAGGCCAACCACCGCCGCAGGTTCGATGCGCAGCTTGAGTAGCTGCTTCTTGCCGTTCATGGTTGCCGTCACGGCCCCGCCGCCGCTCGTTCCCTCGACCACCGTCTGGGCGAGCTTGCGTTGGACCTCCTCCTGCATCTGGTTGGCCTGGGAGAGCATCTCCGAGATTTTGAGCGGGTTGATCATAGTCCGTCCTCCTCGTTCCTCAGCTTGTGTCCGAAGCCTGCCGTCATTTCTGCCGGAGATCGACGACGCTGCGCACCTCGGCCTTGAAGATCTCCCGCGCCCGCTGGACCAGAGGATTGCTCAGCGCGGCTTCTTGAATGCTGCCGGCCAGCGGTGCGGCTGCCGGTGCGGCGCTTTGGGCCGTTCCCTCGCCGGGAACCACTAGGAAGCGCGCCGGAGCGCCCAGCCGTTGCAGCTCCTGGCGGATAATCTTTTCTGCCGCTGGATTGACTGTCAAGGCCAGCATCTTCTTTCCCAGGCCGGCCACCTCGATGCGCAGACTGGAGCCGTCGATGGTCCATGTCCCCGCGCCCAAGATCTGCGCCGCCGATTCGTGGCCAGCCTCGACCAGCGCGCAGCCCACGGAGTGGCGGATCTGCTCGATGCCGGGAAGGTTGGCTGTCGCGACGGCTGCCTGCGGAGCCTTGGCCAGCGCGCCTTCGGTGAGCGCTTCAGTAGATGCAAAGCCAGTGGCCTGAGCGGTTGCGGCCGGGAAGGGTGTGGCGCCTTGAAATGGGTTCGCCGGGGCCGGGCTGGGCATGGCTGCAAAGGGAGCCAATGGGCGCTCCATCGTCGCTGTTGGCGAGGCCGCCGAAGCCGGCTGCGGGCCGGTCTCCATCTTTGGCCCCGATCCCCAACCTCCGCCCGCCGGCCCAAACGGCGAGAGAGTCGGCGCAGCAGCCGGAGCAGTGGATGTCGCTGGACGTGCGCTGGACCGTGGAGCGGGACCCGGCGCTGAGGCAGGCGAGCCCGTCCGAAAGCCGCCGCCCGCCGCCACGCCGCTCAGAAGCTCTTCCAGCGGCAGCAGACGCTGGGCATGAATCAGCTTGAGCAGGCCCAGTTCCAAGTGGAAGCGCTGCTCCTGGCGGAAGTTCAGGTCGTCGAAGGTGCGCAGAACAATCTGCAGGTTGCGGGTCAGTTCCTCTTCAGTGAAGAGCAGCGCGGTGCGGGCGGCGCGGGCGCGTTCGTCGCCGGAGATTTGCAGCAGCTCCGTTTGCTCGCCGCCCAGCTTGGCCATCAGAGCGTTACGGAGGTAGCGGGCCATCTGCCTTGCCAGTGACGAGGGGCTGTGGCCGGCATTGACCAGCAAGTTCAACTGCTCCATCAACTCCGCGCTCTGTCCGGCGGCGACGGCCTCCAGCAGCCGCTCGAAGACCGCGTTGGGAACCGCGCCCATCAGTTCGCGAATCTGCGCCGCCGAGAGCACCGGCCGGCCAGCCCCTTGCACGATTTCGACCGGCGCGGAAGCAATCGCCTGGTCCATGATCGAGAGCGCGTCGCGCATCGAGCCGTCGCCGGCCTCGGCCAAGAGGGACAAAGCACCCTCCTCGGCTTCGACCCCCTCCTGCGCGGCGATCATCTTCAACTGGGCCAGAATGTCGTCGAATTTGACCGCATGAAAGCTGAAGTGCTGGCAGCGCGAGCGGATGGTCTGCGGAATGTCCTCCGGCTGCGTGGTGGCCATCATGAAGATGACGTGCGCCGGTGGCTCTTCCAGGGTCTTGAGCAGCGCGTTGAAGGCCGCCTCGGTGATCTGGTGGGCTTCGTCGAGGATGTAGATCTTGTAGCGATCGCGCGACGGAGCGTAGCGGGCGGCGTCCCTCAGCTCGCGAATCTCGTCAATCCCGCGGTTAGTGGCCGCATCGATCTCGATCACGTCTACCGCGTTGCCCTGGCGAATCTCCACACAGGAGTCGCAGACGCCGCAAGGCTCGGGGGTGGGCCGCGTCGGCGAACCGACTTCCGTTCGGCAATTCAGCGCCTGGGCCACTATGCGCGCGATGGTGGTCTTGCCGATGCCGCGGTGGCCCGAGAAGATGTAGCCGTGGGCGATACGATTCTGGCTCAGAGCGTTGAGTAGTGTCCGGGTGACGTGATCCTGGCCGGCCACGTCGGCAAAGCGCTGTGGACGATACTTCCTGGCCAGAACCTGGTAACCCATGCGAACTCGCTCCTTGAGGGCCGCTCGGCTGCGGGACGGCCTAGAGGCGATTGTATCGTTCCAGGGAGAGTACGTGCAGATAGGAAGATGCAATCCACTCGGCCTTTACTCGCTGTAGAAGAAAGCTCCCACTACAAAGAGGCATTCGGGTTGAAGCTGAGTTCATTCAGACATTCTGCGATGAAATCCTGGTCGTCCTCGTCGATTTCATAGCCGTCGTTGAGCAGTATAAAGGTCGCCCATTCCATAAGCTCTTTCGGGGAGACCAAACCGGCTCGTCGGCTTTCGAGGGCTTTTTCGATTTGGGCGCGGGTGATCAGCACGCCAGGCGCTGGCACCCTGAAATGCGTGGCCGCGGTCCTACGCTCGGGCTGAAAGTCGAATTCGAATACACCAGCCAAAGAGTTCCGCACGCTCTCGATTCCGATTTCAAATAGCGCGAAGCGGCGAAGCGCTTCCAATTGCTCTGAAGTGAGTAATGGAAGCTCGGCTGTTTGATTCCATCGAGGCCATCTCATTGCTTTGCTGCCTTTCTTGACTTGCGGCTAGCTGGTTCCCTTTGGGCGGACGGTTTCGCAGTCTTCTTCGCCGCCACCTTGCGCCGCCGGACCTCTTCTTTTGAGTACATCGTCCCCCGGCACTTGGCCGCCCCGCAGTTGCAGATCGCCTCGTCGTCGCCGCCATCGTAGAGGCAGTAGTCGTAGGTGATCTCCTCGCCGGGAGCGATCTTGCGGATGGCCTTGATCCAAACGCGGCCGTCTTCCTCACTGGTCTCGCAGTTGGCGTCGCAACTGTGGTTGATGAACATGGCCATGCAATGGCCGTCGATGACCACCGAGCCGTCACCGAGTCCAAAGAGGTAGGTGATCGGCGAGGCCTCGTAGGCCTGGTCGGCCTCGGCCTTGGTAAGCCGGGGGCCGGTGTACTCGGCGACGTGTGCGCCTTTGCGAATGGAGGTTGTGGTATAGCAGCCGGCGGCGTGAATAGCGGAAGAGCGGATGATAAGAGCCATGCGAATGTGCGATGCTTTCCTTAGGAGCGGTATGAACCGCATCGTAACAGGGAACAGGGGTCAGGGAACAGGGATCAGGGCTTACGTCAGCGCAATCGCATCAACGGATTTTGCAGATTATTTTAGCCAACCTGCTACGCTGAAGTTTGGTCGGTCCTCCCGCATTTGCCGACCCGGACTTTCCGATCTCCGGGACTCGCCGAACCGCGGGAGCGCCAAATCCCGGAAATCGCCGAGCTTCGGATTAGCCGCCCTTGGGATACAGGCCGGTTCGTCCCCCTTCAGACGTCCCCAATCAGCGCAATTCCGGGGCTTTTCGCGCTGATTTTGGGGCTTAGGGGGTGTTTTTCTGCCAATTTCAACCGCTTTTTAAGGAGGTAATTTGTCAACTTTCGCACAAAACAAAGGGGTTAAGTCAGTTTATCATACCTTTTTGAGGTACCCCCCACCCCCCTATTTGCTGTGAGACTGTGAAACTGTGAAGAATTGCCTTGCATTTCTGCAATTGCCCTGGGGTTTAGGTGTATCAAGATGAAGAGGATTTTCTCAGTTGCTTTGGGGTTGGCGTGCTGCCTGGCAGCAGCTCGACCTATGCTGCCGCAGGCGCAGGCAGGCGGCGGGCAGAAGCCGGCGACCGGCGCGCCGCAGGCGCCAGCTCCTTCCCAATCCAGCGCCAATCCCTTTCCCGAGGATACAAGCACGGTTCCCGTCCTGCCCTCGATGACCACTCCGTCAGCGCCCGAGAGAACTTATTACAGCCCGCCAAGCGCCGGAATTCCGCTGGCGGGCGAGGACTTGGACCCGGTGCGCAGCCCAGATGATCCCGCGCCGGCCGCCGCCAGCGCTGCTGAGGGGAATTCCAGCTCCAGCCTTACCGGCCTGGAGCGGCTGTTGCCCCCGCCTGACGAGGACCAGCCCAGCAAGAAAAGAAGGCTGGCCGTCAAGGAGCCCACCCACCAGGAGGCCGCCTCCAAAGACATCGAAGTGGGCAGCTATTACCTTGAGAGGAAAAACTGGAGAGCGGCTCTTTCGCGCTTCGAGTCCGCGCTGATCCTGGACCCCGAAAATCCCGAGGTTTATTGGGGCCTGGCCGAGGCGGAGCACCACCTGGGCAACTTTGCCGACGCCCGCGCGCACTATGAGAAGCTGCTGGAATATGATCCGGACGGCCCGCACGGCAAGCAGGCCCGCAAGGAACTTAAGGACCCGGAGGTTGCCAACGGAAAGAACGCTGCGCCCAGCCCCCCGCCTCCAGAGGCGCAGCAATAGAGATCAGAAGCCGCCCCAGCGAAGATAGGCTGCGATGATTGGCTGTCCCCACAAGCTGCTGATGATGCCGCCGATGCAGAGGAATGTTCCCAGCGGCAGCTTCCTAGCTTTCCAGTTGCTTGTGTCGGACTTGGCTGAGGGAATGACCAGCAGAACGGCACCAACCAGCGTTCCCAGCACGACTCCCATTACAAAGGCCAGCAGAGCGCCGGGCAGGCCGAGCCATGCGGCCAGCAGAGCCATCAGTTTGGCGTCGCCCAGGCCGACGCCTTCGCGCCGGCGAACGAGCCAGTAAACCCAGCGGATAAGCAGGATGAGGCTGGCGGCGGCGAGGACCTCAAGGAACCGCTGGCCAAGGCGAATCCAGAAACCCGATTGGTCTCGCAGAGGTTCCTGGAGCAGGGACACAGACCAGACCGAGAACGCAAAGCCCAACGCGATTCCCGGCAATGTTGCGGCGTCGGCAACCCAAAAATGCTCGGCATCAAGGACGGCGATTCCGACGAGCAGCCAGAGGAAGAACATGGTTCCGATCAAAGGAATAAGACCGATCTGCGAAGGGACAATCCCGAATTGATCCGCAACGTCTAGGACCCGCAGCTGCTCAAGAGCATGCCACGCGAAAGTTGCCCATAGCACTCCCACCGCCAGTTCCACTAGCGGATAGCGCCAGCCGATCCAGGCGTGGCAGGTGCGGCAGCGGCCGCGCAGGGCGAGCCAGCTCACTAGCGGCACGTTCTCCCACCAGGCGAGCGTTCTGCCGCACTGGCGGCAGTGGGAGCGGGGCTTGACTACGCTCTCGCTCATCGGCCAACGGCTCAGGCAGACGTTCAGGAAGCTGCCGAAGGCCAGCCCCAACAGCCCCGCAAGGACGGTTCCTAGAATGCGAATCATGGACGAGATTGAGTATACGGCCACCTGCGCGCGGCTGACGATGCTTGCACGCCGCCCTCCGCGGGCTTACGGGGCAGGCTCCAAACCGCCCTGTCCTGTGCTGCTGCGTTCAAAAGGCGTGGTGGTTAACGCCCGTGCAAAAGGCATCGGAAAGATGTCAGGAAAGCATCGAGGAGATGAGCGGAAGCAAACCGTCCGAAGGCGCATCGTTAATTTCTTAAGGCGCTGTCAAAACTGGAGTCGCAGTAGTCTCCGCCGTGGTCTTCCGCCCGCCGCCCTCAACGCTCACGCTATCATCGTGGCCATGGAAGATCAAAGCCTCGCCGGAGACGCTGCCCCGCGCCGGATCAGTCATTCTGGGAGGCGCTGAGGCGGTTCCGGTCAGAACGTACTCATTTGTCGCGCCGGTGTAGACCAACTGCTCGCCGGTTCCGCGCCGGCCCTCGCTGGTCAGGACGACGTGGCCGCGGGCCGTCATGTGATCGACCTGAGCTTGGTCGCCGTCCTTGCCCGCGCGATTGCCCGCCGGCAGCAGCGTTACCTCGACCTCATTTGATACCGAGGTCGCCGTGCCGGTTTCGGCGACCACCGTGCCCAGAACTCCGGCGCGCATCAGGGCCTTGCGCTCGGCATCGGAGTACTTCAGATCGCCTCCGCGCACCCGGATCACGGAGGGCTGACCTGACTTTCCTTGCTCGGTTCCCGCTGCGCTAACCAGCACTGCCCGCACCGGCTCGGCCGCATCCGCGGTGCGGCCTACTAGCGTCTGCCGCTCGCGGTCCAGCACGATCACCGGCGCGGCCACCGAGTTGCCCTGCTGCCAGAGCCGCGCCTGGCCGCGGAAGGTGACCTCGCCGGTCGCCTGCTGCAACTGCCCCTCTGCGGCAACCACATGCGCCGGACCCTGCCCGCCCAGAGCCACAATGCCCCGGTCGGCTGCCGGTCTTCCCTGTGGGTTATTGCCCGCGGAACCTGAATCCATCCAGCTTGCCTTCACGTTGCCGTGGGCAAAGGCATCGCCCGAAGCGCGCGAAACGTCAACCTTGTCGGCCGTGAGCCGCAGGGCGCCGTCTTCAACGCGCGGCGTGAGCGTCAGATGCAGCCACTCGCCTTGACCCTGATAGTCTGCGCGGCCAGCCGTTGCCCGGATCGTGGCTGGAGGCGGCGCGCCGGGCTTGGCGGCCGGAACCTGCGTTAGCACCACATGGCCTTCGACCGTGGCCGACTGAATCTGTGCTTCGCCGCTTGGCCCACGCTTTGCGCCCGATTCCGCAGGAGCGGCGAAATGCGCTTCGAGCCGGTCGCCGCTGGTGGTCTGCAGCGCCCCCGTCTCAGCGGTCTCCGCGATTGCCGCGTGGCCAACCCCGTTCATCGCGGTCAGCGCCGAACCCGGCCCAAACTCGCCCGTCAGCTCGTCAGCCGAGAGCCGGAAGGGAGCAACCGGCCCCTCGCCATGCTGGCTCTCGCCGGTAACCACCACGCCGCCGCTCCCATGCATCGCAGCCGGCTCGATCTGCCCATGACCCGAATCGCGGAAGTCAAGGTCGGCAATGGGCGAGCGCCAGTGGCGGCTCAACCGCAACGGCTCGCCCGCCTGCGCAGTCAGCTCCTCGCTGTCCAGCGCCACGCCGAGTTCCAGGTGCGCGTGGCGCAACTGGCCCCGCGCGGTGAATTCGAGCTGGGCTGTGGGCGCCGTCCCTCGCAACTGGCGGTTCCGGCCGGCAGACTCATTCGCCGAATCCATCGTGACCCCGCCCTCCAGTTGGCCATGGCGAGGCTGGTTGTGCTCATCGAAATCCATCTGCCCGGTGGGGGCGGCCAGGTGGCTGCCCGCCGCGGTCGTCAGCGTGAATCCGTTCATCGCATCCAGCCGCACCGCCGATCCATCCTCGCGGAAGAGAACTTTGGCGTCGCCAGCCGTCGCTTCTCCACCCTGAAAGCCGGCTGTGGCCGCGCGCAGGCGGCAGACGCGCGTCTCGCGCTCGAACTCGGCGTGCTGGGCGTGAATCTGAACCGTCTCCGCGCCGCGACGGGTCGTCAGCTCCACCGCCCGGTCCAGCACCAGCAGTCCCTGCTGCGAGTCGAACGTTGCGCCCATCGAGCTGCCGCTTCCCTGCGCCATGGAAAATGCGACGCGCTGGCTGGTGACGGCAACTCCGCTCTTCTGGTCGAAGGTGAGACCACTGGTCTTCACGTGAATCTCGCCGCGCGCGGCAGCTTCGGCCACCGAAGCCACCGGAGCGCTCTTCCGCTTGTCCTTCACCGCCTGCTCAGCCGTGACCTTGGGCGCAATGGCCGGCGCCACGCCGGGCCGCATCAGCGTAATCTCGACCGGCCCGGCGGCGATGGCCGTGCCCGCCTTCTGGTCATACTCAAACTCACCGCCTTCGATGCGGTCCACGCGGCTGCCGTCTTCGCCATACAGCTCGATCTTGACGTCGTGCAGCAGCGCATTGCCCTGCTTTAACTGGACGACCTTTGACGCGTGAATCTTGAAGAGCGTTTGGCCGCCGCGCGCCTGCGTGTAAGTGACGCCGTTGGCCTCCTGCTGGATTTCAATGCCCAGCCGCTTGGGCAGGTCGCGGCGATTGAAGGGATTCTTCCACTTACCCACGGCCAGAAAGACTATCAGCACGGCTACCAGCAGGACTCCCGCCGCCACGACCAGCATCCGCATTCTCTCGATGGTGAGCCGCACAGTCAGTTTGCCCCCCGCAGCCGCGCCGCCAGCCGCTGCGCCAGGCTCTCGCCCAACTCGCTCCATAGCAGACGCGCCGTGGCTCCCGACGCCTTCTCGACGGCCGCGGTAAGCTCCACCAGTTGGCGCACATTCTCTTCGACGTGCTTGGCGGCAAGCGAATCCAATTCCAAGTCTTCTTCAAGGAAGGGCGCATCCGAGCCGAAGTCCACGCGAATGTGCCCGTCGGCCTCGTAGGTTGCTTCGTCGAAGAGCGGCCCGAAGCCCGTTACGCGCACCAGGCGGGGCTCCCGCGTCCAGCGCGCGTCCAATAAACCCATTGCTCTGTCATCCTGAGCGGAGCGTAGCGAAGTTGAAGGACCTGCGTTTTCGCTTTCCAGCTCCCATAAACTCCAGCCGATCTGAAACTCGTAGGCGAAATCGTCGTGCAGTAGTTCGAGCGCTTCATCTACGGCAAAACGCGGTTCCGCGCCCAACTCGCCAGCACTGCCCAGCGAGAGTCTGCGGTCATAAACCCGCTGAAAGACCGGCGGCTCGCTCCAATTCATCGGCCACACCGTCGCGGCGTACACACTCGTCTCGCCGCCATGCGCGGCAAATGCTCCCAGCACCGCCGTCAGCTTGTCGGGGAGCGCGGCCAGGCGCAGATTCGGGTACCACAGGCTTAGATAAAGCGTGTCGGACATCTCCCTCTGATTGTAGACGTGTGACTTGAGACGGGGATGCGGGGGAGCCGAATCGGTTCTATACATGGGAGTCGAATCGACCACAGATGCAGGAGAAAAATCAATCCCAGGCGCGGAAGTCGAATCGATCAAAGAAGCGGGTGCCCCACCTTCGGCACGTTCTTGCTTTTGTGCCTAAGGTGGACTGCGCATACTACGGGTTTTTACCCGGTGACGATCTCGCTGAAGTCGGCGATGCCGGAGAAGCCGCGCAGAACCTCGTCGATCAAGCCCAGATGCGCGCCGCGAATTGCCGGATCGGGGTCGAGGACCATCACCTTGTCGAAGAAGGCATCCACCACCGGGCGCAGAGTGGCGATTCTGGCCAGCGCCTCGCCGTAGGCCCGTTCGCGGCGCAGAAAGTCAACCTCGGGAGCGAGCGCGGCGGCGGCATCCGCAAGTTGCTGCGCCTCCGGCGCGAGCATAACATCCTTCGGCGAGCCGAGGGCAAAGTGTTTCTCTTCGGCCTGGCGCAGGATGTTCTTAATTCGCTTGAAGGCCGCGGAGATCGCGGCGAAATCGGCGGATTCGCGGGCTTCTGTAAGAGCTTCAGCGCGGGCAATGGCGTCGCGTACATCGTCGGCTCCAGCAGCCAGCACGGCATTGACCACGTCATAAGCAAAGCCGCGTACGTCAAGCATCCAGAACTTATCACGTTCGTCAAAAAGGCGACGCAGCCTATCCAGGTATCCCTGGTTTTGGGCCTTGTTCAACACCTCGGGAACCCATCCGAGGAGATCCGTTATTGTGATCTGCAGCTTTGATTCTGCAAGGATTTTGACAATGCCGTTCGCCGACCTGCGTAGCGCATATGGGTCTTTCGAACCGGTTGGCTCTAGGCCAAGCGAGAACATTGCATCGATTGTCTGCAGGCGGTCTGCTATACCAAGTATCTGCCCTTCCACTGTCGGCGGGATTTGATCCTGTACAGCAGACGGAGAATATTGCCAATAGATCGCTTGTGCTACTGCTTCACTATAACCCTGCACTCGCGCATACTGGCCACCCACGATTCCCTGAAGCTCAGTAAACTCCTTGACAAGCTCCGTTGTTAGATCGGTCTTTGCGAGCTCAGTTGCAGTGAGTAGCGCATCGCGATCCAGGACAATGCCCTTTCTCTGCATTAAATCTGCGATATTCTCTGCTATTCTCCGACTCGCCTGTGCCTTCTTCCAGTAGCTACCGTAATCCTTCTGGAAGGTCACGGCCCTGAGGCTCTCGACGCGCGCGGTGAGCGAAGTTTTCTGATCGACCTCCCAGAAGAACCGCGCGTCCTTGAAGCGCGCTCGCAGCACGCGCGCATTGCCGTGGCGGATGATCGCATCGCCCTCGGCGTCCACCTGCGTATTGAGCACGGCCAGGAAATGCGGGGCGAGTTTGCCATCCGCGCCTTCGACTGCGAAGTATTTTTGATGGTCGCGCATCACCGTGACTAACACCTCTTCCGGCAGCGCCAGGTACTCGGGCTCAAAGTCGCCCAGCACCACCGTGGGCCACTCGGTGAGATGCACCACGGTTTCGATCAGCGGCTCGTCCTCGCGCCAGCGTGCGCCGGGGACGGTGCGCGTGGCCGCATCGAGCGCCTTGCGGATCGACTGTCTGCGCTCGGCAACATCGACGACAACGAATGCCTTGCGCAATGCCTCGGCATAGTTCTTGGGCTGGCCGATCGTTACCGGCGCTTCTCCGTGAAGGATGCGGTGGCCACGACTCGCATTGCCCGCATTGATCCCGGCAATTTCAAGGGGAACGACTGCGGTATCGAGCAGCGCGACGATCCAGCGGATGGGGCGGACAAAGCGCTCCGGCTTGCCCGCGCGCCAGTACATATTCTTGGCCCAGTAGAGGCCGAGAACTTCCTTGGGCAGCTCGGTAGCCAATAACTCAGCAGCCTTGCGGCCTAGCCGCTTGACCGTAACGCCGACATACTCGCCCTTGGGGTTTGTAACCTTCTCCAGCGCTTCCACGGCGACGCCGGCCTTCTTTGCGAAGGCCGCGGCAGCAGCGGTCGGCACGCCGTCTTTGAAGGCCACCTTCCACGAGGGGCCACTCAGTTGCTCTTCGCTGTCGGCCTGGCTTGTAAGTACGCCTTCGACCAGCACGGCCAGACGGCGCGGCGTCGAGTATGTGGTCAGCTTGGAACCAGCCTCAAGCAGCCGTTCCCGCGTGAGCAAATCATTCACGCGGCGGCCCAGTTCAGCCTCGGCCCCGGCAATCATGCGGGCGGGAACCTCGTCCAGCCCTATCTCCAATAAAAAGTCAGCCATAGCTTCAAGTTCTTTCCGCAATAAGGGGTCAGAGATCTCAGAGATCAGGGATCTACAAGAACATCCGTTCACAGAATGTTGCGAAGCATTTTCCCTGAAACCGCATTTCCCTCGGGGGCTAAAGCCCCACGCTGGTTGTTGGCATTTGCGGCACGGCTAAAGCCGTGCCCTGATACAAAGCGGGTTTTTGAAACGTGCTCTAACAAGTTTGCTGTGCCGCGTAGATCTTGGCAACTCCCACGGCCAGATTGCGGATGCGCCCGATCATGCCCACTCGCTCAGTGACGCTGATCGCTCCACGCGCATCCAGAAGATTGAAGAGATTCGAGCATTTCAATGCCAGCTCATAAGTCGAGATCAGCGGGAAGCGCTGCCTTTCCCTCGCGCTGGCCTTTTCATCCGCCAGCAACCCATTCGCCCGCGCCAGCAGCGCCTGCGCTTCCGCTTCATAGCTATTGAAATGCTCCCACAACCTGCTAACATCCGCGTCCTCGAAGTTATAAACCGAGTACTGCAACTCCTCGGTCTGTCTAACATCGCCATAGGTTACCACTGCGCTGGTATCCGGATCGCGCGCCCAGACCACGTCGTAGACCGAATCCACGTCTTGCATAAAGGCTGCTAGGCGCTCGAGGCCGTAAGTCAGTTCGGCGCAGATAGGGTCCAAATCAAGTCCGCCGCACTGCTGAAAGTAAGTGAACTGGGTGATTTCCATGCCGTCCATCATCACCTGCCAGCCCACGCCCCAGGCGCCGACCGTCGGGCCTTCCCAGTTATCTTCCTCGAACTTCAGGTCGTGCTTACTGAGATCGATGCCGATAGCTTCGAGCGATTCGAGGTAAAGCTCCTGCACATTCACCGGCGGCGGCTTGAGGATCAGTTGAAACTGCGTGTGGCGGAAGAGCCGGTTGGGATTCTCGCCGTAGCGGCCGTCGGCGGGACGCCGCGAGGGCTGCGCATAACCCACCCTGTAAGGTTTGGGCCCCAGCACGCGCAGGAAGGTCTCCGGCGCCATGGTGCCCGCGCCGACTTCCACGTCGTAGGGCTGCTGCAGGACGCAGCCGCGTTCCGCCCAAAAAGCCTGCAAGCGGAACGATAGCTCCTGAAAGGTGAGCGGAGCGGTCTTTGGTTTGGGTGAAACCCGGGATGATGGCACGGCAATTCTCTCTGGTCGGGACTGGTTTGATTTTAGCAGCCGGGCCGGAGAAGCCTTTCGATAGTCAGGCCAATGTGAGCAGGTTGGCCGCGTAGGCTTCGCCGGCCAGAGCCTGGATGGAGCGGTCAAGGGTGACGAGAACCGCGTTGTGGCGGATGGCCAGGCCAAGCAGGAGGGCGTCCGTGACCTGGCGGTAGCCGTGCAGGCGAGGAGTGAGGGGCTGAATGAGCTCCAGCCAGGAGTGCTTGCTAGGCAGGCTTTCGCAGTTGGGAAGGGCAACGATCTCCTGGAGCATTCGCATGGCATCCGCAATTGATTTCTTCCCGACCAAGGGCGAGGCCGCGATGCGAACAAAACCGGCCTCGGTCACAGGACAAAGCAATAAGGGCGCGCCATGGCTGCCCAACAGCCACTCGGTAGCTTGCTCATGAGCTGCGTGCGCCGGATCACTCAACGCGATCCAGATGTTTACATCGGGGAGATAGGCTCTCAAATGAAGTCCTCCAGAGCCTCTTTCACCATTTCCGTTGTGATGACGCACCCGCTTGGCGGGAAGGTTGGAAAGCCTGCCGCCGATCGCCGAAATTTCACCGTTTTGGCGGGCATGCTGGCGGCTTTGCCGCCCTTGCGAACGAGATCCGTGATCGCTTCCCCTAAGGTAATCCCGTTCGCGTGAGCGTAGATTTCGGCGAACTTGCGGGCATCGTCGGCGAGATTGACGTTGGTTCTCATATTGCAAGTATGCACTGATTCGATGGGACGTGCAAGATATCTGATACGTGCCAGGTCAAGTATTTTGCACGCAGAACTGCCGTGGCCCGGTACCATGATTTAGGAGGTTGAGTTGCAATGCGAATAAAGAAGACGAACAAAAAGATCGTTGAGGCATACATGCTTTCGGCCGCGCGGAAGGCTGGAGTGCC
The DNA here is from genome assembly GCA_049522975.1 of Occallatibacter sp. Lineage (GTDB taxonomy): Bacteria > Acidobacteriota > Terriglobia > Terriglobales > Acidobacteriaceae > Telmatobacter. Next base: position 578 of record JBEKNI010000042.1, on the reverse strand, counting down.
TATTCCTGTTGGCGAGGTTCCTGGTGAAGAACCGGATTTTCGGTTTGCAACGGACGCCGGACCGCTCGGAATCGAGATGAGCGAGGTGTTACGGCCCGCCAGCAGCAACAACGGCATTATGCCGGTTGCGCAGGAGGCCTTTCATGCGGAAATCATGGAAAAGGCGCAAGAGGCCTATTATTATGGATCCAGGGCCGACGCATATAAATGTCCATGACTTGCTATAGGCAAGGCTGTGGAAATGGGTAAGAAGGGGATATGGACAATCCCCTGAAGTATTTTGCCGAGTTGCGCGATCCTGGCGTGGAACGGAACCGGGAACATCTGCCGGAAGAGATTCTTCCGATGGCCATTGCGGCGGTGTTGAGCGGGGCCGAGAGCTGGAACGACATGGCCGAGTATGGCAAGTCCAAGCGGCAGCGGCTGGGTACGTTTTTGACCCTTCCCTTTGGCATCCCGTCGCACGACACCTTCAACCGGGTCTTTGCGGCGCTCGACCCGGAAGAGATGGAAAAGGGCTTCGTAGACTGGGTTTCGTCGATTGCCAGGCGGACGGCGGGCGAGGCGGTGGCTATCGA
>JBEKNI010000041.1:0-34634 GCA_049522975.1 Occallatibacter sp. | reverse complement strand
CCCGCAAACGCCGCAAAACAGCCAAAACTCTTCATTCTCATACTCCCTGTCCGGCCTCTTCTCAGGCCTCCGCCAACCCCGCTCCGCAGGCAAACAAACACGCTCGGAATCGGACTACCCGCATACCATCCTAGTCCCAAAAGGCCATGCACGTGGTCCCGCGGGCGAACAGGATCGCATTCCCTCAAAAGGCCTCGTTCCGTCGTACTGCCTTGCAACGTGCAATTCACACTATTATCCCATTTATTTTCAACAAGTTGATGTTTTTTGCGCGCAGCAACTACAATAAGTCCATGTTGCGCGACCTGGCCCCGCTCTTCGCTTACATGCGCCGCTACCGCTGGGGATACGTCTGGGGCACGCTCTCCTGCATCGCGGCCAACGCCATCTGGGTGCTCTTTCCCCAGGTCATCCAAAGGGCCATCGACGCGATGGGACACGGCGTCAGCCGCCAGAGAATCCTTGTCTTCGCCGGATTGCTGGTCTCGATCGCCCTCGTCAAGGGCGTCTTTCTCTACTCCCAGCGCTGGATTCTTATCGGCATCTCCCGCGAGATCGAGTTCGACCTGCGCAACGACCTCTTCCGCAAGCTGGAGGAACAGGACTCGGGCTTCTATCAGCGCTATCGCACCGGCGACATCATGGCCCGGCTCACCAACGACCTGAACGCCGTCCGCATGTTGCTCGGCCCCGCCCTGATGTACAGCGCCAACACCGTCTTCTTCACCGTGGGCGCATTGTTTTTCCTGCTTCGCATCAGCCCCTGGCTCACGCTCGTGGCCTGGGCGCCCATGCCGCTGGCCAGCATCCTGGTGCAGTACTTCGGCAGCCGGATTCACATCCGCTTCGAGCGCATCCAAGCCAGCTTCTCCGAAATCAGTTCGCAGGCCCAGGAAAACTACTCCGGCGCCCGGCTGGTCCGCGCCTTTGCCCGCGAGGAATCCGAGATCGGCCTCTTCGAGCAGCTCAACCGCCAGTACATCGCTCGCTCCCTCAAGCTGGTGCAACTCATGGGCATGTTGTGGCCCACGCTGGAGTTCATCCTCGGCGTCTCCATGATCATCACCCTGCTGGCCGGCGGCCACCTGGTCGTCGCGCATCGCATCACCGTGGGCCAGTTCGTTGCCTTCAACACCTATATGGTAATGCTCATCTGGCCGATCATCGCGGTGGGCTGGGTGGTGAACCTCTTCGAGCGCGGCACCGCCTCGGTCAAGCGCATAGACGAACTGCTCAAGGCAGAGCCGGCCATCGACGACCGTGCCGCCGATCCCGCAATTCCCGCCGATACGGTCTTCCGCGGCGAGATCGAGTTCCGCAATCTGAGTTTCAGCTATAACGAGACTCCAGTCCTCCACCCCACGGACAAAGACCTGTCCGTGGGGACCCCAGTCCTGCGCGGAATCTCGCTCCGGATTCCCGCCGGCTCGAGCCTGGCCATTGTCGGCCCCACCGGTTCGGGCAAATCCACGCTGGTCAGCCTCATCTCCCGGCTCTTTGAAGCGCCCGAAGGCTCGCTCGTGATCGACGGCCGCCCAGTGCGCGTCTATCCCCTGGCCGTGCTGCGGCGCAATATCGGCATGGTGCCCCAGGAGACCTTTCTGTTCAGCGCCACAATCCGCGAGAATCTCACCTTCGGCGCACCCCATGCCACTTCGGAAGAGATGCTCGAGGCCGCCGATGCAGCCCACATTCGCCGGGAGTTTGAGGAGTTTCCGCAGGGCTTTGAGACCGTAGTGGGCGAGCGCGGCGTCACGCTCTCCGGCGGGCAAAAGCAGCGCGCGGCCATCGCCCGGGCGCTGCTGCGCCGGCCCGCCATCCTTATTCTCGACGACGCGCTGGCCAGCGTGGACACCTACACGGAAGAGCGCATCCTGGGCGGCCTCGGCGCATACACCAATGCCGCGACCACCATCCTGATCTCCCATCGCGTCTCCACCGTGCGCAGTGCCGACCAGATCGCGGTGCTGGATCGCGGCAGAATCGTCGAACTGGGCCGTCACGAGGAGTTGCTCGCCCTCGACGGCTACTATGCCGGCCTCTTCCAGAAGCAACAATTGGAAGAAGAACTCACCGTCGCCGGATGAGCCGCTCGGGCGGTGCTTCTCACTTGATGATGGCTGTTACACACGAATTGAAAGGAGCATTGATATGACGGCATCCGGGGAAATCAAGAGGAAAAGCAAGGCAAGCGTACTCGTATTAGTGTTCTCCTTTGTGCTTTCGGTATCCTGCTCTGGAAATGGTCAGACACTAACACAGCAGCGGGCGCCCCGCTCCGAGGTGAGACACATCGGTGGTGCCGAGGTGAAGTTAGTCGTACAGGGAAGCCTCGTTGATCCGCAACAACAGCCGGAAGTGTACTGGCACGACCCAGAGTGGAGCATCGATTTAGTCGCTCCCGAGTCCGCTGATCAGGCCCCTAGGATAAGCATTCGCTCGCATTTGGGAAACACTTCACTAGCAAAGCTGCCGGAGTATTATGAGCAGATCAGCGAGATTCTTCGCGGTCCAGAGGACAAGGCCATAGTACTCGAAGATAATCATCTCGCAGAGAGCGATTTTTCAATCATTGACCTTAAGAGCGGACAACTTATGAATAACGTGGGCGTCGCCTTTACCGAGGTGTCCCCTAACCGCCGCTTCGTTTTTTTTGAAGATGTCCGGCCACTAGTCGCCGACACCGCAAAGGACGAGTCTCGGTATCGCTTGTATGATGCACTGAAGTCGCCGCGAGGTAACACTTGCGGCTATCGGCGTAATGATCCTACACACAAGTATCTGGACCCCGACATGCGAGGTTTTCAGGTTTACCCACGGAACCCTGGGCACACTACCTGCGACAGTGTCGATGAGGACGATGACAACTCCGGATCGAACTTTGTCTGGGCCGATGATTCGAGCAAAATAGTCTTTGCAGATTTGAAGAATAACGTCATGTCGTTGGTTTTGGTCATGATGCCACTCAACACAAAGGATCCGCCGAGAACCTTGCTTTATCCATTGACCGGCGCGGAGAATGTCTGCGCTGGTGCGAAATACTGCGACAGCATTGTCAAGTCACTTACCTGGAATAGCGACGCGGTCAATGTTGCCTTTGTTCAAGTAAACCCGGCTGGACCGCCAATCGCGAAGAGCCTGACCATCCCTCTCTCGAAATTCGTCCCCATCGGCAAGTAAACTGTACACTCTTCCTCTGTTTCGCCGCGGATGTTCCGTCGGCGTTCTGTGTGCATTTACGCCGTAGGGTCGGGTGAGAGGGAGGATGAGGAAAGGACAAGGGTGGTTGGTAGTCAGATGCTGTGCGCCGCATCCTTGCTGTCGTCCTGTGCGGAGCGCAGCGGAGTCGAAGGACTTGTCTCTTGCTACCTTGGTTGAAAGTGGGATTCGACGCAATCGTCTCATGCATTCCAATGGGAAGCGGCCGAAGACTCTGAACCGTAATCAGAGCCATCGAAGCCTGACGACCTGAGGACAGAGGCCATGCCGGCCACCTGCGCCGGGGCGGGATTGACGCTGGGGTCCTGCGCCACCTGCCGCCAGGCCTCCCGCACGTTCTTCACGCAGCCGATGGTGTGCTCGAACTTCTGCCGCGAGGCCGACTGGGAGGCCTGCAAGATCATCGCGAAGATCGATGCGTAGAATTCGCTGAGCGCCTGCGCCGGCCGGCCGCCCACATCCATGCGAAGCCGCGCCTGCAAGTGGATGATGATGTCCAGCGCCCGCTTTACCGCCGCCCGCCGGCCTTCCGCGTCGCCGCGCTCAACTGCCGCCGCGGCCGCATAGAGAAAACGGATGATTCCGTCATAGAGCGCCACCACCAGATCCACCGCCGAAGCGCTGTCCAACGCATGTTCCTGATAACTTCCCATGGGGAAAGAACTCCTTAGCCGTTTGTTTGTTGGTTATAGCCGGTGATCGCCGAGTAAAGCTCATTGACCTGATCCAGCAGGGAGGGCAATTGCTGCATGACTTCGTTGGCCTGGTTCAGCTCCGTCGTCAGACTCGACTGTTGCGCGGAGATCATCAGGTTCTCTTTGGAGATATCGGCGTTCAATGTCGATTCGATGTTGCTGTTGGAGGTGGAAGCCAGCGAGAGAATCCCGGTGGGCGAACTGTTGCCGGCATCGGTCAGGATGGTGGAAAAGCTCTGCCCCCAACCGGTCGTGTTCTGGAAGAAGCCCGCCACCGAGCTATAGTCCGTGTTCAGCACCGAATCCAGGCTCGTTGCGTCGAAGGTCAGCGTCCCGTCGTTGTTCACGCTCACCCCCAGGCTGGTCAGGCTGTTGATGTCCGACGAGTTGGTGTAATTCAGCGTTGTACTGGTCGGGCTGGTGGTGTCCTGCACACTCGAAGTCACCGTCATCGCCCCGGCCGGGCCCACGGTCCCGGAGGTGAGCTGAATGTTCGACGCCCCCGTGGTGGCGTTGGTCACCACCAAGGCCGTTACCCCGATGTTGGCCGAGTTGATCGCCCCGGCCAGCCCGGTGAGATTGTTGCTCGGAGAAGTGGCGGAAGCGGGCGGCACATCGATCGTATGCGCCGCGCCGCCACCCACCGTGACCGTCAGCGAACCGGTCAGCGCATCGCTCAGGCTCGGCAACGAGCCGAAGGTGCCCACGTCTGCTGTGGTGCTGGTATAGCCGCCAGTGTCGGTGTAATACTGCGGAGTAGGGCTGGTGGCCACGATGCCTGAGCTTACGCTCAGATCCCCTTTGCTCCCGGCGATCTGCGAGGTCAGTGTCAGCGTTGACTCTCCGTGGCTGGGCACCACCGCCGCCGTAACGCCGATGTTGGCTGAGTTGATCGCCGACGCCATCCCGGCAAGCGTGTTCACGCCGCTGCCGGTATAGAAGGTGTTGGCCGTATCGGTTCCGCTCCCGACAACGATGGTTTGCGCCGTGCCGCCGCCCACTGAGATCGTCATCGAGCCGGAGAGAGTCGTATCTCCGCCGGCTGAAACCGAGGTCAGAGAGCCGTTCGGGTTGGTCGCATTCAGCCCGCCCATCAACTGCTGCTGCAAGAGCGTCAGCGTCGGCGAACCGAAGAGCGGCTCGGGAGTGCCCGAACTGTTGTTTCCCTCCTGGGTATTCATCGCGCTGATCAGCGAGTTGTAGTCGCTGACCATCTGATTCACCGTGCTCTCCACAGCGCTGTTGTCGTTGCCGATCACCACCTGCACCTGCTCCAGGCCCCCGCCGGTCTCGGTTGCGCTCGGCGCCAACAATTGAAAGGTAATACCGGGAATCAGATTGGCCACCGTATTCGATGCGCTGGTAAGATTCACCCCATCCACCGACAGTTGGGCGTCCGCGCCCGTCACCGTCGAGGTGTAGCCCAGCGAGTCGCTCGTGTCCACGACGCTCGAGGCCACGGTCAGCGTACCGGCCGAGCCTGCGGTCTGGGAGAGCAGCGAAAGGCTCGACGAGCCGTCGCTGTTGGTCACAATCGAAGCCGTAACCCCAATGTTTGCCGCATTGATCGCGCCTTCAAGCCCGGAGAGATTGTTGCTGGGAGACGTGGCCGAATTGGGCGGCACATCGATCGTCTGCTTAGCGCCGTTGCCCACCTGGATTGAGATTGAGCCGGTGAGCGCATCGCCGGCGTGGGTGATCGAACTCAGCGTCCCGGTCGAGTTCCCCGCGCTGCTTCCGGCCGAGCCGGAGTACTTCAACGCCGTATTCGTGGCCACAATCGAATTCGCGCTGACCGTCAGGTTCCCATCCGCGCCTGAAGTCCCTGAAACCAGGCTCAGCCGCGATCCCGACGAATCGGTGAGCACACTCGCGATCACGCCTACCCCGGAGGAGTTGATCGCCGCCGCCAGTCCGGAGAGCGTATTGTCCGATGAATTCAGCGTGATCGTCTGCGCCGTCCCGCTGCCCACCTCGAGCGTGATCGAACCCGACAGCTTCGCCGAAGCACTCGAGATCGGAGCCAGATAGCCGCTCGAAGTCTGCGCCAGGCTGGTCACCGTCACCGTGTGCGTACCAGCGGCCGCCGAATTATTGGCCGCTGTCAGCGTCAGCACATTCGTGTCCGAACTGGAGCCGGTCTTCTGCGACAGAATCCCTTCCAGATCCGTCAGCGAACTCATGTCGTTGGACAAATTCGAGAACAGCGTCCCCAGGCTCGAGATGGCCGTGTCCTGGGCCTCCAGGCTCGTCAACTGGCTCTTCCACGGCGTCTCCACATTCTGCAGATTGCCCACGATCTCGGCCACCGTCGCGCTTACGTTGAAGCCGGCTCCGCTGGTCGGCGATCCGAAACTCAGTCCTACTGTGCCCATCGCTCTCTCCGTTAGTGACTTGAGCAGCCGGATAACCACACCGATGCCGAGCCGGATTGGACCAACCTCATTAACGCCGAGGAGCAGCCTTCGCCCTCGCCTCAGAATCCTCTAAACGAAGAACTCCCTCCAGGCCCGCGATCCAACTCCGCCCGGCAACAGCTTCATCGACAAGAAAAATGCTCACCTTTAGGAGGTTTCCGCCGCCACCTTATCCTTGGGTGCCCCATTCTTGCCGCCTGCTCGTTCTTGCGTTAGGGTGGATACCGCGAACCGCGGCCGGCTTTCTTCCCGCGAAGCGCAAAGAAGGGCGCCCGCGCGGGCGCCCTTCTTTGGTTGGTTGGCTTTACGCCGCTCTGTTTATTGCAGCAGCTTGGTCACTTCCTGCTGCACGCTGTTGGCCTGCGCCAGCGCCGCGATGCCGGTCTGGCTCAGGATCTCGTACTTGGACATGTTCGAGGTTGCCGTCGCATAGTCGGTCGCCTGCACCGCGTTTTGCGCGGCGGTGATGTTCTCCTGCTGCGTGCTGAGAACCTGGCTGGCTGCGTTCAACTGGTTGATCTGCGCGCCGATGTAGCCGTCCTGCGCCGCCACGTCGCTGATGGCCGTGTTGATTTGGGTCAGCGCCGTCTCCGCGTCGTTCTGGTTGGAGAGATCGGTTGCGCTCAGCGACTGGCCCGACCCGTCGGTATAGCTGATGGTGGCGATGCCGCTGTTGCCGGTCATATCCGCCGTAATCCCCGTGTTCACGGTGCCGCCATTGTTGGCCCCGACCGCGGTGGCCGAGTCCGAGATGGACGCGCTCGCGACCCCAATGGTGTAGAAGCTCTCCGCTGTGGTGGCATTGGCGGCCTTGGCGGTATAAGCCAGTGTTCCACTCAAGTCGGTTTGGTCGCCGGAGCCAAGCGCGCCTGTGGCTGCGGTGTATCCAATGGTCACAAGTGGTGTGTTGGCGGCCAGCGCCGAGTTCGAGGAGGTGAACACGATATTCTGGTTGGCCTGGCTGTAGGTCGCCGTCACCCCATAGGAGCCGGCGTTGATCGTCTTGGCCAGATCCTGAAGAGTGTCGGTCGTGCCCGTGCCGCCCAGCGTAATGCTGTTCGTGCCGATCTTGAGAGTGCCATTCAGCACATCCGTCACGGCTGATCCGGCTCCGGTAAGAGCCAGAGTGCCCACCGTGGTGGCGCTGTTCAGCCCCACCGTCGGCGTTCCCGTCAAGCTCGTGGCCGCCGCGGTGGCGACGGAATCCGCAGTCATGGCGCCCAGCGTGATGGTCGGAGTTTGAGCGGTTGCCGATGTCTCGCCGGAGTTGCTGATCGTCAGGATTGTTCCGTTGGTGGATGCCGTTAGACCGGCAAGGGGATTCTTGGTCGCCCAGGTGTTGATGGTCTTCACCAGGTCGGCTAGGTTATCCGTGGCGCCCGACTGACCGAGGGTGAATGCCTGTGCGGCGACACCGCTGTCCTGGCCCTTGATGGTGATCGTTCCGCCGGTGAGGATATCGCCCGCCGCGCCCAGGGTCAGCTTCATCGTGCTGGCCGTGTTGGATGTGCCGGGAGTCGATGCGCCCGCATACGGGGTAATCGTCTGCGTCGCATCCGTGCTGGTTGCCGCGTCGGTAAGGTTGACGCCGGAGACGGCCGCCTTTGTGCTTGCCGACGTAAACGTCAACGTGGCGTTGTTGGTGCCGCCCGCCGTGGCGGTGATGCCATAGCCCGCGGCGTTGATCGTCGCCGCAAGATTGGCGATGTTGTCGGTTGAGTCCGCCTGACCCAGGGTCACGGTGTGGGCCGTGCCGTTGGCGTCGGTGACGTTGAGCGTGCCGGTCAGCGGGTCAAGGCTGCTGTTTCCCGTGGTCACCAGCGTTCCAATCTGGCCGGCGTTGGTTCCAGCCCCAACGCCCGCACCGGTGATAATGATACCGGTGTCGGCTGCGCTGCCGCCTCCGTAGACAGCGGCATTGGCCGTGGCCACTGCGCCGGCGCCCGCCTGGGCTGCCGTGCCGAAGCTCGCCGTCAGGCCGAGACCGGCGCCGTTGATGGCGCTCATCAAGCCCTGCACGCTATTCGCGTAATTGGTGCCGTTGCCCACTGTGATAGTCGACTGGGTGTTGCTCAACTGGCCGTTCGCCCCGGTCGTCAGGTGGTTGACCGTCACCACGGTCGTTGCCGTCGAGAGGCCGAGACTGTCGTTGGCCGTTGCTTTCACGCCGTCGTTCGACAGGTCGACGAAGACATTGCTGGTGTTGGAGCCGGTGTTATAGGACATCACGCCCTGAGTGTCGCCCAAGTTGGAGGCCGACAGCGTGCGGATATTCAGATCGTTGATCGAAGCGCCCGACATCGAGGAATCGCCGGTGTAGATGTTGGTGTTCGAGTTGAAGACCGCAGACTGGTTGTAGGTCGTGGTCGTTCCGATGTTGTTGACTTCGTCCAGGATCGACTGGTACTCCTGGTTGGCCGCAGTGTACTGCGAGCCGGTCAGGGAGCCGTTCGAGGCTTCGGTAGCCAGCGTAACGGCCCGGTTGAGCAGGTTCGTCACTTGCGAGAGTGCGCCATCGGCCACTTGCAGCATGGCCACGCCCTCACTGGCGTTGGTTTGCGACTGGGTCAGAGCCGTCTGGTTGGCCTGCAAGCCGTTGACCAGGGAGAGGCCGGCGGCATCGTCCGCGCCGCCGTTGATCTTCGAACCGGAAGATAACTGCTGCAGCGTCTTCGACAGGCTGTTGTTGCTGTTGTTCAGATTGTTCTCCGCATAGATCGCGGAGAGGTTGTTTAAAACACCCAGGGACATGGGGTTCTCCTTGTGATGCGTGGATTTGCGGCCCTGCTCCGAATGTGCCCCCATATTTTTTGTTAACCCTGGGTAGCTGCCTTCGGTCTGGTTACCGCCGCATCTGGCCCTTTCTTCGGCGGGGGAGTTGGGGACTTTATATTTCCCCCTTTCTGTCCTGTTACGGACACTTTCAACCCCTTCCGTCATTAATCTTTCAATCTTTCCCCCCGCCCGCCGATAACCTCTGCTAAGGAGCTTAGGCGATGATCGAACTCACACGGCTCAATGGCGCGCCAATCGTTCTCAACAGCGATCTGATCAAGACCGCCGAGGCTTCTCCGGACACCATGCTGACCTTGATCAATGGAGAAAAGCTGATTGTGCGCGAGGAATGTGGCGAAGTGGTCGAGCGCGTCATCGCGTACCGCGCGCGCCTGCTGGCTTCGGTGGCCCGGCGGCTGCCTTCCTATGGCGATCAGCAAAAGATCGTCGCGCTGGCCAGCCTGGATCTGTTCGGCCAGCCCAGGCCCCCAACGGCAGCATCCAGAAATGACTCTCTGGAGGGCCGCTGAAACGCGAACCTCCGCCGCCGCGCATAATTCTTCACATCATTCTTCGAGGAGCGATTCATGGATAAGGGCAGCGTTGGCGGAGTTCTGCTGGCCATCCTGGGCATCATGGCCGGGTTGCTCCTGGAGGGCGGCAACTTGGGCCAGATCCTGCAGCCGACCGCGGCCCTGATCGTCTTCGGCGGCACGCTGGGCGCCGTCCTGCTCCAGTTTCCCCTGCCCACGGTCCTGGCCGCCTTCCTCAGCCTGGGGCACATCTTCTCTGCGCCCCGCAAGCACAACAACCAGCTTCTGCGCCAAATCGTCGCCTTCGCCAACAAGGCCCGGCGCAACGGCCTCGTCTCGCTGGACGGCGACCTGCCATCCATTCAGGATCCCTTCCTCCGGCAAGCCCTCATGCTGGCCGTCGACGGCACCGAGCCCACCGAGTTGCGCAAGATCATGCGCGTCACCCTGGACTGCGCCACGGAAAACGAGGATCGCCTCCCCGCGGTCTTCGAATCCGCCGGAGGCTTCTCGCCCACCATCGGCATTCTCGGTGCCGTGCTGGGGCTGATTCAGGTCATGCAGCACCTGGAGAACATGCAGGAGGTCGGCCGGGGAATTGCGGTTGCCTTCGTCGCCACCATCTATGGAGTCGGCGCGGCCAATCTCTTCTTCCTCCCCTTTGCCGGAAAGATGCGGCTCCGCATGCACGACGACTACCAGAGCCGCGAGATGATGCTGGAGGGCGTGATCTCCATTCTCGAGGGAATGAACCCGCGCATGTTGGAAATCAAGCTGGCCGGCTTTCTCAACCTTCCCAAAGAGAAACCAGCCAAACCGGCCAAACCTGCCAGTCCGCCCAAACCGCAGAAGCAGACGGGGCGTGCGGCATGATGCGGGAGAGGCGCAAGAGCAACATCAGCCGCGATCGCTGGCTGGTCTCCTATGCCGACTTCGTGACCCTCCTCTTCGGTCTCTTCGTGGTCCTTTACGCCTTCGCCCGGAACGATTCGGGGAAGCAGAAGCAGGTTTCGGCGGCCATTGACACGGCCTTCCACTCCCTGGGCATCTTTTCCGATCTCACCCGCCGCCCCTCCGGCGGCACCAGCACCGCCGCCGGCATCAACGAGCCCGGCCTGCCCTTGAACATCGCCATGGGTGAGAACCTGGCCTCCCCCTCCCAGGTCAAGGATGACCTGAACAACATTCGCCGCGAGCTGGACCAGACACTGGCCAGCCAGGTCGCCTCGCACAGCGTCTCCATTCAGATGGGCCACGACGGGCTGATTATCAGCCTTCGCGAAGCCGGCTTTTTCGACTCCGGCTCGGCCATCCCCAAGCCCGAGACGCTGCCCACCCTGCGCCAGATCGCGCAATCGCTGGGCCGCACACCCTACGACCTGCGCATCGAGGGACACACCGACAACGTCCCCATCCACACCGCTGAATTCGACTCCAACTGGGAGCTCTCATCGGCCCGCGCCACACGCATCGCCCGCATCCTTCTCGATCTCAAGACCATTGCGCCCGAGCGCATCTCGGCCGCCGGCTACGCCGAGTTCCACCCTGTGGCCACCAACGATACCGCCGAGGGCCGCGCGGAAAACCGCCGCGTCGATCTGGTTGTGCTGCCCCGTTCCGGCATCGATCTCTCCGCACATCCAGCCCCGCCACCCTCCGGTCCATGGCGCAGAATCACCGACGGCGATGCTGCGGAGCAGGGCACCCAAAGACCGCCCGCTTCCACTCCATGATCCCGGCAACTCGCTAACTCACCATCCTGGCCGGGTGCCCCACCCTCGCCGCGTTCTTGTTCTTGCAGCTAGGGTGGGATACCACGATGCCCGCATTGCCGGAATCGTGGAGACCTTTCAGGCCGCCAACTACCGATGCGCCCCGTGATGGGCCACTAGATACATCAGAAGAAAAATCGCCAGCGGCACGAGAGCCAGGGCGGTGTAATAAACAATCTTGCGCGATAGCTGAGATTTGCGCTTTTGCCAGTCCCGCAACTCCACCCGGTCCTCCACCCCGACCTCGTCGAGATGTTCCAGATCGTGAGCGAATTCGTGCGCCGTCGCGTAGCGGTTCTTCGGCTCCCGCTCCAGCGCGCGATAAAGCACCTCCTGCAACTGCGCGGAGATGGAAGGGGCGGCCACGCTGGGCGGCATGGGATAGTTCAAAAGCCGGTCGTTCATCGCCGCCATCGGATTCGGGCCGGAGAAGGGCAGCTTGCCGCTGAGCATTTCGTAGAGAATCACTCCCATCGCATAAATGTCAGAGCGCCCATCGCCGCGCTTGCCTTTCACCTGCTCGGGAGAGATATAGTTCGGGGTGCCCAGGGTCGCGGTGAAATTGGCATACGTCAACCGGCGCGCCGCCGAATCGCTGGCGATCCCAAAATCGATCAGCTTGATATGGTCCTCGCCATCCACCAGGATGTTCTCCGGCTTCAGGTCGCGATGCGCCACGCCGTTGGCATGGATGTACTCCAAGGCATCCAGAACCTCGACGGCGATGCGGATGGCGCGCTGCTGAGCGAGCGGGCCTTGCTCCAGAATCTGCCGCAGCGGCCGCCCTTCGCACCATTCCATCACCATGTAAACGCGCGAGCGCTTCTCGCCGCCGAAGACCCGCATCACCTTGGCATGATTCAGCCTCTCGCCGATGCCGGCTTCTCTTTGAAACCGGTCGAAAAGAACCGGATCTGCTTCCAGGTCGGGGTGAGGAATTTTCAGCGCCACCTGGCGGTTATCGCGCGCGTCCGTGGCGCGGTAGATCGAGGCCATGCCGCTGCGGGCTACCGGCGCTTCAATGCGGTAGAAATCGATTTGCGAACCGGCTTCCAGGCTGTCGTAAAAACCCATCAGGCAGAACACTCCATCCAGTAGTCTTGGTCAACTCTACCAGTGAAATGGGCAAAATTGGCAAGGATTCCATAAAGGTTGACGGGAATTCAGAATGGAAACCGTCTCAAGCGGGCAGCCGGTAGGGCCTGCCGCGATACATCCCCACCTGCTCCACCGAGCGGACGCGAATCACCTGCGCCGTAGTGTTGTCGTTGCCGTCGATCTCCACCGAGCGGGTCACCAGTTCGCGAGCCAACTCATCCATGCTCTTGTTCTGCGAGACGATCTCGGCCAGCAGCTTCTCCGGCATCTCGTCATGAAGACCGTCGGTGCACAGTACCAGTACGTCGCCGGCCAGCAGGGTCAGAGCCGTAGTATCCGGAGAGACGAACATCTCCCGACCCACCGAGCGAATCAACACGTGCCGCGAGTCGGATTCCGCCACTTCGCTGGCGGAGATCAATCCCATCTTTCTCTGCTCATTCACCAATGTATGGTCCTGCGTTACCTGCCTGGCCGCTCCCCTGCGAACCAGGTAACAGCGCGAGTCGCCCACATGCGAGACAATGGCCTGATCGTGGCGCAAGGCGCAGGCCACCAGAGTGGTGGCCATCTTCTTGCCCTGATATTCGGGCGCCAGCGTGCAGTCGTGAACCGCGGAGTTGGCCTGCTGAATCAGCCGCGGCAGCAGGCCGCCGAGCATGGTGCCCGGCGGCGCCTTCGCGAACTCCTCGGTAACCACCTTGACCGCGGTGGCCGAGGCGACCTCGCCCAGATCCATCCCGCCCACGCCGTCGGCAACCACAAAGAGATAGCCGTGGCTGCGGGCCTGCTTGCGCGACGAGGGTATAAACGACCCCATCGCGTCCTCGTTATTCTTGCGGACTTTGCCGAAATCGCTGAACTGGCCGAACTGTACGTCGAGCATGGGCACTGCCGCCTCGGGCATCCCCGCGTTCCCGCGCGGAGAATGTCGCAGAGTTTGTGAATCAATTGTCTTACACGTAGCCGCTGGGTGGTCCCCCGCCTCGGCTTCGCGATGAAGTCAGAGCAGGAATGCCACCCAGCGGGTACGGCTATCGCAAGCCGCGGTTGAAAGAACCTACTTGGCTTCGAGCAGAATTGCCTTGCCCTTGGCCTTCGAGGAGCGCAGGAAGTAGATGGCGCCGTAGATGCCCCAGACGGCTGAGATGCCAAGCGCCAGCAGAGGTTCCTTGAACGTGCCCAAACCGAAGACCGGGCTGATCAGATAGAACGCCATGCACACCAGGTTGGCCAGCAGGCCGAAGCCCGGAATCAGCGTGTGCATCAGGAAGTTATGGTCCGGGCGCTTGTGGTACGCAATAATGCACAGCAGGCAACTTAGCGCGTAAAGAATGAACGTGCCGAAGTTTGAGGTGAGCGTCATGGTCAGCAGCGAGTTAGGCAGCGCGGCTAACTGGTCGTGCGAGAGATAGCCCCAACTGGATAAGATGCCCGGCGGCAGCGCCTTGATGGCCGCGTCGGTGGGCGCGCTGGCGTCGCCGAAGACTAGCGCAACCGAGATCACGCCGATCACCGCCGAGATGATCGCCAGCGTCCAGATCGCCTTGCGCGGCGACAACGACTCGGCGTGCAAAATGCCGAAATGCTCCGGCGCCTCATCGTCCTTGCCCATCGCGTAAGTCACGCGCGCCCCGGTGTTCATGCAGGCCAGCGTGGTGCCGATCAGCGCCAGGAAGACGGTGAAGGCTTCTATCAGCATGAAGTACCTCCCGTTCCCGTGGCCCAGCAGCGCGTCGCCGACGACGATCATCATGTCGCCGATGGGCGCCGCCGAGGTCACCGCGCTCTGCATGGTGTACCCCGAGTTGAGGAAGTAGTTGGCCGCGAAGTACTCGAACAGATAGCAGAACAAGCCTTGTATCAGCAGCGAGGCGATGACGGCGATCGGTATGTGCTTGGTTGGATTCTTAGCCTCGCCTCCCATCGAGGTCACCGATTCGAAGCCGACCAGAATCAGAATCGCGACCGTGGCCTGGATAAAGACAAAGCTGATCTTGTGAACCCCAACCACCGATGCCGCGCTTTCGTGCGTCAGGAAGTTGCCGCTCGCGTCCGTCGTCGGATAGGTAATTACGAAGGGAACCGGCTTGCCCGCCGAGTCCAGCAGCGGCTGAGGAACTCCGCTCGCGTCGCGGATGATCGAGCCATCCTTGGCCGTGGCGAACTGGGTATCGTAAGTGGCCAGCGTCTGACCGTCATATTGGAAGCCGGGCGAGCCCGATGGATGAGCTGCCCGGTATTGCAGCGCCAGCGCGCTGAAGAAGATCAGCGCGGAGATCTGGATGATGTTGATGGCGACGTTCACCGCCGTTGAGGCGCCCGCGCCCTTTGAGGCGATCCACGCGACAAAGAACGAGAAGAGCACCGCAATCAGCGCCATGAACAGCGGCCCTGGGTTCGATCCGTTCATGAAGTTGGGCCACAGGAACCCGACCACGTAGCCCACGAAGATGCCGGTTACCGCCACCATCACGCCGGGATAAACCCAGTAGTAAAGGTGAGAGCCCCAACCGACGATGAACTTGGCCACGCGGGCGTACTTGAAGGCTTTGTCCTTCGACAGCAGCGCCTGTTCCGCATAGTAGTAACTCGACCCCGTGCCGGGATAGAGCTTGGAGATTTCAGCGTAGGCCACCGCCGTCGCCAGACACAGCAGCAGGGCGGCAAAGATGCCCAGCCACATGGTCGGCGCCGTGGTTCCCGTGCCGGCCTGGATGACGAAGGTGAGCCAAAGGAAGGCGCCGGGAGCGATGAGCGCCATTGCGTTTGCGGTCAGCCCGGTTAGGCCCAGAGTGGACTGCATCTGAGGTGCGCTTTGATCTGCCATGAGCATTCTCCTGTGAAATGAATTTGGTCTGGCTGCTCCCGGCGGCTGACCCGCGGGATCTTCGTTACGCTCGCCCGTATCCCAATTCCTCTCCGGGCCGAATTGCATAACCTGTCTGAGTTAGCTGAATCCTAGAGCGGAGGCGATAAGGATGAAATGAAGAAACGGAAAAGAGAAGTTGGCACTCTAGCGCTGGAATGGGAATCTCCGCGAGAGAGTTGTGGCGCGGTTCCTGCCTGGCCCACGGTGAGATGGGCCTGCCGGAACCGCAGGTTCTTGCGCTCTAGCGCTTCGGCCTGAAGAAAGCGACGAAGACAACGTAGATCACCACGAAAGTAAGAACAACGACCACAACCTAGCGCTTAGGCCCGAAAAAGGCGATGAAGGCCACTGTGATCGTCGATTGGTTGTCCACCAGCGGCGTGCCGGACTGTTTGTGGAAGTACGACACATTCGAGAAATCCCCGCGATATTCAACCCTGGTCAGCAGGCCCTCCACCCATTTGTACTCGTAGGTTGCGGTGCCCTCATAGAGATGCTGGACCGTGCCGGTCGCGAAGCCGTTCGGGTCGTTGAAGTATTCAAACCTTCCCGACACGGCCTGCTTGCCCGTTGCCTGCTCGTGGGCGGCAACGGCTATGCCTTGCCAGTGGTTCAACTTGTTGTCGCCCTGCGCTTCGATGGCATCCCGGTTCTGTCCGTAGTCGTAGTTGAGGTAGGCGTTGAACTTTCCGGGAGGCGTCAGCAGCAGCGTTGTATCGATCAGTTGGCGAAGTCCGTACGTCGAGTTGGCGTTCTCCGGCCCGACGATATAGTTGAGATTCCAAGCGTATTTGGGCTTGGTATATGCGCTGGTGGCGACGCCCGTGACGCCGCCGTTGGTCTTGTTGAT
Source organism: Occallatibacter sp. (assembly GCA_049522975.1). Lineage (GTDB taxonomy): Bacteria > Acidobacteriota > Terriglobia > Terriglobales > Acidobacteriaceae > Telmatobacter. The sequence goes on along the minus strand of JBEKNI010000041.1, from coordinate 18,403 downwards.
GTCATTCCAGCCGCTCACTAGTTGGAAGCCGATCGTCTCGGTCTTGGTAACGGGCATCGACGTGCGCACGCCGAAGTGCCAGTACGGAATGGCGTTGACGAACAGCAGGGAACGCGAGTAGTTCCAGTTATCCTTTGCCTCGATCACTTCCGCCCCGGCTGAAGTCACAAATTTGCCGAAATCCAACTCAAAGCCCTTGGCCTTTGGCGGCTTCAGGCTAACGAACGCCTGCTCGATGTAGTTGCCTTGATCCGTGCCAGGGGCGGCGGCGGGCGCCGCATTGTTGATCAGCGAATTGGTGCGCCCGTAAATAACATCGATGTGGGCGCCGACCGGATCGGGATCGTGATTCAGCGTCAGCTTGGCCGCGCTCAGGCTGAATTGGTCGGTGTTGTCATTGAAGTTATAAAGCTGGTTGAGCTGGCTGTTGGGCGAAGAAGGACGGTTCGCGTTGAAGCTGTAGTAACCGTCGATGAAGCCGCTTATGTCCATCGGACCGACGCTCCACGTGGGCGCGGCCGGCGCCGCCGCAGCCGGAGCAGGTGTCGCCGCCGGAGTGGCTGGTGGTGCGGGCTCGGGTGCTGGCGCGGGCGGAGCCGGCGCTTGCGCGCCTGCCATCATGGCGATTGCCAGGACTGCTCCAGCCATCGTTTTCAGTATGAGATTCGAGTTCGTAACCATCGGCGCTGTTCCTCCAAAGAAAGAAAATGTTTGTTGCAGTACGCAAAATGAATTCAGCCAAAAGGAAGCTAAATTCTATTCAATGCAAACTCCCCGTCTTCCATGCCTTTGTCTCTCAGGAATTTCATATCCGCACCGGCATATTCGCCGCGCTTATTCCCCGTAGGAGGGTTCTCATGCTTCCTTATGCGGTCCGGCTGTTCCCCGTTAACTCTAGTAACGCAAAGTCTACATAAAGAAGAAATGAAGAATACAGAAATAACTTTTCATGTGCTTCATAGCTGATCCTTATGCCTCTAAGCGCCGGGTTGAAATCTCATTCCGCATTCCGGCGCCAAGCGCGCATAGAGAAAATGCCGTGAGAAGTCCATAAGGAAATCTGAAATAATGCGCAATCCCGCGGAAGCCGGCAGGCCGGCAGCGGATTCCCTCTTGCGGCTGAGTTCTCCGACGCGCCTTCTCCGCGCTCCCTTCAACCCCCTCTGAATCTGGAATGAACTCGTCCCGCTGGAGCCGGCTGGAAACTCCGGATCGCGCTCTTCCGGATGCTCTTGCCCGCCTCTTGCATCCTTCTTGTTCTCTTGAGGGTTTTCTTACGATTTGCATGAAACACTTGAGTTGTTATGCTGTACGAAGTCATGACCACGCTCGAAGCCGGAGATACGCTGGACCACTACCGCCTGGATGCGACGGTTTCTCGCAGCGCCATGTCAACCCTTTTCAGGGCCACCGATCTGACCAGCGGCAGGCAGGTGGCCGTCAAGGTTCCCCATGCGGAACTGGAGGCCGACCCGATCCTTCTGGAGCGTTTTCGGCGCGAGCAGCAGATCGGCCAGGAACTGGACCACCCCGGGATCGTGAAGACCTTCGACGGCGAAGAGCGCAGCCAGCTTTATATGGTCATCGAGTGGGTCGAGGGCCGACTGCTGCGTTCCATCCTGAGCCAGGAGCGCAAGCTGCCCATCGACCGCGCCGTCAACCTCACCCTGGCCATCTGCGACGCGCTCGACTACATGCACAAACACGGCGTCGTGCATCGCGACCTGAAGCCGGAAAACATCATGGTGGACGGCGAGGATCGCATAAAGCTAATCGACTTCGGCATCGCCATGAAGGAAGACGCCAGGCGGCTGACCTTCGCCGGGCCGTCTCCTTTATTGGGCACGCCAGACTACATCTCCCCCGAGCAGGTCAAGGGCCAGCGCGGCGACCAGCGCAGCGACATCTATGCGCTCGGCATCATCCTCTACGAAATGCTAACCGGCCAGACGCCTTTCAGCGGATCCAACCCTCTGGCGGTAATGAACGAGCGCCTGCTCAACGACCCCAAGCCGCCGCGCAAGCTGAGACCCGATCTTTCGCCGCAGTTGCAGGAGATTCTCTATCGCGCTCTGGAACGCGACCCGCGCCACCGTTACGCGACCGCCAGCGAGATGGCCTGGGAGCTGATGCATCAGGAGCAAGTGGGCGTGGAAGAAGGCAGCCGGCGAACACCCTTGCGTGGACGGCTCTTCCCCGCCGGCCGCAAATTGCTCCTTTACGCGGCCCTCGCGCTGGTTCCCCTGGCGCTCTTCGCTCTGATGCTGCTACTGGCCCGCCGTTGAACCGGCGGCCCGGCGTATCATTGATCGGGCGCAAGACGATTGCACCACCTTAAAGCTGTCATCCTGAGCGGAGCTTGGGGCGTACTTTGCGCCAAGCGGAGTCGAAGGACCTGCGGTTGCTTTTCGTCCATTTCCTTTCAGTGCAAACCCAATGGAAACCGGATCAATCTCGCCTTTACCGCCCTAGAAAATCCTTAGCCTTCTGCACCAAAACATCGCGGCTGACGCTGGAAATCGCATTGGTGAGCGGAATCCGCTTGGGGCAGACCTCGACGCAGTTCTGCGCAAAGCCGCACTCCTGAATGCCGCCGTCGCCGGCCAGGGCGCGCAGCCGCTCCTCGGCCAGAACTTTTCCCGTCGGGTGATTATTGAAGAGCTTCACCTGCGCAATCGTCGCCGCGCCCACAAAACCCGTCTCTTCGTTGAACTGCGGACAGACCTCCATGCAGCAGGTGCAACTGATGCAATTCGAGAGCGGGTAATTGATCTCTTGCTGTTGCGGCAGCACGCGCGGTCCCGGACCCAGATCGTAAGTCCCGTCAATGGGAATCCATGCCTTGACAGCTTTCAAATTCTCGAACAAGACGCTCCGGTCCACTTGCAGATCGCGGACAAGGGGAAACTTCGAGAGCGGCTCGATGCGAATCGGCTGCTCAAGATTATCCACCAGCGCCGAGCAGGCCATGCGCGCCTTCCCATTTATGCGCATCGCGCAGGAGCCGCAGATCTCCTCCAGGCAGCAGGAGTCATAAGTCACAGGAGTAGTCGCGCGCCCGTCGGCGGTCACCGAATTGGCGGCGATCTCCATAAAGAGGGAGATAACATTCAGCCCCGGCCGCCACTCGATCTCGAAGCGCTCCCACACGGCGGAAGCATCGGGGCTGGCCTGGCGCTTGATCTCGAATTGCACACTCTTCTTTGCCATCGTCAGTCTCCCTTACTACGTTGTGTCATAACTGCGCCGCCGCGGCTGGATGTACTGCGTATCGACTTCTTCCCACTCGAAGTGCGGACCCTCCGCCGAGCCGGTGTAGCTGGCCTTGGTGGTCTTGAGAAACTTCTCGTCGTTGCGCTCCGGGAAATCAGGCTTGTAGTGCGCGCCGCGCGACTCGTCGCGCAGAATCGCCCCTTGCACAATCGCGCGCGAAAGCTCCAGCATATTCCACAACTGCCGCGCAAAGGCGAAGCTGGTGTTGGCCCACTGCGTGCGGTCGCTGAGGTTCACGTTCCTGTAGCGGTCGAGCAGCTCGACAATCTTCTCATCCGCCTGCTTCAGCCCCTTGTTGTAGCGGATCACCGTGGCGTGCTCGGTCATCGTCTGCCCCAACTCCCGCCACAGCTTGAAGGGATTCTCCTTGCCGTCATTGTTCAGCAGTTTGGTATTGATCTCAGCTTGCCGGACCAGCTCAGTCGCATGGCCGCCATCGCCCTGCTGCGCGGGCAAGCCCTTTGCATAACTCATTGCGTTGGGCCCGGAGATGAATCCCGCATAAATGCAACTGAGCAGCGAATTCGCGCCAAGGCGGTTGGCGCCGTGGTACTGGTACTCGCACTCGCCCACGGCGAAGATACCGGGAACATTCGTCATCTGGTTGAAGTCCACCCAGATTCCGCCCATCGTGTAGTGCATGCCGGGAAAGATCTTCATCGGCACTTCATGGGGATCGTCGCCCACGAATTTTTCGTAAATATCGAGGATGCCGCCGAGCTTGCGGTCGAGCGTGGCGCGGTCGATGTGCGAGAGATCGAGATAGACCATCGGCTGGCCGTCGATGCCCAGCCCCTCCTCGTAAACCACCTTGTGAATGGCGCGCGTAGCAATGTCGCGCGGCACAAGATTTCCGTACTTGGGGTACCACTCCTCAAGAAAATAAAATCGCTCCACCTCGGGAATCTGCTTGAAGGGCCGCTTGTCGCCGGGCGTGCGCGGAACCCATACGCGCCCGCCCTCGCCGCGCGCCGACTCCGACATCAGCCGCAGCTTGTCCTCGCCGGGAATCGTCGTCGGGTGCACCTGGATCAATTCGCCATTGGCGTAGTAGACGCCCTGCTGAAAGACCGCCGATTGCGCCGAGCCGGTGCAGACCACCGAGTTCGTGCTCTTGCCGAAGATCGCGCCGATGCCGCCCGTCGCCACAATCACCGCGTCCGCCGCGAAGCTGCGCAGCTCCATCGTTCGTAAATCGAGCGCCGTGATGCCCCGCGCCACGCCCTTCGAATCGATCACGGCTGACAAAAACTCCCAGCCCTCGTACTTCTTCACCTTGCCTTCGGACTCATGCCGCCGCACCTGCTCGTCCAGCGCGTAGAGCAACTGCTGGCCGGTCGTCGCACCGGCGAAGGCGGTGCGGTTGTAGAGCGTGCCGCCGAAGCGCCGGAAGTCCAGCAGCCCCTCGGGCGTACGGTTGAAGGGCACGCCCATGCGGTCCAGCAGATCGATGATCGCCGGGCCGGCTTCGCACATCAGCTTCACCGGGGTCTGGTTGGCCAGGAAGTCGCCGCCGTAGATGGTGTCGTCGAAGTGCTTCCAGGTGGTGTCGCCCTCGCCTTTCAGATTCTTGGCCGCGTTGATACCGCCCTGTGCGCAGACCGAGTGCGAGCGCTTGACCGGGACAATCGAGAAGAGGTCCACCGAGCCGCCCGCCTCGGCAATCTTGATGACCGCCGAAAGCCCGGCCAGCCCTCCACCAACCACGATGATTCTGGGTGCTGCCATAGAGTTATTGACCTTTCTGAAAGCTGCTAGCTCCCAGCCTCTAGCTTCTAGCTAGGAGCTAGTGGCTAGAAGCTCGCTGCTGAGCTTCCCACAAACGCCCAGATGCTTGCCAGTCCCATGATCGCCAGGCCGAGGCCGAGCGCGACGCAAACATAGCCGAAGCGCTTGCGGGCCGTTGCGCCGGGCGTGATCCCCCACTTGGCCGCGAAGAGCCAAACACCGTACGCAAAGTGCCAGCAGATGGCGATCATGGCCACGATGTAGACCGCCAGCATCCAGGGATTGGCCAGCTCCTGCTGCACCTTGGCGAAGGCCGCCATGGGATGCTCCGGCAGGCTGATGCCCATGAATCGCTGGCGGATAACGTGCTGCACGATGTAGGCGAAGGCGATCAGGCCGGTGTAGCGCTGCGCGACGTAGAGCCAATTGCCGGCCCAGGGATAGTAGACGATGTTCGACTTGCCGCGCAGCCAAATCCAGACGCCGTAGCCGCCGTGGTAGAGCAGCGGCAGAAAGATGAAGACCCACTCCAGCGCGCGCACCATCGGCAGGCTGTTGAGGAAGCGGACCTGCGCACCGTAGGCCTCCGGCCCCTTGAGCGCTTCGTAGTTCGAGAGCAGGTGCTCCAGCAGGAATGCGCCCAGCGGGATGATGCCCAGCAGCGAGTGCAGCTTGTGCAGGAGAAAGGACGAGCCCTGGCCGGGCCGCAGCGGCTGGACCCCGCGCCGGACGGTTGGGAGAGTGGGCGGCGCGGCAGGTTGTTGAGCGGTTGCCATAGCGGTTCTAGCTCCTAAGGGCGGCAGGTCGAGGCGGTTTCAGATAAAGGTACGCGAATTCTGCGATTTGTTCCCCATGCATTATTGGAGTCCCGCGCGGCTCCCGTCAAGGTGCTCCGCACACCGCGATCTTTCAGGGACGAATTCGCGCGGCTCACGCATCGAGCAGCGGCAGCAATGCCGCAATGGCGCGGCCGCGATGGCTGAGCGTGTGCTTGGTCTCTAGATCCAGCTCGGCCATGGTCAGGCCCAGCGTGGGAAGGTAAAAGAGCGGGTCGTAGCCGAAGCCGCCGGTGCCGCGCGGCGATTCCAGAATCAGCCCTGCCACAGAGCCCTCGGCGGTATGCAGAACCTGGCCGTCCCACGCGGCCGCCAGCACGCACCTGTACCGCGCCGTGCGCTGGGCGGCGGGAACGGCGGCCAGCCGCAGCAGCAGTTCCAGGTTGTTCCACACGTCGGTATTGTCGTTGGCGTCGGGCGAATCCACCACGCCCGCATCCGCGGCAAAGCGCGCCGAGCGCACGCCGGGAGCGCCGTTGAGCGCGTCCACCTCCAGGCCGGAGTCGTCGGCCAGCACCCACTCTCCCGGAGCAAAGCGCGAGTAGTAGACGGCCTTGAGCCTCGCATTCTCGGCGAAGGTCAGCCCATCCTCCTCCGGCGCGGGAATTTCTTCCAGTCCTGGCAGAGGCTCGATGCTCAGCGCATGAGCCGCCGCAGCCGCGCGGAAATCGCGCAGCTTGCCGGGGTTGCTGGTGGCAACATAAAGCCGAAGGGCCATGGGAAGAGTGTAATTGGGCAGCGGGCAAGCCTCACGCCTTTGAGGCGGAGGAAACAGCGAAATCGCGGTCCAGGCATCCCACCCTAGCCGCAAAAACAAAGACGCGGCGAGGGTGGGGCGCCCAGAGTCTTGGACCAGTGAAAATGAATCAGTCGATCCCCTGCTCCAACCTCAGATCGCGGGAAGAAGCCCCCACGCTCACCGTCCGCTTGCCGCTGGCCGTAACCCACTTGCCTTCCTTGGTGGACCAGTACTGCAACTGCCGCGGCGCAACGTGCAGCGTCACGGTCCTGGCTTCCCCGGCCGCCAGATGAATCCTGTCGAAGGCCACGAGCGCCCGCACCGGGAACTGCACTCCCGCAGGAATCTCACTGGGCGCGCCGAGGTAAACCTGCGGCACTTCGTCCGAATCCACGCCGCCCGTGTTTTTGATCGTCACCGCAACGTCGAGTCCACCCTCCGCGGCCTTCTCGACCTTCAAACCGGAGTAGGCGAAGGCCGTGTAGCTCAAGCCAAAGCCGAAGGGAAAGAACGGCTCGATCTTCTCCTTGTCGAACCAGCGATAGCCCACATTCACGCCTTCGCTGTAGGTCGTCTTGTCGTGGACGCCTTTGTAAGAGCGTTCCGGATATCTGGGGTCAGTAGCCGGGTAGTCTTCCAGCCGCTTGCCCCAGGTGACCGGCAACCGTCCGGCGGGGCTGCTCTTGCCCAGCAGCAGATTGGCAGTGGCCCAGCCGCCCTGGTCGCCCGGCCACCACATCTCGAGAATCGCCTTCACCTTGTCCGCCCAGGGCAGCGCCACCGGCTGGCTGGTGTTCAGAACGACGATGGTGTTGGGATTGACCGCGGCAACCTCCTCGACCAGCTTGTTCTGCTCGCCGGGCAAGCCGAAGACCGGCTCGATCCGCGTCCACACAAAGACCACCGCGACCTTGGCGCTCTTCGCCGCGGCGATAGCAGCCGCGTGGTCGGCCGCGCGCTGCTCGGGCGGGTACCAGTTGAGCCGCACCTGGACCGGCGAGTTCGAGCTGTCCGGGGTGATCTTGATCTCGATTGCGTGCGGCCCGGCGGTCAGCTCCACCGCCCGGCGCAGATTGTCCAGGTGGTCGGTAGTCGGAATGGCATTGTCCTGGTTGGCTTGCAGAATGTCGCCGTGCACGCCGCCCTGAAAAGCTCCGGTTGCGCCCACCGGCTTGCCGTCGATGGAGATGTTAGCGTTGGTCCCCATCGCCTGTAAGTACAGCCAGTAGATCCCGGCGCGGAGCGGCGTCAGCGTTCCCTTCCAGGTGACAATCGAGTTAGCCGGCAGGGCGTTCGCTCCGGTGAAGTCGATCTGCGCGTCGATACCTTTAGAAAGCCCGGCCATTTTCTTGCCGGGCTTCAACGTGAACCGTTCGAGACCCGGCTTTCCGTCGTGGCTCAGCGCCGAAGCCGGAACCAGCGTCCCGGTCATGTCGTCGTCCACGGCGAATTGAATCTTCGTGTTGCCGGAGATCTCCTTGAGCGCCGCCAGCGGGCCGATCTGCAGTTGCGGCAGCCCCACCGAGCGCTCGCCGTTGATGCCGATCGAGTCCACCTGACCGGCCGTGGGTCCGATCAGAACCACGGAATCCAGATCGGCGGCCTTCAAGGGCAGCGCGCCGCCCTCGTTCTTCAGCAGCACCGCCGCCTCTTCGCCGGTCTTCTCGATAATCGCGGCGTTGGCCTCGATGGACTGCTCGGTGATAGTGTGCTTCTGCTCCCCGTCCAGGTAGCCGAAGCGCGCAATCTCATAGAGCACGCGCCCTGCCGCGCGGGTGATGGCGGCCTCGTGAACCGTGCCGTCATGCAGCGCCTCTGGCATCTTCTTCGGGTCCGGCTTCTCGCCCCAATGCCCGCCGCCGTGCCACACTCGCACCGGCTCCTCGGGAATCTGCCCGCCGAACATATTCGCGCCGCCTGGATTCCAAGTGCGCGGCGGAGGCGGAGGGGGCAGCGGCTTTGAGTCGAAGTAGGAGGGCGTGGGGCGTTCTTCGCCGGGCTTAGGTTCGCCGGGCATCTCCATGTCCAGGCCGGCGTTGATGAAGTTGACGCCGTGTGTCGCGCCCCAGTCCGAGGTCACGAATCCCCGGAAGCCGATCTCCTGGCGCAGAATCTTGGTCAGCATGGACTCGTTGCCGCAGGCGTACGCTCCGTTGATCTGGTTGTAGGAACACATGATCGACGAAACCCCGGCCCGGATCGCCGCCTCGAACGGCGCCACGTAGACCTCGTGCAGCGTCTGGTCGTCCACCCAGATGTTACCGCTCATCGAGTCGTAGGCCACGAAGTGCTTCACCTGCGCCATCACGTGCTGCGACTGAATGCCCCGGATCTCGGCCACGCCCATCTCGCTGGTCAGGAACGGGTCTTCGCCGAAGGTGTTGTAACCGCGGTTGAATTCCAGGTCGCGGTCGATGTTCACAAAGGGCTGCAGGGAGACGTCGATGCCCAGCGCCCGGTCCTCGCGGCCAATCACCAGCCCGTTCTCCTCGGCCGTCTTGCGGCTGAAGGTGGCGGCCACGCCCATCGTAGCCGTCTCGCCCTGCGACGGATGCCGCGTCAGGACTCCCGGAGGGCCGTCGGCGAAGCGCAGCCCCGGAATCCCCAGCCGCGGCACGCCCGCCAGGTAGCCGGCCTGCCCCTGGTAGACCACCGGATCCTCCTGCGTGCCATGAATCAGCGTCAGCTTCTCGTCGAACTTCATCTGGCTCAGCAGCTTGTCTACCCGCGCATCGCCCGTGACCACCGGCACGCTCTGCCCCAGCGCCAGCCCTGTGCTCAGCGCCAATGCAAACTCCAGCACGGCCGCAATTGCCGTGCGCATCGCTCTTCTCGCCTGCAATGAATTCATATTTTCAAGCCCTTGTCGTATCGTATGACGTTCAAGCCGGTATCTTCGACGCAGCTTTCACAACCGCTCCTGTTCTTCATTAGCTTTCTATCCGAGCCGTCCCGTCTTGGTGCCATCAACTGCAACATTGTTGCCGGGTGCCCCCCTGCCGCGTCCTTGTTTTTGCGGCGGAGCCTGCCCTGAGCGCAGCCGAAGGGGTGGGATACGACAAATCCCAATCGTACCCTCATCATCCCGGCAACGGCAGCTCACCATCCAGCCCGGAAGCAATCAGATCTTTGCGCAGCCCATCCACGCTGGAAAACTGAATGGCCAGAATCCCCAGCGCCCGCGCGGCCTCCACATTGGGTAGCTTGTCGTCAATGAAGAGCGTCTCCTCAGGCCGGACCCCAAGTTCGGCCTGCGCGTGGCGATAGAGCTTCGCGTCAGGCTTGGCGATGCCTAGCTGATAGCTCCAGACCAGCACATCGAAGCGGTGAATCCAGTCGAAAGTGCGCTCCACGCTAGCCAGCACGTCGTCGCCGATGTTCGAGAGAATCGCAGTCTTCAGCCCACGCTCCTTCAACGCCTGTTGCCAAACCACCATGGCGGGATTCTCGGAGGTCCACATGCGCGCGTCACAGCGGTTCAACTCCTCGGCCATCCCCTGATTCTTCCCAAGCCCTGCCTCGCGCAGAAACTTCTCCCAGAAGCCGATCCCGGTCAGCTTGCCTTCGTCGTAGGCCGGCCGGTCGGCCCAGTAGAGCCTCTCGAACCGCTCCGGAGGCAGCCCGGTGATGCGCAGCAGCGCCGCGTGCGCCTCAGGCTCCTGCGGCCCGGTCAAAACCATCCCATAGTCGAAGACCACAGCCCGCAGCGCCAATCTCCCCCCTCGCATTTTCATTTCGCCCGTGTAATGTTGAAGTGGGACGCCTGCTTCTATTGTGCCTGAAGCCCTGCGGCGAGGTAGCCTTGTCTAAATTCTCAATAGGTCGGAGTGATGCGCTTTTCTGAGCGAACCAACTGGAACACCGAAGAAAGCGATCTCGCCCGCGCCCACCGCCTTCGCGCCGCTGCCGGCCTGCCGATTGCCGACCTGACCGTCTCCAACCCCACCCGCTGCGGCCTCGCCTACGATCCCAACCTCCTCACGGCCCTCGCCAACCCGCAAGCCCTCGACTACGATCCCCAGCCGCGCGGCCTCCTGCGCGCCCGCGAAGCAGTCTGCACCTACTACGCGGACCACGGCGTCAGTCTCAAGCCCGAGCAAATCATCCTGACCACCAGCACCAGCGAGGCCTATAGTTTCCTCTTCCGCCTGCTCTGCGATCCCGGCAGCGAGATCGCCATTCAGCAGCCCGGCTACCCGCTCTTCGACTTCCTGGCCACCCTCGACGATGTGCGCCTTAAAGCCGCCCCGCTCGTCTACGATCACGGCTGGCAGATCGATCCCCAGGGTCTCCGCCGCGTCGTCACTCCCCAGACACGGGCCATCGTCGTGGTCCATCCCAACAACCCCACCGGCCACTTCACCAAGCCCTGGGAGGCCGAGGAACTGGCCCGCCTCTGCCGCGAGTTCGATCTCGCGCTGATCGTGGACGAGGTATTTCTCGATTACAGCTTCGGCGCGCAGCCCAAGAGCTTTGCCGCCGGCCTGGAGGGTGTGCCCGTCTTCGTCGTCAGCGGCCTCAGCAAGATCGCGGGCCTGCCGCAGATGAAGGCTGCCTGGATCGTCGCCGCCGGCCCGCAAGCCATCTCTGCCCTCGACCGCCTGGAAATCATCGCCGACACCTTTCTCTCCATGAACGCCCCAGCGCAGCACGCGATGCCGGCCTGGCTCGAAGGCCGCCAGCCTATCCAGAGGCAGATTCGCAATCGGGTCGCGGCCAACCTCGGCGAACTCGACCGGCAACTGGCCCGAGTGCCGCAACCGAGCCGCCTGGAGGTCGAGGGCGGCTGGTACGCCCTGCTGCGCATTCCCGCCCTCGGCCCGGATGAGCAAACGGTCCTGGCCCTGCTCGACCGCGGCGTCTGGGTCCATCCCGGCTATTTTTTCGGAATGGGCGAGTCAGGCTGGCTAGTGGTGAGCCTCCTCGGTCCCGAGGAGGAATTCAGCCGGGGGGCTGCCCTGCTGATTGAGCACTTCAATCGAAGCAAACAGGCGGAGATTTTGGACCTGTTTGGGACCATCGACTACGATCCGGCATACGACTACAAAAAGATTCGCCAGTTAGATCGGATCGAGAACGAGCCGTGAAAGCTCCGGCTATACATGCGCAAAGGCGCTGGAGTATCTTGACCACCGACGGCGCCCTGAAACGCTGCATCCAGGTTTTGCGCTCCGAGGGACACCTCCAGTGAAGCCCGCCGCCCGCGTAAAATCGGTCCGTTCCAACTGATCCCTGTTCCCTGTTCCCTGTTCCCTGTTCCCTGGTCCCTGGTCCCCAGTCCCTATTCCCTGGTCCCTGGTCCCTATTCCCTATTCCCTAGTCCCTACTCCCTCTGCCCGGACTTTACATCCGCTTGAAGACCGGGCTGACGATTCTCGACTTAGACGGGAATCCGATAACTTCAAAGCTCGACTTAGCCGAAATCTGCGCCGCATTTCGCAAGGATTCCACGCATCCCAAGCGCACGCCGTTTGTCGCGGCCAAGGACCCGAAGCTGGCGGAGCAGGTGATCCGACTGCTGAAATGATCATGATCTGTTGGTGGATTATTGCCGCAACACGGAACGGCAAAGCTTGCCTCCACTGGCGGTCGATTGTTTGACTTGCAGTCGATAACATGCCGGACTATTCCATCTCACGCGTCTTGAGATTGCGGATAAGTTCTTCAACTCGCTCCTCGAACGGCCCGGTTGTGAGGTCGAACCATTGGATGTCGCCGAGTTGGGGCTGGAGTCGCAGAGCAACATCCTCACGTTTGAACGAGGCAATGACTACCGGAATGACATTGCTCCGGCGTGATTGCACTGCGAGCCGGAGCGAATATTCGGTTTCGTGTTTACACCATTGGCTGGTCAGCGAAGCAGGGCTCAGCAAGACCAGCACAAACCCGCGTGTCACTGCATCATCGATGGCTGCATGTATAACGTCAGAAAAAACTTCTCCTGGTTTGATCTCCGAATCGCGCCAGGCTCGGTAGTCATGCCGGAGCAATGCTGCCTGGATTCGGTCTGCCACTTCTCTGTCTTCTCTGGCGTAGGAGAGAAAGACTGTTGAACGTTTGGAAAGCCGGTCAAGCTTGTGAAGCTGAGGTTCCAAATCCTTGTTGAGGTCGATCGTCTCGAACACCTTTCCTTCCAGCGCCTTTACCAGCTCTATTTCCTGTGCAACGTATCTCGAGGATCTCGCATTCGGGCTGTCGCACAAGATAAACCAGTCACGAGCCTCGATCTCCTCGCGGATGAGCTCCGGTAAGCGCGCATCATCATCGTCCAGACACTTGAGAAAGAACAGCAGCGGATTTCGCCCCTTACCCTCCAGATAGTTGCGAATTTCGCGGACCTTTTCGAGGTCGCGGTGCGAATGTGAGACAAAGACCCACGCTCCTGACGGTGCTTCCGTAGATCTCATGTGGCTCCTCCTTCATAGTTGCAAAAAGGGCAAGGGACCGCTGGTTCTCCCTTGAACCGATATTCGCACTTCTTGCGCTGTCGGTCAGGGCTACCGTGAAAGTAAACAAACCAATGCTGTCTCCCAAGGCCGCATTCCGAACATTCACCAATAATCGGCTTCGTCTCGTATCTGGGAGGAGCCTTGACCTCGGTCTCGCTCTCCACCAGGATGGTCTGGATATTCGCGCCCTTGTAGCCGATGGCGATGGCCAAATTCCCTAGTCCCTAGTCCCTGGCTTGCAGAAACGGATTGCTCTTGCGCTCCTCGCCAATGGTCGTGTTCAGACCGTGGCCGGGAATGACCCTGGTCTCGTCGCCGAGTGCCATCAGCCGGCTCTGGATCGAGTCGATGATCTGTGGGTAGTTGCCCCCCGGCAGGTCGGTCCGCCCGATGCTCCCGGCAAAGAGCGTGTCGCCGGCCACCAGCAGCTTGAGCGGCGCAAAGTGCAGGCAGATCGAGCCTTGCGTGTGCCCCGGAGTGTGCATCACCCGCGCCGGATAGTGCAGGAGCCCCACATGCTGGCCGTCGACCAGCGGCGCGTCGGGCGGCGCGACCTCCGGCGGCTCAATGCCCACGAACGCGGCCTGTTGCTCCATCATCCGCAGCAGCGGCAGGTCGTTTTCGTTCAGCAGAATCGGCGCGCCCGTCAGCCGCTTCAACTCCAGTGCCCCGCCCACATGGTCGATGTGGCCGTGAGTGATGAGAATCTGCTTGAGCTTGAGGCCAAGTTCGGCCAGCCGGCGGTGAATCCGCCACACCTCGTCGCCGGGATCGATAACGATGGCCTCGCCAGCCTGCTCGTCCCCCAGCAGCGTACAGTTGCAGGCCAGCGGCCCTACGGCAAAAGTCTCCAAGATCATCTTTCTATTGTAGGACGCGCAGCAGCGGTCAGTTCTCGGGCCGGGGAGCCAACTCCACCGCCCATTCAAGCAGCAGATCGAAGACTCCAGCCCGCCCCCCGCCGCCCGGCAACTGCCCGGCCAGCTCCCATAGTCCGATCAGCGCCAGAGCCACTAGATTCGGAAACAGCAGGGGGGCCATGGGCGGCGCGCCGTAGACTGATTTCTCGAAGAGGCTCACACCGGGCAAATAAAGGTTCATCCGCAGATGGAACCAGAATCCTACCACTCCAACCAGCGCCTGCAAGCCCAGCACAAGCAGGCAAAGGTCCAGATAGCGCCGCGTCACTGGCAGAAAGACTGGGACGATGAGAAAGCCCGTGGCCAGCGCGCTGGATGCAACGGGAATCCATTCGGTCTTCAAGAAGAATCCGTTCGTTGCGTGGTCGGTGAGGCAGAGAACGAAGTTGCCGAAGAAGCCGCCGGTGGCCAGCAGAACCACCCAGCGCGCCCACTCCGCCGACCGCGGTGCGGCCATCCGGTTCAAGATCAGCAGGAAGCCCAGGCCCGTGTAAGCCAGCGGCGCCGCAAACGGAGCGGCGTAGGTGAGCGAGCGCAAGGTGCGTTCCGCAAAGAAGCCGCTCTCCAGGTGATAGAGCACTCCGGCCAGGCCCACAAGCATCGAGAGCCAGCCCACGAAGAGACCCAAAACCCTCCAGGCAGCACGAAAACCCCAGCACCACCTGGCCAGTACGCCCGCTAGCAGCAACACCGGAGCGCCCGCCGAAAAGTAGAGCGGAATGTACTCGGCGGGCTTGCGGAATTGGTTCACCGAGTGGGCCAGCACAATGTCCCCGGCCAGCACCGCCAGGTTCGACGCGACAAACAACTCCAGGAGCAATTCGACATCGAAGACCCATGCCACCCAGCGCGAGCTGAAGAGCCTAGCGATGAGCCGCATGCGCCCTCCTCAACTCCTCGGCCTCGTGCTTCAGTTCGACGGTCTTTTCGAGCAGGCCGTAGTTGCCGTGCCATTGCACAAAGTCCGCCCCGCCCATGAATGCCCCGTGCTTGCTAGTGCGCCCGTCATAGTGCCACAGATCGAAGTAGGTGAAGTCGATTGTGTTGGAGAATGGCGGCCCGGCGAGCGATCCGTCCTGATGCAGTCCGTCCACAATCTCCTTGGCGGCAAGCACCTTGGTGTTGGTGTTTGCGACGACCTGTTCTGCCTGTGCATAGACGCGATCGACGAGCGCTTGCGTGTGGCATTGCGTGCAGACCTGCTTCATGTTGGTTTGCGCGCGAAGATAGCCGGGCCGCTTCTCGCTGACGGCATTGGCCAGGTACCAGCCGAGCCGGTCGGAGGGATCGTGCGTGACCTTGAGGCCGTTGATCCCGCTCATATGGCAGGTGGCGCAGGTGGGCAC
Source organism: Occallatibacter sp. (assembly GCA_049522975.1). Lineage (GTDB taxonomy): Bacteria > Acidobacteriota > Terriglobia > Terriglobales > Acidobacteriaceae > Telmatobacter. The sequence goes on along the minus strand of JBEKNI010000041.1, from coordinate 3,112 downwards.
AAACATGTCGCGAGTGCTGAGGGTCCGCGGATTCGCGTCCAGCTTCAGCAGCCGCTCCTGCGCGGCAAACATCACGCCGTGCTTCGACTCGTTGTAGATCTCGATCTGCGAATGGTCCGGTCCCATGTGGCATTGGGCGCAGGTCGAGGGCAGACGAGCCAGCTCGACGGAGCTGGTATGGCGCGAGTGGCAGGCCGTGCAATTTCCAATGGTCCCGTCGTCGTTGGGCTTGCCCACTGCGTGGCACTGCTCGCAGCCGGAGACAATGGCCGCGCCGCCCTCGGCGCTAACAAACGGATGAGGCGGACGCTTGGTGCCGCCCGGCTGGTACTGCTCGCTAAAAGCAACCTGCTCGGGAGTGAGGCCCTTTTCGCCGTAGATGGCCGCCCAGCTGGGCGCTGCGTGCCTGCTGTGAAGAAACTCCTGATAGATGCCCTCATGGCAGCCGCGGCAGTTGCCCGCGGTCAGCTTGGTGCTGATGACAAATCCGTGGTGGTCTTCTTTCTGCTGTCCCTGAGCCGGCTGGTGGCAGTCCAGGCAATTCACGCCCTTTTTGGCGTGAACGCTCATCTCGTACTCATGCACAACCGAGTATTGCAGCCGTGCGTGGCACTCGGCGCACTTGCCGCTGGCCCGCACAAAATCCGCCGTCGGCTGCTCGGTTTCCACCTTGGGGCGGGCGCGATTGACGAGAAACGCTGCCAGAATCAGCGCAAAGGCAACAGTGACGGCGATAAAAACGGATCGAAAGGACATGGGAGCCCCTGGGGAACCTGAAGTCGGCGCATGGCCAGAGTAACGGCTGTCAGCCCCTTCGAGCGTAACGCAGCCGGGAGGCTTTGCAAAGCCGCCTTCGTGACGCATCAGGGCCGCCGCTCAGCCCTGGCGCGGCTTCAATCCCAGACTCTCCATTAACTCCAGCGCAAATCGTGCCGAGACTGTCGCCGGCCCGCCGCCCATCTCGATGCCGACTTCGACAACCTCCAGCAGCTCCTCGAAGGTCGCGCCGCAGCCCGCCGCCTGCTCGATGTGCCACTGCATGCAGGACTCGCAGTCCTTCACCACGGAGATTCCCACCGCAATCAGCTCCTTCTGCCTTTTCGGCAGAGCGCCGTCGCTGTAGGCCGCCTTTTCCATGGCCAGAAAGCCTTCGTACACCTTCGATTTGCATTTGATCAACTGCGCATGAGCGCGCTTTCGCCGGGTGGTAATCTCTTCGAGCTTGTTCATTTCGCGCGGTAACTCCCCTGTTGAGTTGGAATACCCCTGATTCTACTTTCCAGCCGCGGGTTTCCGGAAGGTGATGGCGTAGAATTTGCCTTCCTTCAGCATCTCCAGATGAATCTCTTCCATCTCCGGCGGCACCAGATCGATGGGCACGGTCACGGGCTGCTTACGATCCTTGAAAAAACTGCTGGTGTATGGGATTTTCTGGTAGGTGTTCTTTACATACTCTTCGGTTTCGTCCTCGATCATCAGATGGCCGCCGGACCTGGCGACGCGGATCATCTCGCGGATGGCCCTGGCGCGGTCATTGAAGAAGTTGAAGCCGCCGGCGGTGAAGACCGCGTCGAAGCTGGAGTCGGCGAAGGGCAGGGATTCGGCGTTGCCGAGATAGAGGTCGGCCTCCATCCCCCAGCGGCGCAGATTGTTCTGGCAGTTGGCCAGCATCTCCCGGGATAAGTCAAGCCCGGAGAGCTTCACCCCGCGCGGCAGGTACTTGAAGTTCAGCCCCGTGCCTACCGAGGTCTCCAGTACCGAGTCCCCCGGCTTTACTTCGAGCAGGCTCGTGTAATTCAGAAAGTACGAGTCAATCTCCACTCCCCGGAAGGCGCAGAAGACGCGCTGCGTATCGTCGTAGAATCCGCCGATGGTCTCATACAGTTGGTTGTACTTGCCGTTGTCGCCGGTCAGGTCCTCCGGCTTGAGGAAGGCTGGAATTCCATCGCGCACCGGAAACCGCTCTCCGGAGATCGTGACCAGCGCTTCCCTTCCCTTTTCGCTGATCACCCGCAACGGCTCGCCGGTAAAGGGGCTGCGCAGCAGCGCCACCGTCTCCGGCCGCTTGGCCCAGGATTTGGTTTTGAGCGGATGAAAGAGCGCCCAGACGCCCAGCAGCAGAGCCGCGTTAAGGCACGTCCAGCCGAAGATCGGGGCAAAAAGCGGCGGAGCGTGCAACGCGGCAGGGCTGAGCGAGCGGAACAACTCCAGAATTCCCGCACCGACAAAGCCCACTCCCAACATGATCGAGGTTACCCTCGATTCCTGGTTCCACAGCCAAAGAAGCGTCGCCGCAAACCAGAAAATAAGGAATGTGCGTAACCCGGCCATCGAAGCTGCTCCGCTGTGCAGCGCCATTGCAAGCGCGGGAATCGCCACTGCCGCCAGCGGCAAGGGCACTGTAGACAGGAATCCCGGCAGGCGCGGGCTGACGAACCGGTGATAAGTAAAAGGAAGAATGCCGAGCACTGAGACGAGCAAAAGCCAGCCAAGATAATGAAGGGCTTGCTCTGGGCCGGTCAGCGGAATCTTGCGCCAGCCGAAGATCAGGCCGGGAACAACGGCAATGGTCAGCATCCAGAGAAAGCCGCGCCACAGCCGCTGCGTGCCCACAAACCACACGCCCAGTATCGGGCCGGTCCACGCTCCCAGTTGAGAGAGGAAAAAGCCGAGGAGAAAAAGGCCGGTGACGGCCCAGGCCATGATCTGCGGCCAGCGGTTGGATTTGACGGCTGTTACGTTCGTAGGCATCTTCTGTTCCTTTCCTTTCTTTGTACGTCCAGAGTCAATACATCGCTTTCAGTGTGAGTACAAACTATTTGGGTGTCCCACCCTCGGCGCGTCTTTGATTTTGTGGCTAGGCCGTATCGACATATGGCAGTTTGGTAAGTTGTTGAATTCACAAAATACAAGTTGTCATCCTCAGCGGAATTTGGCGCGTTCTTTGCGCCAAACGGAGTCGAAGGACCTGCGGTTCGCCCGCGCCGCCACTATTGATCCGGCCCTGAAGGAATGTCACGCAGCGGCATAACTTACATCCCTTTGCCTGAAATAGCTCTGAACCCGCCGCGGTTGTTTTTGTATGCTGCGCAAAGCACCTACGGCGGTCCTG